>CAVXNM010000070.1:0-17567 GCA_963763115.1 uncultured Gammaproteobacteria bacterium
TGAATCCAGCTCTTGCAGGATCGTCGGCCGTCGAGGCATCCTCGGGAGGGCAGATGCCGAATATCGTCTGGGAATAGTCCGGCCGACACGGATCGGCAACAGGCGTGTCCGGGATGAAGCTCACGTCCACGAAGTAGTTGCTGCTGAGATAGCTGGAGGCCGGCAACGTCTCGCCCGAGCCGTTGGTGTAGAGTCCACCGGAGGCAGGAACTGCCAGATAGGGCGCGTCAGCCCACTGCGCGAGACCGTCGTGCAGGTAGTCGTAGCTTCCCTGTGGCGCGTAGTAGGACGCGACGTATTGCTCTCCGGCCTGGACTCGAACGTGCTGGTAGAGAGGACCGGTCATCCACCCCGACGACGGATTCTGGCCGATCGTGGCGTACCCGTACGCCGCGCGTGTACCGTCGAGTGTCCAGATAGCGACCTGAAAACCGTTCGCAGGAAAGCCTCCCGGCGTCGTGCGATAAAAGCGGACGCCGCGAATCTCGCCCGACACCTTGGGCGCTAACACCACGACCAGCGTCACGGCCCCCGAATCGTCGGCAGGCTGTGTACCCTCAGGTGCGTAATTTCCGAAGATGGATTCGTATCCGGCGGGACGGCATGGATCCGTGAGACCTGCCTGCTCGGTGTTCTGCACAGCAAGACCGGCTGCATCCGCTGGGCCGCAAGCGACCGCTGCGAGCGCGAGGCAAACGCCGACCACACTCCGCCCTCCCACCCGACCGAGGGCGCTGACGAGCCAGGAAGATGCCTGTACGCCCTGACTACATTTGCCGTAACGTTGCATGAAATTCGTTCCTATCTTGCCGCGGGTTACCCCCGCAGCAGGGTGATTGAGACCGTCCATCTTCAGAGGTGCGGAATCTACTCATCCAGAGAAATGTGGACAAGGTATGAAGATCCTGATCGTCACGTGCTGGGCCTCGTCGAAGATCGAACCCTCTACGTGCGGGCGAGAAATCCTCGCGGGTTGGCTGCAAAACGCGTTTGCACCAGCGGATGCTCTGAGTATAGGAAAAACAAATGCGCTTTTCCTGACCCGTCAACGGATCATGTGCGGGTACCGAAGAGACTTGCGCTCTGCCACCACCCCGAAATCTTGTCCCATTGCGCACTCACTATCCAACCGTTCGCCTTTGCACATCCCAGGGGCACGGCGACCCCGGGCATCAGGTCAACCGGCCTCCTGACTCTCCCATTTGGGTCATTGCCATTGGAATGGGGTGAAGGGTTCGATGGAGTCAGCTAAACAGGTCGGCCGTCGGCGACCGGCATTCCGGCAGCAGACTCGTTGCTACCATGGAGCACCCAAATGGAATGACGGTTTTTTTCCGCTTTTCTGCCGTTCAGCTAGCTCGCTCGAACGATGTATTCGGGTCGTCTCCGGTCTTCCGCCCGAAAAATCGCCGGCTTGCGCAACCTATGTCGCAGTACAGATCGTTTCCGGTCCTTCAGCATTAGCTAGTATTTTAATCGGTGGCTATATCGTCACTGACTTCCAGTGAATCGGGTATGACGGGCTTGGGGAGGAGAGCCCGAATGCCTTATTTTTTTACCTTCTTCCTGACGAAATACACATCCCATCGACACGCCATGACCGGAAGCTGCTCGGCCAGAAATCACCGCTGAAGCCTAGGGAAGTCTGGGCCATACGCATCCGGCTGTAGCTCCAGGGGCATAAACGCAACCTGGCGCGCTTCAACCTGGCCATCGATAGCAAATTGCGCAGTTGTGACCTGCTGGCCTTGCGCGTCCGGGACATCTGCGTGGCTGGGCGGGTCAAGGATCGGGCCGTGATCATCCAGCAGAAAACCCATCGGCCGGTACAGTTTGAATTGACTGAGCAGACCCAACAGACTGCCCAGGTCTGGATTGCAGAGCGCGGTCTGCGGGACGAGGATTATGTCTTTCCGAGCCGTGTCCGTGGTTGTGCGCACCTCTCGACTCGTCAATATGCCCGGATCGTCAATCGGTGGGTCGCAAGCATTGACCTTGATCCGCATAAGTACGGTACCCATTCGTTGCGGCGGACCAAGGCTGCATTGATCTACAAGAAAACCGGGAATCTCCAGGCAGTGCAACTGTTGCTTGGACATACCAAGCTGGAAAGTACCGTGCGTTACCTCGGAATCGAGGTGGAGGATGCCTTGCAGATATCTGAGTAGGTCGAACTATAAGCCACTCGCAGAGGCGGTGCCAGTTGGGCTGCCTCTGCAGATCCCTCGACCAGGAAATGTCGCAAAAGGGAACCATGGAGGACGTTTGGTTATCATCATCCCAGATAATAATCATTCTATTTGCTACATTGCACTAGATGCCGGTTAAGGGAGGGCGGTGTCCATTCCATCTGTGATCGGATACTTCGACTCAGTGGTCTATAGGTAAACGCTCGCTATATACGTATTTCCACTAATTGCTTTTTTACTTTACAATAAATATACATAATCCTCACACTCTCTAATTCCTTCAGCAAGAAGACCGGACTGGCGGATTTAACAAAGAACTAACCGTTAACGAATAAAATGCCCCTCTTGTTGGCTGTTCGTTATCACTTGGAATAATAACGCAATGATTTAGCCCTTACCTCTGAAGTCTTATACAAAATGACGAAGAAATGGTATTTCAAGCAAAAAAAACCCCTTCCCCAAGATTGGCATTATTTGGAGAGAGGGTTTTCGCTGTTACCGCATCATGGGTAGCCAGCAATTCTGTTGCTTCCCGTACCCGATCAAGTCGGGTTACTTCTTTCAAACGCTAAACAGCGTTTCAGTTGTACCCTGGATTCGGGGTGTATGCATTGACGAGTATAGAACACGTAATTTTGGGTACAGTTTGGTTCCGGCTATGCCGGGTTGGGTTTTACTAATGAAGGAAGCCCCGCCTTGATAGCTTCGCTCCGAACTCCTCACACTGCACTCATAGCCGTCATATTGGCCGCTGTCTCGGGATGTGGCGGTGGCGGTGGCGGTGGCGGTGGCGGTGGCGGTAATGGCGGTAGTACCTCAGCCGCGCCGACAGCGATTTCTGGCGCACTGGCGACGGACGAGGATACACCCAAGCAAGGTACTCTAAATGCCAGCGACCCGGAAAATGACCCCCTGACTTACAGTATCGTCACTAACGGCAGCAAGGGAACGGCAACCATCACCAATGCAGCTACAGGCGCCTTCACCTACACGCCGAATCCGGACGCCAATGGCAGCGACACTTTCCGTTTCAAAGCCAACGACGGTTCATCAGACTCCAATATCGCAACTGAAACTGTTTCCATCGTGGCCATTGATGATGCACCCATCGCGCAGGCCGGCACCCTGACTACCAACGAGGACACAGCAGGATCAGGGACACTAGTAGCCATCGATGCAGAATCTCAGCCGCTGACTTACAGTATCGTCACTAACGGCAGCAAGGGAACGGCAACCATCACCAATGCAGCTACAGGCGCCTTCACCTACACGCCGAATCCGGACGCCAATGGCAGCGACAGTTTTACCTTTCGGGCTAACGATGGCCTGATGGGCTCCAACGTGGCAACGGTGACAATCACCATTAATCCGGTCAATGACGCGCCGATAGCGACTGGGACTTGCGGCACCACACCACAGGCCCAGACTATGGCTGGTACCCTCAACGCTACTGACCTAGAAACACCTGCGTCACTCATGTACAGCCTGAATGCTGATGGCTCGGGTGGAATCGGCCCCATTACCACATCAAAGGGCGGTACAGTGACGATCACCAATCAAACAACCGGTGCCTTCACGTACCAGTCTGACGCTGCGGCTGGTGACAAGAGAGGCAAAGACACGTTTGACTACCAGGCCACTGATCCCGATGGTGGCATCGGCAGCGCCACGCAGACTGTCATCGTGGATCAAACGATCATGCCGCTGGGCGACTCCATCACAGAGGGATACCCTTGGCCGGATCCTGCGACCGAGGTTGGCTACCGCCTGGCGCTTCATGACCTGCTGGTCAACAACGGTTTCAGCTTCGATTTCGTAGGTTCATGGAGCCTTGGCTACGGGGTACCGGATTTCGATCCCGACCTCGAAGGGCACGGTGGCTGGACAGCTTCTGAAATCGCCTGGGGGCGGACCGGTTACCCGACCGACGGTGTACGTGCCTGGCTGGATAAAAACCCCGCGGATTTCATCCTGCTGCACGCCGGTACCAATGCCTTCGATGTCAATAACGATATCGATGTCGAGGTCATTCTCGACGAGATTGATGCCTGGGAAGCCAGCGCCAACGGCAATCATGTCACTGTCGTGCTGGCCCTCATTATCGACTGGAACCCCCTCAATCCGGATGTGCCGGTTTTCAACAGCAACCTCCTGGCCATGGCCAATAACCGGATTGCAAATGGCGATGACATTATCGTTGTTAACGAGCATGACGCCCTGACCTACCCGGATGATTTGGCGGATAATTTACATCCGACCCCCGCTGGCTATGACAAAATGGCGGGCCCCTGGTATGACGCTCTGTCTAATGTCGTTGATAAATGCCCCTGACGAGTTGTTATGAAGGGCCAGTGAAATTGCTACATTCACGCGTGGTCGAGGTATCCCATTTTTTCCATAACAGGAGGATATAACGACTTTTCCACGGCCGCTGCGGGCATCTCCTTTTTCCAACGGTCTATTTTTCCTTGTAGCCATAGGGAAATGGTGGGCTATGCTTCAAGTAATCAACCTCATCGGTTCACAGGACATAACCACATCATGAAGCGGCGTATTTCACCATTGCTTCGCACCCTGTGTCTTGCGTCGATCTTTCTGGCACCCCTTGCAATGGCGGATATCGGGCCTTATCCACCCAAACTCTCTCCCGATGGCAAACTCGGGATCATGGGCGACAGTCTGGCCCTGGGTATCCACGCCTCGGAAATGTGCGGCAATGTTGATGCCTATGAATGCGCGCAGCAGGCTCTTGGTGCCTCAAGTCCCGACTGGAGTTATGTGGCAGCCGACAAGAGCTGGTCGATTGCCAGCCTGCTCGGCTTTGATACGGCACACATTGTTGCAGCATATGGCGGTGGCGAGGAATGGAAGGACGCCCTGGACCAGGCCATGACTATCATGACCGATCCTCTGGTCGAGGCCGTCTTCATTGGTCTGGGGGCAAACAATGTCTGCACACCACGGGGCCATGATTACACTGATGATCTTGTGACCATTGCCGGGGCAGATCGACGCGACTCTGACCTATCTCACGGATACCCTGCCCGTCGGGGGGCGGATCTACTGGAGTGGCGTGCTGGATGTCCTGCAGCTGCGCGAACTTATGCGCAGGCGCGACCACAACTTCTGGTTTGAAACCTGCCAGGGAACCTGGGACCTGGACGCCAACAAGATCAAGGACGGGGCGGCCAATGATGTGTGTGATCACTTCTTCGATCACACTGCCTGCCAGCTTACCAGTACTATCGAGGAGGCCAAGGACGAGCTGGTGAAGCTAATGTTCAATACGTGGCTTGACCTGGAGGGCGTGGACGAGGGGCCCTGCGGCAAGGTCTTGAGCAGCCGTTCGACCGCCGCTGACCGGGCGGAGGCGCGACAATTCAACCTTGCGCTCAACCAGCTCATGTCCGCCAAGGCAGCCCAGTACAATGGCCGAAACGGCGTCGCCGTGTATTACAGCGACCGCATCTTCGAGGCGTCGGCCAATCTGAGGCCTTATCATGTCTCCCGTCTGGACTGTTTTCACCCCAGCCGGGCCGGGCAGATATTCCTGGCCAATGAAACCTGGCGGGGATTTGACCCCTTCACTGGGCCGGTCAGCCGCTACTTTTTTGACGAATTTGACAGCCAGGACTATTGCGCCCAGGAATACACCACCTGGGACTCATGCTGGACCGAGATCGGCGAGACTAACGGGCCCACGGCCGGTGATATCCAGATCAACCTGCATGAGCTCCGGGTGAGGGACAATAACAAGGGCATCCTGCGCAGCCTCAACCTGGACGGCATGCAAGCCGCCTGGCTACAGTTCAACTGGCGGCGTGAGGGGCTGGATAACAATGACGATAATGTCTCAATCGACGTGTCACCCGATGCCGGCATGACCTGGTATCGACAGAACCTCATCAAGGGCGATGGCGATGACTACAATATGCATCGCGGCTACTACTGTGATATCACCCCCTATGCCACGGCGGATACGCTGCTTCGTTTCAAGAGCTCGAGTAATCTGGGTAATCACGACAAGGTGTTCTTTGACAACATAACCGTCCTTGGCTGGGGTCCACCCGTGCTGACCCAGGACACCGACCAGGACGGATTGCCGGACAGCACCGATAACTGTCCCGAAACCCCCAATCCGGAGCAGACGGATACCGACGGTGACCTGGTTGGTGATGCCTGTGACAATTGCACCGGAATAGCCAATGCCGATCAGCTCGACACGGATGGTGATGGGTACGGCAACCTATGTGACGGAGATCTGAATAACGATGGCAGTGCCAACACGCTGGATCTGAACCTCTACAAGCTGGCGCATCGAAGCGCGGTGGGTGATGCCAACTTCAATGTCGATGCGGACTTTAACGGCGATGGGGTGATCAACACACTGGATCTGAACATCTACAAGGGCCTGCATCGCACCCCACCCGGACCATCGTGCTGCGGGTCGTTCTAGGGATTGCTAAAGAAGAAAATCTGTTGCCGCTCCCGGAATGGCTGCAGCGAACCGGGATTGGCCATGATTAATGGCAGCATACATTTCAGCAATAACGCATATTTAATTCCTGATTATGGAGGAATAGATGAATAGGACACGAGATCTTGAAACAACGACTGCCAGGTTGCTGCGCGCACTGGGGGTGGCTGCATTGATTTTTGGCAGCAGTGGAGTGGTCTTGGCCTCCACGGTGAGCTTCAATCCGGACCCCAAAGATGTCATGGTGGGCGACACGTTTACTGTGGACATTGTCGGCAGCGATTTCACAGAACTATCCGGTGGTACCATTGATCTTGGGTTTGACAGTACCTTGCTTACGGTTGAATCGGTGTCTGTCAATAGCTCCGCTTTTGACTTTCTGCCTGATGGTGGTGGGCCGGCCGTTGGTAACACCTGGTCGAATATTGTCTTTGACACCTTTGTTAATAATCCGGCCACGGGGACTTTTACTATTGCCACGATGACTCTGATATCGGACGCCGAGGGCAACTCAAGCCTGGCGATCCTGGAGAGCTCGAAATTTTTCAGCGCCACTGCACAGCTTTCCCCGACGCTGCTTGATGGTACGGTGAATATAAGTGCCGTACCCGTTCCGGCCGCAGTGTGGCTGTTTGGCTCCGGCATGATGGGATTGGTTGGAATATCCTGTCACAAGAAAGCAGTTTGACTATTTCACAGAAGGCTCTCCGGGGCCGTTTTGGTATGGGGATGAATGTCGTGTTTTGCTGCATTCAAGACTTCAACCGATAAAGCGTTTTCGTCTTTTTATGGCCGATCCCGATCCTACGCCTGACCCGACTTTGACACCCGCTAGATACAGAGGTCCAATTTAAGAGGCAAATACAAGGAGATGCGACCGCCCAAGGAAATGGGTGTGTATCTAGATTTTCAACCGACTTGAAGGATTGGTGGGGGTTTCTTTATTTTCAGTGATTTCAAACGATTGGCAGCTTTTTTCTGGAGTTCGGTGACCTGCCAGACGGCTCCGTTTGGACTCGACAATTGCGCCAGTTTTATCTGTTTCAGATCATCGCGGATGTTGCGCCAGGTAGCGTTACAGTGATGCTCAGTAAGCGTCCGGTGATCACGGTCTTTCCAATGCGTACCTAAGCAGCGAGGATGTCCGCTGGGGACGCCATGTAGGTGTCCACTTACCGATAGGCGGACACCTATGGCATCAGATCGCAACCCGGCAGCGCGTGAGCACACGCCGGCGCCGCTACGATTCGGTGGCGCGTATCGCGCGAGAGCACGGCATCAACGCGAACCAGTTGTTGAAGTGGCGGCGGCAGTTTTTGCCTGCGGAGAGTGACACGCCTGTCTCGTCGTTGCCAGCACACCTGCCGGCCTCGCTGGTGCCGGTGACGGTGGTTGTCGGTCCGCCGGTACCGGGTGCTGTCGCAGCGACAGCGACTGGCGAAGGCAACATCGAGATCCGGCTCGCTGCGGGTGAGATCCGCATCCACGGTGTTGTCGACACCACGACACTGCAAGTGGTGTTGTCGAGTCTGCGCCGATGATTGGCCTGCCATCGGGGACACGGGTATGGCTGGCGGCAGGGGTGACGGACCTGCGTCGCGGGTTCGATGGGCTGGCCGCTCTGGTGCAGACGCAGCTCGCGGCCGATCCGTTCAGCGGGCACCTGTTTGTTTTTCGCGGTCGGCGCGGTGATCTGCTCAAAGTGCTATGGTGGGATGGTCAGGGAATGTGCCTGTTCTCCAAACGTCTGGAGCGGGGGCGGTTCATCTGGCCGAGCGCACCGAGGGGTGCGGTGGCACTCACCCCGGCGCAGTTATCGTTGCTGCTCGAAAGCATCGATTGGCGCCTGCCACAGCGCACCTGGCAACCATACACGGCGGCTTAATATGTACGTTGAAATAGCACTGGCATTGAGGCTGTGGATCGGTACACATGCGCCCATGTTCAACGCCGCCTTGCCCGATGACCCCGACGCGCTGAAGACGCTTATCGGGGAGTTGGTCGGACAGATTGCCGCGCACGATGACAAGTTAATTGTCATATTCATAGACACGCGCAAGGCGAAGGTCGGACCGGACACCTTGTTTGTTGTTCATGCGATTCGTGGTTACTGGCACTGTGGCAGCCCGGTGAAGTTCGGTCCCACGTTGGCGGAGTTTGTCATATCCGCGAACCATTTGTCCGCCATCTTGTTGTAACCGCTTGCTTGCGGATGGAAATCATCGCCCATGTCGGTTGCATAGCTATAGTCAATGCCCGCACCGGTTTGCTGGTTTACCATGATGACGTGGCTGCTTGCAGGTCGATTCTCGACCATGGTCCTAACGTTGCTGTTGAAAGTCGTTACATCAAGCTTCCCCTGCACATCCTGCAGGATATCGGCAAGAAAGACCGTTACTGGGTAATTGTCAGCGGCCCACCGGTCAATTTCGTCGAGAAGCCTCTTCACGTCGTCAGCGCTGGTTGTGAACGAGTTGGTGCCGACATGTAGCAATATGATGTCGGCCGGGTTCATGTTAAGCCAGTTATACACGTTGTCGGCAATGCTTCTCGTTTTGCAGTAGTCTGCGCTAGCTCCATTGGGGCCCGCGCACCAGCCGGGATGTCCCTCGTGCTCGTCATTGGGTGAAGCCAAACCCGCGGTCGAGCCGTTGGTGAGTGAACCCACCATTCTGACTGAATAGCTTGGGTCTCCCGGGTTCAACAACGATAGTCTGTCGAACAGACTCCCGCGATAACCAATCCGGTTGCTCGGCGGCTTGGGGCAGTTGTTGTCGATCGTCCCGGGACACGCATGGCCGATGTTCACGCCTTGAGTGATCGAGTCGCCAAGCGGCATGATGCGCACGGCGCCGTCATTGAGGACTGTCACTATGACCTCATTGCTCGCCCGTCCGCGGCTGTCCACGCATCGGATGCTGAACTTGTCCATGCCATGCGCTTTGCCATCGCTGCTCGGGAGACCGGTGTACGACGTGTAGTAAAAGGTGCCATTTAGTTCGATCACGGTTCCCTTGATTGGTGCCGTGTTTCCGAGCTCGCATGTGAAGGTGTCGCCGACATTCGGAGCTGTAACGTGGCCATCTAGCGGGATGGCCAACGTCTGGCCAGCAGGCGTCGCGACGCAGAAATTGTGCGCCACGAGCGGCGGGTTAACAGCTGTCGTTCCACCGACGCCGTCACCGTAAGCGGAGACCAAGAGCAGCACCAGGCAAAGCGGCGTGCATAGCAAGACCATGCCCAAGATGCGTGTGCAGCGTCGCGGATGGCTTTTGTAAGTGTGCATGCCAGCGACCAGGTCAGGGTGTTATCATAGGTATAATAACCCACTGATTCCCTTAGAATCGAATCGAAAAGACTGGAACCTACATCGGACCTTTATGCGAACCAAGTTAATCTGTCCTGAATAAGTATTTCTACTTACTTGGTTAGCGAGTCTGACATCAACCATTGGCTATTGGTCATAACGGGACCGTCGTTCGTGCAAGTAGCTACATTCACCGCCTTCCCTCAGAACAATCAGTGCGGTCTGCCTTGCCGTCTGGCCTATCGCCGCCCCTGCATATTCTGTTCAAGTTCTTTACACGGTTTCCTCCCTTGAGGCTTGTCAAACGCCTGCCCGTTGAGTTCCCGTGTAGCCTGACAGGCATGCGGATGGGGGCAGGTATCTTACAACCCATAACAGAAAAACCGGACGTTCCCGTTTTGCAATCGCACTTCGGTAACCGGCCAGACAGGCATCTCACTGCACTGGCACGATGCCTGGGGGGCTCCAGCTGCCTTCTCCAGCGGGGAGGATTGAAGGCGCTTCGGTCCTCGGCCAATAGAGGCGCATCACAAGATAGATCAGATCGTCTGGTGCCGGCAACCAGTTGGATTCCTTGTCCTTCCCGGGTGAATCCTTCTGGATGTAGATCGTCAGCGACCCGTCTTCGTTCTTCTGCATGTCCGGCAGCATCGGCGAGTTGATGAGGTAGCGATTGATTGGATTATTGATCAGTAGCTGGCTTTTGCCGTCGTACATGGTCACCGACCAGAACGAGTTCACCGGCGGAAACTCACCCGCGGCGAACGTCAGTGTGTAGTTGGACTTGCTGCCGTCGAGCGGCTGGCCATTAACGTCGTTGCGGGTTAGCGGGTACATCGCTTCCACGGCATCGTTGCCGTAGATACCAGCCTTGGCGGCGGTGGCGCGCAGCAGCCAGTTACCGTTGTAGTGGGCCATGTCACCGGGCAGCGAGCCAACCCGCCAGCCATTGATGTCCTTGCCGACACTGGCGACTGACTTGGCGATTTTATTCTCGCCATCGTTCATACCCAGACCCACTTCCGCCTTGTGCTCGAGCGAGAGATCCTTGAATGAGAAGGTCTTGCCTGCCCCGACACCGATCCGGGCCAGCTTGGCGCGGATTTCCTTTTCGTTCTCAGCCGGTGGAGCGAACTGCAGGGCGAAGTCGAGGAACTCGAAGAAATTGTACTTTACCAAAACCTTGTCAATCTTAGGAAAGTCAATTGCGGGAGGGGCGGGCGGTGCGGGTTGATTCAGATAGGACGAGAGCGGCTGCACTTTGTAGCCGGCCTGGATTTTCACCACGTTCGGCATGTCTTCCGGGTTGAACAGCTGGGTGCGGTAACCCGCCAGCGAGAACTGCGTGCTGGAGCGGAACACCTTCTTGATCCCGGCCGGCTTCTCGCCCTGCCAATCCGGTCCAACGACCATGTAATCCCCCGACTCGGTGCCGGTAGCGCGGGTACCGATGTAGCCATAGTTGTACGTATTGCCATCGCAGAGCATTACCGAGTAATAGCGGTCTTTGTCGATCGCAGGCACGGAGAGGACGATGGGCTCGGCGCGCAGGTCCATCCACACAAAGGAATACGGCGTGTCACTGTTAGGCGTGACGATCGCCGTGTCCTTGTAGGTGAACACGCGCGGCTCGTTCTTGATCTGGTTGAACGGCGCCTTGAACTGACCGGAGTTGCGGTCGATGGCATACTCATACATCACTGCGTAGTTCATCACAATGGGCAGGCCATAGATGAAGCCTTCCTCTGCGATGGCCTTCGTTTCGGCGATACTCGGTGCATTAATACCCTCCTTCTCCTCGGACTGTTCGACCGCCGTAATGGCGTCGCCCTGCTTGTCGCAGCCGGTCAACATTGACACCGCGATGACACTGCACAGTACGCCGACAAATGATATGCGCTTCAGCTTTTTCATTCGTGTTTGCTCCAGGATTGCGTGAATTGTTTACCGGTTCAGGATCATTCTGTGTCATACCGTCCAACATGTATTAAACGTACAAAAAGATCTGTACATCAGGAATCGAGTTAACATACATAATATGCGTGATCAGAATTAAGCCACAAATCTTCATGCCGCGGCCAAAATATCAGATTTCACAAGTGTTGACAGTACTTTTACCGGATTTGATTATGGAAGTAGCTTGAGTATTTGACAGACACGCAGGATCTTAATGTCTGGTTCCAGCAGCTTTCCAGTAGTGCCGGCTACAACGTGAAGGACTGCAACGGGTAGATGGCTGCCGATCCGTAGAAGACCACTAAACGGCAACTTTAAGTACATCTCAGACATGGACCCTGTGACGCCGCATGACCGTTTAGGGTGATTCCGGTCATTTGGCATTTACTTACCTGACCGAAGAAAGCTGAGCCACCCGGCCAGCATGCCAGCCGACCGGTGAGACTTGGATCGCCTGTGGGCTTCCCCGTGCCGGCACGGGAATGAAGGCGCGGCAATCCTGCTGGGCGGTGAGATTGTTGCCCCGGTGTATGACCGGCATTTCAAGGATATCCAGATCTGGCGCGTTCACCGGCGCGCCGGCAACGATGAATACGGTCACGTGTTCAGCTTCATCTTCTACAGCCCCGACGCCTGCGCACAGCGCATCTTGCCGACCTGCAAAAGAGTCCCGTACTGCACAGGCTCAGACAGGAGGGCAAGGTGATCAGGGTCAGTTTCGAAGATACCTCCAGAATTACACGACCCCGCATCGATGACACCAGTGACCGGCATTGGCCACTGTCCGTGTAGCAGACCTGGCCGGCGCTCGCCATGGGAGCAAGCCGGATGTGGCTGGACCTGGTGGGTGAAATCGCCGCCAAACATAGCGACGAGCAGGACCTGGAGCAGCTTTATATGAAAGTGCAGCAGGATATCAATATACTCTGGGCTGAGAAGGGCCAGCATGCTGTCCTGCATCATCTGAGCGCCATATTTGCTTATCAACCGCTGTTGATTACCTATTGATTCCCGGACGGCAGACGACGCCATGCCGCCCGTGTCCCTGGCCAGACCGTCCTGTTGCTGTCGATATTTCCGGGCTTGGTCCCGACATGGGGGATCAGGGGGATATACTGATTTGACAGCTGTCAAACCTGCAGTTGGACCCTCGGCCGAGGTGCGCTATCCTTTTTGATCACCATGAAACCTGTTCGGATCTTTCGCCATGTCGCCTGTGAGCCTCCCGGGTACCTAGGGACCCTCATGGAAAAACTCGGTTGTCCCTATGAGTTGGTCTGTCTCGATGAAGGGGTTAATGCACCTCGGGATCTCAATGGAGTGGCCGGCCTCGCTTTCATGGGTGGACCGGGCAATGTCAATGAGCCTGCCGGGTGGATGCAGCAGGAGATGAAGCTTATTTGCGAAGCGGCAGAACGAGGGATCCCCATGCTGGGCATTTGTCTTGGTGCGCAGCTGATCAGCAAGGCTCTCGGGGGCTCCGTCACGCCCGGTGCAACGCTGGAAGTCGGCTGGCATCCAGTGGAGCAGCTGGTGAAATCATCCGCAACAGGATGGTTCGCGGACCTGCCCTCGCGATTCGAGGTGTTTCAGTGGCATGCGCATACCTTTTCCATACCGCCCGGTGCTGTCGCGCTGCTGCGAAGCCGCTGCGCCGAGCACCAGGCTTTCGCGATCGGCAATATCCTAGCCATGCAGTTTCACCTGGAGATCACACCCGAATCCATCGAGGGGTTGACACAGCGCTACAGCAGCGACATAGAAAATGTCTCGGATTGTGTACAAAGTGCATCCGCGATAACGGCTGACCTGGAGATGCGAACAAATCGCCTGCACAAAATCGCCGATACCGTGTTCGGTCGGTGGGTTCGTAACGTCTGCTAGGAGCCTGTCGGACTTGGCCTCGGAGCGCAATCAGCCAAGTGCATCCAGTAAGAAATCAGGCACTTTTTCTTGGACATAAAGTGAATCTGCGTGTGTTTTGACACGGCAAGGGTCTATTCCGGACTATTAGTGTTTTCTTATCTGATCATCCTGCCTGATTGACGAGTGCCCTAACACGCCGATCACATTGTTTAGACAATTAAAGACACTACCAGAAGCGCAATGCTTGTCATTTAAATTTGCTATCTATAAAAAATAAATGGACATATCTTTTCATTATCACTATATGAAGCGAAAATAGGCTGCGTCTTGAGGATGGTCAACGTCATATTGTTTCGTTCGTATTACTCGACAGTAATTAGATCTAGATCAAAAAATCACAGGGCATGAAAATATCTTCAATCCGTCAGTAGTCTGAACGACTACTATTCAGAGTAGCCAAACAGGCTAGATAATGGGACGGCAGGGGTAAAAACCTGAAATCCTTTCGAGTGGGAATGCCGAGCCCAGTGAAGATGTCAGGTTTTCAGTTTTGCAGATTTCCAGGGGCCAGCGGGTGGAAAACTGGAATTCTGAAAACCTGGGTTGCCCGGCATCGGGTCCGATACGGCCGCCAGATTTCCAGTTTTTCAGGTTTCCTGAGTCATGACATGCTGAAAATCTGACCCCCAACACGACGTTATTCTATGCTCGACAGGATGGTAAGCGTGTCAGATCGCGCTAGCTCACCTCCATCCTGCTGCATCCACTATTCAAGGGTAAGTCAGCCAACACACCATGCTGTGTCTGGGGCTGCCGCTTACCCGTAGAAGATACTTCCGGACGACTGCAAATCAGCAACGCGATTTCAGCAGGTATGGCCATACCTCAGTGAGGTGCTGCTTGATCAGAGTGACAATCTCACAGTTCTTGATATTTTCCGCCTGCTGCAGCGGCGTCATGCCGTTCTTGTCCCTGATATCCAGTCTTGCACTATATTTCAGCAGTATTGCCACCACTTCGCGGTGTCCGTTGGCAATGGCCAGATGCAAAGGGGTTTCCAGTTTGACGGTCTGAGCATCGGTGTCCGCACCATAACGAACGAGCAATTCACATAAATCGACATAGCCAAGACTGGCTGCATAGTGCAAGGATGTGCAGCCTGAGTCGGTTCCGACTACATTCACGTCGACTCCATTCTCGATCAAGAGTTGCACAACATCGCTGTTGCCCTTGGCTGTCGCCAGATGTATAGGCGCATGGCCGCGGACATTTCTGGCATTGATATCTACACCGTGTGCGATAAGACTCTTGATCGTGTCCGCATGGGCTCTGGATATTGCCTGCTCAAGTGATGAAGTAGCCGGGGCTCGCGGTGCGCTAGAGCGGAACATCAGTCGTGTCCGTATTTGTAATGACAGCACTTCAATCCAGTTTTTGTGGCGATCGTCCGTCGATTCGCCGTCGACACCTGGAGTGCTACTACCGCCGCCGGTAGCCGAATGACTGGACATCGCAGAGAGGACGGCGCCAATCCACCCGCAGCGAACTTTGGTCATGGAATGGCCGTCAGGCTTCCTGGCGTCGTGCAGATCGGTGACATGAATGTTCCTCATGACGTATCTCCTTCGAGTTTGATGAGGGTCTTTTTTGATTTGCGCTCTAACATATGTCCAGCCAATGACTTGACAGCACTATCCGTGCCATGGCGGTACAGTGACATATCTCAGCGTGCTAGCTATCAGAAAGAAAGGAATTATCGTTTTGGCATTGCTATGCCTAGATTCCTCCCGCCCGCCCATCATCGAAGATAAGTTGGATCTAAAACAGCATAGATAAATCGAATGTTCGTTCGCGTCCAACATATGTGTAGCTCATTAGACACTGTCGGATATTATCTGCATGGACTTCCGAGTTCAGTTCCGATTCAAGACATAAAGCTATGGTTTCGAATATCGCCAAGATCGAGGTGAACGTCCTTTGCCTAGGAGTAAGCCCAGGGTAAATCCGAAAGTGCTTCCCTGCGTGTGCAGGTGACAGGGCGGGGCACCCCTGGACGGGAGTGATGGCCGGTCCGGGATCGGGGCGAGCGGGTGTCCACTCCGGGCCGGACAGGAGAGATCAGGGGGATCTCTACTCCCTGTTGACACAATCTGAAGGAGCAATTGATGAAGACTTTTCTCGCTGTCTACATTGGCACCCCAGCAGCTATGTCGAAGTGGAACGAATTGGCTGAAGCGGATCGAGCCGAACGTCAGGAAGCGGGCGTACCGGAGAACCCGGACTTTACTCCCGAGAAACGACCCTGAGTCGACAGCCGTGGACATGTAAAGTGAGAGCGCCGGGTCGAGATAGCGTCAATTAGCAGTAGAGATCGGGGGAAGATATGCACAATATTAATGCCTGCATAAATCAAACTTGGTGCAGCACTGATAAGCCTAATAAACGACTAAGTTAATAAAGCTAAGTTTCTGTAATTCGTGAAGAGTGAGCTGGCTGACCAATTAATAGTCAACATAATATAAATTACTAATATTCATCGCGTATTCGCGAGAATGCACATTTTTATCCACGCACTTATCCACAGAATTTGTGGATAAGCATACGACCGACAACGACCGACGTGCAGGGATAGGCAGGCGATGCCATAACCCTCTATTTCTACCGCTGACCATGCATTTGGTGCAGTCTATACTGAACGCCTTTTTCCCGGGAACTGAACCGGGTGAATCCGAACTTGTGTCCCAGGCGGCGCGGGCGCAGCGGCGTGGCGCCCCTGGACGGGACTGATGGACGGGGTGGAATTGGGGCAAGCGGGGGGCAGTCTGGGCCGGAGAAGGGACATCCGTGCTCCACTCACAGCCCCCACCGCACCCACCACACTCGGACCCAGGCGCTACGCCGACTTCTTCAATGCGGAGTTGATGATGGCGTCGGCGCTGTCGGCCGCATCCTGCAAGGACTTGGTCGAGAGGTGGGCGTAACGTTGTGTCACGATGGGATCATTGTGGCCGAGGATCTGCTGCAACTCATAGAGGGTTCTGACGCTGTTGACGAGGAATGACACGTACTGATGACGCAGGTTTTGGTCTGGAATACACAATATAGGGGTTGAACGGATTGGTAGACGGTGCTGCTTGATGGGGGTGTTGCGGAGTGGATGGGCCAGTCAGCCTATTCATATAAGATGGGAAAAAATCCGCAGTTAATGGCGATCGGATTCGGGCAAAAGAAAACCCGCCGAGCGGGTGATCAGGCGGACACGAGAAGGGATGGGCACGAGGGGGGATCAGCCAGGAGGCAGAGTGGATGCTGTGGTGGTGATCTGAACTACGGAAATCCTGCCGTGGTGATAAAAGGACAGGGTTCTGTGCGTGGGTCGATATTCGGTGCAAATACCTGACTCAGTTGAATTAGTTTTAAATGGAAATTAACAGTTTAGGTTTTTTTCCTACAGTCATACCGACTGCTTGCCGATGCGGTAATACGCACATTTGAGCGACTGAGATGAACATGCATAAATTAGAACTCGACCACGCCATCACTGAAGATGAGGTTTTAGAGATTGACCGTATTAGTCAAGAAAATGTTAGCCAGATTTCTATGAACAGACGCATTGCCCTGACAATCTTGGCTTATGACAAAGAAAGGCTTTATAAGAGCGTCGCCGAAGACCCAGTAACCTACCATCACTTGATAAATTCGCTAGTCGATTGCATGGAAAGCCTCAAAGCTCAGATAAAGATATTGCAGTCTGCAGAGACACGACTGAAGG
>CAVXNM010000071.1:0-8789 GCA_963763115.1 uncultured Gammaproteobacteria bacterium
CTGGAGCAGGCGCGCTGGCCCGAGGGTTTTCATTGTACGCACTGCGGCGGAGCCGAGCATAGCCACTTTTATGTTGAGAATACCCGCTATTGGCAATGCCGCACCTGCCGGCACCAGACGAGCCTGCGCTCGGGGACGATCTTCCATGGCTTCGAAGCTCTCGTTGCGCACCTGGTTTCAGGCGATGTTTCTGATCAGTCAGTCGAAAAACAGCATTGCGGCGCTGGAGTTGAAGCGCCAGCTCGGCGTGGGCTACCCCACCACTTGGCGGGTCAAGCACAAACTGATGCAGGTGATGGCCGAACGCGAAGCGGGACGGACCTTGCAGGGAGAGGTGGTCATGGATGATGCCTATCTCGGCGGGGAACGTCAGGGCAAGGCCGGGCGTGGCTCGGAGAACAAAGTACCCTTTGTGGCGGCGGTCCAATTGAGTGCGGAAGGCCATCCCCAGGTCGCCCGCTTCGATCCGGTCTCCGGCTTTACCAAAGAGGCAATCGGTCACTGGGCCAAGCGCTATCTGAGCACCTCCACCCGGGTAGTCAGCGATGGATTGAACTGCTTCCCTGGCGTTGAGCAGGCCGGCGCGGTGCACGTGCCGGAAGTGGTCGGTGCGGACCGGCGCAGTACGGACATGCCGTGTTTTACCTGGATCAACACCGTGCTGAGCAATGTAAAGACGTCCCTGGCGGGGACCTATCATGCCTTTAATTTCAGAAAATACGCCCATCGTTACCTGGCCGAGTGTCAATATCGGTTCAACCGACGCTTTGATTTGAAGGCCATCCTGCCACGCCTGGTGCGTGCCGCCGCAACAACTGGTCCGCGGACCGAGGCATAGCTTCGGTTGGCTGAACATTCGTGCTGATATGTTTTGACCTGTCAAGTCTTGCTTCGTATTTCATTAAAACCGCCTGTTTTCTTTTGTTGCCACCCTCCAAGCGCGTTGGGTCAGGACACGGCCAGGCAGAATGCGACAGTGGATCATGCTGATATGCGTGAGTTGGTTACCACCGGACTTCACTTGCGTCGCGGAGCTGGCCTTTCTCTAATAGCAGGGTTCATCGACCGGGAACGCCCGTTGGGGATTATCCCGTTGGCCGATGCCGGTATAGCACGAACAAGGGTTCTCCACACCGGCCCGACCATGTCCTGACTCAACGCGCCTGTTACCTCCTTTACCTTCTCTGGATTCGACAACGGGTTCTGCACTGCCTTGGCTTAACGCGCTGCCTGCTGTACCTTCGGCATCTCGTGGCAGGCGATATCCCAGATAAAGCCCACCAGTTCCCGGGCGATGGCCACGGTGGTCTGCTTGGTGTTCTTTCCCGCCTGCAACAGCGTGCGGTAGCTGTCGATGCCGCGCAGGGCGATCAGTGAATCGACCACCGGAGCCAATGACCACTGGGGCAACACCCGTTCCATCTGTGCGCCAATGTCGGCGACCCGCTGGCTCGCCGCCTTCACGGCATCGAGGTACTCCTGCAACACCACGTACTGCCAGTCATGGGAAAATGTGAGCGATTCCAACCAGTGATAATGCCTCTCGGTCCAGCGGGTCTTGTTCGACGGCCACGCGTGACCCTGACGCAGCACATAGGCGTTGAGTTGCTGGCGTGCCTTGCGCTCCTGGGCCTTCAAGTCATCTCGCGCTCGGGTGAGATCGCGCATCGCCTCCTGCTCCTCATCCGGCACCCACACCGTCGTCAGATCCCCATTGCGTAGCGTTCGTGCCAGCTTGCAGGCATCCCGTCGATCGGTCTTGATGCGTTCTCCCGGCTTCCTGGGAATCAACGAGGGAGCGATCACCTGACAGTCATGACCCAATTCCAACAGCTGACGATGCAGCCCGTAGCCACAGGGGCCTGCCTCATAACAGAACAACAGCACCTCTCCCTCAAACTCCCGGTTTAAACACTCAACCAGCTTGGCTATCTTCTTGGGCTGATTGGCAATCTCGTCCCGGCTCTCCGGGGCATCACGGCCGGCTCGGGCTATCGACACCGCAATCGTCTCCTTGTGTACATCCAGTCCAATGTAAGCCGGATAGCTGGCGAATACCGGTGCCCGCCTGATGGCCTCCACTGCCGATGCCGTTTCAAACCGAACTTCTTCTGCGTTAAACTCTTTCATGACCTGTCCTCCTCAATTGTGGCTCTGAGCCAAAGGCTTCCAACCCCAGCTTAACCCACGCTGCTTGAGGTCGGGCAGGTCAAAACATCATGTCTAATCAGGTTTCATATTGGACAAGGCTGACCCTGGACGGCTTCGTTTTCAGCTGACATACTTAGAAGCGGTGAGGCGTGACTCCTACACAGCGCGGCCGTAGAAATGAATGACACAAAACAGCTAAATGTGAAAGAAATCCGAAACGAGATGCGCATCGTGGGACTCAGGCGGACTGGGAATCATGGAATTCTGAACTGGATCATCCGGCAGGCTGAGCCTCCGGTGACGCACTATAACGACGTAGATCCCGAATCCCCATACGATGATTCGGCGAGAGCCACTGCGACTGATCCCAATGCCGAACGACTCAACTGGATGGTCTATAGTTTAGAGGACATGAGCCTTGCTGTTCTGGGTGACGCATCGAGCTATCCAAGGCGGTCGCATTACAGTGAGATTTCGGTCGACAGGCGCGTGGATGTCATTATTCTGCGCGACCCTTTTAACTTAATTGCAAGTCGGTTCCGTAGGGGTGGTGACTGGGGGCACAGAAGTATTTATGTAAGCGGTCTCTCAGTTTCGCAATTGTGGATCACGTATGCACGGGAGTTTCTAGGTTATACCAATTGGCTACCCCACAACCGAATTGGCGTGAGTTACAACAAGTGGTGTGTCTCGGAGGAATATCGGCGGGATCTCGCTCAGAAGTTGGGGCTGCACTTCACTGATATGGGTTTTCAGGATGTATCCCGGTACGGGGGCGGTAGCTCGTTCGATGGTACCGGTATGAACGGTAACGCTCAGGGAATGTCCACCAATCAGCGGTGGCAGCTTTTCCGCAACGACAATAGCTTCCGCGCCTTGTTCCGTGATCCACTTCTCCTGGATCTTGCCGAGGAAATTTTTGACTTCGACGACGAACTCACGGCGTTCATTCGCGATACGTTGCGGCCAAAGGCAAGTCGGGTCGACGCATTCGATCGTTGGTGGCGTATAGCGTTGATACAGCGGGCGATCGCACGGTTACGGCGGTTCTCGCGGCTACGGCGCGTTTACGGGAAGACATTTAGAGAGTCCAGAGCAAAGAAAATGCCCCTGCATAGGCCAGGAAATTGAGCCAACCACTTCCGCTCAAGTTGCTCCTCCGCCCACCCCGAAGCCAATCGCTCGCTTGTCAAATTATTGCGACCAGCAACCAACTGGACAGATATGAGCAGCCGCTCACCCATTGTCGTTCTCTGTCAACATAGCCGAAACGTGACCATGTTTTTACGGGTAGTCGTTCGGCCGGTCGGCAACGGACGAGAGAGACCAAAGAAGATCGACATTCGGTTTCCATGGCGAGTGAGTATTCACCAGCCCATTGGGGCATTGCATTAGGCAAGGTTGGAAGGAGATGTTTACCACGCAGTTGCGGTAAATGGTCGATCCTGACGTATTCCTCAGCGGCCGGCCTTGGGTGTTCGGTGTCCAGAAGTCGCCGCTGACGCCATGGCCCGTAAGGCTAAGCTGAAGTACCTGACTGTTTATTAAACTTTCCTTATATGAATCAATCTATTAGAAAATACTATAATTCGCCGTTGGCGTCAGGCAGGGCTGCTTGGGCGGTCGAGGTCGTCGGCGCCGCTGTCGTGGCGGCATGAGCACGCGATCGATGATCTGCTCGAACAGCGGCGCGTGGACACGGCCGAAGAATCGCTCATCGGCGGTTGTGCCGTCGGCGCGGCGGATGTAAAAGTTGGCACTGCCGTGAGCGCCGCGAGTTTGCAGTCACTGAGGCTGTGACGGCCATAATAATACAGCGACAGCTGGCCGTTCCGGCCTTCCCACAGGATGTGATCATATTGCCGTTACCGGCCTGGCAGGGAAGCGAGTTCGGGTGTCGGCACGGCGGTACACACGCGCCATCGCCCGGAGCGCACCCTCCTTTATCAGCTTGTCCAGGAATACTATCCCGCCCTCAAAGCTCACCTGGCGGCGCAGGGCACGATATTGCCGGGGTATGTGGAGCAGGAGGTGAGATCACCTCTCAAGTGCGGTCGCCTTGAGCACGGCTTCCTGCGGGTCCGCTGCGACGCCTGCCATGCCGAGCATCTGGTCATCTTCAGCTGCAAAAAACGCGGCTTTTGTCCGAGCTGTGGGGCGCGGCGCATGGCCGAGAGCGCCGCGTTGCTAGTGGATGAGGTGTTTACAGAACAGCCCGTGCGTCAGTGGGTGTTAAGTGCCGCGTATATCTTGCGATTCCTGTTTGCTACCCGTTGCACCGGATAGTCGCATTCGAAGTCCGCCAGCGCCCGCGGGGCAAGGTCGATTCCGATGTTGTTCAACGCGGGCGGTTTGCGCTTCATGATCGCACCGCCCCCCAGGTGAGTTTCAATTATAGGTGCGTGTGGTGGCATCAGGGCGATGATGGCTTGGCATAACCCGGAGGTCGCCTTCGATCCAAAATAGCAGCGCATGACTGTTGATCCGTTTTGATCTATTGGATCAGCAGTATAGTTTCAGTAATCTATGATGCCAAGCATCCCTTGGTAAAAATTTGCTGTTGCGGGCCGTCGAAGGCAAGGGCGGGTTCCAAACTAATGTCGGGGGTGAGTAGTTACCATTCAGTTATGATAAACTATGGGTTTTACGAGTAATGATGAATCTGTTGAGAAAGCGCCACGACGACGCATATGCACGCAAATTTTCGTCAAATAGTCCTCACCAATCTCCTCGAATTAACGTGCAACTGTTCTCGTCCTGCGACACTCTTGACACGGTCCCCATAACACGGACAGGCTATAGCCAAATAGCTGTAAACTTGTATGCATGACATACAATTATTAAGATAGAGTTCACAAATTCGCGATCCCGAGTGCTCAGTAATGTTCAGACTCTCCCTCACAGTGTCGAAGAAGCGAATTAGGCAACAGGATTATGTTGCAAGAGTTGGACTATGGCTAGCCGTACAAATATTAATAATATGGGTTTAAGTGTCTTCTGCGAAAATATTTGAAGAGAGACAGGAGCAGAGGATTATATAGTAAGGCACAGGAATCATTTGGTCTTTACATGGAAAAATTTTATGAAACCCACTATTTTTACAATTTTGTTTTCTTTGATCATTTCAACACAGGCCCATGCATGGGTACTTGAGTTCGATGCCGAGGGCGGCACTGTTGGGCAGAGGGCAAATGGGTCAGCAGGATTTTCTTATGCTGGGACCGATTGTACATTCGACAATAGTGAGAAACTTAGCGGGAACAAATCATTCAGATGTCGTTTGCCCAAGGGTAGTCATGGTGAAACCAGCAGATGGACTTTAGAACAGCCCCTGCCTGCGCGCGTACAAGTAGGCGATGAAATTTGGTTTCGGACATGGGTAAAAGTTCCCGCTAATTATCAATGGTCACCAGACCGGCCGGGCAATAAGTTTATGCGTCTGTGGACGTATAAGGGAGATGGAACAGGTAAACTTTATATCAATGCGTATAGCAAGACGAATGGTGTTTTGTTAGAGAACTGGGCTACGGGTGTTGACAACTTTTACGCCGTCCTCGGTATTCCCGTCGGTTCTCCTGTAGTAAACAGCAGCCCAAGATTGGGATACAAATCTGACGGTACGTATCTAGGTTGGGAGGCTGTTGAGGTATATGTCAAGGTCGGCCTCGCCGGGCAGGGAATTTTTAGATGTTGGAGAAATGGGATACTCTGGTTTGAAGATAAGAAAAACGCAACCGCTCAGGACTCTGGGGGATATATTGGTATTATAAACATGTTTGGACATTACTCAAATGCGAGTAACCAGGCCGGTTCGCCACAGGACCAGAGTATATGGGTTGATGATGTAGTTGTAACAAATGAGCGTCCAAGTAATACTGACTCTAAGGGTAATCCATATATAGGCGTAGGAGATGTAGAAATAGTTTCGCCTCCAAAGCCACCAAATGGTATTAAGTAATTCAAGGTAGGACAGCAAGCATTGTTTTGAATCACTGCTGTCCCGAAATTAGTTTCTTTGATGACTCATGCAGTGCTACTATCATCGCGAATTGCACCCAAAAATCTGGAAAGAATAGCTCTGAAAAGAAGAACGTTGAAACCAAATATCCAACCAATCCCCCATCCAACCCATGTGCCAGATACTGGACTAACGTATTTTGACTCTTTTTGGCATTGATTCGAGTACAGGCATTTAATCTAAACATGAACAATGCTATCCACACGTAAACAAACAAACCAGGTATACCTAATTCTGCAGCAGTTTCTATATAGGTATTGTGCGGCAACCGGCATACAGGTCTCATCCCCCACCCAAGCCCATTGGGATTCATGAAATTACAATAGTCTAGCCAGTTGTGGTAACCAACACCCAATATAGGTTTGTCTCGCACGACATCCATACCAAACTCCCAGTGCGCCAATCTGTCAATTGATGTAGGATCTTGACCTGCCCTATGATATTCCTCGAACATTCCCTCCGGTAAAATGGCATATATAGCCAAGCCGGCTATGATAATGCCAATCATTGCTTTTAATCCCTTGCGGCTCTTCAAAAGGAACCAGACACCTATAGCCACCATCCCTAGCTGGGCACCTCGAGAACTTGTTGCAACAATGGTAACCATTCCCGTAATTGGCAGAAAATAAAAGAACCATCTCTTGTAACGCCCCCAGTAATCTTTCAGGGCAAGAGCAAAAGCAATTGCCAAAGGAAAAAATACCGTCATGGCAATACCAAAATCACCAGAATCCCTCCACCATCCGGGTGAACCGGATACACCCCAACCTGTATATGAAAAACCGCGGCGCACGAAAGTAAAGAAACCAAACTGAGACATTTTGAAATTCAACAGCAGAAACAACAGAACAAATACAAAGAATCTTTTTTCTGTATTGACGACCGTAATAATTAAAAAATAGAGAATCACCCAGTTGATAGGGATAACAATTGCCACCCATGAAGAGATGGGCTGGAACGCAAATACGCTTGATATTAGAACTATGACAAAAAACAAAATAATCAGAAAATTACCTGTACTACGTACCCATTTTATAGTTTTATCAGAAAAGGCAGTAATACACACCATGAGTAACGCAATCTGCGTCCAAGGGAGTATATCGATTACTGGATAGAGCGATGCGGGTCGGATATATTCTAGGAACAGATAGATACACAACCACCAGAATGCCGGGTTTTCCTGCTTCAAACCCCTCCAGATCGCTTTGGGTTTGATCGCATAGTAGTCCGTTATATCAACTTCTGTTTGTTTTGATCTTGTTGAGAATTTCATGTAAGAACATGTCTATGTAATTGAAACAACCATTGAAATAGGCATCGGATTTGCCGTAGGGATCATATATATGCGGCTTTACGGGCCGCCCCCACAATCCAAGCAGTGTACATCCATATTGGTTGCTATAAATCATACTCAGTTGTTCTGCCTGCCATGGTTCCATTGCCACGAACAGGTCATTCTTTCTAAGATCCAGCGTCTCTATCCGCGCTGTCCTGTGTTTAGTCAGGTCAATACCCCTTACTATCGCTGCCTGAATTGCGCTTTCATCAGCGGGCAAGCCATTCTTCGTATTCAAACCACAAGACACTGCATTAACACCCAGCGACTTTGCCAGTGCCTCAGCGTAGGCGCTCCTGCAGATATTTCCCGTGCATACAAACACCAGTCGTTCCACCGACTCCCAGTCAACCCTTCGATATGCCCGATATCCTCCAAGGAGATAGTGGAAGTAGCCCCACCAGTTTTGGACGAACCCCCGCGATGACCCATAATTCTCCTTGAGCCAGCTATTGATAGGCGCGGGTAATATATTGCGTAACATAAAAATCTTCTTGTTACCCTTGCGATCCCTGAATTCTTGCTGCAGCAGTAACCGGGGAACCGATATAATTCAAAAGACTAGGAACGATGTCCTGGCGCAAGCCATTCTTCCATTCAAACCCAATCTTACATGAAACGAACGCTTGTTCTAGATGCCGGTCAACGCAGTGCACTGGCTGTCACACGTTCGCTAGGCAAAAAAGGCATACCCGTCTTTACTGCCGAGGAAACACCGGATGCACTGGCCGCTTGTTCCCGGCATTCCAAACAGTTCTTTTCATATCCATCCCCTCGGTTACACCCGGACAGGTTTGTTGAGGCACTCGCCCAACTGGTTAAAGAGCAGCGCATCGACGTTCTGCTGCCCATGACCGAATTGACAACCACCTTGTTACTCACCCACAAGGAGGCCTTTCCCGGTACTGTAATCCCCTTCCCTGAAATAAGCCGGGTTGATGCCTTGGCGAACAAATGCACACTGATGCGCACAGCTGAATCGCTGGGTATACCCGTCCCGCGCACCTTGTATATCGATGACCCGGCGACTATTTCTGATTTCAGGGACACTCTATCATTTCCTGCGGTACTCAAACCCGGCAGATCATGGTTACGGTTGCAGGATCAATGGCAACGGTCTGCCGTAAAGTTTCCTGCAGATCAGTCAGCACTGAACACTATCATTAATACCGATCCTGCATTCCTCGCACATCCGTTTATGATCCAGGAATATGTGGCTGGTCATGGACAGGGAGTGTTCGCATTATACAATCATGGCAAACCCCTCGCTTTTTTTGCCCACCG
>CAVXNM010000072.1:0-12919 GCA_963763115.1 uncultured Gammaproteobacteria bacterium
ACCGAGGACATCGCACGACGCGTCGAGGCGATCCAGGGCGACACCACCGGTGCCGTCGCCGCGATCGGCCAGATCTCCGAGATCATCGACCGGATCAACGGGTACCAGGAGACCATCGCCTCGGCCGTGGAGGAGCAGACCGCCACGACCAACGAAATGACCCGCTCGGTCGCCGAGGCTGCCACGGGCTCCGGCGAGATCGCCACCAACATCGCCGGCGTCGCAGAGGCCTCTCAGGACACCACGCGCGGCATCGTGGAGACCCAGGACGCCGTGACCTCGATCGCCCGGATGTCGAGCGACCTCAAGGCCGTCGTCGCAGGGTTCCGCACAGTCTGACCGCTCACTCGTCGGGGGGCAGTGCGCGGTTCAGGGCTGCGCGGAGTCGATGACGCCGCGCAGCCAACCCGCACCCCGGAAGGAAGCGCCGCGCTCCTGCACGCGCACCTGCAGCTCACGGTCGGACGTGACCACGAGCACGTCGTCGTCGACGCACGCCTCGACCACCTCGACGATCGCACCGTCGCCGTCGTGCGGCGCACGCACGATCTCGAGCCCGGCGCTCCCTGGGGCGCTGCCGAGTTGGAGCGCCCCTCGAGCACCACCACCACACGGCGCTCGGTCAGCTCGGGCACGTCGACCCGACCGCGAGCGGCCACCAGACCGGCGAGCAGCCGTTCGGCCGCACCCACGCGGTCGCGCCACCAGCCGTCCGGGCGGGGCCGACGACGTTCGCGGCGTCCACCACGAGGACGCCGGTGGGCTCGGTCACCCGTCAGCCACCGGCTCGAGCACCACCAGGGGGATCACCCGGTCCGTCTTGCGCTGGTAGGCGGCGTAGTTGGGGTGCGTCGAGGTGATCGTCGGCCAGTACCGCGCACGCTCGTCGTCGGCCATCTCCCTGGCGTGCACGCAGTGGTACGCCCAATGCAGAGCTCATAGGCAAAATTAGGTGCCGCGCTGTGGGTCCCACGGTAGCGAGACAACGCTTGCAGCCAGCGCACCGGTTTGGAGAGAAACGCCGTCGGTGCCATAAAGTAACAAGGAAAGCCTTTATATAGAGGCATGAGGAGACCATAGATCAACCCCATATCGTGATAGTGAGGCAGCCAGGTGACCATGACGCTGTCGGGTTGGTGTTCCCACCCCCGGTCGAGGTCGTGCAGATTGTGCAATAAACTGTCATAGGCAACCATAACGCCCTTGGGCATGCCCGTGGACCCCGAGGTGTACTGAAGAAAAGCGAGGGTTTCGGTGTTAATGGCAGGAACTTGCCAGTGTTCTGCGGAAGTGGCTAACAAATCTTCTGTTGCTAGACAGCGTAACCCTGCCAGTTCGACATTATCCAAGCACCAAGCTCCAACAGTTTCCTGACGGTTTGCCGTGGTGAGTGCTAGCATAGCCTGAGCGTCGACGGCGACTTTGTACAGGCGGTCGAGGTGGTGGTTGCTACGCGGCGGATAGGTCATAACGGCTACTGCGCCAGCATACAGACAACCCATGAAAGCCACGATAAAATCGATGCCGGCGGGATACAGCAACAACACTCGTTCGCCGCTTCCGCCCTCACGCTGTAAGCTCGCTGCGACACAGCGCGCGCGGCGGTCGAGTTCGCCGAAGGTTAATCGTTCCGTTGCGGTCTCACCGTCAGCCAGATAAACATAAGCAGTGTTTTCAGGACGTTCGCTAGCTTGATTCTGCAATAGCTCTACAAGATTCATATTTTCGCCTGAATTTTTTCTGCGTTGACTATCGCTACTGCAGCGAAACCTTTTTGCCGTGTAGGGATACCATGAAGTGTTAGGAATTTATTACTATTCGACACCGCATTAGTTGGTATGCTGCAAACCGGTATTCATTTCCGCGTTCATTAGGTAGTTTTGCCGTATCCGCAGCTCAGGTTTGGCGATATTCGCTGAATGGCAAGAATCCACGCTTTCGGAAATAAAGGCCGAAACACCGATCACGCGTCGATCACCAACATCGTTTAGAAGATACGGATCGACACGCCGATGCTGGAGGCCGAGCCCGCGTTCACCTAGTTGGTCCAGCTGTGCACACCAGACGTATATCTCTCTGACACCAAGCTACACCTCCGTCAGCGGATGTGGCCAAGTACCGTTCTGATTTCGTCTTTCGCATCATTGAGCCTGCGTCAGGTGCGGCTACAAGCCCTAGGACAGAGCCTTCAGGACCAAGGCGGTAATAGGACGTTCAAGCGGGTCACCTCGCGCGAACGTATACGACTCCAGGACAAACATATACGCCCACACGATTGGCAAAAAAACCTCTCTGAGCTGAGTATCCCGCTCCGCCGCCTCGGGAACTGCATTTGCGCCGTATCGGCAGCGCAGCGTTTCTTAAGAACTGTGCGTCGGACAAATTGCAGCTGGGAAGCGTCATCAGCGACTGCGGGGCGCGGAAGGCGGGCACAAGTCGGTGCAACGGGCACCAGCCATACCGTTGACGGAGCTTGCACCCTACCTCAAATGCCATCAGCGCACCCATACTGTTCGAAGTTGCTATTCCCCATATCGAATAAGATCTGGCGTGACCACCTCAACTTCCCGTAACGCTCACAAGTCCACTTCCCCGCTCTCCGCGTGATGGACAGATTTGACAGGGGTACGTAGATACTTGATCGCAACTCATATGTGGTACCAAGGCTCCGAGATGGGCATTCAGCCCATCCGGGGGTCGAACCGAAACAGCATGCCCTAAGCAACAGCCTCCCTTCTTGCACACGACTTTCCTCGAACGACTAGCGCGCAATCCTCAACGAGCGGGTGGAGAAACAGTGCAACCTCAACTGACGTGATGTCAGCATCGATATAGCCTGCAGTGTCTGGACGGTTATTCATAATGAAGAGGACGCCGTCGAAACCCGCCCTTTGGCCGATTCACTCTTCCATGCCAGAAGACCTAATTGGATTGTCAACTCAAACAAAGACTGAACGGTCCACCGGTAATTGTCAAGGTAGGGTGTAACGCCAGTGGCTCGCTGTGCTTCAATGCTGACAAAAAAGGCGTATTTTGTATGACAGGCTCCTGTTTCCATCGGGATGCAGACGGAAACTCTTCATTGCAACGGGAAATCCGCTGCTTGATGATCGCAAATGCCGAAATCCGGGACTGGTGAGCGGCTAATATGCTCGTAGGGTGAATAAGGTGGGATGATTGTAGTGGTTATTGTGCCACGCAACCGCGAGGCGGACTGTCTGCCGCGAAATCGTAGCCGCGGTGTTCAAGTGTCTCGCGCAATTCACGCAGCTCATGGCTTATCTCGTCTCCACGGTAATGCAAGAATGCACCAGTAGCGCCGCCTACGATTACTTCGAGATAAGACTCTGCTTCCGTGATATCGGGCTTGAAAAACGTTTTCAGATTCTGGATGTTATCATCGTGAGGTTCGCCAATGGTTTGCACGATCGGATTAAGGCCCATGTCCCCCAGCCAAATGATCAGGTCTAGAGCCTTTCCGCTAATAATTTCATCACGTACTGGAACATACAGACGAAACAATTTCTCATCAACATGGACTTCGTTAACCCATGTGTTATCTTGGGGTGCAGTTACGCTATCTTGCAATGCATGTAAACTTTTCGCTGCATGTCGCAGGCTTGCCGAATTAATTCCCGGTAAGTACAAGCCATCCTTTCCCGTTGCCCGTTGCGACTTCCGGGTAATACTTTCCAGGTTTGGTTTTCTAGAAGCGGGAGATTGCACCACCCCTGATCGACCTTCCCCGATCCCCCCGCCGAACTCAATGATTGTGTTGACACCGTCCGCGATTGCTTTCTGCAGCCCCCACATCCACTTTACAGGATGGAAGATCTGGAAAAACAAGGCAGCCTTGATGTTGGCCGGGTCAAATGAATGGTAATCGCCCGTAAAGTTCGACAACACATTCACGCAAGGTTTATGCACGGTGGTCGACTTCAGGTACGTACGGAAGTGCTCCGCGGCACTAATCATCAGGTAAGTGTGAAATGCCCCTTCAGTATTCAGGTAGCGCCCGGCTTTCGCTTTACCGTACCTATTGACCACATCCTCTCGCAGTGCATCAAGATCATCCTTAAAACCACAAACAACTGTTTGATCAGGAAGATTGCAGCCCCCTATACCGCAGTAATGGGAATCGGCTAGAGACTTGATAGATTCGAGATCCAGCCGGAAAGCGACCATATTACCCCGGCCATATTCCGCCATGAGTCTTCCTCTCTCCCGAACCAGCCTTAAGGCATCATCGAAAATCATGGATTCTGCCGCAACTAGGGCCGAGTATTCACCCAAGCTATGGCCTGCCACTACTGCGGGAGGCCACTGATTACCCGTTAGCTCCTTAAAAACTTCCAAGCACGCGATGGAATGCGTCAAGAGCGCTACTTGTGTGAATTCCGTCTTATCCAGTTGCTCCTGCGGTCCTTGGAAAGAGAGCTCTGCAACATCAAACCCGACGACTTCGCTGGCACGCCGGTATACTGCACGGGCAGTGGCAAATTCCTCGTAAATATCACTTCCCATCCCAACATACTGAGATCCCTGGCCCGGGAAAATATACATCATGCCCAGATGCCTATGACTCATCGAGCACCTCTCATGGACTCTGTTCCACGGTCACAAACAACGGTCAGTCCACCCACATGCCCATTCTGAGAACATCGTGATACTGGCCGTCAAAAAACACCTCGTTACGCAGAATACCTTCGAACTCAAAACCTAATTCCTCGTTCAGCTTTATATTCTTGATGTTTGTATTGAGCGTATTTAGATAGACTTTCTTGAGTGCCAACGCTTCGATCCCGTAACGGATCCACAGCCGCGTAGCCTCTTTTGCCAACCCTTTCCCCCGCATATCTGGCTCACCGATAAGCTTACGGAGTTCCGCCTTTCGCTGTTTAGCGTCGTAATCGAGAAAAGCGACTGAACCAATGGGAGTGTTATCGTGCTCGGTAATCAGACCGAAGATGTTCGAGCCATTGTCGGCCAGTTCATCGAAAGCTACGGTCTTCGACGTGGTACGGGATAAGAGGAAATGCCGTCCGTGTCTGTCGGAAAGCCAACTCTTGATCAGATTCCGATCAGAGTCTGTAGGCTGATATGCCCTTATGCGTACGTGCTTTCCGTCGATCGGGAGCTCAAGGGAAACCTGTTCGTGCAGAGTATCTGGCCTCCGCACCTGGTCTGTTGCACCGTTGACCCTTGACCTGACCGACACAGTATTCTTCATCGAGATATCCAAGAGCTGATTAACGAAACGGATGTAGTCCAGCTGTCCAAACCCATACTCAGAAGCTTGTTTGAAAAAATTTCTCGCAAACGCTTCTACCGTTTGTTGGGGAATAAGTTCTTCTGTCATTTTCTGAGTGATGTTCTGCGGCAACCTTAGTTCCAACGTCATGAGAATCCCCTCCCCGTCTGGCAAACAATCTTTCGTAGATGCGGCTACGCGCAACCTTGTCTAATAGTGCGAACCGGGGTTTCAGAATGCGGGCAACCGCACACTCCTAGAAATTTTTGTTGGGTTCAATACGCCTTTCATTTCAAAGCCCGTTACACCTAACTTAGCTGAAAAACCATCTGATTGGAACTAGATTCCTGGCTGTTGCATCACCTAACCACTCTCAACCCAACGATAAACTACCCCACTGCAAGCAGACGGGGTATTAGTACCAGATTCTAGAAAAGCACCAACTGATGGTCACTGTGGAGCTTCTGATAATTCTCACCCTGCTTTTTAATATAGTTACTTAGAGTCTGCTCAGAAAGCATAACCCATTGATTATGTAACTATAAAAGGCTCATTTTGGGTATAATGATGCACGGGAAACAAGCCAAGCCCACCAAAAACCGTGCACCTATGATACGAACTCACAGCCACAAGCAACTTTCACTTTCCGAATTTGACTGGCCCTTCCAGACGGCTCTTGATGAAAACAACCGTTGGGTAAAGATGAGTCAATGCATCCCTCCCTCTGTGCCAATGTAAGTAAGACACCTTCCCCCAGATAAATTACTGTAGGGCGGGAAGGACATCACTCATGGCACATCGATTGAAAAAGACTGATTCTGTGGCGCTGGTGGAGGAGACGGAAGGAGCCCGTAGGGCGACTGGAATCTCCTCCACCAGCGTGGCGACCGAACAGGCTGCCGGAACCGACCCGGAGGTAGTGGAAAGAACCAGCCGGCGCCGGTTCACCGCCAAGTACAAGCTACGTGTTCTGGAACAAGCCGATGGGTGTACCGAGCCCGGTCAGATCGGCGCCCTGCTGCGACGTGAAGGACTGTACTCCTCGCATTTGACCACGTGGCGGCGGCCAGCGCGAAGCCGGCGCCTTGGCGGGTCTGGCACCGCGCAAGCGCGGCCACAAGGCCAATCCCAAGAACCGCCAGACACAGCACATGGCAGAGCTTGAGCGGGAGAACGAGCGGTTGCGTCATCGGCTGGTCCAGGCCGAGACCATCATCGACGTCCAAAAAAAAGTCTCCAGCTTGCTGGGGATCCCCCTGAGCCATCCCGAGACCGACTGATGGAGGCAGCCGAGCAGCTGGGCACCAGGGTGGGGCTGAAAAGCGCCTGCACGGCGCTGGGGATCAACCGTGCGGCACTCTATCCTTAAGCTCTTGGTCTACCTGATCATCTATCACCGCTCGCCTATACTTCGCTTGAAATACTATGTGGTACATCAGTACCGTAACAGTATGACTCTTATGGATATAATCACTCATCCACGCATGATCGCAGCAAGCTGCGGGGAATTACACCCTCAGAGATTAAGTTTTACACGACACCGAGGTGGAGAATAAGGTTTTCCCTAACTGTCCGTAAAACTCGCTCCATCGACTTCCCTTCGAGATAAAAATGATCCCCTTCAAGCATATGAATACTAAATGCTTTTTCTGTCTGCCGGCCCCAAGACTCCAAGTCTGAGCGCGCGACCTGTTCGTCCTGAAGCCCTCCCAAGCAGGTTATGGGGCACGAAATCGGGGACTCCAATAGGTACTCGTAGGTCTCCAGCGCCTTAAGATCCGCCCGCAGAATGGGCAACGTTAACTCAAGTAGATCCGGCTCTGAGAGAACTGCTGGTGGAATGCCGCCGTACCGCCGCTGTACCGCGGCAATCAGTTCGTCATCGGCAAGCTCATGCAATAAGCGCCGACGTTCCGGTAATTGAGGGGCGCGGCGACCCGAAAGGAACAGATGTAAGGGAAGCTCCTTGGCCGTCCTACGTATGTGGCGAGCAAGTTCGAAGGCCAGCCAGGCTCCCATGCTGTGCCCAAAAAACGCGTAAGGACGGTCGAAGTACCTCTCGAGTTCTGTCGCCATTTGCTGGACGAGCGACAAGAGGCTGTCCACAAGGGGCTCCCCAAACAAGGCCTCACGACCTGGAAGCTGCACTCCGCAGACCTCAACATCTCTATGCAATAAAGAGCCCCAGGTGCGGTACATGGACGCACCGCGCCCGGCCGACGGAATGCAGAATAACCGAACGGACGCGCGATCGTTAGGACATGGACGATAAACCCAGGATTTTGCCATACACTTTTCTCCACCACGCGCGATTCACCGGAATCCTTATAACGCGCACATCCGATTATGGCCCAGCGCTGAAGTAACTGAAAGAATGCTGGGGTTTAGTGCCACAGTGAGCCGCTGAGTTACAGAACGCCTGAGACTGGATAACTGAACCCTGCGTCATAGAATCGATCGCTGCTGGACCGCATTCCGGCACTTCAGCCGTTGGCCTTTCTTAATACGTGCATACATTTTCCACGGGCAAACCAAACATTGCATATGGTACAAGACCGACATTTCCAAATGTACAGGTGTTATAGATAGATTCTCAGAGGATCGAGTGGAGTGTGATTTCTATGAGTATATTATTCGTTGTTCGGGCGCCCGGCAGGAGCCCGCAAATAGCATTGATTAGGAGTCATAGCCCGAACGTCATTATTGATACCTACCTGTCAGTTCTTTGCGGATGGATCGCCTCTCCTCAAAAGCCAATAAGTTGATAGGTAAGGAGACCCACGGGCTGCACGAGACAGCTGACATGTATCTTCACACAATGGACATCTGGTCAATAATTGAGCAGCTTGCGGCCCGACCTATGTTCGTTCATTTTTTCTTGGATAAGCGAATCGGCTCATACGTGCGCCCATTCAAAAAGGCCCCTACGAGGGTACCCCGGACCAGATAATTATATGCCAACAGTAAGAGCACAATCACCACTGTAAAGATCAGTCCAAATTTAGAAAAGGGCCCCAGGTCCGCAGTTCTCAATAACCCCACTCCGAAGATTACCAAAGGCAAATGGGCCAAATAGAGAAAGTAAGCTGAATCCATTAGGTAGCGAATGGTTTTGCTTTCGCCACTCAAAAACCGCACGAAAAACCCGAGAGACGCAAAGACCATGGTCCAACACACCAAAACATTGGTCACCCCCAGGTACATCGGCCCACGGGGATCCACCACCTTGAGCCTTCCCACGGCCCAAACCATCCCCATAAGCCCAATGACCGAAACGAGGAAATACATCCACCAGTTTTTGCCCAAGGTTTCCAGCCACTGCTGATTTTTCCAAAAGAAAACCCCAAAAAGGAAGAAGAGAAAGTAGTAAGAAAATGCCACTGGGTTGGGAATAAAAGATTCGCTGGTGAGGATAACCCCCTCTGGAGTCAAAAGCGCCAAAGCCAAGGTGGGAACCACCCAAAACACAGCCATCTTTGGCCCAGCGGTTTTGGAAAGCCAGTCAGCCCCCTTTTTCCACGGGTACTTGGCTCCAACATATAAAACACAGGAAAACAGAAACAGAAAGTAAAGGAACCAAAGATGAGTGGTGTTGGGAAACGGTAACATAGAAAGGGGAGGAACATTTAGGATTCTCCCCTCCCGGATTAGGGTGGAAATATGAATGAATGGATTAGCCAGCGCCCCGTAATAGGCATAAACGACAGCAGAATACACCAGAGGGAAGAGAATCAGCCATCCCACCACAAATGGCTTAAGAATCCGGTTATAGCGGTTTTTAAACATTTCACCGAGTCCTTTTCGTTCAATGAGGAGCGAGGCAAAAAAACCACTCACCAAAAAAAACGCGGGCATCCGAAAGGAGTGGATCCACATAATGAGATGATCAAAAAACACTGTGCCCTGGGCATCCCTCACGGGCCAATCGGCACTGGGGGGGGGCACCCGGTAGCTTGCGGCCACATGGAGAACAATCCCCAGGAGCATCATCGAACCCCGAAGGGCATCCAGCGAATGAAAACGGTTCATGAAGGCTCAAGTATAGGCTAAATGAATGCCCTTTTATCGCTCGGCAACGGGTTGTCGAAGGGCAGCGCAGGCTCAGCGCCCAGCCGCCATTCCGAAATCTTGCCCTGTTCAGCACTCACCCTCTAACCCTTCTCTTTCGCCAGTCCCATTTTCGCAATTAGCCCGGGCATCAGGCCAGCCATACTCCTGGGGCTTCTATAATTGACTGGCTACCATATGGCCATAGATTGAAGGGCTTGAGGGTATCAGCCCAACAGATCAGCCGGTGACGCTCGGCTTTCCGGCAGCGACTGGCGGGGTCCGGGATCACCCACTGATGAAAATGGGTGAGAATCTTCTCAATGACCATCGGGTCTTCGATGCAGGCGAGCACCTTATACTACGACACCGTATGCACTGCAAGTCTCGATGTCGATATTAAACACCCGATTGAGGTGTTGCGCCCAGGTCATCGATGCCCGGCGCTCCATAGGAGTTCTCGGGTCGTCCGTCGAACGAACACTCAGCCGAACGACCATTTCTCGCTGCATCGTTCCCATTCAGGATTTCTGGCTGAATCGCGAGAGTGGGTCGATTTCGGCCATCTGACTGAATCAGTCGGAAATTAATGCTCTGATGACGTCTTGGCGATGCGGCAGGCATTTTTCTGCATCGCGATGAGCGCGCACTCAATGATACTCCGTCAATGTGCTTTATCACTCCTCCTGTGCCAAGGTATCACTATCGTAGCCCTTGTCTGCAATCATCGCTTCGGCCTGCGGTGCCTTGCCCAGCAGTGCACGCGCCTGTGTAATGTCGGCTTTTTCGGCGCCGGTCAATGTGAACCCGATGGGATTTCCGAGCGCATCGACAATGCCGTGGATTTTGGTACCGAATCCGCCCCGAGCGCGACCCAAAGCCTGTGGGCCGTGTTTTTTTAGCACCGGCGGCGTGCTGGTGGGCGCGGATGGCAGTGCTATCGAGCATAACTTCTTCCAGATCACGATCCACATTGATGGCCGCAAACAATCGCTCCCACACGCCGGCTTTGGCCCAGCGCTGAAGCAACTGAAGAATGCCGGGGTCTAGTGCTACGGTGAGCCGCTGAGTTACAGAACGCCTGAGACTGGCAAACTGAACCCTGCGTCATAGAATCGATTGCAGCCGAACCGCATTCCGGCACTTCAGGGCATGAAATTCCAGTTGCCCTGCATTACACTCTGTCTTCATAAGGCTGTTTTTCTCCTCGGCAATAGCAACTTGATCACACAAGCGTTATGCCGTGAAAAACAGCCTTTTTCTATCCTTTTGGCGAGCGATGGCGGTTAGAGGCTATATCTGGGCTGAGTCTTATGTGGTCGATGACAGTGACCTACGAGAGCCGGTTACCATGGGGAACCGTAGGCAAGTCCAAATCCTGAGGTGGACGTATACTGTTGAATCAGACATTACTCACGCGGTCGTTTGTAAGGTGGGCCGCCCATCTTCAAGTTTGATAACCCGATCGCCGGTATCAAAGTATCGGTCATCGTGGGTCACTACTACAACAGCTTTCCCGCGCGCTCTAAGCTCTGGAAGCAGACGTAAGTAAAAAACATCCTTGTATTGCGGGTCCTGCTCAGCAGCCCATTCGTCAAATACGTAAATTGGTCGATCTTCTATAAGTGCGGTAAGCAAGGCGAGCCGTTTACGTTGCCCCTGTGACAAGGCGGTTGTGGAAAATACCCCATTAGATACTGTCACCTTATCATCGAGCTCGAGTTTCGTGAGATATTGGTTGGACAGGTTATCTAGGTCAGGGTGCAGAACACCAAGCAAGCTTTCGAATAAATAGAAATCGGAAAAGACGACTGAGAAATGTTCCCGATACCATTCCATATTTTCTTCGCTGATAAGTTGTCCACCTAGCCGGATTTCACCCGCTTGCGGTGAATAAAGGCCAGCGAGCAGCTTGACGAGCGTCGACTTACCACTTCCGTTTCCGCCAACTAGAAATACCACCTCGCCAGGTCGCAGAGAGAGATCCATCGGTCCAAAGGAAAACCGGCGGTCATTTGTATCGCTGCTTTGGTAGCGGAATTCCACCCCTTTCAATTCGAGGTCTGGACTCTCCAGAACGGTAAACCCTGCGGCTGAAAAAGGTTCCCTCCCAGCGTCACTAGTTAAAGAAATTCCCAACTCTTGGATCTTCTGCAACGATACTTGGCCACGCGCTAATGTGGGCAAAGAACCGATGATTCCCCACACAGGCGCCATCATATACAAAGCGGCAAACATGAAGCCAGTGAGCACCCTGGATGAGTCCGGATTCACGCGGGGAAAATAGAAAAGCATAACACCGGCGAGCAAATAAAAGAGCCCCTTACTCCAGGCGTCTACAAGCATGTACTTGCTGGTTGCAGTAAGGTTCTGCTGTTTTACCTCCCGGGCTGTAGCCTCGATCTTCTCAACGAGAAATGCTTCTTTCCGCGAACGGTGCATTTTCAGCTCCTTGATTCCTTGCGTTAGCGCTCGGAAATATCCCATGAGCCTGTCCCTACCTTCACGTGCGAGAAAAATGGACCGAAAGGCACTCGCATGGATAACTTTGTAGAGCGCGGCGCCCGCGACGATTACCGCCATGATTGCGACAAAGCCCTGCAGAGATAGCCACGCAAGGTAGATGCCACACCCCACCACTACTGCAATGTTGGCTGCCAGACTTGGAATCGCCTGAATGGCGGCGCCGAGCACGAGGACATCGTCAGTAAGAGCAGTCAAGATTCTATGCATACCTGCCTCCTCCAGCAGTGCGAGAGGTGCGGCGAGGGTTTTTCTGCATAGACCAATGCCTACATCCAGAAGTGTTTCTTGGGCAATCTTCACTAAGAACCATGTAGATAACAGCTCCGTCGAGACCTTGCCAAAACCGAGGGAAACTACGCCGAGAATGAGTAGGGAGGAAGGGGCCGTGGGCTGACTGAGTGCGGTGGTAATTAGTGCGATGAATGCAGCGCCGGTTAAGCCGCTGATAAGCCCCGCCAGCGGAATGATCAGCATCTTCCGACGGGCGGCGCCTAAAAGGAATCGGATTAACGTCATTGTCTGTTGATTGGCCACTGGACTGCGTGGACAAGTAGGGGAATAGGTGCTGACTCGCCCGACATTTATGGGTTATTTCTGGAACGATCTTCGATTCTGTGATTCTGTCGAGGTTGCACGGTTGAGAAGTTACTCGCTTATATCGCAACTAAAAGGAAGACTTCTCGTTACTAGATATAGTAGGCTTCATTGAGCTCTCTGCGCAACATAGGTCGGGCCGCAGGCTGTTCAATAAAATTGACCAGATGTCCATTGCGTGCAGATATATGCCAGCTGTCTTGTGCAGCCATGGGCCCCCTTCCCTATCAACTCATTGGCTTGAGGAGAGGCGATCCATCCGCAAAGAACTGACAAGTAGGTCATCAACATTGCGTTCCGGCTATAACTCTTAATCCACTACTATCCGGTTAAGTTTTCAAACAAATTCAATTGGTTATTGATATTGCACTCTTCGGTTTTGCAATCGTAATTTGCAACCATTTGTTGCAATGGAACTTTCTCGAAAAGTGTGAGGTTCAAAATCTGCAGAATTGTGTAAAGATCCCTGCCTGCACATCTGGCGCGGATGGTGCTCTTCAT
>CAVXNM010000073.1:0-8754 GCA_963763115.1 uncultured Gammaproteobacteria bacterium
TAACAAAATCCAGAGTCTGAAGTTATGATCTACCCTGCCGGACTGGTGCTCCTCGAGCAGACGAAGCATGTAATCCTTGTTGAATACTCCGATTTCTACAAAGCGTGACTGCACGAAAAGTCTTTTCAGTAAATCTTTCAGATCAGTCCTCATCCAGATCGCCAGCGGAAATCCAAAGCCCTGTTTCTGCCTGTTTATCAATTCTTCCGGCAAGTATCTGCCGGCCACCTTCTTAAGAATGTACTTGAGATTTCTGCCCTTCAGTTTAAGGTGTGGCGGTATTGAAGCTGCGTACTCGACAAGTCTGTAATCTACCAGCGGCGGTCGGCTCTCGATTGAATGTGCCATCGACATCCGATCTACGATTGAGAGCAGATGGTCTGGCATGCGCGTCATTAGATCCGTATAGAGCATTCTGTCAACAACCTCGTCGACATTGTCGGCATCAAAAAACCTCAGGACCTTGGCGGTAGAATCGTAATCCTCGATCTGAGCTTGAGCAGATTCAGTAAACAACTGTTTCTTGGCATCATTAGTAAATCGCAAGAAACTCATGCTCTGCGCGTACCTCTCCCCGCTGGAGAAGAAGGACATTTCATTGACCCAGGATGCCTTCTGAGCAAGGCTCTTGTAACCAAACGACTCAGGTATCCTCTCGATAACTCGCGTCATTACTGACTTCCTGAACCATTCGGGCAGCAGACAATAGTAATCCACCAGACGCTGACCGGCGTAGCGGTCATACCCGGCAAAATTCTCGTCGCCACCATCTCCGCCCAGTGCAACCTTCACATGTTCACTCGCTAGCTGCGACACGAGGTAGACACCAACACCAAAAGGATCGGAAGGCTCATCCAGATGATAAATCATCGACGGTATCAAATGGATAAGATCTGCCTGTACAACCCTCTCATGTGCCTCCATGGCATATTTATTCACCACCATCCTTGCATAAGGAAGCTCGTTGAACCCCTGCTCCTTAACGCCAATCGAGAAGGTGGGTATTGGCTCCCCAGAGATTTCTGCCATCATTGCTGCAACTGTGCTCGAATCGATCCCACCACTCAGGTAGGCGCCAACCCTCACATCACTTAGCATGTGCATCCTGACGGTGTCCTTAAGCAAGGCATCCAGACCGTCCTCAATTACATTTTCACCATCAGTCAGCTTTGCACAGAAATCCGGATTCCAATACTGCTCAAGGCGGGATTCCCCACCGGTATAGGTCAGCGACGTGGCCGCAGGAAGCTTTATGACTCCTTTGAAGAGGGAATACTGGTCAGGCATAAAGCGCAACGAGACATAATGCCAGAGAGCATCTAGCTCAATCTCGGGCTTGACGCGTCCTGTCTCCAGAATCGCCTTGATTTCTGAAGCGAATATGAATTCATCCTGCCCCTGGTAATAGAACAGTGGTTTCTGCCCCATGTGGTCCCGTGCGAGAAACAGGTTCTTTTTGGCCGAATCCCAGATAGCGAAAGCAAACATGCCACGCAATTGGCGCACACAGTTTTGCCCGTGCTCTTCGTATAAATGAAGAATGACTTCAACATCGGTATGCGTCCTGAATCGATGTCCTTTGACGATGAGGTCCTCACGCAATTCCGGACTGTTATAGATCTCGCCATTGCAGACCAGTTGCAAGGTACCATCTTCATTGGCAATGGGCTGTTTGCCGCCCTCGAGATCGATAATGCTCAGCCGGCGATGCCCAATCGCAATACTATTGTCTTCATAATAGCCTTCACCGTCCGGGCCGCGATGACCCATAACCCGCGTCATCGGACGTATAACATCACGATGACTGGCAGAGATAATTCCGGCGATACCGCACATCTTGGATTCCACTTCCAGTCTGGGTGTAAAGAGACATACTTTTAGTTCGCGACAGATTCTAAGCTACAGGCATCTGCAACTGTTTAAGGCTATAGGTAACCCTCGCTGTTATACTATTAATCATTTTACGCTACGCCATGTATCTGTGTCTTTTCTGGCAATATTGAGGTCTGGCCACCATAAGTTACTGTTTATGCTCGCTTCCGTTTTCATGAGCACACAAAAATGTATGCGCAACAGTCAAACTCGCGCAATGGTATCGTCGGAATAGCAGCCTTCGCCATCAGACCACTGGTGCTGCATGGAACGGGGCATGGGGTATATCTCATCCCGGTTGTATACCGATATTATTCCTATGATGCCACAGATACCTGTAATCCCTGTTTTGCCAGTCGTAAATGGATTCAGCAACTGCAGACACCGCCCCAGGCTGCTACAATTGAGAAGATCCTCGCTGAGCGGGATGCCTATAGATATCCCTGCTCGCGGTACCACCTGGCAGTCTTTCCCAGGCCCTCGTCAATCCCTACTTTCGGCTGATAGCCAAGTTCAGATTTTGCCTTGCTGATATCAAATGCCCGGTTTTGCCTGTACCAATCGACCCGGCGGGGAAAAATGGGGGGCTTTATACCAAACGGCATGCAGACTTTCTCGCACACATGCCCCGCGATAACCAGCGGCATAACCGGAAAATGAGGTATCTTCACATCCACATCCAGCGCTTTGGCAACCCGCTTGACGAGATCCTCGATCTCCAGATACTCATCATCCGCAATAAGATAGGCTTGACCGTCTCCCTTGCCTTCCTGCATCACAAGCAAATGCGCGTCCACCAGATTATCCACATATAATGGATGATAATAAGTCTTGCCACTGCCAAACATGGGGAAGGTACCCTTGGCTACACGTTTGAAGATCATGAAGAAACGTTCCGGGTCTCCTGGACCGTAGATTGCCGCCGGGCGTAATATTGAAATTTTCAGGCCTTTTTCAAAATAGCTGTTTACGACTGGCTCGGCTTCGTATTTGGTTTTCTGGTAGTAGTCGGCCGGCTGGATCGGGGCATCCTCGCCTCCCGGCGGATTGTCGATATTACCGTGCACACCACAGGTACTGCAGTATATAAACTTTTTCACACCCTCTCGATAGGCAGAATCGACCACATTTCTTGTGCCCTCGATATTGATCTTGTCGTAATAACTCTCCGGCACATCCAGTTCCCGAAAAGCGGCAGCCAGATGATGTACGATATCTACACCCTTCATGCAGCGATCAACCACGCTTCTATCGGCTACGGAACCAATCACGACCTCTGCTCCCCAGTCGCTAATTTCCCGGGTATTCAGACCTTCCTTGTAGTCGAGTGCGACTACACTATGTCCTTCGTCGATCAACCGCTTCACTAATGCCTTGCCAGTAAAACCGGTCCCCCCTGTCACAAGAATCTTCATCATTCATTCCTTCAGTGCATGCCCAGAGTCAAGCGGCAGAAACTGCCCCCTGGACGCCACAGCCTGTTACATATTCCGTATCACCCATCAGCAGCCTGACGACCACATCCATATAGGCTATATAATCCATCCACAGTCGAAATCTCCTCATTCAGCCGGAGTTCGCTCCAGCCGAGTTCGCGTGACATAATCGACGCACATGTCCGGAGCGCGGCCTGCCCTGGGTATGCGTGGGTGCCTAGACCTGTCCGGCGCAGCACAACGTCCGTCAATTTCATGATCATCTCGCATCGTACAGCATGAACCATTTCAGCGGCAATCGTCGGGTGGTCTGAACCTACCGATGCACTAAAGGATGAATCTTCCTGCACATACTGGAGAACATCCCGATAACGGCTGCCGTAGCGTTGCTTCAGGTGCATGATCAGAGCTAGCTATGTCCGGTTTCTTGACATTGGGGTACTCAAAATCAATCTGACACCAGCAATTTGACCGGTCCTGAGTCATTGCAGGTAATTTTTAGTCCACCATTTTTTTCGAATTCAAGTCACTGAATCCAAAGGATACGTGACCTGATTCTCTCGATTTAACAAAACGGCCTTCCCATTAATTCGGAAACGGTTCCAGCTGTTTTCGCATAGATATTCTGTGCAAGTTATCCCCGTCTCTTAATCATCAAGGATGACCGATTATGACTTGCACTATCACTGGAACACCCGACCCCCTCCTGACGGAAACCGAGGCGGCCAAGTTACTCGGCTTTTCCAAGAACACCCTACTAGCCTGGCGTGTAACAGGGGGCCCCGTGGGGATTCCCCACCTCATTTTGTGAAGTGTGGTCGTTCCGTGCGTTACCGCCTGTCCACCCTGCTCACCTGGGTGGACAACCAGCCATGCCACCGGTCTACCAGCGACCGGAGGACATCGCGATGATCGGTTTGCTGAATTGTCACGCAAAGGCGGGGGAATGGCATGACCGATAACACCGCACGCGCGCACGACTTCGAAGCCACGGCCGCGGCAGCACTGACGGAAGCTGGCACCGTACTGTCGCACTGGTTGCCGGACGGCGAGCACGACGGCCAAGAATATAAGGCTCTGAGCCCGACGCGCTCCGACAGCCAGTCGGATAGTCTTTCGATTAACACCGCCACCGGGCAATGGGCCGACTTTGCCACCGATGCCATGGGCGGCGACTTCATTTCGCTGATTGCCTACATAGACGGCTGCACGCAAGGCGAAGCTAAAAGCCGGCTAGCGGATTTTCTAGGGTTACGCTGCAAGAAAGCGGTTACACCGGTAACAGCAGTAACGCCGAAGGACAATGGAAAGGAAAACAAGCCGGTAGACACAGCCAACGCTGTTACCGCTTGCGAAACTGAACTAGTTACACCGGTAACACCATCACCCGACGATGCATCCGCGCCAGAAACCGCAGCGGACGAATTGCCAGCACTTCCGGAGCGTTTCTGCTTGTATGATAGCGGGTTGTATTACCACGGCTCCGACAAAAACGGCAACCCGCTGCCGCCGGCCTGGATATGCTCGCCGCTGCGGATAACCACTAAAACGCGCGACGCGGACGGCAATTCCTGGGGTGTGTTGCTGGAATTTAACGACGCCGACGATCGGCCGCACCGCTGGGTAATGCCGCTTGAATTACTGGCTGGCGATGGCAACGAATACCGCCGTGCGTTGTTGTCGCAAGGTCTGCAAATCGCGCCTGGTACACAAGCGCGGCAACGCCTGACGGAATACCTGCGAACCGCGCCAGTCAAAAAGCGCGCGCGCTGCGTGAATAAAACGGGATGGCACGGCGGCGCGTTTGTCTTACCTGATTTCACATACGGCGAAACCGGTGAACGGATATTATTGCAGTCATTACACGAACCTGCTGCCATGCGAACCGCCGGTACCCTAGAGGGCAGGCGTGATGGCGTCGTGCGGCTGTGTGAAGGCAATTCACGACTGCTGTTCGCAGTTAGTGCCGCATTTGCCGCGCCATTGCTGGACATTACCGGCGACGACAGCGGCGGCATTAATTTTCAAGGCGCAAGCAGCACCGGAAAAACCACCGTGTTATATGCCGCCGTTTCGGTATGGGGTGGGCCTGAATTTTTGCAGCGCTGGCGCGCCACTACTAACGGACTGGAAGCCACCGCACAGGCGCACAATGACGCGCTGTTATGCCTGGATGAACTGGCACAGGTCGACGCGCGCGAAGCCGGCGAAGTCGCATATATGCTTGCAAACGGCACCGGAAAGCAACGCGCACAGCGCGACGGATTGGCGAAATCTACAGCACGTTGGCGGCTTTTGTTTCTATCAGCCGGCGAAATCGGACTAGCGCAGCACATGAGCGAAGCCGGCAAGTGTGTTCGACCTGGGCAGGAAGTACGGCTAGCCGATATTCCGGCCGACGCCGGCGTCGGACTAGGTATATTTGAAACGCTTCATGGATACCGAAACGGCGGTGCACTAGCCGACGCGCTTCGCGAAGCGGCGCGCACTCACTACGGCCACGCGGCGCGCGAACTCCTGGCGGCACTGGTGGATTTTGACAGGGACGAACTGCGGGAACACGTGCGCGATATGCGTGCCGACTTTGCCGCCGAAATGTTGCCGGGAAATGCCGACGGACAGGCGCGGCGAGTCTGTGACCGTTTCGCACTGATAGCCGCTGGCGGCGAACTGGCAACGGTTAGAAACCTAACCGGCTGGAAACCGGGTGCGGCGCTGCAAGCGGCGCGTGTGTGTTTCGAAGCCTGGCTAGATAACCGCGGCGGCGCGGGTGCGCAAGAAGAAAAAACCGCGCTGACACAAGTAGCGCAATTTTTCGAACTTCACGGCGAAAGCCGTTTCACCGCATTAGACAGCAACAGCCAGCGCGTGACCACTAACCGCGCCGGATTTAAACGCACCGCCACCGGCGGCACCGCAGAGTATTTCGTATTGCCGGAAGTCTGGCGCAGCGAAGTTTGCACCGGCATTGATGCGCGCTATGTGGCGCGGCTATGTGTTAAACGCGGCTTGATTACACCCGGCAACGAGGGACGGCCGACGACCATTCAACGGCTGGCGGATTTAGGGCCGACGCGCTGTTACCACTTCACAAAAACGATCGTGGACGCATGAGAACCGATTACTTCGACGTATTCGCGCCGGATGTTACCAGCGTTACCACTGCAAAAGCGCAAGTGGTAACGCCGGACAAATGCGAAAGCAACCCTGATAACAATGACTTCAGGGAAGCGTTACCTGTGTTACCGACGTTACCAGAAATACGCAATAACGCCGGACACGACGAAGCCGCCGAGGAAAACATTGCCGAACACCTACGCGAACGCGCGGCGATTCTGGAATTCGATGCCGGCTTGCCGCGGGAACAGGCGGAAGCGGAGGCACGGCGAAACATGCGGGCCTACCGCTACCGGCTGCGTGAAATGCCACACACCGACCTAATAATGATTGCACCCGGAACCAGCCTGGACGAAGCGCGCGAATGCCTGCAGCGGCGTTTCGGAACAAGACTTATTGACGTGAAATCATACGGCACACCGGTGGCAGACGACGCCGAAGAAGAAGTAAAAAATAAAGCGAACAGAGCGACAGAGTAAGCCGCGGCTAATGTTCCCTCCCGACTCACTGCTCTCGGAGTTCTGTCAATAACTGTACGCTGACACCGTTAGCGGCGAGAGCAGAAATGTCTGAAAGCCGTAGATTATTAAAATTTATGTCAGTCCTGTGAATGTTTAATTGCAGTACAAACACGACATGAAGGGCAAAACCCTGGATGTCGCCTTAGGGTCGTTTTTTGTCTTTAAACGATTGGTTATATAAGAGCCGGTTAAACGACCGGGTCGTATAGTTTCCGGTCATATGACAGAAGGTAATAGGATTATCCCCACATGAATGTCCGTAATGAGGCCCAAAGTACGCATTCAACGCTACATCAGTTTCGACTTGGCTAAAGGTATTTTTTGAACGTGCTCGCCGTAACCGCCACCGTCGCATTTTGGAGCCCCGCGCACGTCCGTGCAGGACCGAGTCCAGCACGAGTCCGGCACTGTTCATGAGCGCTTGCGGTACCCGCGAGCCAAGCCCTATTTCGACCATCCATTGCTCCGTGCCGCCCAACTCAGGGAGCATTCTGTGCGCGATGCTCTACGAGCCCCAACTCCTCAAAATCAGGCGACTGGTGACCCGCTTCGCCTGAATATAATCAGGATGGGGCACAAGTGCGAAAAGTAGCTTCCCACTGGGAACATTTTCTTCCCTTTACTCAACTCACTGATGTGATGGAAGTTATCGATTGACAACACACGACGGCACCAACCGTACGCTTCGCAGTCTGCTCTGGCTGGCTCTCAACTTATTGATTCCCAAGCATCGGGGTAATGGCATGCAAAGTGCAGCTGTTCAGGTGCGCCGCTGAGTCGGCGTGGAAATTCACACACATACGAGAGGAGAGTCACATGGCCACTTTGAAAGAAGACCTGGAGAACCGCGCCAAGCAGTACGACCATTGGGCGACGCGGCGCCGGTATGGTGCCGAAGGGCCCAACAATCGCAGGCTTTGGGTATTGGCATGTATGGACGAGCGGCTGCCGGTGGATGAGGCGCTGGGTATACACGTCGATACGCCCGTCGGCGGCGGTGATGCCCACTGCTTCCGCAACGCGGGCGGGATCTGCACCGACGACGCCATCCGTTCAGCCATGCTTACCTGCAACTTTTTTGGTACCAAGGAGATCGTTATCGTACAGCACACCCAGTGTGGGATGCTGTCTGCCAACGCGGGCGACCTGGAGGCCGCGCTACGAAAAAAAGGTATTGACCCGGACAAACTGAACCTGGATCCGACGCTACCGGAGCTTAGTCTGGCAAAAGGCAACTTCGCGAAGTGGATTGGAATGATGGACGATGTCGACCAGGCCTGCCTTACAACCATTGACGCATTCAAGAACCACCCGCTGATCCCAAAAGATGTGACGGTCAGTGGCTGGGTGTGGGAAGTGGAGACTCGCCGGCTGCGAGCTCCAACCATGGATGCCGAAAAACGGGCCCGCACTGACGTGACATCAGCCGCGTTCGGGGTGACGGCAAAACAACCGCCGCGGTGGGGTTGAGTGAAACAGGAGACACGTTATGCCGAGCTATGACTACCGTTGCACCGTTTGCCACACTCAGTTCGAAGCCTGTCACCGAATGGCGGCCGCACGGCCGGCCTGTCCCAGGTGTGGCGGTGAGCCGAAGTTGGTGTTTGTGTCCGCTCCTGCGGTGCACGGCCATATGGCACGCGGCCGTGAACTGGCCATGCGCTCCCTGGAACCAAAGCAGCACGCGGCCGGGCACGGTCCCGATTGCCCGTGCTGTCACTAGTCTCTGCGGCAGCTGTCCGCGGGCCTTCAGGTCCGCGGCAGTGGATCTTTGGCGGATAGATGCTGAGCCCCGGATCCCATTGCGG
>CAVXNM010000074.1:0-30254 GCA_963763115.1 uncultured Gammaproteobacteria bacterium
GATGCAGTGCAGAAGAGGCCGAGTAGAGAGAACGAGTGACCTTGGGTGGCCTGGGTATAATGACCGCGCACTTCGGTCGAAGGGCATCGTTGTTCTATGCGAAGTGGTTAGAGACGGCCACCGAAACTGGTACAATACACCGAATTTCTTATTTGGAAATTGCGGCATAATTTCCTCAATAGCTTTCAAGGCGTCTTGTGGCCTCACTTGAAAGATGCACTACTGTGAATTTGCCTGGATGCGCCTACTGCCAAGAAGCGCCGTAGTTGTCCATGATCCAGCCGCGCTTTTCCCTTTCGCGTTCATACGACCTGCCTCGGCGTGGGTGATGGTGCGGCCTGAACCGTCTGCGCGCGCTCGCGCCAGTAGCGTGGGATGTCGCGGCGGTAGCGGCGCGAGACCAGGTTGGTGTCCTGGTCCAGCGAAAGTTTGCTCGTATTTTTGCACGGCAATTGACTGGGCGGTGCCTGTGTTAGCCGGCATCTTCACAGCGAAGATGCTTCAAGATGCCCATTTGGCGGACATCGGAGCACAATGAAAGTAATCGAAGTCGACAGGTGCCGTCGATGCTGAGATGGGCCGAAATGTTCGGGCTACGCAGCGCGTCTCAAATCAACAACCGGCAGGTGCTTCCGATCGCAATGATAGCGCACATCGAGGCGAATGCGTGCGCCACAGTGGCCGGCGATTGGTGCGTGCGGAGATGCGCATGGCGCACTGCGCGGCCATTTTGCGGGCAGTTCGTATCGAGGACGCTCACGCGCCGGCAACGCATCATGATAGACATCATTGTGTGATCCCTTGGTGATCACACCAATCCTTGAACATGCCGCACCAGAATTGCTGGTCCTTGTCGCAGATGATGTATTTCGGGGTGGCACTGGCAGTGTGAATGGCGCATTCGAGGAAGTCTGAAACCGATATGGCTGTGGGATTGTTCCCAAAAATTGCAATACCCTTCACCCGTCGCGAGTTGTGGTCGATGACCACCGCCACCCATCAGCAAAATGGCCAACACTGTGGTAGTGCGAAGGGCAGCTACGGTGCCCAAAAGCCCATGGACGTCGATACCGCGGTAAGATCGACATGCCAGACATGATTAGGCCTCTGTGCTGTTACGACGCGAGTAGACGGCGTCGAATCTCCGGGGTCAGATAGTGGCTCTTCTTTCAAGATCCGCCCGACCGCTGTTGTACCCAGATGCAGCCCTGCCCAGCACAGGTCTCGGCGATCTTGACCTTGCCCATACTGGGGCTCAGGGTTTTCAGTTGTTGCACGGTGTAGCGGACGAAGTCCGGAAACTTATTCACCGGCTCACGCAGGTGCAAAAGTGCATCGGGGACCTTTTCCATTAATGCGTTTGATCCACGATGTAACTGTGGCTGAGGCCAGAAAGAATGTGTCGGCGGTTTGTTTGAGCGACCAGCCTCGCGCGGCGCGAAGTTCGAGGATTGCCATGCGCTCATAGGGGCCGTAATGCGGCCGGCACTGAGGCGCGATCTGCGCTATGCGGGTGTCCTTGATGCGGAGTTCTTCGCGTAGCAGGGCACACGCTTCGTGGAGCCGATCGTTTTCCGCCGCCAGTCGCACCCGTGCATTGATACTATCGGCGGCCCAGGCGCGTGCGTATACGATGGCGTAGTGGGCCAGTGCGATTGCATGGAGTACCGCCGACTTAACGCAGTCCTGCCAGCCCTTGGGAAGATGGATCCGCGGTGGCTGCGGTTTGGCGAGCATCGTGGCCTCCGAAAACGAGTTATTGAGAGATTCCGGTTAAGGATACAATAAGGGCCATCTATTCAGAATGTTATGGTCCGGACGGTGAACCGAAAGATTTGGTGGACCAGGGCACCCCCCCGTCCGATTCTCCGATCATCACCTGCTTAGGTGTTGGACGCCTCAAAGATACTCTGAATGGATGTATCCAGAAGGGCGTCGAACTCGGCATCGGACTGCTGCACCGACAGTCCCTCAACCAGCGCTCGCGAAAAGCTTGCCACGATGCCGTGATTCCTGCGCAGGCGTTCGTTGGCTTCGTCCCGCGTATAGCCGCCCGACAGCGCAACCACCCTCAAGACATTGGGATGACTGAGGCAATCGGCGTAGAAGTCGTCTATCTCCGGAAGGGTGAGCTTGAGCATGACCAGTTTACCTGCCGACAGTTCGTCGAGCCCCTCGAGAATTGCCGCCTTGAGTAACTTTTCGGCCGCGAATTTTTCCGGACAATGTATATCCACTTCCGGCTCGATGATCGGCACAAGGCCCGCGGCAATGATCAGCCCGGCTGCTTCGAACTGTTGGCTAACGATGTCCTTGATACCTGCTGCGTTGGCCAGCTTGATGACCGAGCGCATCTTGGTTCCGAACATACGCTTCGCTTTGGCCTTGTCGAGCAATGCAGCAAGCCCGGGCATCGGCTTCATTAACTGGACCCCGTTCTTCTCGGCTACCAGGCCCTTGTCCACTTTCAGAATTGGCACAACATGTTTCACGTTCCAGAGATAGTCAGCGGCAGACTGCCCCTCGATGTCCCTGTCCATGGTGTTCTCGAACAGGATGGCACCAAGAATCCGCTCGCCGGTGAAGCTGGGGCTTGTAATGATGCGTGTACGCATCTGATGCACGATCGCAAACATCTCATCGTCGTTGGACCACGCATTGTCACTGATTCCATAAAGACGCAGCGCCTTGGGCGTGCTGCCACCGCTTTGATCCAGCGCCGCAATGAAGCCGGGCTGTGTCTTCATTTTCCGCAGTTGTTGCTCGAAGTTGCTCATTCTGGTCACCGGAGTTTATGGAGCTGAAGTGTGTGTGTAGCGTTTCGAAAGGAACGGTGGCGTTGCAATGTACTGCATACGATGTGTCCTTGGTATCGTGCTTTCCTTTTCTGCCAGATAGATACAGCAGTTTCTGCTTATATGATGTCCCACGGATTTACTTCTTTAACCGCCAGGTTACGGCTGCCGTGGATTATGGTGATGATCTGCACGCGATACGGTTTTGTACGGTAGATGATCCGATAGCCCTGAAAGATCAGCTCACGCACGTCGTCCCGATTGGCCTCAGGGACCAGGCGCCCCATCTGTGGATGGTTCTGAAGCTTTTCGGCAGCATCGAAGATGCGCTCTATAAACCGTTTTGCGTAATAGGGTGAGTCCTTGGCGATGTAGTCACGGATGATCTCCAGATCATCGAGTGCTGGATCGGTCCACTCAAGCACCATCGCCGAACAGCCGCCGTTTGGCCTCCTCATGCGGGACGGTATGGCCTTCGTCGGCGGCCTTCAGTCCGGTCTCTATCTTCTGCGTTACATAGAACTCATACATAATGTCGTCCCAAGTGGCTTGGTCCGGCATGTCTTCAATGATCTGCCGGGCGGCATCTTTGGCCTTTGGCATTATTTGGTTCTCCGTCATTCATCGTTAAGCCGCTGGTGGCACAGGTCAATTGTGCTTGGCTAATTACCATCTGTGATGGTAGGTCTACACCCGAGAACCCGCAAGTACTCAGTACGGGTGTGGGTGGCGAATTCCTATTCACGTGGCTACAGGGATCTTTCAGAGGGTAATTGGACTGCCTGGGAAAGCAGGGTTGCCGGTTCATTTAAAACGGTACACTGACGGTACAGTGCGAAGTTTCCCGTATGTTCGCCAATGTGCGCTAACCGAATGGTTTTACATGGTTTTCAGCGAGTAATTTTGTTCGCCAGTGTTATGTTATGTTCCCAATATAATCATAAGGTTATGATTGCATTGGGAAATATTTAATCCGATGGTCGAAGGTTCGAATCCTTCACGACCCACCATTTAATCTAATAAGTTATTAACTTACACGCCGCCTGAAAGCGTATAAAGCGCCTATGAAAGTACCTGAAAGATTGAAACCGCTGGTCGACGATGGTCTGGTCGATGAGATCCTCTCCCAGTTGATGAGTGGTAAAGAAGCACAGGTCTATGTGGTTCGCTGTGGCGCAGCGATACGCTGTGCCAAGGTTTATAAGACAGCGAACCAGCGCAGTTTCAAACAAGCCGTGCAGTATCAAGAAGGGCGCAAGGTTAAAAACAGCCGCCAGGCCCGCGCCATGGGGAAACGTACCCGTTACGGGCAAAAAGAGTCGGAGCAGGCCTGGGTCAACGCGGAGGTGAATGCGCTCTATTGTTTGGCCGCTGCCGGAGTGCGTGTGCCCAAGCCCTATGGCTTTGTTGATGGCGTACTGTTGATGGAGCTGGTAGCGGACGAGGAGGGCATTGCCGCCCCGCGACTCAATGATCTGACCTTGACCGGCGTACAGGCGCGTGAGTATCACGGTCGGATCATTGCCGAGATCGTGCGCATGCTCTGCGCGGGTCTTGTCCATGGAGACTTGTCACCGTTCAACGTGTTGGTCGATCAGGAAGGTCCGGTCATTATCGATCTTCCTCAAGCGGTCAATGCCGCAGGCAACAACAGCGCAGGCATGATGCTGGAACGGGATGTTGACAATATGGCAATTTATTTCGGTCGGTTTGCCCCGGAGTTACTGAAAACCGACTACGGTAAGGAAATCTGGGGGCTTTATGAGAGCGGCAATCTCCAGCATGATACGCAGCTTGCCGGACACTTTGAGCGCAGCACGGTTGATGTCGATGTGGCAGCAGTCATGCAGGTGATTGATGACGCCCGCGAACAGGAAGCCGAGCGGCGCCAACGGGAATTGGCTTCACGGGAAGGCGAGTGAATCAATGGGATCTGACCTGTGCATGGCGAAATATTAATCTTGAAGAAATCGGCAGATGAATTAGCCCGAGACAGGCATGAAAGAGCCCATTGCATTGACCATGTTGATTTTCCAATTGATGATGAAGAGCAACCCGCTAATTGAGGTGTCCAATAAATGGGTATCACATAGCACGATATAAGACGGAATAGGGCCAGATAGGCCGATTTTATTGGACAGAGAAATTCTAATAAAGGTAATTAAAACAATAGGAAACGTTGACTCAGGTGGAACACTACGAACCTGGCGGTCGGGAGTTCGAATCACCCCGGGCGCGCCATAATTCGCAATTTACATCAAACGGTTAGGAGTTTCTCTTCTAGCCGTTTCTTGTTTCCATCATCCCCGGACTGTGCTGGATTTGTGCTAATTACCCGGAGTTGTGACAGACGATCCGCCTACACTGCCAGGTGATCGGCTGACAAGTGTGCGTACCGCTGCACCATCCGGATATCGCTCCAGCCGCCCAGCTCCTGCAACACATGCAGCGGGGTTCCCTGCTGAATATGCCACGACGCCCAGGTAGGCCGCAGATCATGCCAGCGGAAGTCCGTGATCCCAGCTCGCACCAGAGCCTTCCTCCAGACATGGTTGTTAGCCTTGCCGACCGGATGGCCCTGGAAGGTGAACACCCACGTCGGATGCTGACCCACCTGACGGCGGAGCACCACTACGGCATCGGCATTCAGCGGTAAGGTCCTTTAACGGACGATGCTGGGATTGATCGGCGAGTTTGGAGCAAGCGGCCAGACATGGCTTGCTGGGGGCGTAGCCGTGCAACACCCCGATCGCCGACAAGATTGCAATCAGGACAATCAAACCCTGACAAAGTATAGGAAAAACAAACGCGATTTACATCACTCATCCACGGATCATCCACGGGTAACGAAGGGACCTGCGCCTTGCCACCACGGCGAAATCCTGCGTCATTCCGCACTAACTATCCAGCTATTCGCCCTCGCCCCTACCACTTGCGCGGCTATCCCGGGCATCAGGGCAACCGGCATCCTGGATCTCCCTTCTGGGTAATCGCCATTGGAATGCGGTGAAGGGTTTGATGGTGTCAGCCAAACAGGTCAGCCGGTGGCGCCCGGCTTGCCGGCCGCAGACCTCTGGAACCGAGGTAAGCTTTTCCTGCAGATATGTCAGTATCTTCTCGATCACCACCGGGTCCTCAATGCAGGCAATCAGGCGCGAGCGTGGTCAGAGTTCAGTCATAGACCTTAAAGATGGTAGCAGGACGCGGCTGATCGATCTTCCGCACAGGGCATAATTAGGCGAGCACGTGAAAGCTGCGACGCCGCTTGACCTGCGCCGAAGGACAGCCTCGGGTAGGTGATTTTCTCCGGGTAGGCAATGACGCTATCCAACCGCTTGAAAAGTCCGCGAGTAAGCTATTGACCTGTAATAAGCGCTTTTGGGTTGCTTCCGGACTTCGGATTTTTGACGCTAGGCGGAGGGAGAGAAGAAGGGCACGGAGAGAGCGGAATGGGTGAAGTCCGCAAGTATTGGTTAGTCAGGGCATGATCAACTTCTGAAAAATATTTGTGCCGAACTTTTGCCGAATTCAGTCCTGCACGGTGATGCTCAGTACTGCAATATGAAACGGGCGAGACCGCCTATAGGTTAATAATAACAATTTGTTACAAAACATATTTAAAGCTACGAACCAGGCGGTCGTTGGTTCGAATCCTTCCAGAAGTGCTTGTAGTTCTGAAAAACTATCCAAGATACAATGCAAATCCTGCTTGCGGGACCTGTTATGCGGCGTTACGCATTGTCCTGCAATTGACGCAACGGGCGCCCCGATTGATTCCAATGAATACAAGCACTTATAATGCAACTAACGGAATGGGGTGCAGGTGGTCGGAGGTTCAAATCCTCTCGCCCCGACCAATCCAACCGTAATGTTCAGCAGCGTCTTTTGCAACGTCTTGAGAAGCACAATCAATGCCTGGAATCAGTCCAGCCAAAACCGGACAAGGGAACGTGCTATCTTTTTTGTCCAGTGACAAACGGGCGAAAATGAGTTTCCAGCAAATCACATGGGAGTTGCTTGAGATGTACCGCACAGCCCTTATCTCAGTGCTAGTCGCTTCAGTCTTCAATTTGCCGGTTCAGGCGCGTGGTTTCGATTTCCAGGACGTCATCGAGAAGGCAGAAGGACTGGCGAAGCAGTCTTATCAGGCGCCGGAACCGACTCCAAGGTTCATGCAGGAGCTGAGCTACGAGCAATATCAAAGCATTCGCTTCAAGCCGGACCAGAGTCTGTGGCACGCCAGTCATTCCCGCTTTCAGGTCATGTTGATTTCCCCGGGACTTTATTACCGGCATCCGGTGAAGCTTCACATCATCGATGCACAAGGTGTTCACGGCCTGCCGTATCGCAAGGACTATTTCACTTTCTCCGATGAAGAGATCGAGAGGCGAGTGCCCCCTGACCTTGGCTACGCCGGGTTCAAACTGACCTTCCCTCTGCAGGATGCACATACCCAGAACCAGTTCCTGGTGTTCGCCGGGGCCAGCTATTTCCGCGGTGTCGGCAGGGACAACACGTTCGGTATTTCCAGTCGCGGCATTGCCGTGGACACAGGCCTTCCTTCCGGCGAGCAGTTCCCGTCCTTTGTCGAATTCTGGCTGGAACGTCCGGACAAGGACGCGTCCAACGCTACATTCTATGGTCTGCTCGATGGCAAGAGTGTTACCGGGGCCTATCGTTTCACGGTGTACCCGGGTATGTCTACCCGGCTCAAGGTTGAGGCGAGGCTCTTTACCCGCAACGCCGTCAAGCTTCTGGGCGTGGCTCCGCTGACCAGTATGTTCTACTACGGCGAGAATACACCCCGTCCCCGGGGTCAGTGGCGTTCACAGGTGCACGATTCCGATGGCCTGCTAATCCACAACGGTGTGAGCGGCGAATGGCTGTGGCGACCGTTACTCAACCCCAAGAACCTGGAGATGGACTACTTTGAGACGGAAAATGTGCAGGGTTTCGGGCTGCTTCAGCGACACGACATGTTCTGGCACTACCAGGATCTCGGGGCTCACTATGAAACGCGCCCCAGCGCCTGGGTCGAAACCGAGGGTGACTGGGGCAGGGGTCATGTTGTGCTCGTGCAGTTACCCACCGATTCCGAAACCAACGATAATATCGTGGCCTTCTGGAGTCCCCAGGCCGCGACGGAAAAAGACCAGTCACTTGCCTATACCTATACCGTCAGTTTTGGCGACAACACACTGGCAAACGAGCCTGCCGGGCAAGTGATCAATACCTTCGTGGGAGACGGCAATCAGGTCGGTGGTGGTAGTGAACCGGGGGGCTACCGGTTTATTGTCGATTTCGCCGGTGGCCCACTTACCAGATTATCCGCCAATGCGCCAGTCATGAGTTCTGTTTCTGCCGGAGATAACGGAGAGGTAATCGAACATTTCGCGGAATACTCACCCTCCGGGTCAGTTCTGGCGACTTTCCATTCTCGCCAAACCGGCGGAAGAAAAGCCGCTTTCGCTGCGGGCATTCCTCAGCAAGGACGGCCAGCCGGTTTCCGAGACCTGGAATTACCGACTGCCGGCCAGTAACAATATTCTGGGCAACGGGGGTTAGCCATGGCGCGAACTCCCGCCGAGTACGCACTTGGCCGTGTGCTGGCCTGGCTGCGGTGGTCCGGGGTGCCGCAAAGCCCTGACATGACCCGCCTGGCCGTGCGAATCGTGGAGCAGGCCCTGGCAGACGGGGATGCCGACCTCATCAGCCGTGTGATGGAAGAGTTGCCGCAGCGGATCGTCCTGCCTGAAATACCGTTGCCACCCGCCGCTCTGCCGATCAAGCGCATCAGTCTCGGCTACGCACCCTATCTGTGAACGATCTGCATGCTGGTCGGATCGGTGAGGCCGAAACCCCAGTGCCCTCCAAAGGGGGGGTGAAGTGGCGTCCCGTGGCCATGCTGCGCCGCGTCGTGCTGACACTGCTGGTGCTGGCGCAAACACTGGTAGCCGGCTATTTCATGATCTCGGTGCTGCCCTACCATGGCGGCAACGCTGTGGAGCAGGGTCTGGTGGTCCTGTTCGCGATTCTCTTTGCCTGGATTTCGGTCGGTTTCTGGACCGCAGTCTTCGGCTTCGTGCTGCGCCGCCGCGGCGGTGATGTCTACTCATTCGCACGTCGTCACAGCGTGGAGCGGCTGGCGGAGACGCCGCTTGCCCGGACCGCTGTCCTCATACCCGTTTACCACGAACCGATCGGACGCACCTTCCGGGGCATACGGGCGATTTTCCGGTCACTCCAGGCTACCGGCCAGCTGGAGCATTACGACTTTCACATCCTGTCGGACAGCCGCGATCCGAATGTCTGGCTCGCCGAGCAAGCGGCCTGGTTCCGGCTTTGCAAGGAGCTGGATGCTGAGAATCATCTGTTCTATCGCCGCCGCACGGTCAATCTGCGCTACAAGAGCGGCAATGTCGCCGATTTTTTGCGGAGATGGGGCCGGTATTATGAATACATGATCGTGCTGGATGCTGACAGCGTTATGAGCGGAGAAACGCTGGTGCGAATGGTGCGGCACATGCAGCTGGAACCGCAGGTCGGGATCCTGCAGACCAATCCCACGCTGATCAATGCTCGATCGGCCTTTGCAAGATTTCAGCAGTTCGCCAATCGCTACTATGGTCCCCTGTTCAGCGCCGGTCTCGCCTCTGTTCAACTGGGGGAAGCGGTGTACTGGGGACATAACGCCATCTTGCGCGTCGATCCCTTTATCAGGCACTGCGGCCTGCGTGAGCTGCCCGGCATCGGACTTTTCAAGGGTCCCATCATGAGCCATGATTTCGTGGAGGCGGCCTATATGGGCAGGGCCGGCTATGAAATATGGATGGAGCCGGATCTGCCTCAGAGCTATGAAGAATCACCGCCGACACTCGTGGATGAACTGACGCGAGATCGGCGCTGGGTCAAGGGGAACCTACAGCATCTCTGGCTCATGCTGTTCAGCAGGAAACTTCGTCTGGCCCACCGGCTGGCATTTCTCAATGGCATCATGTCCTATCTGACTTCGCCCCTGTGGCTGGCCTTCCTGGTGCTGACGAGTATCGAGACCACTCGCCTGGTGCTCTGGCCCATCGACTACTTTCCCTCCGAACACAGCCTGTTTCCCCTGTGGCCGGAGTGGCATCCGGAGTGGGCCATTGGACTTCTCGGCAGTACCGCGTTGCTGCTGTTCCTGCCCAAGTTCCTGTCCATCGTCGATGTGATGCTTACCCATCCACGCCGTGAATATGGCAACGCCGGCCGGCTAACGGTCGGCGTGGTTCTGGAGATTCTTGTCTCCACGCTGCTGGCGCCCATCCGAATGCTGACGCATAGCCGCTACGTAATCGGGTCCCTGTTCAATGTATCCCTGGCCTGGGCGGGTCAGAATCGCACCGACGAAACGCACTGGCCCGAGGCGATTATTCACCAGGCGCCCGGTACTTTGATCGCCGCCGCGTGGACTGCCTTCGCCTTCTGGCTCAAGCCGATGTTCTTCATCTGGTCCCTGCCCGTATCCCTGCCGCTGATATTCGCCGCGCCTACTTCGGTATTTCTGAGCAGGGTCAGCGTGGGGCAACGGTTGCGGCGCCTGGGAATACTGGTTGTTCCGGAGGAGCTGAATGATTTTCCACTGCTCGACGATGTGATCGACGAGCGCATTCTGTCTCCGTCCAAGACCGGTCTTACCGCGTTCGAGGAAGCGGTCATCGATCCCGTTTTGAACCGGTTGCACCGGGAACTGGCGCGGTTGCCCCGTAACGACAAACGGCGCGGACGTCTACACTCGTTGCGCAATCGATGCATCAATGAAGGTCCGGATGCCCTGAACCCCCGTGAGCTCAGCCTGCTGGCCAGCGATCGCGAAACCCTTGAGGCTCTGAACCGGACCGTATGGACGTCGGCGCCGGACTCCTGCTGGGGCAGTCGTCTCGAGGACCGTATCATGAGGGACTAGAATAGAACGTTCATCATGACCAGCATGACGATCAGAAACAGTGCGGTCATGATGCCTCCCGCACGCATGAAATCCGGCACCCGGTAGCCGCCCGGTCCCATCAAGAGGGCATTGACCTGATGGGTGGGAATCAGAAAGGAGTTGGATGTTGAAATGGCAACCGTCAAGGCGAATACCGCCGGATCCGCACCCGCGGGAATGGCAAGGTTGACGGCCAGCGGCACCAGCAGCACGGTAGCGCCAACATTCGACATCACCAGGGTGAAGAAGGTCGCCAGCACGGCCAGCGCTGTCTGCAATACCCAGGTGGGCACATCGCCGAGCATGGCGAGTGTCTGCTGGGCGATCCAGGCTGCGGTGCCGGTATTTTCCACGGCCATGCCCAGGGGGATCAGGCTCGCCAGCAGAAACACCGTTTTCCAGCTGACCGCCTTGTAGGCTTCATCCATACTGATGACCCCCGAGAGGATCATGCCGACTGCGCCGGTTAGCAGCGACACCGACAGGCGCAGGTCGGAGAACAGCACCAGACCCAGCGCGACCAGAAAGAAAATCAGCGCCGGCCAGACCTTGTGAGGGCGCATTTCCTCGTGTGGGTATTCGGTGGTCACGATGACGAAATCGCGATTATTTTCCAGGCGTACCAGGCTGTCCCAGTTGACATGGACGATGAGCGTATCGCCGGCCTGGAGCGGCAGATCGCGGACGCCTTCCCCCTGGCGGATGGTTTGCCCCTGGCGGTGAATGGCGAGTGTCGACAAGCCATAGGTTTTGCGCATCCAGACGTCGCGGCAGGATTTTCCGATCAGCGACGAACCCGGCGGTATAACCACTTCCGCAATACCGGCCCTGGTTTGCGCCAGCACCTCAGCAAAGTATTTCAGGTGGGGAAAGCGGGAGAGCTGATTGGAGTGAACCAGGGTTTCAAGCCGGTCTCTGGAGGCCATGATCGCCAGGCTGGCGCGGGCGGGTATCTTGACATCGCGGGCCAGTCCGCCGGGAGCGAGGCGCAATCCGTCGCTGGAGCGCATGCCGACAATGCGTACATAGAACTTCTTCTCCACCTCATCCATGGTCCAGCCGACCAGCGGGCTCTGGGGTGAGACTTCAACTTCCGTGATGTCATAGGTAATGCCGTAGACGCGTTGTAGAAAATCCGTCGTATCGCCGCCCTCGGTGAGCCTGGACTGAATGACCGGCAATACCAGTCGACCGGCGAGCATGAAGTAAATAATGCCACTGATCACTAGGGCGACGCCGACCGGTGTCACGTCGAACAGCTGGAAGGTGCTCATTTTCTGTGCTTCGGGCAGTCCCTGATTGGAGGTCATAATCAGGTCGTTGAGCAGTATCAGCGGGCTGGAACCGACCAGGGTGACCGTGCCGCCAAGAATGGCGCAGAATCCCATGGGCATCAGCAGACGTGACAGTGGCAGTCCGGAGCGGGAGGAGATTCGGCTTACCACCGGCAGGAACAGGGCTGCGGCTCCGACGTTTTGCATAAAGCTGGATATCAAGGCCACGGTTGCCGAAATCAACGGAATGATGCGCCCCTCGGTTGTTCCGCCATATTTGAGGATAACCCCGGCAACCCGGCCCATGAGTCCGGTCTTGTCGAGGCCCGCGCCGATAATCATGACAGCAATGATGGAGATCACCGCATTGCTTGCGAAACCGTCGAACAGGTGTTGAACGGGGACAAACGGGTAATCCATTCCGGTCATGGGCCCGATGAATGACAACAGTCCGAGCAGTACCATGATGCTGACAGCGGCGACATCGACCGCGACGATCTCGAACACGAAGAGATAAATCGTCAGCAGCAGGATGGCAGTAACCCAGGAGATCTCCCGCGAGGGAAAAACTTCGCTCAGCATGAGTTCGATGATCACAAAAACAGCCGCTCCGGCCAGGCGTATCGTCATTCTGCGTTTTGAGGTTGTACTCATGTCCTTGTCTATTCCCTGATGATTTGGAGGGATTATCAGGCATCAAACATCCCGGGAGGACCTGGTGGCCATGCAACCCGCGGGATGCAGTCGCGCGTCAGTTAGGTCGGGGTATTTGCGATATGCACGAAACACCCTCATTTAATGGGTGCATAAGGTGTGGTGAATGCACGCTCTATTGGTGATTTTCGACAATATGAAGTGAATAATATTGCTATATTACATTGTCTTAAGATGACATGTTGCCCTGATACCTTATCAATAATTAATTTCTGGTATGGTGCCTGGAGTAACCACTGATTTTCCCCTGGCGGCATGTGCCGGAATCGATCGGCAATCGGTATTCATCCCCGGATTGATGGGTTCACTCTAAATTGTCTACCGGGTAACCTTGGCGGAGGTATGCCACATCATGGCCAATCCGTACCTTCACTATGCCAGTTGCGTGTGTGTTGATGCTACTCATCCTGCAGTTGTCATGAAAAGCTGGTTCCTGGGTAGCATCGGGCTGGTGCTTTTCATGCACCTGGATTTCTTTTGAAGTTGTCTTTTCAGGGCAGCTGATTATGCTCGTGTTACCTATCGCCATAACTGTAAGTCATATTGCCAGTATTGATGAGGACTTTCCTATCAATTACTCTAAATTGCAACACGTAACGTGCGACAGTGAATGTCAGGTGACTTCAACCGAAATCCGGAAGGCAAACAATCGGGTGTCGTGCGGCTGATTATTCCAGATATTGATGAACGAACAGTTGCCATTACAGGGATTTGAACATCTCCGGCTGCCGAAACTGGATGACCCGGGATTCTCCCGGCGCAAGTCGGATCGTGGCTTGCAATCCGCCGGAAATCCTAATCAGGCCATCAGGGAATCCCTCTCGCCATCTGCCCTGGCCAAAGGCGACACATGGCCGGTAAGGATTTTCACGCTTGGCCGTTTTAGCCTGCTCTACCAGGGCCAGCCACTGGATTATGGTCGCAAGGCACCCCAGCGTCCCCTCATATTCATGAAAACACTTGTTGCGCTGGGAGGACGCGACATCAGTTCTTCCAGCATTGCATCCACGCTCTGGCCAGAAGCCGATGGCGATAATGCGCAGCGATCCTTTGACACTACCCTGTATCGCTTGCGAAAGATGCTGGCCGATGACAGGATTCTGGTCCTCAAGGACGCCAAGGTGTCACTGGATCCGCGTTATTGCTGGGTCGACATCTGGTCGCTTGAACGTCTGCTGGGCAAGATGCAGCGTATCAGGAGCAGGGACACGACCGGCAGAGAAGCCTACAAGCTGGATCAGCTGATGCAGCGCATCCTGAGCCTTTACCAGGATCATTTTCTGGCCAGGGAAGAGGCGACGTCATGGTCCGTGTCCATACGGGAACGTTTGCGCAGCAAGTTTATCTACAGCCTCCTCGATATCGGGCGTTACTGGGAGATCCTCGGTTTCTGGGACAAAGCCATTCAGTGTTACCAGAAGGGTCTGGAAGTCGATGACCTGATCGAAGTGTTTTACCAGCGACTCATGCTCTGCGCCCTGCAGACACATCGCATTTCAGAAGGAATGGCGGTGTACCGCCGCTGTCGGCAGATACTCTCAATCGTACTGGGTTTGCAGCCGGCACCTGAGACCGAATCGATTTATCGATCTCTCAAGAAGGCGCGACTGCAGAAGCAACCGGCCTGATCTGAAGGCGCGAGGCCAACCCGCGAAATCTCACGTCCGCCGGCCGATTGATGGTCGGCAACCTCACTTCCACTGATATCCCCGCTCATGGCGGCACCTCTCACCGCCGACTGATCTTCAGGTACGTTCAACACCTCAACAGCCCATGCGGATTTCCTGTTCATGTTCCCGGAATTGATCGCGGATATGTGAGTTATCTGTGAGTCGTCGGCGTATAGCCTTCTCCCATGGAAAAAAATACACAAAAAACAATTACAACTCTTTGGAAAGGAGTTAAGATAATCGAAAGCTTCATTGTCCGGGTTTACCGGCGGAGTCGTACAAAACCCGGTGAGATGGCCGGGTCCGTTGAGACCGTGGGCAGCGACGACAAAAAGGCGTTTCAATCGGTTGCCGGATTGATTACCGCGCTCAAGCGCATGGTGTGGCACGGCGAAGCGAATGCAGTGAATCTTGTCGAGCTTGACAGCTATATCCCTCCCGCTAAAAAAACAGGCGGGTTAATCGATCAAATAATTGACAAGCGGGTTAAATACATTAAACTTCTGTCCGTCCGCACCCATTAACGAATGGAAGACAGCATACCTTTTGGACTAATCCAAAAATCGAAAACCTTAGGGAGTAAGAGACTATGGCTAATACAGTAAAATTGATTTCTGTTGCCTGTGTAATGGGTGTACTTGCCTTGGGCAGTACCGGTAGTTTCGCCTATAGCATAACCTGTCCGGGGGCTGGCCCGTCTGAACGGCTGCTCCCTTCCGTAACACGGTTGATGGCAGCAATCCTTACATCGACGCTGTGGTCACCGTAGACTACAACGGTAAAAATCTGGAAAAAAAGGGCTATTTCGACATTAAGGCTAAAAGTGTAAAGAATTCCATTGGCACTCTGGTCGACGATAGCGGTACCGAGTATTCCATCGAAAAGCTGAAATATGACTTGAAAGCCAAAGCGTACGAAGGCGGAAATGTCGAGAAGGGCACAGTCAAAATCAAGGGTTCGATTGAGGGTAAGGAAAATCGAGGTCAAAGCCGATCTCACCCCGGAAAAAAAGATCGTAGGTAAGTGGGATTCGGGAGATGACGGTATGCTGTGGGCATTCAATACCTACAACATTGAATGCAAGGGGCTGGAAGCCTACGTTAATTGCACAACTGCTGAAGTCGCCTTCCTGAACCTGCTGAGTCCGATTGGACCAGACACCGGCTTCGACAGGGTTTCCACCGCCGGCCGTGCCCTCACCTCCGTTCCGCTACCCGCCGCTGCCTGGTTGTTCGTAGCAGGTTTGATGGGTCTTGCCACCGTGTCACGTCGCCGTGGCCAACGGGCTTAACATCGTAAAAATAGTTTCAAGGACTCTGTAAATTCCCCCAGTGCGGACAACCGGACTGGGGGATTTTTTTGCCTGCAGCAGCGTCGGTCTACTCCCGCATTCAACGCCCGTGATCGCATTGCAAGTTCGGCTGATTCTTCTGAAGAAAGTGATTGGTACTCACACATCCTGATCGGGTAATATTCATCTGCACGAATCAGCGCTGCGCGGCAAGTTTAGCCGCGTTCAATCAATCACGGGCAATATAATACATGACACAACGCCGCAAACGCGGGCGGAAGAAGTCGCGCGTCAAGAAACTCCAGCGACGATCATACTGGCTGCCGATACTGGCCATGCTGGCGGTCTTTGTGACTGTGTATATCGCTTATCTCGATTTCCAGGTTCGTCAGCAGTTCGACGGCAAGCGCTGGTCGCTGCCGGCCCGCGTCTATGCGCGACCGCTGGAATTGTATGCGGGATTGCCGCTCACGCCGGATGCCCTGGATACGGAACTGACGTCGCTGCATTATCAGCCGGTAAGTACGCCGCGACAGCCCGGCGAGGTATCCAGAAACCGCAATGTATTCCAGTTCATTACCCGGCAATTCGTGTATTGGGACGGCGCGGAAGCCTCGCGCAATATCCGGGTGCGTCTCTCGGATGGCGCCATCGAACGGGTGACCGATGTCGCCAGCGGCAAGGATGCCAGCCTGATCCGTCTTGATCCGGTCCTGGTAGGCAGTTTCTATCCCTCACATAACGAAGACAGGGTGCTCGTGAAACTCGAGGAGGTCCCTCCGGGTCTGGTCAATGCACTGATTGCCGTTGAAGATCACGGCTTTTACAGCCATCACGGGATTGCGCCCCTGTCGATCATGCGCGCCTTTTGGGCCAATATCCGTGCCCATGGGGTCGTTCAGGGCGGCAGCACCCTGACCCAGCAGCTGGTCAAGAATTTTTTCCTGAGCAGCGATCGGACCCTGACCAGGAAAATCAACGAGGCCATCATGGCCTTGTTGCTTGAATGGCACTATGGGAAAGATGAAATCCTTGAAGCCTATCTGAATGAGGTGTACCTCGGACAGGATGGCAACCGCTCGGTACACGGCTTTGGACTGGCCAGTCATTTTTATTTCGATCGGCCGCTTTCCGAACTCTCCGTGGACCAGTTTGCCTTGCTCGTCGGGCTGGTCAAGGGTCCGTCCTACTATAATCCACGCACCCACCCGGAACGCGCCACCAGGCGCCGTAACTTCGTTCTCGATGTCATGGTTGAACAGGGAGTGATCAGCCGTGACGATGCGTCTCGGGCAAAATCGCGTGGTCTCGGGGTCAGCCGTAATACGAACAAGGCCATCGATACCTTTCCCGCCTTCCTCGACATGGTGCGCCGGCAGTTGCGCCGCGACTATCGCGAGGAGGACATCACCTCCGAGGGCTTGCGCATCTTCACCACGCTCGATCCGCAGGTGCAGTGGCAGTTCGAGGAAGCGCTGGATAAACGTCTCGACGTTCTGGAGCGGAACCGCTCGTTGCCGTCCGGCACCCTGGAGGGGGCGGGTGTGGTGACAACGATCCAGGGCGGGGAGGTGCTGGCGGTGGCGGGCGGGCGGAACCCCGGGTTTTCCGGTTTCAATCGCGCGCTGGACGCGAACCGGCAGGTGGGTTCGGTGATCAAACCGGCTGTGTACCTGACCGCACTGGAACACCCGGAGCACTACACGCTGGCAACGCTCCTGGATGACGGCCCGTTGACGTATACCGCGCCTAACAGGACCACCTGGTCACCCAATAACTACGACAGGCATTTCCACGGCATGACGCCGCTCTATCTGGCCCTGGCGAATTCTTACAACGTGGCAACGGCACGCCTGGGTCTGGACGTCGGTATCAAGTCGGTCATCGCAACCCTGCACGACCTTGGCATTGACCAGCCCTTGAATGCCTATCCCTCACTCATGCTGGGAGCGGTCGAACTGTCACCGATGCAGGTAACCCAGATGTATCAGACGATCGCCAGTGGGGGCTTCCAGACGCCGCTGCGTGCCATACGCGCCGTGCTGGCTGCCGATGATACGCCGCTGCAAAGTTACCCCCTGAGGGTCGAGGCGGCCATCAACCCCGCCGCGGCCTACCTCGTTACAACGGCGCTGCGCTATGCCTCGCGTGTCGGGACCGGACGTTCCCTCTACCAGGTTCTGCCATCGGACATGGATATCGCCGGCAAGACCGGCACCACCGATGATATGCGCGACAGCTGGTACGCCGGGTATACGGGGGACCGGCTGGCGGTAGTCTGGGTCGGGCGAGACGACAACAAGTCGACCGGCCTGACCGGATCGAGTGGCGCCCTGCTCGTGTGGCGTGACCTGTTTGCCCGCCTTGGCACTTCGGGGTCGTTGCAGTCCGATGTGGAAGCTATCGAATACTTCCGTATCGATCCGGCCACGGGGCTGCGGGCCGATCAGGGTTGCGAGAATGGCGTAGAATTGCCTTTCATAAAAGGCAGTGAACCGGTTGCTGACGCCCCGTGTGCGAAGGATGGCCTGCCCCTGCAAAAACCCGTTGACTGGTTCAAGGAGTTGTTTCAGTGACACCGATACCGTATTCGCGCATCACCTGTCTGGCATTGATTGTTATCGTGTCAGCTACGGCCTGTACCACGGCGTCGTACCATCGAACGCTGCCCCCCGTGATCGACCAGGGTGTCCCTGCATCTGAACGCCCGGCAACCAGCGGGGTAGTGGCGCCGCCGGGAGTGTACCAGGAATCGCCGGATGGACAAATCTACCCGGTTCCACGGGAGCAACCGACCGCCGTTGTCGCCTTGCTGGGTCATGCCGAACAGCAAGCCAATAACGGGGATCTGCCGGCCGCCGCGATGACGCTGGAACGCGCCATCCGTATTGATTCCCGTAATCCAGTACTCTGGCATCATCTCGCCTCGGTACGCCTCGCCGAAGGCGATGCCAGGCAGGCCGAAGAACTGGCTAAAAAGTCCAACGCCCTGGCCGCGGGAAATTACGCTCTGCAGGCAAGGAATTGGGGGCTGATCGCCGATGCACGACGCTTGCGTGGCGATGCGGCCGGTGCACAGTCGGCCGAGGTGCAGAAACGGGCACTGCAGGCGCGTTGACTCTGCCGGGCCCCGGCTGAATTTATGAACGACTTTCATGAATTGCTGGGTGCAACCGGACCGTTGGCGTGCCATGTGGCCGGTTTCATTCCGCGGGCCGCACAACAGCAGATGGCCGGCGCGGTTGCCGCTGCGATCCACTCTCACGACAAGCTGATCGTGGAGGCCGGAACGGGTACGGGCAAGACCTTTGCCTACCTGCTGCCGGCAGTGCATTCCGGCAGAAAGGTCATCATCTCAACCGGTACGCGCCACCTGCAGGACCAGCTCTTCCATAACGATCTGCCGGTGGTGCGCGAGTCGCTGCATGCCCCGGTCAGCACGGCCCTGCTGAAGGGACGGACCAACTATCTCTGTCTTCACCGCCTCACGCTGACGGCGGGCGAGGGGCGTTATCTCTCCCGTCAGCAGCTGCACGAACTGGAGCAGATACGCGCCTGGGTGGACCGGACCCGCAGCGGTGACATCGCCGGTTTGGGAGTCATTCCCGAGGATTCCGCCTTGTGGCCGCGGGTGACATCGACCGTCGATAACTGTCTCGGCCAGGAGTGTGAGTTTTTCCGTGACTGTTTCGTCGTCAGGGCGAGACGTGCAGCGATGGAAGCCGATGTCGTGGTCATCAATCATCATCTGTTGTTCGCCGACATGGTGCTGAGAGAGGAGGGGTTCGGCGAACTATTGCCCGGAGTCGATGCCATTATCGTCGATGAAGCGCATCAGATACCGGAAGTGGCTTCCGTGTTTTTCGGGACCAGTATCAGCAGTCATCAACTGCACGATCTGATCCGCGACATCCAGATCGAGGCGCTGCGCGAGGCGGCGGACATGTCCGACCTGCCGGAGACCGCGCAGCAGCTGGAGGGGATCGTGCGCAGGATCCGGCTGGCCCTGGGGCATGCCGACAGGCGTCTCGCCTGGGCGGACTTGGGTAGCGAATACCCGGTGCAGGAACCGGTTCAGGAGTTGAGCGCTGTGTTGACCCGACTGGCTGACAGGTTGCAGGTGGCGGCAGAACGCGGCAAGGGGCTGGACAGCTGCCGACAACGCGCCATGGTCATGCTGGAGCGTCTTCGTTCATTACTGGAGGAACCGTCGGGCGAGACCATCTCCTGGTTTGAAACCCAGCGCCAGTCCTTTCGCCTGAACCTGACGCCATTGAACGTGGCGCCTGCGTTCACGAAAGCGCTGGAAGGGTTGCCGGGCGCCTGGATATTCACGTCGGCCACGCTGGCTGTGGGTACAAACTTCGACCATTTCGAGTCGCGGCTCGGCCTGGAGGAAGCGCGCACCTTGCAGCTGGAAAGCCCGTTTGATTATGAGCACAACGCCTTGCTGTATCTGCCCGAGGCGCTGCCTGATCCGTCTGATCGCCGTTACACAGAGGCTGTGGTCGCCTGCGCGCGTGCCGTATTTGCCGCGAGTCAGGGTCGGGCGTTCCTGCTGTTCACCAGTCATACGGCCTTGCAGGAAGCGGCAGCCCTGCTTGAGGGAACCGTGGATTATCCCCTGCTGGTTCAGGGTTCGGCGCCGCGTGCGGATCTGCTCGCGCGTTTCCGGCGCCTTGGCAACGCCATCCTGCTGGGTACCAGCAGTTTCTGGGAAGGTGTGGATGTGCGCGGCGGTGCCCTTTCATGCGTGATCATCGACAAGCTGCCGTTTGCCTCGCCCGGCGATCCGGTGCTCAAGGCGCGCAGTGATGCCCTGCGCCGGCAAGGACGCAACCCGTTCATCGACTACCAGTTGCCGAATGCCGTGATCGCACTGAAGCAGGGTGCGGGACGCCTGATCCGCGATGTCGATGACCGCGGTGTGCTGGTGCTGTGCGACCCGCGATTGCAGCAACGCTCCTATGGCCGGGTTTTCCTGAACAGTCTGCCCATTATGCGGAGAACCGGCAATGTGCAGGACATCCACGACTTTTTCTCCCATGGAGATCACCCGGTGACAGCTGCATCAAGCCGTGACGAGACACGCTGAACGCATGGACGACCTGCGCATCCTCGCCGTCGAAACGGCCACCGCCGCCTGTTCGGCCGCACTTTATATCGACGGGGAAATCAGCGAACGCCATGCGCTGGCCCCGCGCGAGCATGCCCTGCTCATCCTGCCCATGATCGATGCGCTGCTGGCCGAGGCCGGTGTGGCGGTTGGCGCACTCGACGCCATCGCCTACGGCCGGGGTCCGGGGTCCTTCACCGGTGTACGTATCGCCGCCAGCGTGGTGCAAGGTATCGCCTTTGCGGCGGATCTTCCCGTCGTTGCCGTGTCCACGCTGGCCACCCTCGCACAGGGTGCAATGCGCGAGACCGGGGAACATCGCGTCATGGCCGCGCTCGATGCCCGCATGGCCGAGGTTTACTGGGGGCTCTACGCCCGGGAGCCGGACGGCTTGCCGCGATTGCAGGGAGAGGAGTGTGTGTGTGCTCCACGGGTAGTCGCTGTGCCGGAAAGCGGCGTGTGGGTTGCAGCCGGCAGCGGCTGGGTGAGTTATCGGGAGGACCTGCTGGGGCGGGCCGGTCAACGGGTCAACCGGTTATTGTCCGATCTGGAACCCCTGGCCGGTGACCTGGTGTGTCTGGCGGCGCAGCGCTATCGCCAGGGCGAGGTTCTCCGCCCGGAGGAAGCCGTGCCTGTCTATTTGCGCAATACGGTCGTGCGTCAGGCCTGGTCTCGTTCAGGATCTGAAGGGAATGGCGCTGCTTAGGGGGAAGTCGTCTGTATAACCAAATCGCCACGGAAGCATACGGAACAGTCACTGACACCCAGGGAAAATACCGCGGGATCGCCGGCGCTCCGGGGAAGTTTGATGGATCCGGCTGATTGAAAAGCAGAAACCTGTCTTTCGGGATAGGCAACGGCAGGTAAGAGGCGGTATGATTAGTCAAAGTAATGACGGAGAAGGTGTGATGTACAAAAAACTGCTGGTCATCCTTGTATTGTTCCATACCGGATTCGCTTGGGCGGAACTGCCTGGCGTGAAGCAATGGAACGTGGAACAGGATTTCAATCGGGTCTATCGGGAAGTCTACCGGGCCCTCGAGGATCACCAGTTCTTCGTCATATTCGAGGCGAACATCGGGCGTAATCTGCGTGGCTACGCCGCTCGCTGGGGTGATGACTACAACCGGAACGGACTGAATGAAATTCGTTCCATGGTATTTTGCAACATCGTCTATACCAATCAGGTGAGCAACCTGGATCCCGGTATGTTGTCGCTCTGTCCCCTCCACATCACGATCGTTCAGAAAGATCGCACCACCAACATCCTTTTTAACCGGCCCACCTACATAGGGAAGGGCAGTGCAGCAATGCCGCTCCTTAAGGAAATCGAGACCGAAGTGAGCGAGGCCGTTGAGTACGGCATCCAGGCCGCCACTGGCCGCCAACCTCGTCCGTAGACAAGCATGACCCAAACACCGCAAAGCGCTGCGGTGTATCTGTTGCATCAGACAGTGTGTCCTGGCAAACACGCCGTGATGTGATTCGCGGTTGAGCAGGTATGTCTATGCGCCCGCAGAGAATTGAATTGCTCCTGCAATAAACAGCTCAATGATTCCCCGGTACGGTACAGGCTAGTGTTTCCACCAGAGGGAGATGGCCGGGATGTAGGTAATCATCACGAGCCAGATCAGCATCAGCAGCAGGAACGGAAGCGCCGCGCGAACCAGCGACATAACCGGGCGGCCGAAACGCTGGCTGGCTATAAACAGGTTGATTCCCACCGGCGGTGTACTGTAGCCGATCTCGAGATTGGCGAGGAAGATGATGCCAAGATGCACGGGATCGACGCCATAAAGTTTGGCAATCGGCAGGATGAGCGGGACAACGACGACAATTGCCGAGAAGATGTCCATCATGCAACCCACGACCAGCAGAAACAGATTCAGCAGCATCAGAAAATGCAGCTGCGAATCGATATGCAGCTTCACCCACCCGAATAACTTCATGGGCACCTGTGCATCGATCAGCAGATTGGTGAGCCCCATGGCGACGCTGAGGATAATGAGGATGCTGCCCACCAGTATGGTGGTGTCCTTGAGCAACGGAACCAGGTATCTCCTCAGGTCTATCTCCCGATGGATGAGGCTCTCGAGAATGAGCACGTAGACAGCGGTGCAGGCGGAGGCCTCGCTGATCGTGAGAAATCCGCCGAAGATACCAGTGATCACCCCCAGCGGGAGCAGCACGTCCCAGATGCCCTCGCGCAGCGCGATGGCGAGATTTGACCAGGAAAAGGCATGGTGCGGAACGTCGGTTTTACTGCCGACGTAGAGGCTGAATGTACCGAGCATCAGCATCAGCAGCAGTCCCGGCACCACGCCGGAGAGAAATAACTCGTCGATGCTGACGCCTGCGACAATGCCGTAGAGGAGGATCGCGAGGCTGGGAGCGAACAGCAGACCCAGCGAGCCCGATGTCGTCAGCAGTCCGAGGGTGAAGCGTTCGCCGTAGCCGGCGTGCAGCAGCATCGGAAACATCAGCCCGCCGAGGGCCAGAATGGTGACGCCCGAGGCGCCGGAAAAGGCGGTAAAAAAGGCGCACGAGGCAATCGCGACACCCGCCATGCCTCCCGGCAGCCAGCCTACACAGGCGTTGAACAACTGGATCATCCGCTTGGGCGCGCCACCTGCCGCGAGTATCACGCCCGCGAACGTGAACAGCGGAATCGCCGCGAGATAAGGAGAAGAGGCCAGACGATTCAGTTCAACAATCAGCAGCGCCGGATCCAGGTCCGCATAGTAGGTGGCGAGCAGACCGCCGGCGCCCAGGGCAACAAACAGCGGCAGACCCAGCAGTGTGAGGGCTACCAGAAGTCCGATCAGGAAGAACGTCATTTGTCGACGTGACCTTCCCGGTGGATGAACAAGGCGGTCAGCAGGAAATTCAGCGCCAGCAGACCGAACCCGAGCGGGGTTATCAACGCAAGGATAGAGGACCACCGTTCAGCATCGGCAGCGTACTGCCAGTCGTCATACCAGAAACGGCTGGCGGCCCGCGCAAACACGGCGCACACGGCGGCCGAGAGCAGATACAGCGGCGACCTGATCTGGCTGATACGACGGTGTGACAGAAACGCCGCCACGATGTCGAGCCGGATATGCCGGTGACTGCGGATGGCAAGCGCGGCGCCGAAGAAGGCAACATAGAGCACCAGGTAACGCGACAGGATATCGGCGGCCGGTATGCTGGAGTGGAGGAAATTCCTGGCGAGAATCTGTCCGAAGACCAGCGCGAGCAACAGCAGGAGCGAGGTACCGGCAATGGCTGTTTCCAGTCGGCTCAGGCCATCACGGAAACGTGTAATCCAGTGGGGTTCAGGGAGCAGCATCGCCCGGTGTATGGTCGTTGGACCCGGCACGGTATTCCGCGAGCCATGCATTGATGTCGCGGATGGTGGATTCGGGTATGTACCCGCTTCTCATAAGGCTTTCCCCGGCTTTTCTGCTGATCTCCGCCACCTCGTCGGCATCCAGGTCCTCGGGGTTGAGGATGAATTCCATGCCCTTGCCCCGCAATATCTCCAGACTTTCCTTGTTGTCCCGGCGGGTGACTTCGATCAGTTTCTCACCGGTTCTCTGGCCCGTGCTCTTCAGCAGTTTCTGCAGGTCCTGCGGCAGGCTCTGGAAGAAACGGCTGGAGACGACAAGCGACCCGATGCCGTTCGCCATGGGCACATTGGTGACATAGCGGGTTTTGGTGAACCACTGCAGGGCAATTGCTCCAAGCGGCGGGGCATAGACCGTGTCGATCAGGCCGGTTGAAAGGCTGGTATAGACGTCGATGATCGACAGGGGGACCGGTGCAATGCCGCTGGCGTCGAAGAAGGCCTGTCCCATCGGGTCGCCTGTCCACTGCCAGATGCGCCGTTTCTTCAGGTCGTCAATGGAATAGATCGGCTCACTTGAAAAGAAGTAGATCAGGCCGACTTCCATCCAGCCCAGCAATTCATAGCCGTTATCCCGATAGCCCTGTTCGACGGTCGGCATGAACCGGCTTCTTACATAGTCAATCTCATCGATGTTGTTGAACAGGAACGGCAGTTCAAGCGCGCGTGCCGGTGAGTAGATGTGTCCGATGCCGTAACCGGTGAATGCCCCGCCCTGCAATTGTCCGAAGCGGATCTTCTTGAGTACATCCGGTTCGTCTCCCTGTACGCCTCCCGGGTAGATCTTGAAGATCAGTCTGCCGTCGCTCTTTTCCCTGACCTCTTCGGCCCAGGCATCGAGCAACTGCATCCAGGCCGAACCTGCCGGGGCCAGTGTGGCAAATTTAAGTACGTATCTCTGCGCTGCCTCCACGGCGAGAGAGGGCGAGAATGCACCGAGGCAGGCAAGAACCAGAAAGGCGGTCCGCAAACCGGGTAATAAGCCATGAGGCATCAAAACCAGTCGTCCTCCGACCCGAGCAGTTGGGCGGCCTGCTGTTTTGCAACCGCATTCATCAGGGCCATGTCCGGCGCCAGGTTGTCCGGCGCCTCGATAACGTGTGTGAGGTGCTGGTGGAATGCGTCGCGGTCCAGTCGCTGCCGGTCCAGGTACTCGGCTTGCAGCACGTCGACCAGGAGCAGCTTGTCGTCATTGATTTCAGCTGCACGTCTGAAATGCTCCTCGGAGAGCCGGAAGTCCCCCCCGAACAGGGGTGAGCGCCCACCGTAGTACACGCCGAAGAACAGGTGCGGACCGCCGTGGTAGAAGGTGTCGTCGAGAACGATAACGCGTTGCATGAGCGTCGCGGCGCTGGCCAGTTCGGCGATTCCTGCCGGACTGTTTCGGTTCAGGTTGACCCAGTTGGCGAGGCAGGACGCCGTCCAGAACATGGCGGGTACCGCCTTCTGACCGGCCTTGCCGACCGCAGCCTCGAATTCCTCCGGCGTGGAGGTCTCGGGGTCCAGCGTCACTCCCGATTCCACCAATGCCACCCGGGCATGTTCATAACAGCGTCGATACAGATGCTGAGCCCGGTGGCTGTCCTGCAGTTCGACAAAGCCGAAGGTATAACCATAGAAGCCCTCGGCTGCATACAGGCGGATCTCGGCGTTGTGTGGATCCTCGATGATCATTCCTTCCAGCAGTTTTAGGTTGGCGGGCATGGCCTGCTCGGCCAGTTCGAGATCCGTTTCCTGGTTCATGGCGACGACGCCGCTGTCGAGGATCGTCTGGGTGCCGCGCACTACCATCTGACCCGTCGAACAACCGCTCGCCAGCCATACAACAATAGTAAGCAGACAACTGAATTTCACACGGTTCAGGTAAGTCGGAAGCATCATGGAGAGCTGCTGTCTTTATGGTTAATTAATTAGTAATGTACTGATAATCTTCTCATATATCAAAGATAAGCTTTCAAGGTCATTGACACTAACACATTCATTTGTCTTGTGGATAGTTGTGTTAACTGGTCCGAGTTCCAGCACCTGACTGCCAAGCGGAGCGATGAAGCGTCCATCGGAGGTGCCGCCGCTGGTAGACAGTTCGGCCGGGCGGCCACAGATGTCCCTGATCGCCGTTATCGCGGCGGCGACCAGTTCAGCCGGCGGTGTCAGGAACGGACGGCCGGAGAGCTTCCAGTCGATCGCAAAGTTCAGCCCATGACGGTTAAGCAGGGCGGTGATGCGCGACTGCAGCGATTCCACGGTCGACTCCGTGGAAAAGCGCAGATTGAACCAGACTTCGAGTTCGCCGGGGATGACATTTTCAACCCCTGTTCCTGCCCTGATGTTGGATATCTGGAAGGTGGTGGGTGGAAAATACGCATTACCCTGATCCCATTCCATGGCAACCAGTTCGGCGAGCGCCGGGACGGCGCGATGAATCGGGTTATCGGCGAGCCGGGGATAGGCGACATGGCCCTGTTGTCCGTAGACCCTGAGGATGCCGCCGAGTGATCCGCGACGGCCGTTCTTGATGACATCGCCGAGTTCCTGCTGGCTGGACGGTTCGCCGACCAGGCAGAAATCGATACGATCGCCGCGGGTACTGAGGCGTTCCACCACCTTGACGGTCCCGTTGGTCGCCGGTCCTTCCTCGTCGCTGGTGATCAGAAAGCTGAGCGACCCGCCGTGCTGCGGGTGGATCGTGACGAATCGCTCGCAGGCCGTGACCATCGCCGCGATACTGCCTTTCATGTCGGCCGCGCCGCGTCCATAGAGCAGGCCGTCGCGGATTTCCGGAGAAAAGGGGCCGGATGTCCATTGATCCGCCGGCCCGGGTGGTACGACATCGGTGTGGCCGGCAAAGGTGAACACGGGAGAGCCTCCGCCGCGCCGCGCCCACAGGTTGTCGACGCCGCTGGAATGCAGATGCTCGATCTCGAAGCCGATCTTTTCCAGCCGTGCGGCCAGCAGGGTCTGGCAGCCCTGGTCGTCCGGCGTAACGGACGGGCGTCGGATCAGTTCACAGGCGAGTTCCAGCGTCGGGCTCACGGGGCGGCTTTCGAAAACAGGGAGGCATAGCGCACGTCGCTGAAGCCGAGATAATGCGCGGCATCGATCGCGAGCAGTGGTCGCTTGATGATGGCGGGATGTGCCAGCATGAGCTTTCGGGCCCGGGCGGTGTCGAGTGGTTCGCGCGCTTCCACGGGCAATTGCCGCCAGGTCGTTCCGCGGCGGTTGAGAAGGTTCTCCCAGCCGAGGTCCTCGATCCAGACGTCCAGCAGGTCATCGTCCAGCCCGTCGCTGCGCAGGTCGTGGAAGCGATAGTCAACCCGATGGTCCGCAAGCCAGCGCCGCGCCTTCCTGACAGTGTCGCAGTTTTTGATGCCGTAGAGGATTACCATGCCCGTCGTACCGTCCTGAATTCAGATTATTCACCGCAGAGACGTGGAGAACGCAAAGATCACATCATTAATTATCAATAACTGCGTTAATAAAAACAAAGCCTCATGCAGGGTAAGTCCTGGAGTGACCGTTGGCCGCAGGGACGATGCACAGGGATGTGCAAGTGTCGCGTGAGGGCAGATGCCCGTAGCGACTGCGGCCAGCGAGCATACAGGGACGTATTCACAGCGTGTCACGGAATGATTTGCCCGGCATGAGGCAGCTATACCCGGGAGGCAAAGTTATGTTCCCATTGATAAATATTGAATGATGCGCAGGGCCCTTGTTCCAGTTGTTGCTGTATTTCACATCATGCTCGATAGCCTGATTCTTTCTCTGCGATCCCTGCGTCTCTGCGGTGATTGAACTGGATTATCCTCTCAGATATCGCGCAGCAGTTCGTTGATGCCGACCTTGGAGCGGGTCTTCTCGTCGACGCGCTTGACGATGACCGCGCAATACAGGCTGTACTTGCCGTCAGCGGACGGCAGGTTGCCGGAGACGACGACCGAGCCGGCCGGTATCCGGCCATAGAGGATATCGCCCGTGGTGCGGTCGTAGATGCGCGTGCTCTGCCCGATATAGACGCCCATGGAGATGACCGACCCTTCCTCGACGATGACCCCCTCGACCACCTCGGAGCGGGCGCCTATGAAGCAGTTGTCCTCGATGATGGTGGGTGCAGCCTGCACCGGCTCCAGCACGCCGCCGATACCGACGCCGCCGGAGAGGTGGACGTTCTTGCCGATCTGGGCGCAGGAGCCGACCGTCGCCCAGGTGTCGACCATCGTGCCGCTGTCGACATAGGCGCCGATATTGACATAGGAGGGCATCAGCACGGTGCCCGGGGCGATATAGGCGCCCTTGCGTGCGGTGGCCGGAGGAACCACCCGTACACCGCCATCACGGAATTCACGCGGGTTCGTGTCCGCGTACTTGGCGGGTACCTTGTCGTAGTAGTTGGTGAAACCGCCCCTGATGCAGACATTGTCCTCGATGCGGAAGGACAGCAGCACGGCCTTCTTCAGCCAGTCGTTGACAACCCACTGTCCTTTCTTTTTCTCGGCGACCCGGGCAACGCCGCGGTCGAGCAGGTCGATGGCCTCCAGCGTGGCGTCCTTGACATGCGTTTCCACGTTGCGCGGGGTGATTTCCGCGCGCCGCTCAAAGGCATGTTCTATCGTGGCCTGAATATCGCTCATATCGGATGGACTCCCCTGGGTTTCTGCTTTCAAAAGCTGACATGATGTTTACCGGACGTGGCCAGGCAATGGCGCAAGATTGTACCCGCACCACCTGCCTCGGAAAACGCATTTCCCGCTTTTCCGGCAGGTCACAACCGGGTTCATTGGCCACCGGGAGAATCCCCTTGCATTCGGCGGGACCCGGTACCTGAAACAGGCCGCCAATGATAGCCGTCTACAGCGAGACAATATACGATCTAACCCGCTGTGCGGCTTCGATGCAGTCCTCGAGCGGGGCGACCAGCGCCATGCGCACGCGGTTCTTCCCCGGGTTAGTCCCGCAGGCCGTGCGTGAGAGATAGCTCCCGGGCAGTACGGTGACGTTGTACTGTGCCAGCAGGCCCCGGGCGAAGTCGCAGTCATCAAATGGTGTTTCCGGCCAGAGGTAGAATCCGCCCCCGGGCACGGTGAGATCGAGAACCGGGTGGAGGATATCAAGGACGGCGGAAAACTTTTCCCGGTAAAGGGTGCGGTTATGAACCACGTGGGCTTCATCCTGCCAGGCCCGGGTGCTGGCGGCCTGGGTGGCAGGGGGCATGGCGCAGCCGTGATAGGTTCGGTAACGCAGGAATTCTCCGATCAGCCGCGCATCGCCGGCCACGAAGCCGGAACGCAGTCCCGGTGCATTGGAGCGTTTCGACAGACTGTGAAACACCAGGCAGCGGCGGTAATCCCCGCGCCCCATGTCGGCGGCGGCCTGCAACAGGCCGGGCGGAGGCGAGGACTCCTCGGGATAGATTTCCGAGTAGCATTCATCCGAAGCGATGACGAAGTCGTGCCGGTCGGCGAGTTCCAGCAGGGCCTGCAGCCCGGGGGTATCCAGCACGGCGCCGGTTGGGTTTCCCGGGCTGCAAAGGTAGAGCAGCTGGCAGCGTGACCAGATCGCGTCGGGGACGGCATCGAAGTCCGGCAGGTAACCAGTCGCGGCCATCGTGTTGAGGAACCAGGGCTGCGCGCCGCCCAGCAGGGCCGCCCCTTCGTAAATCTGGTAGAACGGATTGGGCATCACAACCAGAGGGTCGGTTGAGCGATCGATCAGGCATTGAGCGATGGCAAACAGCGCCTCGCGTGTGCCGTTTACCGGGAGTACGTGGCGCTCCGGATCGATACTGCCGGCCGGCAGCCGGAAACGTGAAATCAGCCAGGTGGAGATCGCCTCACGTAATGGCGCTACCCCGCGGGTCGTCGGGTATTGCGACAAGCCATGCAGATGGGTGATGACCTCCTCTGTGATGAAGGCCGGTGTGGCATGTTTGGGCTCGCCGATTGACAGTACAATCGGCGTCAATGTCCGGGGCGGCTGAATGCCCGAAATGAGTCCGGCCAGACGCTCGAACGGGTAGGGTTGCAATCGTGACAGGTCGGGGTTCATA
>CAVXNM010000075.1:0-7537 GCA_963763115.1 uncultured Gammaproteobacteria bacterium
CTCCTTCGGTGCGAATCCATCCTATTACAGAGCCACTGGGTACTCGTCGTCATGGATCAGTTTACGCGCCGCATCATCGGAGTTGGTGTCCATGCCGGTGATGTCGATGGGGTAGCCCTCTGCCGTATGTTCAACACAGCCATCTCATCCAGCGGCGTCCCGAAATACCTCAGTTCTGATAACGATCCACCATGCCTTTATCACCAATGGCAGGCAAACCTGAGGATACTTGGTGTAGACGAAGTCAAGACGGTCCCGTATACGCCACAATCGCATCCCTTCGTCGAGCGGCTGATTGGAACCATTCGTCGCGAATACATCGACCAGCAACTCTTCTGGAATGCCATTGATCTTGCGCAGAAGTTGGAAGGATTTCGGCAGTACTACAACACACATCGTGTACATACTGCGCTTGATGGTGCTACTCCATCAGAATTCTCAGGTGAGACCAACATCCATTGCGCGGCCTTCAGCAAATCCCACTGGAATTCGCATTGTCGAGGGTTATATCAGCTGCCTGTTGCTGCCTGAATATTAATTCGCCATACACAGTCCCTGGCACAGGTAGAGCTGACATCCGAGGACGCGGAACATCCAATCGAGTCGGCGTTGACGATGAACGCCGGACCTGGTTGGCGCGCGCAACAACCCGTGAAGCAGACGATCCGCCTGCTGTTTGACAAGCCGCACAGGATTCGTCGTATTCAATTGGTGTTTCAGGAAGATGAGCTGGAACGCACACAGGAATTCGTACTGCGCTGGTCCCCCGGCAGTGGAACATCCTGCCGGGAGATAGTACGTCAGCAGTATAATTTCAGCCCGCCGGATAATACCCGCGAACTCGAAGACTATGTCGTCGATCTTGACGGGTTGATGATCCTGGAACTGGATATCATCCCGGATATCAGTGGCGGAGGAGCTCGTGCCTCGCTTGCCCAGGTACGGCTCGCCTGATCGTTAACAGCTGATCCTGGGCGGGCATTGCCCGTGTTAGCCTATTTCGGGATAACGTTGGTCGCACTCGGGCCCTTCGGGCCGCGCTCGGTATCGAATGTCACCTGCTGACCCTCAGCCAGTGATTTGAACCCGCTGGCCTGAATGGCAGAATGATGGACAAACACATCATCGCTCCCATCAGCCGGGGTAATGAATCCAAAACCTTTGCTGTCGTTGAACCACTTTACAGTACCTGTAGCCATTTTCCTTACCTCAATAAGATGAATGAATTATTTATTAGCCTGCAGATTGTTTTTGATAAATCGCGGGAGGATCTGCTGTATACATCGCGAGGCACTACCGGAATCGCTACAAACCATCTGCTACCAGGAAACACCGTATATCATATCCGAGCGGGATGCCATGTATTTTCGTGCTAGAATTATATGTACCAACCATATCCAACCCGCCCAGGAATTTCTCCTGGCAGTTAGCGGGAATACCCACAGGTCCTCAAGGACGAATAACCCTACCTCGGTATCAGTACTCTGTAATGTATCGCCTTGACATCATAGACCAGGCTCTGGCGGCCGAATATGGCAGTAGTTGTCCTGAAGATCACCTATCAATCAACTGGAGCGAAAACGATTATGAAAGAGCGAAGAAGTCAGAAGGAAGACAAGAAGAAACCGGCCATGACCCCGAAAGAAAAGAAGGCTGCGAAGCGGTCCAGGAAGGAAACCAGTCATTTCCTTAGCAATGACAGGACGCGTTAAATGTTACCGGATTGACAGGAGCATCAACCCGGGAAGGTCATTGCACCCAGGCTCAACAACGTTGTGCTCTACGGTTTTGCGCAGGGTGTTGCGCGGACTGCGATGATGATTTTATCGATGCATGCTCTGACAAACTATCCTTGGTCGCATGGTATGACTTGTGGTGGTCTTATGAGCATATCAATCTATTCTTACTCCCTAACATTTCACGTCCAAGTTGTGCAGAAATACTGCTTGCAATAATCCATCAACAGCGTACTTTCAACGCCCTGATTACTGTAATCAGACATTTCATTGCCACCGTCCACTCGCCGGTGCGCAGACCCCAAGGAGGGGAGCCATGAATCACTCGCCCGTCATTAGCACCATACGCCCTGCTTCTGCCAACGATGAAATAAACAATAACGTCGAAATTATTGTTCATATCAATGAATCACTGGATGGGATTACCCGAAATAGCCTGCAGGCAGCCATTCTGGAAGACAAGGGAGTGTTATCGGCAGAATTCTGCCCGCTTCGGTATCACCTGCTTATGGTTCAATACGACAGGACAAAACTTAATTCCCGGGACGTACTCTCAAAAGTGTTGGCACAAAATCTCTCTGCCCAGATCGTGGGTCCGATTTAAAAAAGAACGGTAGTTAAATCCCGTCACAACATATCCGCTTATCCCGGTTTCCGGGGTTACTCGGTAACCCTGAAGACTGACGTGTATAAGCGGTGACCTCAATTGACACTCTCGTAGTGTGAACTATGCTAAAAACCAGATACTCTCGCGATCAGAGGCAGGAATCACTGATTTGCCTGCATACGTAAAGGAGTACACCTCCGAGTCATAGCAAAGGATCCCGCCGCTTCGCCGTTACGGCAGCTGTTCACCACAACGTAAACGACGTGCCGACCTTATCCCCAGCTCAGTGAAACCCGTGTGGGTGTCTCAGAGCACAACCGACAGTATTTCAGCCAGTTGCGTCACTGAGCGTTGCGACAGCAGTGCTCGGTGGTCTGTAACCTCCCGACACCGCGGATTACGCCGGAACCCGAATTACTGAAACCTGTATAAGAGGGGCCAGGACAATGAATGCGACTTATATGAGACTCGGTTTTGCCCTGCTGTTTATGGCAGGCATCATTATTTTCAATGTTTACATGGTGCTCACGGGTGTAGCAGATGATTTCTATGGCCATGTGCCCGGCACTGCGCCTCAGCCCGTGGCCCAGGCTGCATTTCAAGGGCGCATCAATGCACATACGGCGGTTTCTCCGAGCTACATGCCGATCCATCCGTCCAGATTCATGCCGAGGCACCTGACTCTACGAGGCTGAATGTTGAAGTGTCCCTGTTTTGGTGATTTTCCTGTCGAAGACGCGCTGCGTACCATTCGAGACTTGTCCGACATGGCCATGCTCTTTAGAAGTGAATCGCTCATGCCCATCCAGAAAGGGCGCGCACTGGTCAAGGAATTGATTCGATGCTTGTGACTTTGCGACAAATCGTCCAGGAAGTCAGCACCGCAAGACATCTGGATGAGGCCCTGGACATCATTGTTCACCGTGTCAAAGCTGCCCTGCCCATTGATGCCTGCGCCGTGTATCTGACCGATGTGGAAAGCAATCAATACGTCTTGATGGCAGCGGATGGCTTCAACCCGGCATCCATAGGCGAGGTCCGTATAGATCGACAGGAGGGTCTTCTGGGTCTGGTCGGGAAACGCCGCGAGTTGATTTATGTGTCGGACGCCGCAACCCACCCACGCTACCACCCGTCTACTGCCACAGGAGAAGCGCGCTATCACTCCTTTCTCGGCGTTCCGCTGATTCATTATCACCAGGTCCTGGGCGTGCTGGTTGCCTGGAAACTGGCGCCTGGCCAATTCGACAGGGACGAGGCGACTTTCTTCGTCACGATCGCCGCGCAACTCGCAAAGGCGATTAACGACACAGCAGCAGTCGACGAAGTCAGCAGGCTGCTGAGCGGGGAGGTGCAGGAGGGGGTTGCCTACATCCAGGGGATTCAGATGGCTGACGGCATGGCCATAGGAACCGCCGCACTGCTCGATCCACTGGCCAAGCTGGAATCGATACCGGATCGCCCGGCCCGGGATAGCACTGCCGAAGAGTCCGCCTTCAGGACCGCGGTTACCGCCGTTCATGAGGAACTGCGCACCAGCAGCGAGCGCCTGGCTGCTGATCTGCCGAGTGAGGTGCGCGCAGTATTTGATGTCTACGTGATGTTGCTGGGAGACGACGGTTTGGTGTCAGACGCCCTCGCGCGGATCCGCGCCGGCAACTGGGCCCCGGGGGCATGGCGGGACACCATTGCCGCCCATGCAAAGATCTTCGAACAGATGGAAGACCCCTATCTGCGCGCGGGCACGGAAGACATTCGCGCGATCGGTCAGCGCGTCCTCCTTCAGCTCCAGGTAGAAACCAAAGCGTCAAGACACTATCCGCAACGGTGCATCCTGGTGGGGGACACGGTGGGCATAACGGAAATTGCCGCTGTGCCGGCCGGACAACTCGCCGGCATCGTCTGCATGCACGGCTCGGCTCTGTCCCACACCGCCGTTATGGCACGCGCCATGGGCATCCCTGCCGTTGTGAGTCGCGCGCCCCTGCCCATCGGGCGCCTGGACGGCCGCGAGATGGTGATCGATGGCGATCAGGGGCGCATCTACATAGAACCGTCACACGCCGTGCGCGATGCGTTCCGGCGACTCATCGGCGAAGCGCAGGCGCGCTCCGAACGGCTCATGGCGCTGCGTGATCTGCCGGCCGAAACGCCGGACGGTGTCCGGCTGCCACTGTACGCGAATATCGGGCTGGTCTCCGATACCGTTGCCGCAAGAGACAGCGGTGCCGAAGGTGTCGGTCTGTATCGTACGGAAGTTCACTTTCTGTCGCGTGACGCCTTTCCCCTCGAGGACGAGCAGTACCAGATCTATCGCGAGGTGCTGGAGGCCTTCGCACCGGGATCCGTGACCCTGCGCACGCTCGACGTGGGCGGTGACAAGATCCTGCCCTATTTCCCCGTGCAGGAAGACAACCCGTTTCTGGGTTGTCGCGGGATCCGGTTCTCGCTTGATCACCCGGAGATCTTCCTGATTCAACTGCGCGCCATGTTACGAGCCAACGCCGGCCTTGACAACTTGCACGTCCTCTTTCCCATGATCAGCAGAGTCGGTGAACTGGACGAGGCCCTGGGACTGCTGGCACGCGCTTATCGGGATCTGCTGGAAGAAGGCCGGGAGGCGAGAAAACTCCGCGTGGGGGTGATGATTGAAGTACCCTCCGCCGTTTTTCTGGCATCCGCCCTGGCGGAACGCGTCGATTTTCTCTCCGTGGGCACGAATGATCTCACCCAGTACCTGCTCGCCATTGACAGAAACAATGCGCAGGTGACGACTCCGTACGACGGTCTGCATCCGGCCGTCCTCAATGCCATCCACCATGTCATCAACGGGGCGCACCTGCGAGGCAAGCCCGTCAGCGTCTGTGGCGAACTGGCGGGTGATCCGGCGGGAGCGCTGTTGCTTCTGGGGATGGGGGTCGATGCCCTGAGTATGAGCCCCGCGGTTCTTGCGCGTATCAAACTGGTGATTCGAAGTTTCACCCTGCAGCGAGCGCGGTCACTGCTTGATGAGGCACTCAGAATGGAGGACGGATTTGCCATACACCGCCTGCTGAGTGGCGCACTCGAGGAAGCCGGGGTTTTAACGGGCAGACAAACAGCAATGTTTGAACCGCGCGGGTCGGCGAATTCTCGTCAACCCGCGTAATCAGGTTTCATTACAAGGTTACGACGTACGTGTTTTAGCCGCCACGGTCGTCGTCATCGGTGGTCTGGTACGGCAAGTGCAGGTTGGGGTGGTTGAGCGGCAGATCCTGGTACGCCTCGCGGTTCGCCTCTGTTTCGAAATAGACGGTCAGGTTACCGTCCACCAGGGAGGGATGACTCGTGACGTCTTCGATATCGAGGCCCGTCATAGGGTCGATGGTGTTGATGAGATGCTCCGGCTCATGCAACCGATGGCTCTGGGCCTGATCGCGCGACAGCGGATCGACAGCGACCCAATTCAAATTCTCCATCTTAAAGGCCGGTACTTTGCGGAAAGGTGACAATGTGAACATGGTGACCTCCTGTGACGCATCGACTGCCGCTTGTATGGCTGCGCATTGTGCGCCGCTCCCTGCGGAAGCTCCATCCTTATCAAAAGGCGCCGGTTGACGGCAAAGGGTCTGGCGATGGTCTTGTGCTAACTATAGTCCTATTCCTGACGAATCGCTTATCATTTAATTGATGAGGCGGATACTGATTGATGTCGAACCTGAGTGTGCTGCAATTTTTAATTGCAGTCGCCTGCTAATCCACCGGTGCTGCGTGCAGTGAATGTTCGTTGTAAATCAGAACGGATGATCGTGTTTCATCGTGCCTAATTCCAAACCTCTTTATCCTGGCTAATTTGCTTTCCCGGCACGATAAGCGGATGCTTCAACCAGCACCCAGTCTGCAAGTACGCAAGTCTCTCTGCCACACAATAGTGACCAGCCGGTCATTATTGCCTGTCATACCCGTTTCTTGCGTAACTCCTATCTGCCTGCCGCAGTTGTACAAGCCCCCCTAAAACGGGGAACGGGGAACAGGCACACCGCCCCGCTTGCTCCACACACCCAGGACAACGCCATGTCACAATTCACACACAATGCACAGGATACCGAAACATCCAGTCAATTCGCCGGCATTCGCCTGGCAGAACTGATTGACCAGCGCTGGAACCGGAACAAATCCGTCGACCTGGCGAATAGTGAAGGAATCTGCTTAAACGACGAACACTGGGCCGTAATTGCATACCTGCGCAGTTACTATCTCGAACATGGCCTGCCGAGATTTGCGAGAACAACAGCCAGGGCCCTCAATCGGAGATTTGCAGCCAAGAGGGGAAACAAGTATCTGTATCGCCTGTTTGCCGGCGGCCCGGTCACGCAAGGCAGTCGACTCGCCAACCTTCGCACACCCGCAACTGCCAGTGACGTTTCATTTGGCACCAGCTACTGAAAAGCACGGATTCGTAATGCGCGAGGTACGCGTCGGGCAAGTATCCTGATAACGGGGGCCAGGACCCGTTTCGACGTGTTCGGACGTGAACGAAAGCAGGACTATGTACGTCACCGTACAGACTGCGATTGATTCTTGTACTATCTTACGATTTGCATTCGGTGTTTCCCTGTAATTTGCAAGACTGCCACCAGTCTGTCTTTTCCGCAGGCAGGCGCCCAGTCCTACGGGTATGCGGTGTTTCTGATGACCGATAAGGCCATCAATTATGTCAAGTAGACGAAGGGTTGGGAAATCGGCGCAGGTCCGACCGTCGTTGTGGTTGACGAAGGGGTCGCGAAGAATCTTTCGACATCCTCGCTGAAGGATAATGCCTATGCGTTTATTTTCAGTCAGCAAGGATTAATGGCGGGCGTCAGCATTGAGGGAACAAAAATTTCCAATATCAATCGGTAACACGACAAGTGACGGACGCGATGTGCGTCCGCCCTGATTTGTCTCTTGCCCTCGAGTAAAGAGAGGGCATAATGAGGGCATCAATGATGAGGAATCAAGCCGGACCGAAGCTCTTCCGTAGTTGCCATTTGTTTCTTAAATGATTTGAAAGGAGAATCCGCATGCCACTAATTAACCTGGTCATCGTCCTGCTCGTGGTTGGCGTGCTGCTTTGGCTCGTCAATACCTACATCCCCATGGACCGAAAGATCAAAAACATCCTGAATATCGTCGTGGTCATTGTGGTCGTGATATGGTTACTGCAGGTTTTCGG
>CAVXNM010000076.1:0-12472 GCA_963763115.1 uncultured Gammaproteobacteria bacterium
TTCAGTCCCCTGCTCTACCAACTGAGCTACCTGGCCGGGGGTGGGTATTAAAGCCGCAGACCCCGGGCGAGTCAAGGCGATCCCTATTATTCACCCGGGCGGGAGGAATTGACAGCCCGGGGAGGGTCGATCCCCTACTTCAATCGATCCGGGGACACGAACCCGCCGGGCAGCGCCGAGCCGCCGCCGAAGAAAAACTTCTCCATCTCCTGCTCCAGAAACTTGCGCGCCTTGGGATCCGCCAGCGAGATGCGGTTTTCATTGATCAGCATGGTCTGGTGACGCAGCCAGAGCTGCCAGGCCTCCTTCGAGACGTTCTCGAAGATCCGCTGTCCCAACTCACCAGGATAGGGTGGCGCCTCCAGCCCCTCGGCTTCCTTTCCCAGTTTGACGCACTGTACCTGCCGGCTCATGTGTTACTCCTGTGATTGTATTCAGTATAACGCTGCAGCAGGCGTTCCACCGGCGCCGCCAGACCCCAGTCACCCCGGCCTTCGGGCTTGCACCAGATCCGGTTGCGCTGTTCCCTGACGCCGTCCGCGGAGTGCTCCGCGCGCGCCAGCACCGGAGTGATCTCCAGGTGAAAATGGCTGAAGGTGTGCTGTACGCACGGCCACTCCTCGATCACGCACACCCCCAGTCCCATGTGTTTCCGACACCAGGCGTCCAGCGGCTGTTCGTGCGCGACCTCGGGCAGGCTCCATAGCCCGCCCCAGATGCCGGCCGGGGGGCGCTGCTCCAGCAGGATTTCCCCCGCCGCGTTGCTCAGCAGCATCATACGCGTTCTGCGCAGCGGCAGGGCCTTGCGCGGACGCGCTGCCGGGTAGTCCCGCTGCCGTCCCGCGGCCCGAGCTTCGCAGTCCGCCGCGAGTGGGCACTGCCCGCAGGCGGGCCGGCTCCGGGTGCACAGCGTCGCGCCGAGATCCATGATCGCCTGGTTATAGGCCGCCACCCGGGTCGCCGGCGTGTAATCCTCGGCCAGCACCCAGAGCCGGTTCAGCACGGACGCCTGCCCCGGCCAGCCGTCCACCGCGTGGAAGCGCGCCAGCACCCGCTTCACGTTGCCGTCCAGTATCGGGTGGCGCTGACCGCAGGCCAGGGACAGGATCGCCCCGGCAGTAGAGCGGCCGATGCCGGGCAGGATCAGCAGCTCATCGAGATTCTCGGGGAAACGCCCCCGGAAGCGCCCGGCGACAACACGCGAGGCTTTATGGAGGTTGCGGGCGCGGGCGTAATAGCCCAGACCCGACCAGTGCTGCAGCACCCGGTCGAGACTGGCGCTGGCCAGTGACTGCAGATCCGGGAAGCGTGCCATGAACCGCTGGTAATAGGGAATGACCGTGGCCACCTGGGTCTGCTGCAGCATGATCTCGGAGATCCACACCCGGTAGGGCGTGGGGTCCGCCTGCCAGGGCAGGTCGTTGCGGCCATGGTGTGCAAACCAGTCGAGCACCCGCCCGGAGAAATCCGCGGGCGTCATGACGCCGGGCTACGGTGGTAGCGTGCTTCGATCAGCATGACGATTTCCATTATTTGCTTGACCATTTCCCGCCGGATCAGCCAGGGCCCGATCAGCGGCGGCAGAAAAAAATCCGGCACGAGTTCGGCGCGGAAATGCATTACGGTGGAATCACCCTCGGCGCTCAGCCGCCACTGCGCGCGCCCGCGGCGGAAATCGCTGTCCTGCGGCAGGATATTCGCCTTGATGATATACCCGGGCGACTGCACCATGTCCTGACGCTGGGTGACATCCCGGCAATAAAACAGAACGCACACGCGGGTGACGGTGCGAATGCGGTATTTCTCCGGGCTGAAGGTGCGCAGGATGCGGCTTTCCCTGATGGCCGGGTTGATGTCATGCAGGTGATCGTAATCGGTGATCAGGCGATAGACCATGGCCGCCGGGGCATCGATGCGCGCCTCGATCGACAACGAGTACACACCCGCGTCATAGCTGACGGAGGAATCCAGCACGCCGCCGGCGCGGCTGAGAAACGGCGCCGCCAGCAGCGCACAGCACAGGAACCGGCGCACTGCGCGCCCTTTGTCTATGGGAACAGGCCCTTCAGCAACTGCTTGGTGTCGTCCCCGAGCTTGTCCTTCAGCAGTTTCTGCGTCTTCTTTTCTATCTTCTCTTTTGCCTTCTCCCTGGCGACATCGCCCAGTGCGGCGGCGAGATCCGGCGTATAGGTCGGCTTGCTGAAGGTCCCGGAGATACGTACCGGGATCGCGACACCCTTGAGTTCATCCAGCCCCTTGCCGCCCTGCCCCTTCAGGGAACCGACGATCTTGGTGGTCAACAGGTAATCGATAGTCTCGGCGGGCAGGCTGGCCTGGCCTTCACCAGTGATTCTCAGCAGCGGTGACTTGGCGGACAGGTCGTTATTCCGGACCACACCATCGGTAACGGTCGCGGTTCCCTGAAGCTCGGTGAAATCGGTCTGGTTGGGCTGGTCATCCGCGGGCGGCGGCTGCCCCTGAAGCTTGGCCTGCGCCGTGCGCAGCAGGGAGGCGATATTGACCCCCTTGATGCTGCCGTTGGTGAAGGAAAACGCGGCGTTGCCATTCAGGGTACGACGCAGTTGTTCCGGTGTTGCCCCGCTCCCGGTGAGCTGGACGTCGACGTTGCCGGCGCCGCTCAGCTTGTCGTCGCCGCTCAGGTCCTTGAGCAACGGCCCCGCCTGGACTCCCTTGACATGCTCGTTCAGGGACAGCTGCGGGGTTTTGCCACGCACGTCCAGCGAGACATCCCCGCTGTATTGCCCCTGATACATGCTGGCGACGGCCGGGTGCACGCGCAGCAGTCCGTCCCGGGACTTGATGGTGAACCCGATATCCGTGGAACGCAGGTTGTAGGCCTTCAGCGTGCCGAGCTTCACCGTGCCGGTCAGGTTCAGGCCGCGCAGGGCCTCGACCGGCAGGGTTCCGGCTCCGCCGGCCGCCGTGGCGGCGGGTGAGGCGGGCTCCGCCGGCGCGTCCTTGGCGGGTGGCGGCAGATAGCGGTCCAGGTCCATCTGGTCGGCCTGCAAGGCGAAGTCAATCGCGGGGCTGGCGAAATTATCCACCCGCAGCCGGCCGTTCACGTGCGTATCATCGAGCTGAAACTGCAGTGACGTGACCGCTGCATGGTTCCCGGAGGCCTCCCACTGCAACGCGGCGCCTGCCTTGCCGAGCACGGTGGCATCGGCGGTGACCGGCGGCTCCTGGCCCAGCGCCTTGATGACATCACGGGGTACGAATTCCGCCACATCGAGTACGCCACCAAGGCGCGGATCCGCCCCACCGATGCCGGTGCCGCTGGCCTTGCCACTGATGCTGAGCCCCAGCGTATCCAGCACCAGCTTCGGCACCTCCAGCGTTTGCCGTTCGAGGTCGACGCCGATGTCCGTGGCCAGCGAGAGTTGTAGCCGGCCTCCGGGCATGCCGTCGCCCTTCAGGTCGAGCTTCAGTTTGGCATCGTCGAGGTTGACCGCCTGCAAGGATTCAGCGATCAGCACCTTGCCACTCAGATCCGTCTGGCCGGCAATGGATGGCTGCGTGGCGTTCATGCCGAAATGCAGATCGAGATCGAAGGGCTTGCCGGGATCGATGGCACCGGTGGTGAATGACAGCTCGTTGAGTTCGTAACGCGACCCGGTGGAACGGTCATCCCACAAGACCCGTGCATCGGTCACCTCCACCCCGCCGATGGCCAGGCCCGCGAGCGGGCTGCCGGTCGACTCGCCCGGGTGCCCTGCGCCGGTTTGCGTTTTTTCACCGGACTCACCCAGCAGGTCATCCCAGTTGGCGCGACCGCTCGCATCCTTGCCGAGATCCAGATGCAGGCCGGACAGCCTGATGGTGTCCATCTCCAGCTGCTTGTGCAGCAGCGGAAGCAATTTGACGCGCACCTGCACCTTCTCCATGCTGGCCATGGGCTGCTCGCCGAAGCCCTGCGCATTGCTCAGGCGCGTCGGACCGATCTCCAGCCCCAGCCACGGAAACACGGAGAGGCTGATATCGCCGTCGATGCTCAGGGTGCGGCCGGTGTTCTCCTGCACCGCGGTGGCGATCTGGTTCTTGAAATCATTCGGGTCGATGATAAACGGCAGCACGATCGCCAGCACGAGGATCAATCCGGCGGCCAGCGCCACCAGGCCAAGAATGATTTTAAGGAATTTTCCCATTGCTATTGTCCTTGTATATACCGCAAGTGTTCGGGGTGATTCACCGGTGCAGTATAGTGATTCGACCCCCTATTTCCTATAACGCAATGGGCAAACGCCAACTGTCTTACAAACAATTTCCTGTACGCAAAAAAGGGCGCGTGATGAATCACGCGCCCTGTCTTTGCTGCCTGCCCGCCCTTTGCCGCGGGGGCAGGGCGTCAGTCAGTGCCGGAACAACTCAAGCGGCGTCAGCTTTTCTTGGCATCGTCACTGGAAGCGCCAGGCTTCGGAGCGTCGACCACCGGCGCCGCCCTGAAGTTGCGCTCCAGCTTGCGCTCCTCGAAGCGTTTCTCGGCATCGAGGCGCCGCTGCTCGGCAGTCTTCATGAAGGCCGCACGACGCTCTTCAGCCGCCTTGCGATATTCCTGCGCCTGCTTTTCCATTTCCTGCTTCCGTGCCGCGATATCTTCGGGGAGGGTGGGCTCGGCACCGTACACCGGATGCTGCGACATGGATTCCTGTATATTTCTGTTCATGTCCTGGTTCGCTTCCTGGATCAGCTTGTTCATTTCCTGCATGTGGGCATTGCGCTCCTCGAACATGCTGCGTTCCATGCTGACGATCGGATCTGGATTGTTGGCATAATACTGGGCCATCTGACGCTGGATATTCTGCATATACTCGAATGCCTTGGCCTGCTGCTCCTGCATCGCCTTGATCTGCTCGTCGGTCAGCTGAACCGGCGGTTGGACCGGCACACCATAACCGTAGGGGGCATAGCCATAAGGGGCATAACCGTAGCCGTAACCGCTGTCAGGGCCCCAGCCCCAAGCTGAAACGGAAACAGACGCCACAGCCAGGACACTGGCGGTAATTACTGTAGCAATGTTTTTCATTTCATATTCTCCACATGTATTTAAATTTGGTAGACGGTAAATTTTTCGGTAATTGCATCACCAAGGACGATAAGTATATTAATAATTACTTATTTTGTTAATTAAATTATTTTTATTGACATATAAAATTCGTTGAATGCTATTTCGTCATGACGAGTAATTCAGTGACGAACACCTCTCCAGGCATCTGAATCCTAATCAGGCAATTGCCGCGACGATTTCGTAATGATACTTATTTTCAATAAGTTACGTATGACATGTCTATTATTGACTCGCGCAGACCGGGCGCTCGCCATTTGTCGTATGGATGCACCGGATTCGAGCAGGGCGCAGGTACATGACGTCCCGTGAGCAAATGCAGTTCAACCCACCCCAGGGCCGTGTCCCTGTATTTAACAAAACCCTAATAATCAGGTAATCCCGGCAACACACGCACGGGGCATTCTTCCTCCCCCGTAAGCGTTAGCCACCGGAAATCCGGTCCCGACGCACATGCCCGGGAATGGGCCTGGGGTTCTTGTCTTTGTGTATGCCACAGTTTGCAAACGGAACACGGATGCCACAAATCAGTCGCCAGGTTCAATCCTTGCCTTCTCCGGAAAGTGCTTGTCGGCGGGAAACAGAAAAATTCCTGAGATGATCTCCGCGGGTGAGAAAACCCGGGTGCTCGTCGTCGAGGACGACCCCGATATCAGCGCGATGCTGGAGTACACACTGACGAACTCCGGGTGCCAGGTTATTACCGTCAGTGATTGCAAGAACGCTTCGCGGGAACTGGTCGACACGGCCCCGAACCTGGTCCTGCTCGACTGGATGCTGCCTGACATGAGCGGCATCGAACTGCTGCGCCGGATGCGGATCGATCCCGGCACCAGGGACATTCCGGTGATCATGCTCACCGCGCGCGGCGAGGAGGAGGACCGGGTTCGCGGTCTGGAATGTGGTGCCGACGACTATGTCGTCAAACCGTTTTCCATCCGGGAACTCAAGGCGCGGATCAACACCCACCTGCGCAAGCAGGTCAGCGACAGGACCACCACTTTCAGCATCGATGGCCTGGTGCTCGATCAGGAAAGTTACCGCACCACGGTCGACGGTCAGATGATCGAACTGGGACCGACCGAATTCCGCCTGCTGCGCCACTTCATGAGCCACCGGGACCGGGTCTTCACCCGTTCCCAGCTGCTCGATACCGTCTGGGGCACCAATGTCTATATCGAAGAGCGCACCGTCGATGTACACATCCGGCGCCTGCGCAAGACCCTGGAGCCGTTCGGCAAGGAACGCCTCATACAAACCGTGCGCGGCGCAGGCTACCGCTTCTCTGCGCGCCTCTGAATCACCGGCCCTCAGCGGTCAGAAGCAAGCCGGTCCACGTCAGGTTCTCCCGCGACAGTACATCGCAATCACCTTCCGGTAAAACTCCACCAGCCGGCACGCCATCATCTCCGCCGACCACTCGGCGGCATATTCCCGCGCCTCGCGGCCGAGGCGCTCGCGCAGTCGCGGATCGCCCAGCAGCCGGACGACCTTGTCGGTGAAATCAGTCACCGTTTCTCCGGCCACCAGCGCCCCCTTGCCTGCCGCCAGGATATCCCGCGTACCCATCACGGCGGTGGATACCACGGGCACACCGAGCATCATCGCCTCCAGCAGCACCAGTCCCTGAGTCTCTGTCGCCGAGGCGAAGATGAAGACATCGCCGGCGCAATAACAGTCCGACAACGCCTGACCGCGCTTCAGGTAACCGAGGAAGCGAACATTCCTTTCGAGCTGGAGTTCCAGCGCCTTGCGACGCAGGGGTACCAGCGCCGGTCCCTCGCCCGCGATGACCAGCAGGACCTCTGGGACGACCCGACAGACCTCGTGGAGCACCTCGAGCAGAAACGCGATATTTTTTTCATGCGCCACTCGCCCGATATGCACCAGCATCGGCCTGGACGCATCGATGCCATGGGTCGAGCAGAAACGTTCCCTGGAACCGGGGGGCAGATCCCCCGGTTCGATGCCAGTGGGTATCACGCTGACCGGCACCCGCACACCGTAGTCATCCAGGACCTCGTGCATCGCGCGTGACGGCACCACCACGGCATCCAGGTAATTGCACTGGCGGCGGGTCAGCGCCCTCGCCATGGACTTTAGAAACGGCTTCGGCAGGAACGGAATGTAGTGATACAGGTATTCCTCGAAATAGGTGTGATAGGTTTCGACAGACGGAATTCCGAGTCTCCTCGCCAGCTTCACCCCAACGTGGTGGGCGATGAACGGCGTCTGGATGTGCAGCAGATCGAACCGGCGGCTATTGAGCTGCTTCTCCAGCGCCAGGATTTCCCCCGACTTCAGGATCCGGTCCTCCGGGTCCAGAAACAGATAACGCGAGGGAATTCTCACGATGCCGGCATCGTCCTCGGCCGGCGCTAGGTAGTCCGGCGCGATCAACACGGAGGAGTGACCCAGCGCTGCCAGACTCCTGCGAAAGGTCGCAATGGAGGTCGACACGCCGTTGATTCTCGGGAAGTAAACATCCGAGATCATCAGGATGATCATGCACCCAGACCCTATTGGCATTTACAAAGTGTCCATCCCTGAACAATAAACTCACCGCAGTTTTCTTTCCGTGTATCTCCGTGTGCTTCCGTGGCCAATTGTACGTTTATGGTGTTCAAGCCGCACTCGCCGACCCGCGCTCCTGCTCAAGACGCACCACCGTCGTCTGGATGTCCGTCCAGCGCACGATCTCCAGCTGACCCTCGAGGGTTTCCACCAGCGCAGTGCAGCTCTCCACCCAGTCACCGTCGTTACAGTAGAGTATCCCGTCGATGCTCCTGATTTCCGCCTTGTGGATATGACCGCAGACGACCCCGTCGAGCTTGCGCGCCGCCGCTTCCCTGGCGACGACGGTTTCAAAATCGTCGATGTACTTCACGGCATTCTTAACCTTGTGTTTCAGATAGGCGGACAGGGACCAGTAGGGATAGCCCAGGCGACGTCGCAGGGTGTTGATCCAGTGGTTGAGCGACAGCGCGAGCTGGTAGGACATGTCGCCGAGCACCGCCAGCCACCGCGCATAGCGAATGATGCCGTCGAACTCGTCGCCATGCATCACCAGCAGCCGGCGACCGTCCAGCATTTCATGAACCGCATGCGATTTGACGGCGACTCCGCCGAACAGGGTATCGACATAATCGCGAGCGAACTCATCGTGATTGCCGGGGATGTAATAGACCCGGGTACCCTTGCGCACCTTGCGCAGCAGCTTCTGTATCACATCGTTGTGATGCTGGTCCCAGTACCAGGAGCGCTTCAGCGCCCAGCCGTCGATAATATCGCCGACCAGGTAAAGGACGTCGGAATCGTTGGATCTCAGGAAATCGAGCAGGAACTCGGCTTTGCAACCCCGTGTCCCGAGGTGGATGTCGGAGAGCCAGATGGCCCGGTGATATCTGTTCTCACCCATAGACGTAGATGCCGGTCATTGGCGTGTCCGGATGCTAGCAGCGCTATATGACAGAATGATGAAATCGCTACACTCTGCATGGACAGACTGCAGGCATGCGGTTATAAAGCATCCTGCGCACGACGGACGGTTGTCCAAACCGGTCGCCCTGCGCCCGGGCAACAACAGGGAGAGGCTATGGCCAATCATAATCAGAAAGGTATCGGGCGTATCTGGCGCGCCACCTTCTACTCACTCGCCGGCATCCGTGCCGCCTGGGAAAACGAGGCTGCTTTCCGTCAGGAAGTATTGCTCTCGCTGATCATGGTTCCCTCCGCCTTCTGGCTTGGAGGCAGCGCCGTGGAACGCCTCATGCTCATCGGTACCTGCCTGGTCGTGCTCATAACCGAACTCCTGAACTCCGCCGTGGAGGCGGCCATCGATCGCATCGGTGATGATAACCACGAGCTTTCGGCCCGCGCCAAGGACCTCGGGTCCGCGGCCGTCTTTATCAGCCTCTGGCTGGCGGGGATCACCTGGGGGCTTATCGGCTATGATCGCTTCTTCGGCTAAATAATGGCAAAACTCAGCACCGCCATGCCACCGCCGATGAGCGCTCCGGCCAGCACATCGGTCGGGTAATGCAGCCCCAGGACCAGACGTGAAAGCGCCACCAGCAGGGTGAACGGCACCAGCACCCAGGCAAGCACCGGCAGGTAAGCGCAGGCAATGCTGCTGAAACACACGGCGTGCAGGGTATGACCGGAAGGAAAGCTGTAGCGGTCGAGCGGTGGCATCGCGCAGGAGATGCGTTCTCCATGCTTTGCGTACGGGCGCTCCCGCCCGATGCGTGACTTGAGCAGGGTGTAAACACCCAGTCCCGCCAGGGATGCCGCGGCCATGTGCGCGGCGGCGAGCAGTCCGTGAAGCCCTGCAACCACCGGAAACACCGCCATTAGGACATACCAGAATATTCCATCACCGAGCCGGCTTGCGATGCGGAACAGCGGGCATAACCGGGATGAGCGGCTGATGCCGTTGAAGACGGTGCAGATCGCGGTATCAAAATCCGCGAATCGCTGCGCAACGGTTTCCGGCTTTTCACCGTATGCGGTAGTTGGCATAGCCTTCGGGTCGCATGATTACCACACCATCAACTATGCTGACGAAATGCAACGCTTTGATTAGCTATCCTTTAGGATTCTGTTAAGCGCTGCCGGGAACTACTGCAAAAGCAAACTCTTGTGCACTTTGGGCAGGCACGCAAAACAGTTGACGATGATACACCGTGTTCGCGGGCAACACGCTCCTGCAAATGGATCCGCATTGTTTTGTATATTACGAGGCACCCCCGGAAAATGGCAAGCATGCACGAAGCTGAACCCTGCGGCTTGTCAGCGTCATCAAACTGCAACATCATTGCAGGACAATCCCGCAAAGCGCGGCGGTTCCCGCCAACGGATGGATTGCCGAATGAATGACAAGACTCTGGCCATCGTCACCGATGCCTGGTGGCCGCAGGTCAACGGTGTAGTCAACACGCTGATGCAAACACGTGCCGCGCTGACGGAGCTCGGTTATCAGGTCACCATGCTGACGCCACAGGATTACACCACGCTGCCCTGTCCGAGCTACCCGGAGATCCGGCTTGCCCTGCGACCGTCCCGCAAGCTGCATGCCGGACTCGATGAACTCCGGCCCGACCACATCCACATTGCCACCGAGGGACCGCTGGGTCTGGCTGCCCGCACCTTTTGCCTGCGCAGGGGACTCGCCTTCACCAGTTCCTATCACACGCAATTTCCCGAATACATCCGCAGGCGCCTACCGGTACCGCTCGCTGTCTCCTATGCCTTCATGCGTCGCTTCCATAATGCGGCCGCGCGAACCATGGTCGCCACTTCAGGTCAGGAAGAGGTGCTGAAACACTGGCGGTTCCGCAATATCGTACGCTGGACACGCGGCGTCGACACCGTTTTGTTTTCCCCCGAGGAGCGCGCGCAACTCGACGTCGCTCGCCCCATGTTCACCTATACCGGACGGGTTGCGGTCGAAAAAAACCTAGAGGCCTTTCTGTCGCTGGATCTGCCGGGCACGAAATGCGTCATCGGCGACGGTCCTGCCCTCAGGGATCTTCGGAAGCGCTACCCGAAGACGCTGTTCCCGGGTTACAAATTCGGGAAAGATCTCGTCCGTTATCTTGCCGCCGCCGATGTGTTCGTGTTTCCCAGCCGTACGGACACCTTCGGACTGGTCATGCTGGAAGCAATGGCGTGCGGGGTACCCGTCGCCGCGTTTCCGGTCACCGGACCGGTCGATGTCGTCACCCACGGCGTTACCGGCATCCTGGACGAGGATCTGCGCACGGCGGCGCTCACCGCACTGGAACTCGATCGCGGGCGCTGCCGCGCGGAGGCACTGAAACATACCTGGGCGGAATCCAGCCGGCAGTTCAGCGCCAACCTGGTGCCGGCCGGCTGACGGCAGTTCAGCGGGGGCAGGCGGTCAGCCGCCGTCCATTTCCTCGTCCGTCGCAATGTCAACGCTCAACGCGTTCTCCCCGGGCACTGCTCCGGTATCGAGTTCCAGCCAGTCGAGCAGCAGCTCGTAGCCGAGCACCAGGATGACCGAGCCGATGAACAGGCCGATGATGCCCGAGGCGAGAAAACCGCCGATGGCGCCGATGAAGATCACCGCCATCGGCACATTGACGCCGCGGCCCAGCAGCAGGGGTTTAAGGACATTGTCGAGCGACCCGACTATCAGGTTCCAGATCAGGAAGATTACCGCCGTCGTGGTATCGCCGGTGGCGAACACATAGATAATCGCTGGAACGGTTATCGGGAAGATGCCAATCTGAATCACTGACAGCAGCAGGCACAGAAAGGCCCACAGACCCGCCGCCGGCACGCCCGCAGCGAGAAAGCCCAGCCCGGCAAGTATCGACTGCAACAGGGCGACGCCCAGGATGCCGCGGGAAACGCTCCGAATGGTCGCGCGCGCGAGATCGATGAAACCGGCGCCGTGTTCCTCGGCAAGACGCCGGGCGATGGCATAACTGACCCGCTTGCCGGACTCTCCGTGGCGGAGGATCACGCCGGCGATAACGATCGCCAGAATGAACTGCAGGATACCGAGTCCGGCGCCGGCGGCGGCGCTCAGCAGCCATTTGCCGAGGACCTTGAGCTGGGGTCCTAGCTCAACCAGCGCACCGCCGAGATTGACGGAGGCCAGACGCCAGAACTTGTCCAGCGGCGGGCCGATCAGCGGCCAGCCGGCGACGCTCTCCGGCGGCATCGGGATGATCAGCTTGCCTTCTGACAGCGATCTGGCCAGCCCCGTCACGCCTGTGATCAGGGTGTCAGACAGCAGGAAGGTAGGCGCGACCAGAAGCACCAGTGCAAGCACCACAAACAGCACGGCCGCCAGGGTGCGCCGCTCGCCCAGGATTCGCTGCAGCCACAGGTAATTGGGATGGAGCGCCACGGCGATGATTACGCCCCACACGACCGGGATGAGAAATGGCCTCACGATCTGGAAACAGTACAGCACGAGGATGGCGATCAGGCCGAGGCGTACCGTCGCCTCGACCGTCCGGTTGAGAAATGCCCTGTCCTTGATCCCGGAAACAGAAGTATTCATTCAGACAAGCCCCTTTGACTGTTTATCGTTAACGCTGCCAGCGCTGGCTACAGTAGAAATAAAAGCATCCTGGCACAAGCAAAGTTGCAGGTCTGTGGTTGAACGGTTGGCAAATGTCTGGAATCGGGCGGTCAGGAGTGGAGCGGGTGATGGGAATCGAACCCACGTTAGTAGCTTGGGAAGCTACAGTTCTACCATTGAACTACACCCGCGAGATATACCACCTGTAGAATCAACAATTTATACGAACGGTTGGTCCACTTCAATCCCTAAAAATGTAACCACCTGATTATACAAGTAAACCGAAACGTAGAGGAATTGTACCGAAGGTTTTATCAAAAGCTAAATCA
>CAVXNM010000077.1:0-12264 GCA_963763115.1 uncultured Gammaproteobacteria bacterium
TTCGGCTATGCACCTTTTTTGGAAGGAACACGCAATTTCGACTGGAACCGGGGATCGAACTGTCGAATACTATCGACCTGCAGGGGTGCTGCGGGATGCAAGCGAAAACATTGGCGAGAGGACATGCGATGAGTTCAAACACACTTGAAAAACCGGTTTCAGGAGTCGAGGTAACGGTCATAGCGAGCCATGGTGTGTGGCTGCAGGTGCGGGACCGCGCGGTGTTCATGTCGTACGACGATTTTCCGGGTTTGAAGCATGCCCCGATGGGAAAAGTGCTCAATGTGCAGGAGCCGACCCCCGGCCATCTGTACTGGCCCGATCTCGATATCGCCGCCGGGATAGGGGGCAGCAGGACTGAGTGAGCGTTACACGTTCGGCTGGATGACGCTGCGTGCCGGACGCGGCGGAATACGGCCGCGGAAATATCAACGCAGTACCCGTGGTACATGTTCGGCGAAACGGCGCGCTGATGTTACTCGCACGCGGACAAGAGATGCGCACCCGACCCCTGACGGCATACGGCAGGCATGAGGTTTAACCACATCCGGAAGTGAACTATGCGCGGCATCATGTTCGATCTTGACGGCGTGTTCTATGTCGGCGATACGTGCGTACCGGGCGGACGGGAAACCATTACCTGGGTCAGGGCGAACGCCATCCCGCATCTGTTTCTCACCAATACCACCTCGCAGCCGCGCGCGGCGATCGCGGAAAAACTGCGCAGCTTCGGCATCGAGGCGCAGACCGGTGAGATTCTCACCCCCCCGATAGCCGCCGTACGCTGGATCCGCGAGCATGTCGAGGGTGGCACGGCGCTGTTTGTGCCGGTAGCCACGCGCGCCGAGTTCGACGAACTTGAGACGGTGCCGGTGGACGGTTCGGCGCCTGCCGCCGCGGTGGTGGTGGGCGACCTTGGGGAAAGATGGGATTTTCCAACTCTGAACCGGGTTTTCCGCCTGCTCATGCAATCACCGCCTCCGGCATTGGTAGCCCTCGGCATGACCCGCTACTGGCGCGCAGCGGACGGGCTGCGTCTGGACGTTGGGGCTTACGTGAGTGCACTGGAATTCGCCTCCGGTGCCAGGCCGGTGGTGCTGGGAAAACCTGCCGCTGCGTTCTATGAGATCGCGCTCGCGCTGCTCGGTTGCAGCGCCGATGAAACCGTGATGATCGGCGATGACATCCGCGGCGATATCGGCGGCGCCCTCACGGCGGGCATCGATGCCGTCCTGGTGCGTACCGGCAAGTTCCGTGCGGCGGATCTCGAGAGTGATATCTGCCCGACGGCGGTGCTGGACTCGGTGGCCGCCCTGCCGGCATGGTGGGCGTCGCGGCGCTGAGGCCGGTTTTACCGGCGGCGATTCATCCCTGATGACGCAGGAGACGGGGAAACCCCGGCTGAATGCGCATTGACCGGTGGGCATGTCCGCTAATGACGTCCGCATCAGCCGGTTGTATACGCTTCGGCGGTATCCACGGATACCGATGTTCAACCATAACGCGAACAGGCCGCATACAAGGCCTCAACCGCCCCTGGATCCGCGGCGAAGCGACAGGGTGTTTCGCGCTGCTGCTCGAAGTATTTGCCCGTAAGCTGTCCGCCGATGGCGTCTGTGGCGAGCCACACCGGCGTGCGCGATGCCTGTTCCGGCGATTCATGGCCGCCGAAACCGAGGCTGGCGGCGAGGCGTGACCGGACATCGCCCGGATGACAGGCATTGACGGTTATCCCGCAGGACTGCAAACGACCCGCAAAGGCCGAGCTCAGCATGCGGTCGGCCTGCTTGGCCTGGCGGTAGGCGCTGTCGTTGTCGTAGCGGCGGCGCTGGAATTCCAGATCATCGAGATCGAGCCCGCCAGCCCAGTAGCTGGCCACGTTCACCACCCGTGCCGCCGTTGCAGATCGCAGCGCCGGCGTCAATGCCCGGGTGAGGCGGAAATAACCGAGCACGTTGGTGGCGAACTGGCGTTCGATGCCCTCGCCCGTGACACGGCGATTGCGCGGCGTCTCGGCGGCGTTGTTGACCAGCACGTGCAGGGGGCCCTGCCAGCGCCGCGCCAGCGCGTCGATGTCGTCCATGAGGGCGAGGTCCGCGTACTCGCCGTGGATGTCGTCATTGCCGCTTGCCTCCCTGAGCGCCGCTACGGCGGTCGCCGACTTCGCCGGATCGCGTGCCACGATCACGACCCTGAAGCCGGGCGTGGCGGCGAGGCGACGGGCAATCGCGCCCCCGATGGCGCCGGTCGCGCCGGTGATCATAGCCACGCGTGTCTGCTGGGGTTCGTGTGTCATTGCTGCGGGTTCATCGTTGTCACCGGCGATTCTACACCCGAACCGCTGCATTGCGCCGCGTGAAGTGCGCAGGCCGTATCCCTCCCTGCGTCTGGAAATCCCTTCATCGGTCGGGTGTTCTTTTACGTTGCGCTTGGTATGCTAGCCGCAACCGCACACCCTGCGGTACCGACCTGTCGTGAGGCGAAATGCACCTCGGGTCGCGCAGGCTGTCTGCCATGTAAATCTGTCAACCGAACAAGAGAAGGAAACCGTCATGAGGCAACAGGACAATCAGAGGCTGGCCGAGGATCTGGTCAAATCGCTGGGTTTGCAACACGCGCCGCTCGCCATCAGTTTTATGCAAGAACCCGTACCCGGGATCGAACCCTTCGCGGATCCCATGCCGGCGCCGACCGCTGACGGTCGCACCGGGCGTGTCGCGGCCGGCTGCGTGTTCTGGATGAAGGCGGAGGGGCGCCGTTTCAGTACGGTGGCGGAGGACCACGCCAACTGCAGCGTCGGCAGCGTGACGCACGGCTTCAGGACGCTGGAGGAAGTGGGCGGCAAGGCCGATGTCGGCGCGCTGGTCGGCGCGGGCTGGGTGGCCCCCGAGATGTTCCCGGCGATTCCCGTGGTGAAGGAACGCCACACGTATGTCAACTATTCTCCGCTCGAGGACACCGCCGGGGTGCCCGACGTGGTGTTCCTGCGCGTCAACGCCAAGCAGGCTATGACCCTCTCCGATGCCTTTCCCGGGATGCGCTTCGAGGGTAAGCCGCAGTGCCACATCATCGCCATCGCGAAGGAACAGCAGGAGATTGCGGTCAGCATGGGTTGCATGCTGAGCCGCGTGCGCACCGGCATGCCGAATACCGAGATGACCTGCGCCATTCCGGGTGCGCGTCTTGCCGAGGCGGTGCAGCAGATCAAGACCACGGCCGTCATAGATGGCACGGTGGCCAATTACGCCAGCGAGGACAGCCGCCGCTTCGAACTGCGCTGACGGCGGTTGCGGGCCGGGACTGAAGGGCACGCCCGAGATCCACATCGGCGCGCGTACCGGTGCGATAACGGGACCGTCCCCGGGCGCGCGGCAGGATGGATAAATGACTGCAGCTTGTCGATGGCAGCTCCTGTCGATAGCGGGCATGGCCTTCTGGCTGAACGCCTGCAGCACGCTCGGCTACTACGCGCAATCCGTGAGCGGCCAGCTTGACGTGCTGGCCCGCCGCCAGCCAATAACACAACTGTTGCGGGACGATATGCAGAGCCCGCAACTCCGGGACAAGCTGGAAACGGTGCTGCGCATCCGCCGTTTCGCCACCACGGTACTCGAACTCCCGGACAACGCCAGCTATACCAGCTACGTGCAGCTGGAGCGTCCCTACGCAGTGTGGAACGTGTTCGCCGCACCCGAGTTTTCCCTGCAGCCCATGGAATGGTGTTTCCCGGTGGCGGGCTGCGTGCGCTACCGTGGCTATTTCCGGGAAAGCGCCGCTCATGATTATGCCAGCGGGCTGGCCGCCGCAGGCTTCGACACCTACATCGGCGGGGCAATCGCCTATTCCACGCTGGGCTGGTTCGACGATCCCGTGTTCAGCAGCCTGACCGGCCTCAGCGATGCGCGCCTTGCGGGGGTGATCTTCCACGAACTGGCGCACCAGCAGCTCTACATCGAGGATGACACGGCCTTCAACGAGGGCTTCGCCATGACCGTGGAACTCGAAGGCGTGGCTGTCTGGCTGAAGGCAAACGCCGACGCGGCCGAGCCCGCGGCTTATGCCATCTTCCTTGATCGGCAGGAGGATTTCGTCGCGCTGGTGATGCGAACGCGCGAACGGTTGCAGACGCTGTATGAAAGCGATGCGACGACCGATGAAAAGCGTCGGGAGAAAACGCGCCTCTTCGCGGCCATGGGCTCGGCGTATGAAACACTGAAGCGCCATTGGGGCGGCTACGACGGCTACGATGCCTGGTTCGCGGACGGGCTCAATAACGCGAAGCTGGCGGCGGTGGGCACCTACCGCGACTACGTCCCCGCGTTCCGGCAAGTGTTCCGGCAGACGGGGGGCGATTTTGCCGCCTTCTACCGCGCCGCGGCCGCGATCGGTGCATTACCTAGGGATCAGCGCCTCGAACGGCTGCGGCAGGTGTCTTCCGGGCGCGCGTGATGCAAACCGTTCGTGACAACTCATCAGGGATGAATCAGCGGAGCCATCAGTTCATCGGCGTTGATGATTACCAGACGATAACTCGGTTGCCCGCCCACCTTCGCCGCCAGCCAGGGGCGCACCAGTTCGAAGAGACGGGGGGTTTCGGCCAGCGCGGGCAGCGGCAGGCGGATGGTGCTGCCGCCGCCAGCCAGTTCGACCTGGTGATCTTCCTCACCCGGCAGCGCATGGATGGCGAGCCGGTTCCAGTCGATCCGGCTGCCGTTGGAGAGATGCCAGGCGAGCGCCGTGGCCAGAGCGTTAAGTTCCTTGACGATCCTGCCGCAGGCTTTGCGTTTCTCCCCGATGTTCGTCATGTCCTGGAACTGGAATTCCAGGCCGTCGCTGGTACTGCAGGTGGGGCCTGCCTGCTGGCTGAAGCTCCAGAAGGTCTCCGTGTCCGTGGCGATGGTCGCCGCCTGCGCCGGTCGGTACTCGGCGATGAGGTCATCGCACGGGTAGAGAGAGCAGAAGCGGTTGAGTACGCGCTGCTCAAAGGTGGACTGCTCCCTGACACGCGGACTGCTCACCAGCACGGGTGTGCCGTCGATGTCGAGGGAGATGCTGTTGCCCGCGCCGATTGCCACCGTTACCGGCGTGTCTGGTGTCACGCTATTGGCGATTGCCGTGAGTTTCGCGGCATAGGTATCCACCGCGACGGCCCAGCGTCCCAGATCGTGGTCCCTGGCATGGCTGCGCGCCTCGCGCCGTGCCCGGTCTGCCTCCTCGTTATAGTCCACCACCATCTCCGCGATCGCAGCCACGGCGAAATCGGCGCGCATCGAATCCGGCGCATCGTCAAGCGCCGCGGCGAGGCGGTTGATCTGGCTGGTAGCCGTAGTCAGGGGTATTGCGGGTTCCGGTTGGCGTGCGACGGCCGGGACCGGCGGCAAGGAGCACAGCAGCAGGAACAGGTAGGCCCCGCGCCAGCCAGGACCCGCCCGCCACCGCGGACGGTTGCCGTTAATCCTGTGCCGACCTTGGGTATGGATGATGGTTTGCATGTGATTCGTGCAGCGCCGCGCGTCTGTCAGCCGTTCTGCCCGGCCAGGCCGAACGTTGCGGGAGTCTGTGGGATGCTGATGTCTTCAAGTGACAGGCGATCCCGGCCGCCAGAGTGTCAGGTTAACAGCGCGCCGATGCACATGCCAGCGAGCCCGGGCGGTATACTGTATGCAATGGCATTAGACCAGAGGAGTGAAAAAACATGAACCATATCATGGCCGTCGTGCTGAACGGACTGGCTGAACTGGAATACGATCGCGAAAAGCCACTGCCAGATTACCAGGCGGTCTATCTGGACAGGATGGATACCCGGATGGATGCGGGTATCCGCATCGGCGAGGCGTCGATCGTCAATCCCGACCGCAACCAGCGGGCGCAATTTATCGCCGCCAACCTGCTGCACGCCATCAGGAACAACGACGAACCCATGGCAGCCGCCCTGTGCAGTTACCTGGCGGTCCGCCTGCCGGAGCTGCAACAGGTCAGAATAGAGGAGGACCAGCAGGACGTTTCCATCGAACTCGTCTTCGATGAGGAATACCGCAAGCAGGTCGCCGTTCCGTTTTACCCGCTGCATTGACCAATGAAGCGGCCCGCCGGTTGCGGTCAAGCGTGAACCCGGAGGCAGGATAACAGTCTGAATCATATACTTCCGGCAGTGATTTCGAGGTTGCGGAGCACCCGCAGTGATCGGCGGCCGGCAGTTCTGGAGGGTACAGCTGATGGATGAAGACACAGTCACCGTCATCGACAATGCCACCGGCAGGCGGTTCGAATTCCCGGTCAGAAAATCCACCCAGGGGCCGGGCGCCGTCGATATCGGCCGGTTTTACCGCGAGACGGGCTATTTCACCTATGATCCGGGGTTCCTCTCCACTGCGAGCTGCCACAGCTGCCTGACCTATCTTGACGGCCAGCAGGGCCTGCTCTATTACCGTGGTTACCCCATCGAGCAGTTGGCGGAGCACAGCAGTTTCATCGAAGTGGCCTACCTGATGCTCTACGGCGAGCTGCCGGAGCGCCGGCAGCTCGAGGGTTTCAACGGCATCATCATGCATCACACGATGCTGAATGAATCCCTGAAGGCCTTTTTCAAGGGCTTTTACCATGACGCCCATCCGATGGCTATCATGGTCGGGGTGGTGGGATCGTTGTCGGCTTTCTACCACGATTCGACCGATATCTCCAATCCGCAGCACCGCGAGATCGCCGCGCACCGCCTGATCGCGAAAATGCCGACCATCGCCGCGGCGAGCTACAAACACTCCATTGGTGAACCGCTGGTCTATCCCGACAACAGTCTGGGTTATGTCGGTAACCTGCTCAACATGATGTTCTCGATTCCCTGCGAAAAGTACGCCCTCGATCCAGTGGCGGAGAAGGCTCTGGACCTGATTTTCATCCTGCACATCGATCATGAGCAGAACGCCAGCACCTCGACCGTGCGCCTCGCCGGCAGTTCCGGGGCCAACCCGTTCGCCTGTATCGCCGCAGGTATCGCCGCACTTTGGGGGCCGGCGCACGGAGGCGCGAATGAGGCGGTGCTGGCGATGTTGAAAGAGATAGGCGATGTCAGCAATGCTGCAAAGTACGTGGCGCGTGCCAAGGATCGTAGCGATCCCTTCCGGCTCATCGGATTCGGGCACCGCGTCTACAAGAACTACGATCCGCGCGCGCGCATCATTCGCCGGATGTGCCACGAGGTGCTGGGAAAACTCTGCCACAAGGATGACCCCCTGTTCGAGCTGGCGATGCGGCTCGAGGAGATCGCACTCAAGGACGAGTTCTTCGTCGAGCGCAAACTTTACCCCAATGTGGACTTCTATTCCGGGCTTATCTACCGGGCGCTGGGTATACCCGACAATATGTTCACGGTGATGTTCGCCATGGCACGCACGGTGGGGTGGGTGGCGCAGTGGATGGAAATGATCGGCGAGCAGGACCAGCGCATCGGTCGCCCGCGGCAATTATACGTCGGCCCGGCGCAGCGCGACTACGTTACCATCGATGACCGGTAGGCGCATCGGGTCAGGAAAGTCGAAGAGCCATCGGCAGCGCGCGGCATCATCGTGACCATGGATACGGCGATCACGCGGGTGCTGGGTATCGAGGTGCCGCTCATTTGCGGCGCGATGTACCCCTGTTCCAACCCGGAGCTGGTCGCGGCAGTATCCGAGGCGGGCGGTATCGGCATCGTGCAGCCGCTCAGCCTGACCTGGGTGCACGGTCATGAATTTCGCGAAGGACTGCGCTATATCCGTCGGCTAACCGGCAAGCCCATCGGTGTGAATTTCATCATCGAACAGAGTTCGAGACGCTATCTGGAGCGCACACGCCGGTGGGTGGATATCGCGCTGGAAGAGCAGGTGCCGTTGTTCGTGACAGCGCTGGGGAATCCGCGCTGGGTGGTCGACCAGGCCCGCCCGGCCGGCGTGACGGTCTACCACGACGTCACCAGCCGCCGCTGGGCGGAGAAGGCGCTCGACGGCGGGGTCGACGGTCTCATTTGTGTCAACAACCGTGCCGGTGGTCACGCCGGTTGCGAATCGCCCGAGGCGCTGTTCGATGCCCTGGCCCCGCTGGGCAGACCCCTGATCTGCGCCGGCGGGATCGGTGACGCGGCGGCATTCGCGCGCATGATCCGGCTGGGCTACGCCGGCGTCCAGCTCGGCACCCGCTTCATCGCCAGCACCGAGTGCACAGCCCATACCGATTACAAGCGGGCCATCCTGCAGGCGCATGAAAATGATATCGTCCTGACCGAGCGGATCACCGGAGTGCCGGTTTCCATCATTCGCACGCCATACATCGACCGCGCTGGCACGCATGCCGGACGCATCGCCAAATGGTTGCTGCGCGGCCCGAAAACGAAACACTGGATGCGCATGTTCTACTCGCTGCAATCGATCTGGCGCCTGAAACAGACAGCCGTGCAGGGAGTGAATTTCCGCAGCTGTTACCAGGCGGGAAAGAGCGTCGAGGGCATTACCGGAATCGAACCGGTTGCGGCTATCGTCGCGGAGTACGCCGGAGCGTTGCGAGGACTGCCGTGAGCGGGTACACACCCGCCAACACCAAAAATACGGCCATGGGTTGCTTCCGGCTTTCTGCCTGCCGCGAACTCGTACCTCCCTGTACCTCGAAACACACGGAATAAACGCAACCAGAGGCTATTCGTGTTTTCCGTGTGCTTCCGTGGCTAGTTAATCTGACTTGTTCTCCGGGAATTCGCGGTCGATCTCGCGGTTGAGGTCACGGTTGATATCGTTAACGGTATCGTCCAGCGGCGCAAACACGCGGTCGGGCAAGTCTTCCTGTTGCGTCTTCATATCCTGGCTGGTGTTCTGAGACGTACCGGCGGACACGCCCGGCGGCGGAGGAACGGGGGCTGCCTGCGTTACGGCTTCGCCACCATTCATGCCGGTGCAGCCGGCAAGCACTGCGAGGCCGGCGGCGACGAAAACCGCCGGTAGTGAGTTGTTCCGCTTGTTCATCAGTTACGCTCCATGATTGTGATGGTGAATTATGACAGGACAGGATTCGTGAACCGGTAGTATCTGTATTACCGGGATACCATGCCCGTGCCCGCGTGGGCGTGAACGTTGCCCGGCTGTCAGGTCGAGGACAACCGGGTCTCAATGCGTGTGCCGCTGTCGAACAGGATCATCTCCCAGGCGTCAGCCGCCTGGTCATGGCGCAGGATGTAGATGCCGCCATCGTCGCCGCGCAGCTTGAAGTAGCTGTGGGCCGGGTCCAGCCAGCGGTCGATGATCTCGCACACCTCGATGGCGCGCTGACCGATGAAAAAACGCACAGGAGCCACATCTGCGCGATGACCGGCATAGCACTCGACGCGGATCGTGGGATGGGTTTCTCCATCACTCCCGTGTCCGGGTCCCTGTGAGGTGTCGCTGCTCATCTTGTTCCTCGCGCCCGGTGCGGTCCGGCCGGTAAATGTCGATCATTCCTGATTTAATGACAATATCGCTGCTTTGACAAATGTTGTCTATGATCCGGCCGGTAAAAGCTGTGTTCTTCTGTTCACCTTCACGCTGTGCCTTGAACGCGTGCCCTGAAACAGTTCGGGATCCGGCGCAAACAGCTCTCTATCACTCGTCAATGCCTGATTTTCTGCAAGGCTATTCAAACCCTGAATCTTCTTCCGTGTTCCCATGGAAATCCAGTCGATTCGCCGGGCGGGCATTCAGATACAGCGCTTATGATGCCAAAAAGTTTGGAATTAAATGCTGGATGTGTTAGACAAAGAATTGTTTCTGCAGCAATTGCTGGAGATCAATCACAAGTGATCCCACAACAAAAACGATGATTCCGGTCATGCAGACATTTCGTCTCGAAGGCATAGCCTGCCAACCAGGCTGGCGTCCTGTCGCCGAATCCGGACCATCGTTTACATAATCATAAATTGACCGCAAAGCGGTTTTTAGTGTATCGCGCAGGTCTTTGTGATGGTCGAGGGGAGTGACAATGGTCCTTATTGCCGGTTTCTTGTTCTGCAGCCTGACCTCAGGGGCGGATCTTGTATCCTCGCAAGACATTGAAAGCGCCAGGAAACAGCAATTGCAGCAGATCGGTATCACCCCTCAGGAATTTTCGGAACAACAACAGGCGAATACGGAATCGCCCGAAACATTCCTGATCAAACGCGACAACCGAGAGGTGCATGACTGACGAGACGGCCAGGCTCGTCGAGACGACGGCTAAATTGCCCTCCAGCCTGTCGAAAGAGCGGCGTGCACGGGTGCTTGCCATGCAGGCCATCGGTGCCTGTAAAAGCGTCGAGTGTGATTGCACCAAAGGTCCAAACCGGGTGCGGTGTCAGCAAAAACTGCGCCCTGCTGCCCATAGGTTTTGGCATGCAGGGTCGCGCGCCGTTCCTGTGTCAGGTCATCGGCCCAGCCACCGGCGGGGGGCAGTGCGATGGATGGTTGGCTTCCTCGCATCCGCTGACTGACGAGGCCTGTGCCCTTACGGCGCAGTTCGCCAATAGGCTGCAGGGCCGTTGAGCGGCCTGAGAGCCGGGCACGGAAGGTGAAGGCATGAGACACGCACCGGATGGCAACGCGAACAGCACATCGGCTTCCGCCGAGCAGCGGGTGGCCCGGGTTCTTGAACCCGGTGAAAGGTTGCTGTGGTCGGGAAAGGCAAATGGTGATGTGATCAGGGCGCGTGCACGGCGCTTTGCCCTGCCTCTGCCGCTGGCATTGCTGCTTTTTGCCGGTGTGTTCCTGTGGATGTTCAGCAAGAATCTGGGGATCGAGAGCGTCGAGAGCCTGATCGACACCCTCGGCAGTCACAGGGACCTGGCCTGGGTCGTGGCCGCCGCACTGCTGATTCCGATAGTCGGCAGCGTTTTGGGCCGCAGATTCAAGGTCGATCGCATTTCACAACGGTGCCGCTATCTCGGCCGGTTCAGTTATGGGCTGACGGATCGACGGGTGTTGATTCTCAAGGACGAAAAGGTCGAGCATGCGCTTTCGCCAAAAGACATTGGAAGCATTTACCTGAACAGTCGTGCGCCGGGATACGGCGATCTCATATTTCGGCTGGCGGGGAACTCCGAGTACAGCACGCATGGTCGCGATATCCGATTCGATGCAATCAGTGACGCGGATGGCGTGCGCCGTCGCATCGAGGATTGGATGCACGGTCACCAGGAGCAGGCCCCGCGGGAAGTCGCCAACTTCGCCCGCGAGGGCGTTTCCAGCCAGGCTGGCGTTACAGACGAAGGCGTCCGGCGGATCATCAATCATCGCCGGGGCCTACAGATCGACGTACCCGATAGCTGGGAGATCAGGGTTCGCAAACGCCGAAAGCCCTATGGCACCATCTTCCTGGATTCTGTGAATTGGCTAAGCCCCGAGGATTCAGATGACTGGAACGTGCTGCACGCCGAAGGGCCGGTAACCGTCTCGGTGGAACTGCATGTGGACGAAACCAGACCGACCCTAAGCCACGAAAAAATTCTGAATTCCACCCTGCAAAAGATATTCGGCGGCGATCTGGTTGAGTCCAGGGAGAACCTGTCTCTCGGCGGATTTCAGGGGTTCTCGGTGACCCGCCGCATGGTTCAGTCGCAGCAGGACGTCAAGACGACCGGCGCCAGGGAACGCGCGACCATGCGAAAAATCATTGTCTATCATGATGGTCGTCGCCAGATCGCGATGATATCAATCTGGCCCGCAGAGGTCGCACGGCTGGAAAAGACCGTGGAGGCTATTATCACCTCTCTGCAGGTTTCAGCCTGACCGGGTGAGGGGAGAACGGGTATGGCCAGTATGAGGACAGTTGCAATAAGCATACTCCGATTGCTGCGCGTGGTTGTCGGACTCTTTATGCTGGGCGTCGGGGTGTGGATGGCCTATGGTCAGCCGTACATCACGGAGCAAGCCGATCAGGGCATCGAGACCTTGCATCAGGCCCTGGAGCAAGGGATCCCGACGGTATCAGACGATGTGGTGGATTGCCAGTACGACGGGCAAATCGTCTATTTGCAGGGGTCGCTCCAGCCCGGAACGGTTACCGATCCGGTAACTGGATTGACGCTTGCCGCGGTCGGGTTGCACCGTACGGTGGAGTTGTATCAATGGCAAGAGGTGTCGATTGGGACCGATATTACGAGGTCCCGTTACAGGTACCACCAGGTGTGGAGTGAGAGGCTCATCGATTCGGACCAATTTCATGAGCCACTAATTGGCAAGAGCCAGAATCACGACAATCCCAAGTCGCTGCCCTACGAAACCAATGTGTGGA
>CAVXNM010000078.1:0-112409 GCA_963763115.1 uncultured Gammaproteobacteria bacterium
CTGCGCACTGAAACCTCGGGTCAGGGCATGGCAACCTTGCGACAATCAACCAGTTAAAGGGGTTCACCGATACCGTTGCGGCGCGCTTGCTGTATGATTCGTGGCGGAGAGTTTAGCGAAAAACAAGAATTCGCCCTTGATGGACACCTCAAACGCCACAAGATTTCATATCGAACCGGTTTCCTGCCCGAGACACCTCAATGAGTTTATCGAGGTTCCCTGGGCGATTTACCGCGATGACCCGCGCTGGGTGCCGCCGCTGCTGTTCGAGCAGAAACAGCGCCTGACCTCCAAAAACCCCTTTTTCGAGCACGCCCGCTGGCAGGCCTGGGTTGCGCGGCAGAACGGCCGCACCGTCGGACGCATCAGTGCCCAGATCGACCGGCTCTACCAGGAACGGCATGACCGAAAGGTCGGGTATTTCGGCATGCTTGAGACCAGGGACGATAGCGAACTGTTCTCCTCCCTGCTGCAGACCGCCGAAAACTGGCTGTGCGATCAGGGTATGCAGCAGGTGCGCGGCCCCTTCAACCTGTCGGTCAATGAGGAATGCGGGTTGCTGGTGGATGGCTTCGATACCCCGCCGAGTATAATGATGGGACATGCACGACCTTATTATGGCCGGCAGGTCGAGGCGGCCGGCTACGCCGGAGCGAAGGATCTGCTGGCCTATTACATCGCCCCGGACTTCGACGCGCCGCGCATCATGACACGGCTGGCCGAAAAGGCCGCGCAGCAGGTACGCGTGCGCCGACTGCGGCGCAAGCAACTCAAGCAGGAGCTGGAAATCCTGCGCGACATCTTCAACGACGCCTGGTTCAACAACTGGGGGTTCGTTCCCTTTACCGAGGCCGAATTCGCCGATATCGGTGAACTGCTGACACTGCTGGTCGATGACGACTTCGTGCAGATCGCCGAGATCGACGACCGGCCGGTAGCGATGATCGTCGCCCTGCCCAACATCAACGAAATCATCCAGGACCTGAACGGCCGGCTGCTGCCGTTTGGCTGGCTCAGGCTGCTGTGGCGCCTGAAAGTTCGCTATCCGACCACCGCGCGGGTGCCTCTGATGGGGGTGCGCCGGGAATACCAGCATACCCGGCTGGGCCCGGCGCTGGCCTTCATGGTCATCGACGCCGTGCGCCAGGGTCTCATCCGGCGGGGCATCCGCGGCGTCGAATTGTCCTGGATACTTGAAGACAACGACGGTATGCGCAACATTATCGAAACCATCGGTGGCAGGGCCTACAAGCGTTACCGCATCTACGAAAAAAATCTCTGACTGAGGCCATGTCAGACTCCGCCCGGCAAAAACCCTATACCGCAATCATTCTGGCCGGCGAACGCGGCCCCGGCGACCCGCTGGTGGAACATGCCAGCGCCTGCTGCAAGGCGATGGTCGAGATCGACGGAACCCCGATGATCTTCAGGGTATTGGCGGCCCTCGAAAGTGCCGCGCAGGTGGGCCGGTGCATTTTGTCAGGTCCGGGGTATGAGAAAATGGCGGTCGGTTCCCCGCTCATCCGGATGATTGAAACGGGATCCGTCGACTGGTGCGAACCCCAGGCGACACCCAGCACCAGCGCCTACAACGCAATGCAGCTGGTCCCCGCCGACCTGCCCGTGCTGGTGACCACCGCCGACCACCCCTTGCTGACTGCCGAGATTGTCGACCACTTTTGCGGCCATAGCGTGACGCGCGGCGTCGATGCAACCGTGGGACTGGCACCCTATGGCCTGGTCAAAGCGGCTTATCCGGACATGAAGAAAACCGTCCTGCGTTTCAGGGACGGAGATTATTGCGGCTGCAACCTGTTTGCCTTCCTGACTGCGGAGGGGCGGCACATGGCCGACTACTGGCGGCGGGTGGAAACACAGCGCAAAAATCCGGTCAGGATTATCCGGATTCTGGGCTGGGGGGCGGTGATCAGATACCTGCTGGGTCGGCTGACACTGCAGAATGCACTCGAGTCCCTGTCACGGCGTCTGCACCTCAAACTCGGGGCGGTCATCCTGCCTTTTGCGGAAGCGGCCGTCGACATTGATTCGATTGCCGATCACGATATCGTGCAGAAGAAGCTTTCGCAGCAGGCAAAACCCTAGCATGGCCACAGAATCCACGGTAGAACACGGAAATAATCACCATTAACCCAATCATTGCATCAATGCAGCCGGTCTTCGCTGCGCTCAGCGCCAACCTACGGAGAAGTGCGCGATCTCTCCTCTTTTGACGCCCCGCATGAATCCGGATCGTCATTGCAGGATGCGGTTACGGGCGGTTGATCTCCAACCGGCTTGTTCCCTGCGTAACAAACCTATCCGTTTCAGCGGTATAACCGCGCACTTCGAGTTCAAGCGCCCAGGCGGCATCCGACGCGTGCACGGAATAGAGGTGGTACTGCGCCATGCGGCCGGTTTTGAGGCCGATGGACGAGGCCGAAGGTATGCCGAATACCGGCACATGCGTGCCGGGAATCTCGATGCGGCTATGCACCGAACGGTGCCGGTGGCCGTGGAGCACCAGTTCCGCACCCTGCCGGGCGATCACGGCGCATAAGCGCGCCGCGTCCGTCAGCCGCTTGCGCCAGCGCTCCTCGCCCGGGACCGGCGGATGATGCAGCAGTACCACGCGAAACAGTCCCTGTCCCCGGGTCTGCTCAAGCAGCCGTTCCAGACGCACCAGCTGGCTGTCGCCGAGACGGCCTGTCGCAAGCAGCGGCGCGGAGGGCCGCGCGCTGGACAGACCGATGAAGGCCACCGGGCCGCGCACCCGCAGGCTGGGGAAAACGCTCTCGGCCGGGTCCACCCGCCCGCCGCGGGGAGCGTCATCCGATACCAGGTAAGGTTGCCACCGGGACAGCCCCTGCGCCCAGGAAACCGGCACATAGGCGTCATGGTTTCCCGGCACGACCGTGACCTCGCTCGGGCTGCCAAGCGAATCCAGCCACTCACGCGCCTGGCGAAACTCATCCGGCAATGCGATCTGCGTCAGGTCGCCGGTGATCACCGTGTGTCCGGGACGGATCCCGAGCAGGTCCCGCCTCAGCGCTTCCAGCACCTCGCGGCGGTGTTCCAAGCGACGTCGCCGGCGCCAGGAGAGATAGCCCAACAGGCGTTTGTTGGCCAGATCACGCCAGTGCGCACCGTCCAGCGACGACAGATGGGGATCGGACAGCTGGGCAAAAGTCAGTGTATTTTCCATCGTTTATCCGTTTGCTTGCCGTTGGCCGGGCGGTAAACTCATGGCCAGATCAATCACATCATGAACGGTACCGACCACACCAGCCCATCGACCGCGCCTGACCCCGGAGAACTCTCCGGCAAGGGTGGACGGCCGGTTGGACTGATCAGCAACCCCCACAGCGGGCGCAACCGCAAACAACTGCGGGCCATTGATAACATTGTCGCAAATCACCCCCGGGTTCACCATTGCCCGACCCCGGGACCAGCCGACATACCCACCGCCCTGGCCACGCTGGCGGAACGCTCCGTAGCGGTACTGGCCATCAACGGCGGCGATGGCACCGTGGCCCGGGTTTTCACCCACCTGCTGGAGGATGCACCGTTCGAACGCCTGCCGCTGATCGCCCTGCTGCCCGGTGGTACCACCAATATGAATGCCGGTGACGTCGGCCTGCGCGGCAGCCTCGCCAGTGCGGTACAGCGACTCTGCCGCTGGGCGGATGACGACCGCAACGAAGGCCGGCTGCTGCGGCGTGCGATTCTGCGGGTAGACCCGGGCGCCGGCCAGCCCGCGACGTACGGCATGTTTTTCGGCACCGGAGCGATCATCCACGGCATCGAATACTGCCGTGCCCGCCTGCACACCAGGGGCGTCGCCAATGAAATCGGACCGGGCCTGGCCATGGTCAGGACGCTGTGGGGCATCGCGCGGGGCGATCGCCGTTTCGCCCGGCCGGTGGTCGTCTCCGTGGCCTTAGACAACGCGCCGCCGGCGCCAGCGGAAGACGTTCTCATCCTGCTGGTAAGCAGCCTGGAACGGCTGTTACTGGGCATGCGCCCCTACTGGGGAATAGAGCGCGCACCACTGCACGTCAGCATGATCCGTGCGGGTGCGCACCACCTGCTGCGCAACCTGCCGGCTCTGCTGCGCGGCAAGCCGGGCCGCCATGCTGACGATGCGGCGGGCTATCAAAGCCGCAACGTCACGCGTATCAGTCTGACCCTGGACGGCCCCTACACACTCGACGGCGAGATGTACCAGGCCAGCCGCGCGGCGGGGCCAGTGTGCATCGGCGCCGCCGGCCCGGTCACCTTTATCCGCCTCTGATAAATGACCACGGAATACACGGGAAACACGGAAAGTAAAAATGTGAAGAGTGTGAAGTGAAAAGGGCGATTGATAACGTTGGGCTGTACGCACCCAGTGCGGTGGAAGAATTGATTTATGAATGGCTATTTCCGTGGGTTCAGTGGATTCCGTGGCCATTCAATAGTAAATGAGAACATCATGCCGTGTCATGAACTCCGGAATCACCACTAATTCCATGTTACAAGCCGCACCGCCGGATTCGCCTGCACTGCATGTCCTCGTCGAGGCGCTGCGCCGGCGCCATGGCGAGGCGGTCAACGCCATCCTGTTTTACGGTTCCTGTCTGCGCAGCGGCGATCTTTTCGACGGTTTGGTTGACCTGTACCTGATCGTCGACAGTTACACGGCCTGCTATGCGCGCAAGGCCCGCGCGCTGGCCAACTGGCTGCTGCCGCCCAATGTGTTTTATACCGAGATCCGCCTAGCGGATCGGGTCGTGCGCGCGAAATATGCCGTGCTTTCGAGTGCCGATCTGCGCAACGGCACCTCGCGACGCTGGTTCCACTCCTACCTGTGGGGCCGCTTCACCCAACCCACCGCCCTTGCCTGGTGCCGGGATGACGCCGCCCGCCGGCTGATCGAGGCAAGCCTGGCGAGTGCCCGGCAAACCTTCCTGGATCGGGTGCTGCCCCGGCTGCCAACCGCCGGCCGGGTGCGTGACCTCTGGCAGCAGGGACTGCAGCTGAGCTATGGTGCGGAACTGCGGGCGGAATCCGCAGGGCGCTCCGCCGAACTGACAGCGGCGGCGGTGGATTATTATGTCGCGTCGACCCGTGAAGTTGCCGCCTCGTTGCGTTATCCGCTGGTCCTCGAGGGTAACGGCGCCGATACCCGTTATCGCGCCGAAATACCCGCACTCAACCGCGGTTTGGGCCGTGCCGCCTGGATGCTGCGGGCCGCGCAGGGCAAGCTGCTCTCGGTGACGCGCCTGCTGAAGGCGCTGTTTACCTTCGAAGGCGGCCTCGATTACATCGCCTGGAAACTGGAACGCCATTCCGGGCAGCGGATTGAAATCCCTTCCCGCGTGCGACGCTACCCGTTGATCTTTGTCTGGGGTCTGTTCTGGCGTCTCTACCGGCGTGGCGTATTCCGCTGACGGCGCTGTCAACGGGTTTGCCAGCTCATCGCAGGATGCCGGGCTGCCGTGATCGCGCAGGCACGTTTCTCCTGGCAACCGGGTGCAAGTTGACGGCAAAATAAGCCGCAGCCTATAGTACACGCCTTCGTTTACACCCCCCTGAATCTTCCGAATGCGCTTACTCCTTACGCTGTTAAGAGCTTATCCCTGGCGGACGGCTCTTGCCATGGTTGCCATTTTGTTCGCGGGCATCGCCGATGGAGCCGGCATAACTGCGTTGCTACCCCTGCTGAAGCTCGCCACCGCGACGCACCCTGCCGGTCAGGCTGACATACTGCCGGAGATCCCCGCCGCCGCCGGCGCCAGGGAAGGCGTTCACATGGAAGAATTCGTTGTCAATGCCCTGTCCCTCGTGGGACTGGAGCCGACCCTCGGCGTACTGCTGATCGTTGTCGTCGGCTTCATCACCATCAGAAGCATCCTGCTGCTGATCGCCAACCGGCACGTCGGCTATTCTGCGGCGCATATCGCCACCGAATTGCGCCTGTCAATCCTGCGGGCCGTACTCGCGACCCAGTGGAAATACTTTCTGAACAAACCGATCGGGAAGCTTGCCAACTCAATGGCCACCGAGGCGAGCCGCTCCGCGCAAGCGTATGTATTCGGCGTGACCATGATCGCCATGATTGTGCAATCCATGGTCTACATGGCGATTTCACTGGCGGTTTCCTGGAGAGCTACCCTCGCATGTCTTGGTATCGCCCTGGTCCTCATCGCCGCTTCCCACATCATGGTCAGGATGTCCAAGTATGCCGGCAAGCGCGAGACCCAGTTAAACAAATCACTGATCGCCCGCCTCACGGATACCCTGCAATCGGTCAAGTCACTCAAGGCGATGGCGCGGGAGGACCTGGCGGATAAGGTACTCAGCGCGGAAACCACCAAGCTGAACGAGGCGTTGCGAAGACAGGTTCTCAGCAAGGAAATGCTCGATGCCGTACTGACGCCCGTAACCGCCATGGTCATCGCTGCCGGCATCTACATCGGGCTGGGCAAATGGGAAATGCCGCTGGCCTCGGTAGTGGTCCTGGTGATCCTGCTGGGACGTGTGCTCGGACAAATGGGCAAGATCCAGAAACAGTACCAGAAGATGGTGACCCTGGAGAGCGCCTTCTGGTCTTTGCGCAAATCCATCAAACAGGCCGAGAAGTTCAGGGAGGTCCTGGAAGGAGCCGAGCAACCAAGGCTTGAATCCGCAATCCGGCTGAACGGGGTATCCTTCGCCTACGGCGACAAGCAGGTATTGCAGGATATCTCGCTGACGATTCCGACCCGTTCCCTGACGACGATAATCGGATCCTCGGGGGCCGGCAAAACCACCCTGGTGGATCTGGTCATCGGGCTCTACAAGCCCGATTCCGGTGCGGTCTGTCTGGACGACATCCCGTTGACGCGCATCGATCTCAAGCAATGGCGACACAAGCTGGGATATGTACCCCAGGAACAGTTGCTGCTGCATGACAGTATCCTGACAAACGTCACACTCGGCGATCCACAACTCACGGAGGCGGATGCCGAATACGCCCTGAGAGCGGCGCATGCATGGGAATTCGTGAGCGAACTCCCCGAGGGCATGCACAGCAGCGTGGGAGAACGCGGCACCAAACTTTCAGGAGGACAGCGCCAGCGCATCATGATTGCCCGCGCACTGGTGCACCGTCCTGAGGTCCTGATCCTGGACGAACCTACTAGCGCCCTCGACCCGGCCAGCGAGGCCATCATCATCCGGACGCTGGAGGATCTGCGGCGCGACTACACCATCCTGGCCATCTCGCACCAGACAGCCCTGGCGGAGTCGGCTGACAAGACCTACCGGTTGCAGGATGGCCACCTGGTTTCCGCCGTCGCGTAAACAACGCCGAATGCGGATTGAATGCTTCCCTGCACGACGAGCCTGCAGGTGCAGTGGACCCCTGCCGATGCCTTATTGGTTTCCGGAGGCAAAGCCGGAGGATACAATCACTCGCGTTACAGAACATTCCGACCCGCTGAATATGAATTATTTGCGTTACACCGGCGGACGGCCGTAGCTAGCGAACACGTTCCGCCGCGCCTCATGGAACAGGTGGCGTGATATCATCCGGCTACTTGTCCGTACACTGAATCTCAAGGCCAGTCACCATGTATTTCAACTATGACCATCTCGAGTTCCGCTATGAGCCCTACCCGATAGGGCTGGCAAAACCGCTGATCGAACCGGGTCTTTACAAGGAGATGCTGGCCGGCTACCCGGACAGGGAATGGTTCATGTATCTCGAGAAGCTGGGCCACAAGTATTCACTTTCCGAACATTTCAATCCAAAAACATTCAGGAATTTTCTTGACGCCAACCCGCTCTGGAACGATTTCAATCGCTGGATCAAGAGCCGCGACTTCACGCGGGGTGTTATCAACGCACTGGCCGAGCGGTCGCTGGACGTTGGCTACAACCCCGACATGACGGTTTTCAACCAGTGGCGCAAGCGACTGACTCACAGGGGCCGCCTCAACTGCAGCGCCTCGCGCCTGATATCGCGATTCGAATTCTCCATGCTGCCCGCCGACGGTGGCAACATCAAACCGCACACCGATTCCCCCTCGAAAATCATCACTCTGGTGGTATCCATGGTCGATGAAGGCGAATGGGATCCCGCCTTTGGCGGCGGGACGGATGTCAACCAGGCCAGGGATGTCCGGCACAACTTCAACCAGACCAATGAACAGGGCAGGTTCGAGGATATGGACGTCATCGATACCTTTGAATTCACCCCTAACCAGGCGGTGATCTTCATCAGAACGTTCAATTCCTGGCATTCGGTGCGACCCATGACCGGCAAGGGCTCGGACGCCATGCGCAAGACGCTGACCATCAATATCGAGGCGTTTGGATAGGACGGAGGCGGGGAGCGCCTGCCACGGGAAAAAACCGGGTAGGAAACACACGGATCGATTGTCTCGCAGACCCCGGCAACAGGGCTCCGGCATCCGGCCGCCCAACGCGGGTTAGCGTCGATCGGGATGCAGAAAACGTTTTAGTCTGGCAAGCAGGTGGCCCGCCTTGATCTTCGCGTTGGCGTGTTCCCGTTGTCGTTCCAGCGCCTGCCGGATATCGGCCTCGGCAAGGTTCAGCGCCTTTGCCGCCGCCGCAGGGCCGCCGAAGAAGGCGCATGCGCGCTTGATGACCTTGTTGATTCTGCGATCGTCCTTGAGCGACAGCGGCTTCTCCAGGTCGTACTCCTCCAGGTTGCGGCCTTGCGCGAGATTCTCGATGTAGTCGCGCGAATATTTTGAGATCCCGGCAACCGCGCCGATGTCGCGCGTGACATGCAGCAGGCGCATAAGCAGCTCGTCCAGCTCGGCTGCCTTGTTGACGAAGGGAAACGGGGCTTCCGGCGCCGGCACGCCAAGAAAGGAGCACAGCGGCTCCCAGCCTGCGCTGGTGGTGATATTCAACACCAGCAGCTTATCAGGACGGTCCCTGAAGAAATGTTTCACCCTGGCCTCGTGGTCGTGATAAGCCTGCCTGAACGCATCGCTGTCAAACGTCGTCCGCCCATACAGGCGCATCAGCAGTTCATTCCTGTCCGCGGCGCGGTCCCGCCTGACATCCTGCTTGCGTGACATGTCCCGCTCGATCGACCGCAGCCAGCCGTCGATATCCCTCACCGTGAGCAGGAACTTGCTGCCCGGGAATTCCTGGTCCAGCTCCTTGTACATGGCAGCGCTGACACCGGGCAGGGCAGCATCGAAGTCCGTTATACCTTTCCAGTTCAGCGGCAGCCGGATGGTGCGATAGCCGAGCACTCCCAGGGCGGCCTTGAGACTGGTCGTACCGGTTTTACCCAAACCGACACAGAAGACTTTCTGGCGCGACATTGCAGGCTCCGAGAGAGAGAATTACTTGCGAAACAGGCCGGAAGACGTGGGTGGTCTATGCCCCGCCCGGATGGCCGAAACTATACAGCAATCGTGGCAGCCTGGAATCTCTCACCCGGCGAGCCGCAGCTCCGGAAGGGGATGGTCGTTGTCCGGGGCACAGCGCCGCGGTTGCAAGTGATCGGGCACGACGTATGATAGCCGGGATCTTCCGCTGCAACGGCCAGGCATCATTTATGTGCGGCATCACCGGTTTTCTCCAGCAGGTTCGGGACCCACGGGAGATCATCGGGAACATGACCGATACCCTGCGGCACCGCGGACCGGACGAAGGTGGCATCTGGTGCGACGAAACAGCCGGCATTGCCCTGGGACACCGGCGCCTGTCCATCCTCGATCTCTCTCCAGCCGGCAGCCAGCCCATGCTGTCGTCCACGGGCAACCACGTCCTGTGTTTCAACGGCGAAATCTACAACTTCGCAGAACTGCGCCCGGAGCTGGAGCAGGCAGGTTATCCGTTTCGCGGGCACTCGGATTCCGAGGTGCTGCTGGCCGCGCTCGTGCTCTGGGGCGACGATGAGGCTTTGCGCAGGGTAGACGGCATGTTTGCCTTTGCCCTGTGGGACCGGACTGAGAGCACCCTGCTGCTGGCCAGGGATCGTGTCGGCAAGAAGCCGCTGTATTATGGCTGGTGCAACAAGGCCTTTCTTTTCGGCTCGGAACTTAAAGCGCTACGGGCGCACCCCGACTTCGACGGCGCCATCGACCGTAATGCCCTGGGCGAATATGTCCGTTACGGCTGGGTGCCCGAGCCGCTGTCCATCCATGCCGCCATCCGCAAACTCCCGCCGGGCTGCCTGCTGAGGATCCGGCCGGAGTCGCCGCCCTGGTCGACCGCCCCGGAATATTACTGGCGAGCCGGTGACATCTGCCACCGGTCCTGGAGCAGACGCTTCGCGGGGAACTTCCGGGATGCCGTCGAGGATCTGGATACCCTTCTTAACCGGGCGGTCGGCATGCGTATGGTTGCCGACGTGGAACTGGGCGCACTGCTCTCCGGTGGCGTCGATTCCACCACCGTGGTAGCCATGATGCAGCGCCAGGCAGACCACCCGGTGAAGACCTTCTCAATCGGATTCACCGAACCCAGGTTCAACGAAGCAGAACAGGCCGCCGCCATCGCCGCCCACCTGGGCACGGAACATCACGAACTCTACGTCACGCCGCAGCAGTGCCTGGATCTCGTTGGGCAGTTACCGCAGGTCTATGACGAGCCGTTTGCCGACATCTCGCAGGTGCCGACCCTGCTGGTCTCGCAGCTCGCGCACCGTGAGGTCAAGGTGGTGCTGTCGGGAGACGGCGGCGACGAGCTGTTCTGCGGCTACACCCACTATTTCGAGGCGCTGGCGCAGTGGCGCTGGATGCAGCGTTTTCCCGCGCCGACACGTCGGTGGCTGCGGGGCCTTGCGCAGCGCTATGCCGAAGCCAGCTGGGGCTGGTTTGCACCCTCCGGGCAGGTAGACAGGCGCATGCGGAGATGGCAGCGCCTCGGCTCCAGGCTGGAAAAGCACACCCGCGGGATCGAGCAGATCACCGTCCAGCGGCTGCTACTGGAACGCAGCTCGCGCTGCACTCACCCGACCCGCCTGGTCATCGGCGCCGGCCAGGCGGACACCGTTCCCGGCGACGCGGCCCAGTGGGTCAGCGGCGTCGATCCGCTGCTGCAGATGCGCCATCTCGACTACATCGGCTACCTGCCGGGAGACATCCTCGTCAAAGTGGACCGCGCCAGCATGGCGGTCGGCCTGGAGGTGCGCGCACCCCTGCTCGACGCCACGGTTACCGAATTCGGCTGGGGATTGCCGCGTGAATTCCTGATCGATCGAATGGGCGGCAAGCGCATTCTCAGAGAGGTCATGCACCGCTATGTTCCCCAGACGCTGACCAACCGGCCGAAACGCGGCTTCAGTGCGCCGGTGGAGGACTGGTTACGCGATCCCCTGCGCGACTGGGCCGAGGACCTGCTAGACAGCTCACGTCTGGCGCGCGAGGGATTCCTCGAACCCGGGGCGGTGCGGGAGATATGGAAGCAGCACCTTGCCGGCTGGCGCAATCACAGCAACCTGCTCTGGTCATTGTTGATGTTCCAGACCTGGCTCGTTTCTGGCTGACCGGTTACATCTGTATAGTCGGCTCGCATAACCATCCTGCATTTCGCACGCGGCGTGATCTGCAAGTGGCACGAGGGTCTGACTAAATCAATTTCCGGACCGGCTTGGTGAACAGCAGGCGGTTGGCAACATACTTGCTGAAATCCTCCGAAGGGTCCACTTTTTTCCAGCGTGGATAGCGGGATTCGACCGCGTCGTAGCCATAGTCTTCCAGCACATCAGCGAAATACATGTTGACCAGGCGGATGGCAACCCCGGATAACTGCTCCTTCCACGCCGTCAGCGGTGCCGGTGATATGCTGCTGTCAGTGTATTTTTTGACCGACCAGCCTATCCGCTGGATCGGCTGACCGCACAGGGTCAGCTCCATCATGTTGTCGTGGTAATCCAGATCCAGGAACTGGCACAGCTTTAACAGCTCCGCCTTTGGATCAAGCAGCAGTGCATCGTAATTCAGGATATAGAACTGAGTGGGTGAAAGCTCATGGAATTTCTGCATGAAGTAATAGGAGATCCGCATCTGGCGGAGGCGCGGTCCCAGATAAGGATAGGTAAACGAGGCATCGAGGTTTTTCCGGTCAATGCCGACGCGCAGTTTCTCCTCGAGTCCCTTGCGGCCATGGCGCATATTGTTGATGGCCGAGTTGAGCTGGGCATAGGGATTGCGCAGCACGTAGACCATCCTCAAATCGGGGAACCATTCCCGCAGCTCGGGGAAAAACTCTTCCTGCTGCACGCCCTTGCAGGTGAAGCGGCTGGTTTCCAGATCGCGCTTGAACGAGGTTGTGGCTGCAGCCATAGCATTGGCGATATCGACGAACAGCTCGGGATAACTGCCTGCCTTCGAATTACGGATCAGTTCATGCAGCCTGCCGATATCGACGAAGGCATCCCAGTCGATGCTGGTCTGGCGGGGAAACGGATTGAACCATTTATCCCTGCAAATCTTCTCGAGAATCTCCGCTATCGGCTTTGACCGGTTGCTGGTGTGTTTTGCCTTGCGACCAAGGTTGTAGTAATGGTGAATTTGAAGAAATGCAATTCATTGGGTGGATAGACGAACAGGTCCGGATGATTATCCAGCAGGTTCTTCACCATGGAGGTTCCGGATTTTCGCAACCCGGATATAAAAATCGGCTTCTTTAACATTGTCTTAGCTATGCCCCTCATTGGCCTTGTGGCACCGGACAGGGGTGGATTACCTACGGGCTCTGGCTGACTCTGTTAGAATCCCAGCCGGACCGCTCACGTTGCGCGTGACAGCTGGCGGAGTCACTGACAGAATTCACTGACGTGTTATTGTAGTGTTTTTTGAATGCGACTGATAATCCACCCCTCCCCGACCCATGCTGCGACACAGGTAGTAATTGCGTCCGGTGCCGGGGCATCAGGACCAATGCGGGCCAGGCCTGGTAATGGACAAGGAAAAAATATTCGGCATCGGTCTTGCCAAGACCGGCACCACCAGCCTCAACGATGCCTTCGCGATCCTCGGCATTGCCTCGATCGGCTGCCCTGCGAGCATCAGCGATGTCCGCCGTTTCGAGGCCGCCACCGACGGCATTGTGGCCGACCGCTTTGAAGAACTGGACCGGGTGTTCCCGCACAGCAAATTCATCTACACGGTGCGCGACCGCGACAGCTGGCTGCACTCATACACTGGTTACCGTGGCCGCAAGCACTCTCCCATGCCGGGACACGAGGAGATGACCCGCCGGCTTTACAGAACCACCGGCACGGACGAAAAGACCCTCATCGAGGCCTACGCGCGGCACGAACGCCACGTCCTGGAGTATTTCCGCGAGCGCCCGGATGATCTGCTGGTTATGGACATCTGCGGCGGGCGAGCCGACTGGGAGACCCTCTGCGCCTTTCTCGGGAAACCGGTGCCGGAGGAACTTTTTCCCTCGAGCAACCCGAAGTTCACCGACAACATCTACCTGCATCTGCTGTACTGCCTGCAGGATCCCGATCTGGTATCGCAACTCACCCGGGCGCCCATGGAATTCCTGGAATCCCTGTCGCTGGAGGGCTACGACTCTGAGGATTTCATCCGGGAAGCGCCGACCAAGCGCACCGACCGGATTCTGGTAAAGACCGTCAAGCACTTTGGTGGCATTGACCAGGCCGCACGGGCACTGCAGTTGGAGACGGTCATGCTAAAGGCGGCCGTCGAACGCCACCGTCAGCGCAAAGCCGATCGACCCCGTCGGAAATCGACGTTCATCGGGAAGCGGATTCGCCGCCTGAAGCGGCGCCTGGAACTGCGCTCGCGCTAAAGACCACGCGCCGCGCTCAGGCATCGATGCACACGTAACGGCACCGCGGGCGGATCTGGTAGGATGTCGCCACCCACATCCTCTACCCGGGCACTGTCCTGACCTGTCTGCGATGAACAAACTCAAACGCCGCCTCATTCTCTCGGCCCTGTCTTTCCTGCCCGTCGAAAAACGGGCCAGAGTCAGCCGCTGGCTGCGTGGCCGCCAGGAGTTCAGCAAGCTGCGCAAGGCCGACATCGTGTTCGTCACCTGCCCCAAGAGCGGGCGCACCTGGCTGCGCATCATGCTGTCGCGCATCCAGCAGCAGCGCCACGACCTGCCCGGATCGTCGATCATCGGCTCCACCAGCTTTCACCGCGACAATCCGTCATTGCCGGTGGTCTTCTTCACCCACGATTCCTATGTCGGCGACTACACCGGCAACCGCGACAGCAAGTCCGACTATGCCGGCAAACACATCGTCCTGCTGGTGCGCGACCCACGCGATATAGCCGTATCTGCCTATTTTCAATGGAAATTCAGGATGGACAAGCAGAAGCGTGCGCTGCACTCCGCGGGCCTCGAAGGACGCGACCTGTCAGTTTTCGACTTTGCCACACATGCCAATGGCTCACTGCGCAAGACCATCGCCCTGCTGAACAGCTGGGACAAGGCGCTCCCCGGCATGGACCACGTCCTGGTGGTCCGTTACGAGGACCTCCGCGCCACCCCGGAGACCTGGCTTGAACGCATTACGGTATTCGCCGGTCTTGCTGCCAGTCGCGAGGAAATTTCGGATGCGGTCGAGTTCGCCTCGCTGGAGAACATGAAACAGATGGAGCGCGATGCCGCGTTCGGCACCCGGGGGCGACGCTTCAGCAGCGGGGAACAGTCCAGCAGCGATGCCTACAAGGTGCGCCGCGGCAAAGTGGGTGGCTACCAAGATTATTTCACCGATGAACAGGTGGAGCAGGTCGATCGGCTGGTCAACACCACCCTGTCGCCGACCTTCGGCTACACCCGGGACGAGGAAGCCTGATGCAACGCCGGTGCGGGGAGGCACTCCTCAATAAGCGAAGATCGGATCCAGCTCCTCGCGGATCTTTCGGTTCAGGAACTCGATTTCCGGGCTCTCGAGGTAATCGACATAACCGCCAACCTTGCCCTTGCGCACCTTGTAGCTTTCCGGGTCTGACGGGTCAGCCGGCTGGAAGGCGCGGGTCTCGAAGGCATCCCCCGCCTGCGGATCACTGCGCCTGAGGCTGTGGGAACCACGCGCGGATTCGGCTTCCCTGGTGCGCATCTTGTTGATGTCTCCCAGCTCCAGCACCTTCTCCAGGATTTGCTCGTTGACCGGCTCAAGACCAAGACAGGACAACATGTCGATCAGGGTACTGCGGGTATCACGGCGCAGGTCCTCGTATTTCACAATCTTGAAATTACGGGGTATGTTTCTGCTCTTCGCCCAGTTGTTGAAGAACGTGATGATGCTGTCGATACCGCCGAGTTCATAATAGACGAACTCATTGATGCTGCCCTTGAATTCCGGCCGATCCTTGCGCCGCGCCGGCACCCGCTTGGTCTTCTCGAAATACAGCGACACCAGGATGTCCCGGGGATCACGCACCAGCAGCACCACGCGCTGGTCACGGTACTCGGACTTGTCCTTATTCAGCTGATGAGACATTTTCCACTGCGGCCGCTCGTCGTGAGCAAAGCGTATCCGGGGAACGCCTTCCAGACGTTTGGTGTACTCCTTCAGAGCCATCACGTTCTTCACTTCCAGCCCGTAACATCGCGTGATGTATTCGCCCAGCATGACCTGCAGCCAGGTCCTGCCGGACTTGGGAAATGAAATGACCGTAACCTCGTCCCGCCGGATACCCAGCGCATGCTGCGCCCTGCGCTTGGCGGACTTGAGTGATCTACGCAACCTGGATGACATGGGAAATTTCCTGTTCGAACGGCACTGGTGTACTGAAATCGCAGTTCAGGGTGGACACGATACGCGAATCCGGACAGCAGGTGCAACGTCGCCGGGCAAACAATCGATCCTACTGGATAACGGGACGATCGCCACCTGCCGCAGCCACCGTCAGCGACCTTGCCCGGGGCGACGTAGAATCGCCTCATAGCCGGCGATCGCCGCATCGAAAGAGAATTCCCTGGCGCGCCTGACCATCTCCCCGGCTGCCGGCGGCGAGTCCAGGGTCGCGGCAATCGCCTCCGCCATCTGCACCGCGTCCCCCACCGGGATCAACCGGCCAATCCGGCCGCCATCGAGGATTTCATCCGGGCCGCTGGGACAATCCGTACTGACCACCGGGCAACCGCAGGCCATGGCTTCTATCAGCACATTGGGCAGACCTTCCCATGCCGAAGACAGCACAAACACCGAGGCCCGCCGGAAATAGGCATAGGGGTTCCTGACATGACCCGGCAGCTGGAAGTCGTTGCTGACTCCCAGTTCCTGCGCCAGGTCCAGCAGAGCCTGCTTGTCCGGGCCGCGCCCAAGAATCATCAGTCGTGCCTGCCGCCGCGCGCGCACTTTTGCGAAGGCGCGCAGGAGGGTTTCAAAGTCTTTCTGCGGCTTGAGTTTTCCAGCGGCGATCACCACCGGTATCGCGGCATCGGTCAGCCAGGGATGGCCGGTATCAGCATCGGCAAGTTCAACGATTTCCGCTCGAAACACCGGGTTGTGCACCACCTGGAATTTCTCCGGCGCGATCGCTGTAATTTCCCGCACATCCTCCACCACACCGCGGGACGGCGCCACGATGAGATCGGCACGCGGGAAAAAGCGCCTCATGATACGCGGGACGCTGCGCATCCATTTGGACTTGCCACGATTCGCCGACGTTGTGATGTGGTTGCGGACATTGACGATAAATCGGGTATCGCTACGGATGAATGGCGCTACCAGCAGCAGCACCAGGTTCTGGTGATTCAGGAACGACATCACCGAGTCGGGCGCCGCCTGCCTGATATAGCGATACAGCGCCAGCGCCGGCGGGTTTTCATGCGTCATCACCCGCAGCAGCCGGGCGTTGCAGCCATCCCCGATGCCCACCAGTGACAGTGGCGCGGAGAGCAGGTGTTTCAGCAGGATCCACAGCTGAAAACCACGGTGCAGCAGCGCCGGGACACCCTGGTCATACAGATTGATGACGGTGATGTTGGGATGGGCGTCCAGCTTCTCGATCAGCCAGCCCTCGCGCACCTCGACCAGAAAATCAACCTGGTGCCCGCGCTCGGCCAGGCCAGTGGCAATGTTTGCCGTCACCCGCTCGGTTCCCTGGGCTGACTTGATGGTCCTGATATAAATGGCGACTCTCATAGCTGGCTTGCGGCATGCTGAAACGGCAGGCAAAACACCCTGCAGACGCGGAACGGTGACCAGCGCGCGAGCGTACACAACCGTCCGGTATATTTCCATACCGCCGGGTTCCGCCTGCCCTACACAATGTTCGCCGCATGGCGGAGGGGCAACCGATGCTGTAAACTTTCGCCGCGTCAGGTACCAACAAGGGACGGTCACGGTCGAGGTTCAAGTGAAGCAAGGCAAGATTTTCGGGATAGGCTTCCCCAAAACGGCAACCTCATCCCTGGGCCAGGCACTCGCAATCCTCGGCTACCAGTCCGTGCATGACCCCTACGAAATCCTCCCCAGGTTCTTCCCGGAAGAACTCAAGGACTTCGCCTACGATCCGGACATTCTCGACAACCACGATGCCTTTGTCGGGGTTGTCTGCCTGGTCTACCGTCAACTCGACAAGGCCTACCCCGGTTCCCGCTTCATCCTGACGGTGCGCGACGAGAACAGCTGGATCAAGTCCTTGCGCGGCCACCTGTCCCCACGCGCCAAGGCAACGCAAAACGACGCGCTCATCCCGTTGCAGCCCTTTACGCGTTCGAGCATGTTCAACGGTGACCTGTGGTTCATCGACGAACACGCCGCGGACTACCTGCAGCGCTATCGCGACTTCAATCGCGAGGTCATGGACTATTTCAAGGGCAGGAACAACCTGCTGGTGATAGACATACAAAAGGGCGACGGCTGGGGGAAGCTGTGCTCGTTCCTCGGGTGCGACATCCCCTCCCAGCCCTTTCCCTGGAAAAACCGGCGCTCTCTGCGCCGCAGCATAAGGCGCACCCTCAAGTACTGGAAACTCAAGATGGGGCTGGGCAATCCACCGCGCTCGGCCTAGCCTGCATCAAGCGCTCCGATACCCGCTTACGCGGGAAAACCCTCGATCACGGGGTGAAAGACCCGCCGGATGTAATAGCGTCATGCGCCACTATCCGTTGCTATCCAGTAACACCTTCAATCGTGATAGCCATACGCGGACAGGTCGATACCGGTTATTTCGGAGAGCCGGCGGTTACCAGCCTCGTAGCGGTCGCCGACAATCGCATCGATCTGCTGACGTAGCTTTTTCACATAGGCGCCTCTGTCGAACGGCAGCAGGCGATTGGCAATCCGTAGCAGGGGCTTGGCCAGCGGTGTACACAGCGGAGAATAGGCGTTTACCGAACTGCTCTCGAGAAACAGGTTAAGAAAGGGCAATCGCGGCGTGATGGCATCATCCGCACGCTTGTTATAGCGAATCTCCGCTCTGGCAGTCCGATCCGAAATATCCAACGAAACAAATTTGCCCAGCCTATCCAGAAACAACCTGGTTTGATTCCTGAACATTTCATAGGGCAGAACCAGCACGTTCTCGCGCGGAAACAAGCGATAGTAGCAGGACACCAGGTCGACGAAATTTAAGTGCGCTGGTGAGAACCCCGGCCTTCTACCATCATAGGATCGGGTCAGGTAGGTCTTCAGCGTGTCGGTCCCACCGATTTTCAGGTACTGGAAATAGGTCGATAGCAGTATTTCCCTCTGCTGACGGATGACACAGAATATTCTTGCCTCGGGAAAACAAGCCTGGATCCTGTCGGCAATTATCCCGGCATCAAATCCGCCGCTGTGTGGATTACCGGACAGGCGCTCGTAGGAAAGTACCGGCACCCTGCTGCCGATATCGATTTTACCGAGAATGAATTCCAGCTCCAGCAGGATGGCCTCCCGGTTCAGTTCGAAGGGTGACAGCAGGTAGCCATCCCTGTCCCTGATGAATTGCCGGCCAAGATATTTCCCCACATTGGGGTTGTTGTCTGGAGACATAGGTGCAAATACATCGCTGTCCACGCTAAACAACTCCCGCTGCAGCCAAGTTGTCGCGGTCTTATGGTAGCCGATGTGGATCAGGGGCTTGATCAGCATATCTGTACGATTTTTAAGTACATTCTTGCCACGTAGCAGGCTCGCCCGCATCTGTAAGTGCAAGACATGGAGGCTACTACTGCGCCCCTTCTCGCATCATGAAGTTTGCCAGGAAAATTTGCTGGAAACACGGCAGTGATTTTCCTAAGATTCGGCAACTTGGGACTGGCACCGGACAGAACCCGCTTACACACGCGCCATAAACTACCAAGGTAAAAGCAAGGCTACTGACTGAGGGTTATGGAGCATAATAAATCAAGCACAATACCAAACCAAATCCGTACCGAATGATCTGGAATTTACTCATCCTGCTTCCGCGTCAGCCTCCGTACTGCAAAACCGGCACACAGCGGAACTTCAACTGGACCCTTACCCCTACATAATTATCAGGAACGCCCTGCCAGATTCACTCTGTGACCACCTCATCGCAAGCTACCCCCCACTCGAACTACTTGGCGCCGATCCCGCAAGAAACAACGTTCGCTGGAGCTTCCCGGCCAGCGAGATCAGGAAAACCGATACCATCTCCGACGAATGGAAAGAGGTGATCAACTATCACGTGTCGCGGCAATTCTACGATGAAGTCATCGATCTGTTCGGTGATGCGATTACTACCCTCTACCCCGGCCTGTTTCCCGACCGCGAGAGTCTGGTGAGGCTAGGGATCAGCAACCGGGGAGCAGATGACATCAGCACCGGTGACATCCGACTGGACGCCCAGATCTCCGGCAATACCCCGGTAAGCAAGGCCAGGTCCGTCAAGCCCAATCATATCGATTCACACCGAAAACTCTTTTCCGGTCTGCTATACCTGAGGCGTGACGAGGATGACTCGACAGGGGGCGATCTGGAGATCCGGCGCTTGAAGTCGTGCTACACAGAAAAAACCCGGGCGAACAGTTACGATGGCGTCTACGTGGATAACCGGCACACAGAACTCGTTAACACAGTACGATATAAAAAAAATGTCCTCGTGCTCTTCATCAACTCGCTGGAATCCCTGCATGGGGTGACACCACGACAGCCGACACCGCACCAGCGGATATTCATGAACCTGGTGGGAGAGATAAGCACACCGCTGTTCGAGGTGCCGCGAACCTTTAGCACCCGCCTCAAGAAATTGCGCCGCGTGGTAAATAAGCGGGCCGTAAGGCTCATGGGCGGCGAGTACAGCGACCCATACGTGGAATCCTACTAGTCGCTTCCTGTTACCTTACTATCGACATTACCCTGCATTCCCGGTTGCTGTGTATACCTGGCTAGCCGGTTCGTCAGGCGCCCATCGCACCCTGATAGCCTGTAACGTCCCTCCGGTTATGTCACATGCCGCCCTGGACTGACTTCAGAATAATGAGAACTGACCATTGGAATCGGTTTCCATTGAGGGAAAGATGGTACCTGCCTATAATCAGGCGCATATAAACGGCTTCACCGAGGCACTCCCGCCATGAAGGATCATTGTGTTTTCATCCAGACCAACCACAAGCAGATCGTGGGTGCGCTGGTGGCCGAGCACGCGCTGCGGCGCAACTCCCGGCACAACGACGACTTCGATGTGCACATCATGCACACCCGGGACTATCCGTTTTTCGCCGCCCGCGAGGGCCAGCTCTATCTGCGCGACGGCGTCAGGCGCCCCTGGCTGAATGACGACCTGCAGTCCTTCACGCCGACGCGCTTCCTTCCGCCCGAACTGATGGGCTACCAAGGCCGGGCCGTGGTCATCGACCCGGACATCTTCGCCATCGCCGACATCTGGGAATTACTGACACGGGACATGATGGGCAAGGCCATCCTGTGCCGTCGCCGCGCCGGACCCAAGGGCATCGTCGACCGCTGTCTCGCGAGCAGCGTCATGCTGCTCGAGTGTGCAAAGCTCAGCCACTGGAAGGTGGAAATGGCCTTCAACGAGATGTTCGAGTTCAAGCGCGACTACCAGCCCTGGATCTGCCTGCGCCTGGAGGATCGCGACACCATCGGGCTGTTCGAAGAGGAATGGAACGACTTCGACCGGCTCACGCCCAACACCAAGATGCTGCACGTCACCCGCCGGCGCACCCAGCCATGGAAAGCCGGTCTTCCCATCGACTGGCGCCCGGCGGAGCGCTTCCGCCTGTTCCCGCCGGTGGCCTGGCTGATGCGGGCGCGCCGCCACCTGTTCGGAGAATACGGCCTGCTTGGCAATTACAAGGAACACCCGGACCTGAACCAGACGCATCTGTTCTTCGGTCTGCTGAAGGAATGCCTCGACCAGGGCATCGTAACCGAGGCGATGCTGCGCGAGGAAATGCGCCGGAACCACGTGCGCCACGACGCCTTCGATCTGCTCGCGCGCACCCCCGACCTGGCGCCGCCGGGCCAGCCGCCGCTCAAGCTCTCGGCGGCCTGATTTCCACCCGCACGCTCATGCTTGACGGGTGTTTTGCCTGAATGATGTTCCAATGGCCACGGAATCCACGGAAAACACTGAAAAATAATAGCAAATAATTCAACAGGCTCTTGATTCATTCCTGGCAGCACGGTGTCACTGAATAAAATTATTCGATTATTGAATATTTCAGTGGATTCCATGGCCATTTTTCGTCGCAAAATCGCCGACGCCGGAATCAGAACCCGGTGCCGTCATATTCCTTCGGTATCGGGACGACGCCTTTTTGACCGGGATCATGTACTGGCCGCCCGAAGGCCGTTAGGATTTTCGGTTTCACCTGCCCCGCGAGGAAGCCGCCCATGGACCACGCCGTCTTTATCCAGACCAACCACAAGCAGATCACCGGCGCCATCGTCGCCGAATACGCCCTGCGGCGTTACTCAAGCCACAACGACAAATTCGACGTTCACATCGTCGACACCAGGGATTACTACTGGTTCAAGAGCCACGAGGGCAACCTCTACCTGCGCGACGGCGTCAAGCGCGTCTGGTTGAACGACGACCTGCAGTCGTTCACACCGACACGGTTCATGCCGCCCGAACTGATGGAGTACCAGGGGCGCGCGGTGGTCATCGATCCGGATATCTTCGCCGCCAGCGATGTGTGGGACCTGCTCTCCCGCGACATGATGGGCAAGGCCATCCTGTGCCGTCCACGCTCCAAAATGAAGGGGATCGTGGACCATTGCCTGGCGACCAGCGTCATGCTGCTCGACTGCGCAAAGCTCAGCCACTGGAAGGTGCAGGAAGCTTTCGAGGAAATGTTCGAGTTCCGGCGCGACTACATGGCGTGGGTCTGCCTGCGTCTGGAGGACCGCGACACCATCGGACTGTTCGAAAATGAGTGGAACGATCTCGACAAGTTCACCACGGCAACCCGGATGCTGCACACCACCCGGCGCAAGACCCAGCCCTGGAAGACCGGGCTGCCGGTCGACTGGCGCCCGGCCGAGCATTTCCGGCGCTTCCCGCCGCTCGGCTGGCTGATGCGCGCGCGCCGCCAGCTGTTCGGCGAATACGCGTTTCTGGGTCAGTACAAGGAGCACCCGGACCCGAACCAGGAGCGCTTCTTCTTCGGTCTGCTGAAGGAATGCGTGGCCAAGGGCATCGTCACCAAGGAGTTCCTGCGCGAGCAGATGCGCCAGAACCACGTGCGCCACGATGCCTTCGAGGTGCTGGAACGCACCCCCGACCTGCCGCCGGCGCCGCAGCACCCCCTGTCGCAGGCGGTCGGAAAAGCGGCGTAGGGAAATAGGAAATAGGGGACAGACCCCGTTTTCTCTGCGAGAAAACGGGGTCTGTCCCCTATTTCCTGGCGGCGAAGAGGGCACGCACCCGCGCGGCGGCGCGCACGATGTCCGATTCCTGTTGCGTTCCGCCGCCCCGCCACTCCTGCCCGACCCAGACGGCGCGGCCGCTCGCGACCAGGCGCTCCTGGATGCGGGAGACATCGCGACGCATGCGACGCGGCGCCAGCGCCATGGCGAGGTGGTAGCTCAGCGGCTTGTAGCGCAGATTGTGCCGGTGGCGCCACCACGGGCGGCAGCCGGGCGAGGCGCCGTCGCCGCCGGCAGGGCAATCTGACAGATCGAAGATATACAGCGGCTTGCCGGTGGCGCTCGCCTCGGCCAGCATCGACATGCTCTCGCCGGTGACCACCAGCCGGTCGGCCAGGGCCAGGTAGGCGTGGTAGGGATTCTCCTCGGCCGGATCACCCCAGCGAAACACCGAGAGCGGCGCCTCGAGGGTTGCCAGAAAGGCCGCAAAGGCGCTCTCCGGCGTGCGCGCGCTGTTGGTGACCAGCACCGACCCGCCCTCGTTGCGCACGCGGGCGTTCAGCCAGCGGGCGAGACGGATGGCCTTGTCGGCGCTAAACACAAACGGCCCGCTGTCGCCGCCCAGCATCACCGACCAGTAAGGCTGCGTCAGGTGCGCAAACCGGTCGCTCCAGCGCAATGCGACCTCATCCAGGCCGGCTGGCGTGATCCGGTGCAGCGGCAGATCGATCGGCAGGATGTTCGGACGCTCCGGCAGGAAATACTGGGGAGTCACGACGATCAGATCGAAGCAATCGAGCGGCGCCCATGGACGTCCAACATGCACCAGCCGGGTGTGCCCGTCGGCCTGGCGTCGTATCCAGCGCGCCACCGGCTCGTTGCGCCGTCCCGCGGTGATCACCAGGTCGGGCCACGGCGGGTCCAGCGGGCTGGAACCCGCCCGGTCGATGCCGGCCAGCGTCACGCCGAGCAGCCGGTTGCTCAGCAGTTCCCAGGGTTGATAGGCGAAGCGCTTGAGTTCGAACGGCCAGCGCAACGCCTCGGCCAGCGCCACCACCTGGGTGTTGTCGCCCGCCTTGTGGCCGGTCAACAGCCACACCCGCGGCTGGCGGGGTATCGGCGGGGTATCCGCAACAGCGGAATCATTCATGAATAGAGCTCTTTACCTGGTGTTCAGCGCTAACAGCATTATTCACCGCAGAGAACGCAAAGGACGCAAAGGACGCAAAGAAATTCTATAGTGAAAACAAGTAAATGACTTTGCGTTCATTGCGCCTTTGCGGTGAGTTTTTTGTATGGATCTAGGAATTGCTCTGCGCGCTCCGCGTCTCTGCAGAGAATTCGGAAGCCACAGGGTCAGCCGAACCGTCAAACAACGCCCGCACCCGTACCAGTGCGCGTTCGAGATCACGCAAGGGCGGGGGCACCCCATCGGGAAATGTCTCTCCCAGCCAGACGGCATGCCCGCGCTCGATCAGGCGCCGGTGCACCAGCCCGATGTCGCGGCTCAACCGGTTCGGACCCCAGCGCATCAACCAACGATACAGGGTCCCCGACAGTCGGAAATCGTGTTCCCGGTCTCCTGTCAGGCCGGAAGTTTTTATCGGACGGTCCGCGTCGAACATATAGACCGGTTTGCCGGTCGCGCAGGCCTCCGTCAGCATGGAGATGCTGTCCGCCGTGACGATAATGGCGTCGGCCAGCGCCAGGTAGCCGAAGTAGGGGTTGTGGTCATCGTCGCAGCGCCAGCGGTAAAAGTGCACCGGCGCCTCGATGCCCGCGGACAAGGACTCGACCGCCGCCGGCGCCGTGCGGGCACTGGTGGTCACCAGCAGAGAGCCGCCCTGCGCCCCGGCCATGGCGCTGGCCTGGCGCGCCAGTCGCGCGGCTGCCTTGCGTCCGAACGTCGTGGGTCCGCTGTCGCCCCCGGTGATCACGGCGATGCGGGGTCGCGGCAGCGTCGCGAGCCGCGACTCCCAGTGGCGCGCCTCGGCCTGCAGCCGCGCAACGGTCACACGATGCAGGGTGAGGTTATTGTGCAGCACGTTATCGCGCTCGGGCAGGCGGTACTGTGGCGTGGTGATCACCAGGTCGAACTGCTCCAGCCGCGCCCAGGGACGCCCGATGTGCACGATGCGCGTGCGTCCGGCAGACTGCTGGCGTATCCAGCGGCAGGCCGGTTCGTTGCGCATGCCGGCCGTGATCACCAGGTCGGGCCAGGGCGGACTGAGCGGACTGGACCGGTCCATCCGGAAGCCCCTCAAGCTGCTGCTGCGGAACAAGCTGATACGGGCGGCCGAGGGCCGGTAGTCGAGCTCCTTGACCTCGAAGGTCCAGCCCAGCGCCTCGGCGAGCGCCAGTACCTGGGCGCGTTCCCCCGCGCGATAGCCGGTCACCACCCAGACCCGTGGCGGTGCATAGGTCGATTCGGCATTATCTGGCATTCGGTTGATAGACTCTCCCCCCCGGAGTCAGGCATGGCAGAGCCGCCTGAGTACAAGTACAATCTACGCCTTGCATAACCTGGCGGCCCGGCCAGGGATGCGCGAACCGCCCTGACTGGCCTTCAAATATACCGGATTCGAACTGCTCAATGCCCGATTACAACGAATTCATTACCCGCATCTTCAGAATCCTGCAACCCTTCCTGAAACCGGGACAGGCGCTGAGTGAGGACAGCGAGCTGGTGGGCGAACTCGGCCTGACCTCGCTGCAGGTAATGATGATGGTCGAGCAGATCGAGGACGATTTCGATATCACCGTACCCCTCAACATCCTCCCGGATATCCGCACCATACGCGATCTCGCCGTGCAGCTGGAGAAGCTGCTGGCCTGACCCCATGAGCCTGTTCGACAAGTTCCAGCCGATCATCGATGTCCGCGCCGAGCTGCAGGGCCTCGGCATCATGCCATTCGGCGCCGTCACCGAGAGAATCCTCTCGTCCACGGAAGGCATCGTCAACGGCCACCAGGTCATCCTGGCCGGGACCAACAACTACCTGGGCCTGACCTTCGACCCGGAATGCATCGCGGCCGCAAAAACCGCCATCGAGGAACAGGGCACCGGCACCACGGGTTCGCGCATGGCCAACGGTACCTTCGCCGAGCACGTCCTGCTGGAGCAGGAGCTGGCGGCCTTCTTCAACCGCCGCCACGCCATCGTCTTTACCACTGGCTACGCCGCCACCAGCGGCATGTGCGCCACGCTGGCCGGCCCGGGCGACATGATCGTGCTCGACGCCGACAGCCACGCCAGCATCTATGACGGGGTGCGCCTGAGCGGCGCCGATATTGTGCGCTTCCGTCACAACGACCCGGCCGATCTGGAGAAGCGCCTGCGCCGTCTCGGCGAGCGCCTGTCAAACACACTGATCATCGTCGAGGGCATCTACAGCATGCTCGGCGACCGCGCGCCGCTGCGGGAGATCGCGGAGCTCAAACGCCGCTATGGCGGCATGCTGCTGGTGGACGAGGCCCATTCCATGGGCATGCTGGGCAATCACGGCCGCGGCGTAGCGGAACAGGACGGCGTGGAGGACGACGTCGACTTCATCGTCGGCACCTTCAGCAAGAGCCTGGGCGCGATCGGCGGGTATTGCGTGAGCAATCATCCGGAACTGGACGCGGTGCGTTTCGCCACCCGTTCCTACATCTTCACCGCCTCGCCCTCGCCCTCGGTCATCGCCTCGACCCGCACGGCGCTGCGCCTCCTGCAGCAGCGCCCGCAGCTGCGCAAGCAGCTGTGGGGGAACGCCCGGCACCTGTATGAAGGACTCAAGGCGATCGGCTTCCGCGTCAGCCCGGAAGTGAGCCCGGTGGTCGCCGTCACCGTCGAGGACCGCAGCCAGTCCATCCAGTGGTGGAACCGGCTGCTGGTATCCGGCATCTACGTCAACCTGGTCATGCCGCCCGCCTCGCCCGGCGACTACAGCCTGCTGCGCTGCAGTGTGAGCGCGGCACACACGAGCGGGCAAATCGACCGCATTCTCACCGCCTTCGCCTCCTTGCGCGATTCCGCCACGCCCGGCTAAGATGGACAAACTCTCCATCCTTGGCAACGGGCCACTGAACGGCGAGGTCCGCATCTCGGGCGCCAAGAACGCCGCCCTGCCGGTGCTGGCCGCATCCCTGCTTACGGCGGGCGCCGTGCGCATCGGTAACATCCCGAAACTGCGCGACATCGCCACCATGGTGGAACTGCTGCAGACGCTAGGCACCCGGATCGAAGTGGCCGGCCGCGGCGAGCTGATCACCAGCACCCGCCAAAGCCACTCAGTCCGCGCCCCCTACCAGCTGGTCAAGACCATGCGCGCCTCCATCCTGGTGCTGGGACCGCTGCTGGCGCGCTTCGGTGCGGCCGAGGTGTCCCTGCCTGGCGGCTGCGCCATCGGTTCGCGACCGGTCAACCTGCACATCCAGGGGCTGAAGGCGATGGGTGCCGCCATCAGCATCGAGGACGGCTATATCAAGGCGTATTCAACGGGCCTGCGCGGCGCCCGGATTGTCTTCGACCTCGTCTCGGTTACCGGGACGGAGAACCTGATGATGGCCGCGACCCTCGCCCGGGGCACCACGGTGCTGGAGAACGCCGCGCGTGAACCGGAGATCGTCGACCTCGCCAACTGCCTCAACGCCATGGGCGCGCGCATCCGCAACGCCGGTCAGGCCAGCATCGTCATCGAAGGCGTCCGGGAATTGCACGGCGCGCAGCACCGCGTCATCCCCGACCGGATCGAGACCGGCACCTTCCTGGTGTCCGCCGCGGCGACCGGCGGCCGGGTGCGGCTACTGGATACCGCACCCGATTTGCTGGATGTCGTGGTGGACAAGCTGCGGGAGGCCGGCGCCACCCTCCGCAGCGGCGCCGACTGGATCGAACTGGACATGCGCGGGCGGCGTTGCAGTGCGGTTAGCGTGGTAACGGCGCCCTATCCCGCCTTCCCGACGGACATGCAGGCCCAGTTCGTGGCGCTCAATGCCGGCGCCGAGGGGCTTGCCACGGTCAAGGAAACCATCTTCGAGAACCGCTTCATGCATGCGCAGGAACTGCAGCGCATGGGGGCCGACATCGAACTGCAGGGTAACACCGCCATCGTCCGCGGCATCGCAAAGCTGCGCGGCGCGCCGGTCATGGCCACCGACCTGCGTGCCTCGGCCGGCCTGGTCATCGCCGCGCTGGCCGCCGACGGCGAGACCACCATCGACCGCATCTACCATCTCGACCGCGGTTATGAAAACATCGAGACCAAGCTGGTCCGGCTCGGCGCCGATATCCGGCGGGTGCCGGGCAAGACCCGCAGTGCGCAGGTGCACCAGGCTCGCAAGATCGGCTGATGCCGCTCGAGCCCATGGGAGCGGGAATCATGGGTTTGCAGAATCAGCGGGTTACTGGATCCCCGATTTCGCGAGGATGACTTGTTCAGTAGTCTCTGAAATGTATTCAGCACTCATGGGTGATCAATCCTGGCAACCGTCGGCACACCAATCTCCGCCCGCACCCGGGGAGATCCATGTCTGGCGCATCGATCTCGCCGTCCCCAAGGGATCGCAGGCCGGTGAGGCGGTGCTCTCCCCCGATGAGCACGAACGCGCCACGCGTCTGCTTTGCGAACACAAGCGCGCCCGGTTCATCGCCGGGCGCATCGCGCTGCGGAGGCTGCTCGGTCAATACCTCGGCGAGGCGCCGCAGGCGCTCGTCTTTCGCTACGGCCCGCACGGCAAACCCGCCCTGGTCACCGGGGCGTCGGATGCAACACTCACATTCAACTTCAGCCACTCGGAGGATCTGGCGCTGCTGGCCGTTGCGACCGGACGCGAGGTCGGCATCGACATCGAATACCGCCACCGCGACATCAGCGTGGCGGCGTTCGCCCGGCAGATCCTGTGCGAGAACGAGGCCGCCGCCCTGCAACGACTGCCGGCGGAGCGGCACAAACAGGCGCTGCTCACGACCTGGACGCGCAAGGAAGCCTACGTCAAGGCGCTGGGCGAGGGACTCGCGCGGTCATTGAAAAGTTTCTCGGCAGGGTATGCCGACGACGACGAAACCGCTGTGCGGCGACTGGAGGATGCTGACGGAGCGCTGCGGCTCTGGACGTTCGCCCCGCTCGCCGTGCACCCGGATTATCTCGCCTGTCTGGCGGCCCCGGGCAGCGACTGGACGCCGCGCTGCTTCGCCTGGCGTCCGGCGCCGTGAATCCACTGCCGCCGCTGGCGCCAGCTGCAATCGGTACCTCCCACTTTGTTTACCGCATCCTGCGCGGGTCTGACTCGATGCCAGGCGTTTCGACGCCAATCCGCGGAGCACTCTCCCACGCCACCATCGCGCGCTTGCGCACCGGGCCCCAGCGGTAGTCGCCGATCACGCCCGTCTCGCGAATCACGCGATGACAGGGTATTAGCCAGGCCAGGGGATTGTGACCCACCGCCGTGCCGACGGCACGGGCGGCAGCGGGATTGTCGAGCGCCGCGGCCAGGCGCCCGTAGCTGACGAGCGTGCCGGACGGCACGTGAAGCAACGCCCGCCAGACGCGCAGTTGAAAGGTCGTGCCTTTCACCAACGCGCGCAGGGCGGGTCGCGAATGACGACCGGCCGGTGCTTCGAAAATACTGCCTGCCAGCCGTGCCGCGTTTGTATCGTCCCGCTGCAGCCGCACCCGCGGCCAGTGCTCCCGGAGCGCGGCCAGTGCCGCCGCGCCGTCTCCGGAATCGATGAAGGTGAGATGGCACAGGCCGCGGGGACTCTCGCCGATCAGGCACCGGCCGAAGGGGCTGTCGGTGAAGCCAGCGGTAATCGTCAAGCCCTCGCCGCCGGATTTCACTTCACCGGGAGAGGCCGCTTCCAGGATGATGCAGAGATCGTGCAATCGGCCCGGGCCCGAAAGTCCCGAATCCAGGGCAGCATCGAGAACACTCGTGCCCTGGCGAAGCAGGGCCTTCGCATGGGCCAGCGTGAGGCACTGCAGAAAATCCTTGGGCGTGATGCCGGCCCAGGCGGAGAACAGGCGGTGAAAGTGGAACGGGCTCAGGCCGGCGACTTCCGCCAGGCTCGCGAGATCGGGTTGCTCGGCGCGGCGTGCATCCAGATAGCGGATGACCCGCGCGATGCGCTCGTAATCGTTCATATCGGCATACTGCCACGGCGGGATTGGTGTTCCCACCCGATTCTTGCGGCACTGCAGGGCACGCGTGACCGCGCCCCGCGCGCCGATACGTTCAGTTTATGGAGTATCAGTGAGATTATGGATCCCTGCTTTCGCGGGGATGAGCCGTGCTGATATTCCCTGATGGGATTACCTGTCCACCGTGACGTTGAGGTCGATCGCCTGCTCCAGGCCCGACTCGCCGGACAGACTGAAATAGCGCGAGAGTTCATAGGTGAACTTCATCTTCCAGACCTCGTTGAAGAGGCCGTAGAGGTACTCCACGCGAAGCTGTGAGCTGAGCTGCTTGCCGACGCTCACCATGCTCTCCTCCTCCGTTGCGCCGGACTCTACGCCGAGGTCGACACCGATCGCCTCGGTTATATCCCTGGTGAGCGGATTGCTGGCGCCGAGCCCGGCGGCGGCGGTAATTGCCTGGGATTGGGTGCTGGCGGTGGACGTGAGCGGCTTGCCGGTCAGCAGGTAGGACATCGCCTCGGCCTCCGGCAGCACCGGGTCGGAGTAAACCGTCGCGAGCGGCGACTGCAGCGTACCGGTGATCAGGATGCCAGCCTTGACATTGCCGGTGGTGCGGGTGGCGCGTATATCGAGCGCCGGATTGTCCAGGGGTCCGGTGAACAGCAGCCGTCCCTGCTCGATGACGAGCTTCTGGCCATAGGCTTCATAAATCCCTTGTTTCAGTTTCAGCACGCCGTCGCCGACGATATCCCCGCCCGACAGGCTGCGCAGCCGCAGGTTTCCGGCAAGCTGGGTGGCAAGCCCCAGCCCCTGGAAATGCACGGCATTACCGACCTTCACCCTGACGTCGATGACAAGCGCCGTTTTTTCTGTGCCGGTTTCTGCCTGCGACGCCGCGTCGCTCTCGCCGACGATCACCTGGTCGTCCGATACCCGCACCGCGCTCTTCGGCAGCTGCTTCACCTCGATCTTCGCCGCGGGAATGACGACGCTGCCCTTGAGCTCGATACGGCGGGTGTCGCCGCTCAGCCTGAGCGCCGGGTCGGCCGTCACCGCGGCCTCCGGCAGGCGTGCCACGGCGAATGCCTGCCCTCCAATGTCGAGGTGAAACGGCCAGTGTGTCTCGGGGTCGAGACGCACTTCGCCCTGCAGGCTCACCGTGCCCTGATCGGAATGCACCGTGCCGCTGAGCGCCACGCGCTCGGTGCCGTCAATCTGCGCCCGCAGCCTGATGTCGGTCAGTTCGAGGCCGAGGCCGGGAACCAGCACCTTTCCCTGCGCGAGTTCGGCGTGACCGCTGAGGCGCGGCGCGCCCACGCTGCCATGCAGCCGGAACTTCGCGACGGCGGATCCGCCCGTGGTGTTGACTTCGGCGACCAGGGCATTGATGAAGGTGATGTCCGGTAATTCCAGATCCAGTTCACCGGTTAGCGGATAATCGTCGGGTGTGCTGCCGCGGAGCGTCGCCTCGACACTTCCCCGGGCATGTCCTTCCGCCAAACCAACGCGAAAATCCGCGCGTGCGCGTTCTTCGCCGTAGCGCGCGATCACCTCGGCGTCCCGGTAGGTGCTGGTGTACGGGGCTTCCTCCCCGGTGTCGATCTGCAGCGTCCCCTGCGCGGAGCGAGCCTGCAGGTTCACCCCGGTTTTACCATTCGAACCACTGGCCTCGGCATCGACCTCGAGCACACCCACGATGCGGCCTGGGACATCGAGCAGGGAGGCGAGCCGTTCGAGCGGCAGCGCGTCGATTCGTGCTTTGGCATTCCAGCCGCCGGCGGCGCGCCACGCCCCTTCCAGGCAGGCACTGGAATGCTCCGATTCCCAGCAGGCGGTAACCGGCTCCAGGCGGCTGGCGCCGAGATCGAGCCGCACCGGCTCCCGCAACCGCCAGTCGCCGAGTTGTCCGAGATCGAAGTCGGCGCGCGCAAGGCGCCCGTTCCAGTGTCCGCCGGCGTATCCCCCTTCCAGCACGGTGAGCGTGCTGCCTGCCGCCGCCTCCGCGGTTAGCTGCAGCCGGTGCCGCTCGATCCAGCCACGGGCATCCAGCTGCAGGCGTACGACGCTCTCCCCGCCGAGGTTCAGATCCGTTGCCTGTACGCGGACCGTCGAACGCTGCTGATTCCCCTCATCGAGCACAACCTGACCCTGCAGCTCAGCGACAGCGTCGTCCCGGTAACGAAGCCCCATGACCGACACGTTAATGCGTCCGCCGGGACGCTCCGCATCGCCGCGCAGCGACCCCGTTGCGGTAATCGATCCCGCCAGATCGGGCGCAAGTTGCGCGAGGTTAGCAGCATCGGCGTTGAACTCGAGGTTCAGTTGCTCAGCATACTGGCCGGAGAGCGTGAGGCTGTTGTCGCCGGAACGGATGACCAGCCGTTCGCTCTCCACACCACCGGTGTGAAACACCACGTCCCCCAGCGCGCTCACCGGGTGCTCGCGCAGCGTCCCGTTCAGACGTGCATCGTGCAACCGGACGCTATAGTCATCGTCGCGGACCTGCGCCAGCAGCCGGGTTTCGATCCCGAGTTTCCCCGGCCAGTCCGGCCACAGCAGGCCCGGGTTGACTCCGCCGCCGCCGATGCCGAGATCGATGGCGAGTCCTGCCTTCCAGTCCAGTGTGCCGGTGGCGTCGAGCCGGCCGTCCAGCCCTGCCACTTCGAGCTGATCGAACACCAGCCCGTCGGTCGTCCCGCGGCCTTTCGCCTGGACCTCGAGCGGGGGAAGTTCCGCGCCTTCGAAATCGCCGTCGAGCGTGTAACGGTAGTCTCCGACCACCCCGTTCAGGGTGTAGTGACCGTGCGCGCTGCGGTATTCCGCGGCGCCCTTTAGCGGCCATCGCAGATCGTCCCATTCGCCCTCCAGGGTGACGGTGGGGATACCTGCAACGAAGCGCACTTTCCCCCGCGTCGCGATGACAAAGGGGGCGGCAAGCCGGTGATCGAGGCGCAGGCCGTTCACATCGCCCTCGAGCGTGGCATGACCGGCGCCGTCCACGCCGGACGGCAGGTGGCCGCGCCAGTCGAGCGTGGCGGTAAACGGATAGGGGGAGTGCAGGGCAGCCCGGCCGCGCAGTTCCGCCGAGGCGCCGGCCGCCGCCAGGTGGAAACGGTTGATGCGCAGGCCGGCGACGGGACCGGCGTGTGCGGACAGATCCAGTTCATCGATAGTGGTTTCCTGCGAACCGAGCTGCAGGGACAGTCGCCGGATGCTCAGCGCCTTGACGTCGAGGGTGAATGGCAGGGTAATCCTCTCGGGCGGCGTGAACGCGGTAGAATCGGTATCCGTGGCGGGCATCTGGTAGACGGCGTCCTCGATCGCCAGGTTGCGCACGCGCAGGCCGCCGCGCAGCAAACCGACGGGATCGATCGCCAGTTCAAGGCGGCCGGCTTGCAGGTGCGTGTCGTCCAGCCGGTAGTCGATGCCGTCGGCGACAAGGCCGGTCAGCAGGCTGCCTGCGATCTGCCTGATCACCAGCGTGCCGGGCGCGAAGCTCGTGGCCCGTTCGATCAGCCAGCGACTGCCCGCGGGGCTTGCCAGCAGGGCGGTCACCAACAGCAGGAACACTGCCGTCAGACCCAGCAGAACAGCCAGCCCTTTCCAGAGTCTGCGCATCAGATTAGCCCGTCTTTCTCATCGGAATCCGTGTGCTGCGATGTGCAGCATTTATCAAATGCCAGTCAAATCCACTGTAAAAATTCCATGTTTCGATGCGTCCTTAAATGCAATATGTCGTTCTGCAGCCGCCCGGTGAGAGGTGCGAGCTACAGCTCCGGGCCCATGCTGAAATGGATGCGGAACAGGTCCTTGCTGTCGGTCAGCGGATGGGCGATATCCAGGCGCACCGGGCCGACCGGGGAGCGCCAGCGGATGCCGAAACCGACACCGGTGTGTGGATCGACATGGGTCTGGTCGAAGGCATTGCCGGAATCCGCGAACAGCGCCACCGCCCATTTATCCACCAGCAGGCGTTCCAGTTCCACGCTGCCGACCAGCAAGTTGCGGCCGCCCACCACGTCGCCGTTGCTGTCCTTCGGACCGAGCGACTGGTATGCGTAGCCGCGAATGCTGTTGTCGCCGCCGGCGAAGAAGCGCACCGAAGCGGGCAGCTCCTCGAAGGTTTTCATGGCCGTCGCCCCGACATCGAGGCGGGTGATCACCCGCAACCGCACCGGCAGGGCCAGCACCCCCTTGGCGTTTCCGATCGCCTGGGCAAAGCTGACGTCGGAAACGATCTGCTCGGCGGCGCCGCGCAGCTTGAGACCCAGCCGCGCCCCTTTGCGTGGATAGAGCCGGTCGTCGGCCATCACCCTCGACCAGCCGATGCCGGGCATCAGCACGGTGGATTTGCCCTTGTCGTTGCCCACCTCGAATTCCTCGTGACCGAGGGTGAGCGAACGCTCCTTGCTCCAGCCCTCGTTCGGCACGCGGTACCAGGTGACGGAGGTCGCGGTGGTGTCCGATTTCGAGGTGTCGGTGTCCTCGTGTCTGTAGCCAGTCTCGAATTTCAGCTTGTCGGTCACCGGGTTCTTCAGCGGGATGGTGTAGGCGGCCGTGATCTGCGACAGCACTTTGGAGACCGAGGTTTCCGCCGAGAACACGTGTCCCGCACGGTTGACCCGCCGGTTCTGGTAGCCGACGCCGACGCGCGGCCCGGTGTCGGTCGCATAGCCGATCTTGCCGGTGTAGCGGTTGCGCTTGGACGGGCTCAGCACCAGTTCGGTCGGTATCGCGTCGTCGGCGGCCTCGTCGATATGGGACTGCACGTAGGCGTTGCGGAAATAGCCGCTGCCGGCCAGCGCGCGCGTGGTCCGTGTGAGCAGGGTCGCGTCGTAGGGCTTACCCTCCTCGTAGGCGAGAAAGCGGTCCAGCAACTGCGGATCGATGATGTCCTGTTCGCGGCGGATCGGTCCGAAGGAAAAACGCGGACCGGACTCGTAGTGCAGGATGATGTCGGCCGTTCCCTGCATTGGGTCGACGCGCAGTTCGTTCTGTGTGTAGCGGCCCCCGACATAGCCGCGGGTGCTGGCCAGTTCCGCGATGCGCCGCTTGAGGTCGGTGTAGACATCCTGGCGCAGCGGCTGCCCGGCCCGGGCCATGGCCTTGCGCACCAGCGGATCGAAGGCGGCATCGGTGGCGGCGGCGCCGAGGAGCGTGACATCGATAATGCCGAAGTTGACCCGCGGCCCGGGCGTGATGGTGAATACGGCTTTCCAGCAGGCGTCCTCCCCCGCGGCCGGCTCGAAGCGGCGGTCGACCCTCGACTGGTAGTAGCCGAAGGCCTGCAGGGCGTCGCGCACCTCGCGGTCAGACTGCCTGAGCCGCCCGCGCAGGCGCCACAGTGGCGCATCGCAGCTTTCCTTGTAAAGCGAGAGGTAGGCGCGAACGTTGGCGGCGACCTCGCCCTCGACGCCCTCGATGACGATGGCCGGGGACGGCGCGGATCGGACGGGCAGCGCAAGCAGCAGCGTCAGCAGCAGGCCAAACGCCGGGCCGCTGTAGCGCAGGCTCACGCCCCGCACGCGAATTCCCGGACTCCGCCTCCCGTCGATACGGCCTGTCACGCCGGGCATGTCACCGCCTGGCGCCTGTCCCGGGAACAGAGGCGGTGTCGCGGTGCTTGCGCGGCAGGTTCGTCATGACGCAGGCCGGCGCCTAGGCGTCGGGCGGCTTGCCGGCAGGGGTCACCGCTCCCGCAGGCGGAGCGTTGCGGAAATGCAGATCGCGCTGCGGGAAGGGTATCTCGATGCCGGCCTCGCGTAACGCGGCATCGATAGCCACGTTCAGATCGCTGCGGGTCTGCAGGCGCCGGTCCACGTCGCGGATGAAGCAGCGCAGCTCGAAATCAAGCGAACTGTCGCCAAAACCGAGAAACAGGACCCTCGGTTCAGGGATGCCGGGATAATTGTTTATCACCTGGGGGTGCTTGTTCGCCAGGTCGACCAGGATCTGCATGACCCTGGCGATATCCGATCCGTAGGCCACCCCCACCGGCACCTTCACGCGTCCCCAGGGATCGGTCAGCATCCAGTTGGTCACCTGTCCGGCGATCAGTTCCGAGTTCGGGACGATCACATCGGCCCGGTCGAAGGTCTGGATCTGCGTCGAACGGATGCTGATCTTCTTCACGTAACCTTCCGTGTTCCCGACCACGATCCAGTCGCCGGTGCGGATGGGACGCTCCACCAGCAGGATCAGGCCGGAGACGAAATTGTTGACGATGTTCTGCAGACCAAAACCGATGCCGACCGAGAGCGCGCCGGCGATGATTGCCAGATTGGTGAACTCCACGCCGGCCACGGAGAGCGCCACCAGGATAGCCAAGGCGATACCCACATACCCCGAGGTGGTCACGGCCGCATCGCGCGCCCCGTGGTCCAAGCGTGACTTGTTGAGCCAGTTCTGTTCCAGCTGGCGCTTGAACCAGCTGTTGACCGACACCAGCACCGAGAACAGGGCAATCGCCATGACCACGCGCAGCGGCGCCACGTGCAGGCTCCCGATGTCGAAGCCCTCGACGACGTACTGCACCGCCGCGGCGTAGGCTTCGTCCGAGTAACCCCAGATGCGGAACAGCAGCAGCAGGAACCCGCCCCACAGTATCAGGTGAGTCATGGCCCGTAACCACACCAGCCCCGGCACGAATTCCCCGGCTTTCAGGCCGAAGCGGCTCCTGAAGCGCTGCTGCCACTGGTATCGACCCTCGTCCATGCCGTCATAGAGTTCGTTCATGACCCGCGCGAGCAGGAAAATGATCGCGAACAGCAACAGGGTATTGACCAGCCCCCCGATAATCAGGCCGGAAAGATTACGGTAACCGGCCCACTCCGCGATCAGACCCGCCAGCAGCGCCAGGATAATCAGCAGGCGCACCGGCGCGGTGTGGCGCCACACGGGCAGTTCACCCACCAGCCACAGGACCCAGCCGAGATTGATCACCAGCACGGTGCTGAAGACGGTCCGGGTGAGCAACAGCGCCGCATCCGGCAGCTGCTGCAACAGAATGGTGGAAAAAATGAAAAAACCGATCAGCAGCAGGGTCGCGAGGACGTACAGACGATGGGCGAGTGCGTGGCAGACGTATTCCGGAACCGGCAGATAGAGGCTGGCCGGCGACGGGGGATTGAACAGTCCACGCACCACCACCAAGGTCAGCACATAGAAGGTGAACCCCAGGCAGAGCAGCAGCACATTGGGGAGCGGTTCGATGCCTTGCAGCAGCACCAGCAGCGAACCACTGGCAACGCCCAGTGGCAGCAGCCAGGGTAGGTAGTGGGCCAGTGCGGCGCCAAAGGCGACCGTGGCCAGGAAAATCAGATCGTCCTTGTCTGTCGGCTGGGGCAGCACGGCGAGCAGTCGGCGCTTGCCGAATTGTCCCAGCGCGGCGCCCAGCAGGACCAGGAAGACCAGCAGCACCCACTGCAGGCCGCCAACCCGTTCCAGCCCGCGCGTATCGATGATGAAGGCCTTCACGGCAGCCAGCCACTCGTCGACCTCGCCCCAGTCGTCCTGCATCAGGTCGGTAAAGGCCCGGTCGCGGGCCATGATCTGCCGCTTGAAGGCCAACTTCTGCTGCTCCGCGATCGTGGCGGCGAGTTCATCGGCATTGACGCGCAACAGGCGACAGATGGTTTGCTTCTTCTCGATCGCGCTTTTGTTCTTTTCCAGATCGCCCCGTGCCCTGGTGACCGTCAGGTCCTCTCCCGGCACTGCGGCACCCAACGCCTCAAGGTCATGGGCCGCCTTCCTGCTCTGCTGCCCGGCCTCGTCGATACAGGCCTGCGCCTGCTTCTGGATGCGATCGACATCCTGCCTCATCGCATCGTAGCGATCATCGGTCGTGATGCCCTGCGCCAGTTCCTGCTTGATATCGCGCAGCTGCTGTTCGGCGATTGATACCAGTGTATCTTCGGCCATGGCACTGCCGGGGAACCAGGGCACGCACAGCACCAGCAGGACATACCACAGAACCATTACAGGCTGGTGACGGAAGGGATTTATCGAATGACTGCCGATCATGTCATCATCGCAGGTTTGAAAAAGGGATACATGACCGCCGTGTATCCGTCAGACGCCGCGGGCAAGCTGACCGTAGCGCGCTCCGGAAGGTCGGACAGTGGTTTTGGCACCGCCTCCACGCAGTCATTGGAGAGTCCTGCAGGCAAGGGTGCAGGAAAAACATCCCGTGAACGGGTTTGCCGGGAGGACCTTACGCTGATTGCGTCGGTCCCGGCTATTCGACCACGGCTCCGGGTTCCTGTTCGCCGGCGTCCCCTGTGTCCTGTTCGTCGGCAGCGGGCACATCGGCATCAACGGGCGGATCTTCCGCCTCCGGTGCCACCTCCGGCATACCACCATTGGCCAGAACACAGCCGCTCACATATTCCTCGACCTGCTCCGGTGCGACGTCATAATCCTGGGCTTCGCGCCGACATTGTGACTGAATATTGGCGTATTCCTGCGCGTCGAGCGCCATCACGGCCGGCGAAACCGGTAACATTCCGGCCAGCGCCAGCGTAGCGGCCATTCCGGACATCTTGAATGTAGACATCGTTAACCCCCTTCGAACGGTCGATTCTACTGTCGCCCGTATAGACCGGACTCAGTATCATGGCAATCATACATCAGGATAATAGCTGGAGGTTGAACCCGCGTGATCCCGGCGCAGTACACAGACATCGATCAGTGACTATTCCGCGTACTTCCGTGGCCTTATAGACGTCAACAGCGGCGATACCCCCTTAAGTATGCGCCATCAGGCTTCGATCCCTCTGTGCTATCTTATTAACCCTGACCCCGGGCAGAGACCGTTCCGGCAACCCCGCACACACAGCCGACCACTGCCACGATGAGTAATAGCGCAACCACCGGCCTGGCCGCCATCGGATGGCGTGAATGGCTGTCGCTCCCGCAACTGGGAATACCGCATCTCAAGGCGAAGGTGGATACCGGCGCGCGCACCTCGGCCCTGCATGCCTGCTACGTGGAACCGTACCGCGCGCGGGGCATCCGGATGGTACGCTTCGGCATCCACCCTCTGCAGCGGCGCACGGACATTTTCATCGAGTGCAACGCAGCGGTGCTCGACCGGCGCGATGTGACGGATTCAGGCGGCCACCGGGAGAAGCGCTACGTGATCGAGACGCCGGCCGAACTGGGTGATGTTACCTGGCCGCTCGAGCTGACGCTGACCAACCGCGACAGCATGCGCTTTCGCATGCTGCTGGGACGCACCGCCATGGAAGACCGATTCGTCGTCATTCCGTCCGCCTCCTATCTGCTCGGCAGGCGGCCCACCCGCGACCGGCACCCGGCAAAAAGCCGGCGCTGACCAGACGCGGGTCCGTCGCATCACCGGAATGCAACGCTTTCATCCAGGCTGTGCGGGTCCTTGTGTATAAGGATATCCGCCTCGGGATGAATTTCCCTGATGCTGGTCTCAACCTCATCGGCGATCTCGTGAGCGTCGAACAGCGACAGCTCGTCATCGAGTACCAGATGCATCTGGATGAAGATGTCATGTCCCGATCGGCGGGTGCGCAGATCATGAACACCATGCACCCGGCCATGGGCGAGCGCGGCCTGGCGGATGCGCTGGCGCTGCTCATCCGGCAGTTCCCGGTCCATCAGCAGCTGAAAAGCCTCTTGGCCGATGTGCCACGCACTGTAGAGAATGTAAGCTGCGATACCCAGGGCGAACAGCGCGTCGATACCCGGCCAGCCAAATCCCGACAGCAACAGCGCGATGATGATACTAACATTGACTAGCACGTCGGTGGTGTAGTGCAGGGCATCCGCCTTGATCGCCGTCGAGCCGGTCACCCGGATCACATGGCGCTGAAATATCAACAGCGCTAGGGTCGCCAGGATCGCGAATACCATGACCCCCACACCTATCCCTACATCCTCAAGCGGCCGCGGATGCAGCAGCCGGTCAAACGCCTGCAGTATCAGGAACACCGCCGAACCGGCGATGAAGGTCGTCTGGGCCAGTCCGGCCAGGGACTCGGCTTTGCCGTGGCCGAAGCGGTGTTCATGGTCGGCGGGCATTAGCGCGTAGCGCACGGCGAACAGGTTGATGAGCGAGGCGGCGACGTCCATCATGGAATCGACCAGGGAGGCCAGCACGCTGACCGAGCCGGTCATCAGCCAGGCGACCAGTTTGCCGGTGATCAGGATGGCGGCGGTTGCCACCGAAGCATAGGTGGCCTGGCGCAACAGCCGGGAATGACGGGTGGTGTCGCTGGAATTCTCCATAGCAACAGGTTGTGAGTCATCCATGATAATTCGCTTCAGCCAGGCAGGTGTGAGCGGGTCCAGCGCACGATGTCCTGAGCACTCATGGCCCCCGCCTGGCGCGCCAGTTCCCGTCCCTGGTGAAACAGGGCCAGGGTCGGAATGCTGCGGATGCCGTACTGCGCGGCGATAGACTGCTCGACTTCGGTATTGAGTTTGGCCAGTCGCACCTGCGGTTCGAGCTGCGCCGCCGCCTGCACGAAGGCCGGCGCCATCATCTTGCAGGGCCCGCACCAGGGCGCCCAGAAATCGATCAGCACAGGAATGTCGTTGCGCTCCAGCTGTTTGTGGAAATCACCGCCGGTCAGTTCCAGCGGATGAGCGGCAAACAGCGGCTGACGGCATTTGCCGCACTTCGGACCATCGCCGAGTCGCGGCACGGGTATCCGGTTCACGGCGACGCATTGGGGACAGACAATGTGTAATGAGTCACTCATGGGTTGCCTTCCTTTCAGAAAACGGTGGAGTGTGCACTTCAGCTACCCTCTTCGAGTCGCCGCAGTCGCGCGCGCAGGGATTCAAGTTCATCCAGCAGGTCCAGCACCAGCGCTACGCCGGCAACATTGATGTCCAGGTCACGCTGCAGATGCATGGCGATACGAGCGCGCCCCAGGCTGGGGCCGGAAAAACACCATTCACTCAGCTGGCGGCCCACCGGTTCCAGTACGCCTTCGTCGACCAGTTCGACGATGCGCTCTACCCGCACGGAACAGGCGCAGCTGAGTTCATCCAGCGTCAGGGTCGTGGTTTCGTCCAGAACGAAACCGTTAATCACAGGTCTCTTCTCGTCGCGCATGGCTGCCTATACCCCCAGTCCGGTGCGTGGATTGAACGCCAGCTCCTGCTGCATCGTGCGGTATAACTGCCTGGCGGACTCGCTGTCCGCAGGAGGCAGGGCGATCTGCAGCACCACATAGAGGTCGCCCGCCGGTTTCCCCGGGATGCCGCGTCCCTTCAGGCGCAGCTTCCGACCCGCCGTCGAAGCTGAAGGAATCGTCAGGTCGACAATTCCCTCCGGCGTGGGAACCTTGACCCTGGCGCCCAGCGCCGCCTCCCAGGGAGCGAGCGGCAGGTCGAGATAGAGATCCCGCCCGTCTACCCGGTACAAGCGGTGCGACTTGAATTCCACATCCAGGTACAGATCACCGGCCACCCCGCCGCCGAATCCCGGCGTCCCCTGCCCGGCCAGCCGGATGTGCTGACCCTGCCTGACCCCCCGGGGTATGCGCACGTTCAGGGTTCGCTCCCGTGTCCGCACATGGCCTTGCCCGTCGAGCTGCGGAGCATGCAGGGTGATGGTGCGGGTCGCGCCATGGAAAGCATCCTCCAGGTCAATCAGGATCCGCGCATGGTGGTCCTCGCCGCGGGCGCGAAAACCTGGTCCGCCGGCATGCCCCGCCCCGGCGTGCCCGAACAGGGATTCGAAGAAATCGCTGAAGGCGCTCCCCTCCTGATAGCCGCCGCTGAACTCGAAACCGGCATCCCAGTCCGGGGGCGGCCGGAACTCCTGTCCCGCCTTCCAGTTGGCGCCCAGCTGGTCATAGGCGGCGCGTTTTTCCGGATCCTTGAGAACTTCGTAGGCCTCGCCCAGCTCCTTGAAGCGCGCTTCCGCATCCGCTTCATTGCTGACGTCCGGATGATATTTGCGCGCGAGTTTGCGGTAGGCACGCTTGATCTCGTCCTGCGTGGCATCACGCGCGACACCCATGATGCCGTAATAGTCTTTGAACTCCATGAAATACTCCCGCTTGCCGTCAGTCCACCACAGGCATCCAGGAGTTTACCGGTACGCAGTGCGTGGCGCATGGCCTTTATTCCCATAAGATATTGGGGTGTAAGCCGGATTTTTCGAGTCTGCTGCGGGCCGACAGCTCCGTCATCACGTCAAATTATGAGAGAATTGCCACCGGCGGACAACCCGGCCGACACCACCGCCTGCCGGCCCGAACCCGCATTTGGAGGAGATAACAGACCATGGCGACAAGAACCTTCACAGCGATTGTGACCCTGCTGACAACCCTGCTGCCGGCGCCACCCTGCCAGTCCGATACGACCATCCGGCTCGAGGGGTCGCGGGAAGCGGCAAATGCCGTCATCCAGGTCAAGGGCATCATGGCGCGCCTCACGCCTTCCGGCAAGCCTGCCTACGTGCTCTTCGACAAAAGCCGCAACCTCGCCATCTATGTCGATAGCGCCAGTAAAACCTATACCGAGGTCGACCGGCCGATGCTGGAGAAATACGCCGGGATGATTTCCAGCATGCGCCAGCAGCTGCAAATGCTGCCGCCCGCGCAACGCGCCCTGCTTGAACAGCACATGGGCGGACTGATGGGCATCCCCCGGGATGACGGTTTGCCCAACCTCGACCAGCTGCACAGTGTTGCGCACGGTACCCGCATCATCGCCGGCTTTCACTGTCAGCTGCACCTGCTGATGAAGGAACAGCAGGCCGTTGGTGACGTCTGCCTGAGTACCGCCGCCGAGGCGGGCATTTCCCCGGCCGACTTTTCCACCCTCATGGCCATGATGGATTTCATGCGGCAGGCGGCAGGCATAGCCCAGGAACTGACCGGCGGCCTGACCGAGAGTACCCGACTGCTGCTGAGCGGACTGCAGGGGGTACCGGTTGCGGCCCGGGACTATCAGAGCCGCCAGCAGTTTACGGTAGCCGGCGTCTCCGGCCGGCTTCTGGATGCCGGCCTGTTCAATGGCTACCGCGGCTACCACAGGAAGGACTTGCTGGAAGCAATACCCCTGGGACAGTGATCCACCGGTTCAGGAGCGGCGGACGCCGTCTGACACGTCCTCGGCTTTGCCCATAGCGAGTCTTCCTCACCATAATGGTGCATTTAGCACTCCAAGAAAACATCCGCCAGCACGACAGAAGAGTTTTTCTCGCCACCTCTTTGCACGGATGTACGGAGTAGGCATACTCGTCACGCTGTAGACCGTGTCCATATCCACGGTAACATACGGCGTACTGCAACAGGAGTTGCCGGATCGCCGTTTCATCAACGCATTACGTCCGGCCACAACTGCGGTTGCACAACTCCGATGGGCTCGCATGCATGAAGATCGACTGGAAAACCTACAATCCGGGTAATTTCTATGACGAAATGATCAGCACGCCCGGTAATGCACGAACCGCATCCCGCGGCCTGGCGAGCTACCTGCAGTCACTGGGCGACAAGGAACTGGCCCGGCGCCAGCGCGCCGCCGACCTTGCCATCGCCGAGATGGGGGTGACCTTCACAGTCTATACCGAGGGCGAGAACATCGACCGCGCCTGGCCCTTCGACATCATTCCGCGCGTCATTGCCCAGAAGGAGTGGTCGCGGATACAAGAGGGGCTGGAGCAACGCGTCACTGCGCTCAACTTGTTCATCGACGACATCTACAACGACCAGAAGATCATCACCGACAAGGTATTCCCGCGCAAACTGCTGCTCAGCTCCAAGAACTACCTGCCGCAATGCGCGGGTTACCGCCCGCGGTACGGCATGTGGGCTCATATCTGCGGCTCGGACCTGGTGCGCGACAAGGACGGCACCTTCTATGTCCTGGAGGACAACCTGCGCGTTCCTTCAGGGGTTTCCTACATGGTGGAGAATCGCGGCGTCACCAAGCGGGTATTCCCGGAACTGTTTCGCAAGCACCGCATCCTGCCGGTCGATGACTACCCGGCCCAGTTGTTCGATATGCTGACGTCGCTGTCGCCGCGACCGCTGGATTTCCCCGAGATCGTGGTGATGACGCCGGGTATCTTCAATTCGGCCTACTTCGAACATTCCTATCTCGCCCAGCAAATGGGCGCCGAACTGGTGGAAGGGAGCGACCTGGTCGTCGGCGAGGATAACTGCGTCTACATGAAGACCATCAACGGCCTGCAGCAGGTCGATGTCATTTACCGCCGCGTCAATGACGAGTTCATCGATCCGGAAGTATTTCTCAAGGATTCGGTGCTCGGCGTGCGCGGACTGCTGCGCGCCTGGCGAGCCGGCAAGGTCGCGCTGGCCAATGCACCCGGCGCCGGCGTGGCGGATGACAAGGTGGTCTACACCTATGTACCCGACATCATCAAGTATTACCTGGACCAGGACCCCCTCATTCCCAACGTACCGTCCTATCGCTGCGAGGACAAAAAGCAACGCGACTACATCCTCGCCAATCTGGAAAAACTGGTAGTCAAACCGGCAAACGAATCCGGCGGCTACGGCATGCTGGTCGGTCCGCATGCCAGCGCGGCGGAGCGCAGCAAGTTCGCGGGTCTCATCAAACGCTCGCCGCGCAACTACATCGCGCAGCCGGCCCTGTCACTGTCGACGGCGCCGACCATCTGCGGACGCAGCATCGAGCCGCGCCACCTGGATCTGCGCCCGTTCATCCTGCAGGGCGAACGCACCCATGTCACCGCGGGCGGACTCACCCGTGTCGCCCTGCGCAAGGGTTCACTGGTGGTCAACTCCTCGCAGGGCGGTGGCAGCAAGGATACATGGATACTGGAAACACGGAGCAACTGACATGCTGTCAAGGGTGGCGGAAAGACTTTACTGGATGGCGCGCTACCTGGAGCGCGCGGAAAACACCGCGCGTCTGGCCAAGGTCTACAGCTACCTGATGCTCGATCTGCCGAACGGTGTCGGCCTGAGCTGGCAGCAACTGATCGACATCACCGGCAACCAGGAACTCTACCGTAAACACCATCGCACGGCCGGTGAACGCAATGTCATGCGCTTTATCCTGAGCGAACCGGAAAATCCCGGGTCGCTGATCTCGGCGCTGTCCATGGCGCGAGAGAACGTCCGTACCACCCGCGACCTGGTGCCGAGCGAGGGCTGGGAACACGTCAATGAGCTGTATCTGTTCGCGAAGAAGAAACTCGCCAAAAAGACTCTGCCGAAGGGTTTGTACGAATTTCTTTCCGAAATCATCATGCGCTGCCAGCAGATTACCGGATTGATGGCCGGCACCATGAGCCATGGCGATGCCTACCAGTTCGTGCGCATCGGGCGCAACCTGGAACGTTTCGACATGACCTCGCGCATCATCGACGTGGGCTCCGCCACGCTGCTGGCCAAGGGTGCCGAACTGGAACGCCTCGAAGGACGTCTGTGGACCTATCTGCTGCGCGCGCTCAGCGCCCACCAGATGTACCGCCAGTACGTGCGGCGACAGATTCGGCCGGATTCCGTACTCGGCTTCCTGCTGCACGATATGCATTTCCCGCGCGCCATGGCGCACACACTGGGTGAGATCCAGTCCTGCATTACCCTGCTGCCGCGCCACGAGGAAACTTTGCAGAGCATCTCCGAACTGTCAACGCAGGTACTCGCCTCTGATGTCGGCACACTCTATCCGCTGGGTTTGCATGCGTTCCTTGACAAACTGCAGCTGGAACTCGGCGGACTGCATCAGGAGATCGTCCACACCTGGTTCGCGCCGGTTGCGGATCAGCCGGCCTGACCACGGCCGGATCGAAACGCCGGGAGGAATAGTCCCGTGTCAGTCCGCGTTTACTGCAACGCGCTCGGGCTCGCTCCAAGTGAATCTGTGCAGTTCCGCGAAGGCTTCCTTGATTTTCTGATCCCAGGCGGTCTTGATTTCCAGGAGATAGGAATCGTCGGCCGGGAACATGAAGTGGCGGCGCACGTTGAGAGAGTCCTTTTCGTAGAGCAGGATATCGATTGGCGGCCCGACCGTCGCATTCGAGCGCATGGTCGAATCCATCGACACCAGCGCGCACAACGCCGCCTCCTCGAGGCTGGTCTCGCGGGTAATGATGCGGTCGAGAATCGGTTTGCCGTACTTGATCTCGCCGCTCTGCTGGTAGGGATTCTCGGGCGTGGCCTTGATGAAGTTGCCTTCCGGGTAAACCATAAACACGCGGTGGTTGCCGCCCGCCATCTGCCCGCCGAGTATGAACGTGGCGCTGGCATCGAAGGATGAGCCGGCGCTTGCCTGGACATGTTTCTGTTGCTGTGCGGAGCTGAGCTGGCCCAGATATTCCGCGGCCTCGGTCATATCCTGTACCAAATTGAAATTCGGCTCATTGCCCTGCTTGATGTCGCGTTTGATCTGGGCGATCACCGACTGGGTCGTGGCGAGATTTCCTGCGGTCAGCACTACGAAGGCGCGTTCACCTTCGATACCGAAGGTGAACATCTTGGTGTAGGTGCTCAGGTGATCGACACCGGCATTGGTGCGCGAATCCGAAGCAAATACCAGGCCTTTATCGACTGTGATGGCAAGGCAATAGGTCATTGACTGAACCCGTTCATTCTGGCTAGCTCATGGTTATCAACCATGGTAGAGAGTCGCCGTGAGCGGCGTCAACAGCTGATTATAATACATTGTATTGCCTTGTAATTATTCTAATATCCCAAGCGCATATATGTATCTGATCCCGCGACGGTGGTCGGTTGCACTGACCGCACTGCCGATGGCGAAATTTGACCCGTCCGGCGGCGGTCGTCCGGAATGTTCGCGCATGCGGTTGCTGGCGTGTTATGCCGACTGTAAACAGTGGTCTGGAAACCGGATGACCAACGACCAGATCAATAGACAGCAGGATGCGGCAGATAAAGACAAACCCCGGTGAGCCTGTCTACGAGGAAGTTAAATATGTCAGACACCATTTTGGCCAGTGCCGAATTTTTTATTCGCTGGCAATCGAATGATGCCCGGCATACCGATCATGAATATTTCGCCGCTGTCGATTTCTGGCGCGATATCTTTCCCGCCGATCTCGGAGAACGCCTCCAGGCGGCGGGACCGGGTGTAACCCTGGAAACCACCACGGCAGCGGGCAAACTCATCCCCGGCGTATCCGCCAGCGCCCGCCACGACCTGCCCCGTCGGGGAATCGACATGGCGTTTGCAACTCACCATCTGCCGGGGCCGTTTCGCGGACGTTTCTACCCACGCGGCTGGCTGGCGGACTGCACCCCGATCGATGGAATCCTTGAGGGCGACATGCAACCGTTCCGCGTAGCCGGCCTGAGCGATGACCGCATCCAGATCGATCTCAATCACCCGCTGGCCGCCTATCCGCTGACGGTTGGCGGAAACATCCATGAAATCTCGGCGATCCGGGATGAGCACGGCGGTCGCTCTAACGATATCGTCGCCGACATCGCCCACCATGGGTCGGGCATGCAATGCCGGCCCGCAGAGGGTGCCGTCGATTTTATCCACCCCCGGGCCTTCGCACGGGAAGATGACTCGACGGATATCGATTTCTATCACACACCACGCCTGGTGCAGCACATCGATGCCACGGCGCGTGCGATCATCAACCGTCGCTATCGACGCTCGATCGCGCCGGACGCCAGGGTGCTGGACCTGATGAGCAGCTGGGTTTCGCACCTGGACGGCATCGCGGATTCCATAGCAGTATCTGGACTTGGCATGAATGCGGCAGAACTGGCCGGGAATCCACGGCTTGCCGACTACGTGGTGCAGGACCTCAACCGGGAACCCCGGCTGCCGTATGCGGACCGCAGTTTTGATGTGGTGGTGTGCAGCGTATCGGTGGAATATCTGGTTTCGCCGTTTGATGTCTTCGCCGAGGTGGCGCGCGTGCTCAAACCGGGAGGGCACTGCATCGTCACTTTCTCCGACCGCTGGTTTCCGCCGAAGGTCATCCGGTTGTGGACCGAGCTGCACCCCTTCGAACGCATGGGGTTGGTGCTGGAGTACTTCCGCCAGACCGGGCGGTTCGCCGACATGGCCACCGAAAGCTGGCGCGGCTGGCCGCGCCCCGGGGATGACAAGTACTACCCGCAGCGACGGACGGCAGACCCGGTGTTCGCGGTGTCAGGGCAGCGTGGCTGAACCCCCGGTGCCGCACCATTGGCCGCAGTGGTAACATGCTGTCAATGACGCAACGCGTGAGCTCTTGAGCATTACCTAATTCATGACGCGATACAGTTCGTCTTGCAGACATGCCGCCGGGCTACGTAAACACATGGAATCATTGCAACACAACATTTCCGTGTTTTTCCGTGTACTCCCGTGGCCATAAAATCATTTCCGGAATACCGCGGGAGCCGACTATGACAGAGTCCATCGGGAACCATCGCCCAGCCGAACATCCCGCGGTTGCCAGTGGTGGCATCGGCGTCCTGCTGGTGAACCTCGGTACTCCAGACGCCCACGATACCGCCGCCGTGCGCCGCTACCTCGCCGAGTTTCTGTCGGACCGGCGGGTGATCGAAATGGCTCCCTGGCTGTGGCAGCCGATACTGCATGGCATCATCCTGCGTACCCGCCCCGCGCGGGTGGCCGAGGCCTATCACAAGGTCTGGTTTAACGAGACCAACGAATCACCGCTGCGTTACTACACCCGCCGCCAGGCGGAACTGCTGGGCGAGCGCCTGGGCAAGGGTGACAACAGACTTCTCGTCAGCTGGGCCATGCGCTATGGCAATCCCTCAATCGAGGAGCAGATGGACGCCTTGCACAAGCAGGGTTGCGAACGCGTGCTGATCGTGCCGTTGTATCCGCAATACAGCGCCTCCACCACGGCCACGGTCAATGACCGGGTCTTCGAGACGCTGAAGACCATGCGCTGGCAGCCGGCACTGCGCTGCCTGCCGCCCTATTACGATCACCCGGCCTACATCGAAGCTATTGCGCAGTCGATAGATCAGCACATGGCGGCGGGTGAGCAGCGCCCCGAGGTGATACTGGCTTCCTTCCATGGCCTGCCACAGGAATACTTCGACAAGGGTGATCCCTATTACTGCCACTGTGCCAAAACCACCCGCCTGCTACGTGAGCGGCTCGGTCTTAGTGAACAGCAGCTGCGCATGACCTTCCAGTCGCGCTTCGGCCCGAAGAAATGGCTGCAACCCTACACCGACAAAACTCTCAAGGCGCTGGCCCGGGAGGGCGTCAGGCACCTCGCCGTGGTCATGCCGGGCTTTGCCGCCGATTGCCTGGAAACCCTCGAGGAGATGGCCATGCAGAACCGCGACCTGTTCCTGGGACATGGCGGCACCCGCTACGATGTCATCCCCTGCCTGAATGATTCAGAGACGGGGATCGATATGCTGCATAACCTGGTCGCACAGGAACTGGCCGGATGGATTGCAACCTAGGAGATGGCGCGGTTGTTGCGGCAAGCTGGACTTTAAATCGGGGATATATATGAAAATGAAACAGCAGGTGTCAGTAATGGAAGCCGTTGTCATGCGAGCTCCCGGCGGGGCCGAGGTGCTGCGGCACCAGAAAGTTCCCGTGCCCGGGATCATACACGACACGGACGTGCTGGTCCGGCTCAGAGCGGCAGGGCTAAACCCTGTCGATGCAAAACTGCGACAGAACCCCGGCAGCTACTCGATGCCATTGCCTGTGGTGCTCGGCTTCGACGGTGCCGGCGTGGTAGAGGCGACCGGCAGGGAAGTCACCCGCTTTGCCCCAGGTGACGAGGTCTACTTCTGCCACCCGAGCTTCGGCGGGCGCTCGGGCTGTTATGCGTCCTACACGGTCGTGCCCGAAATCCTGCTGGCACGCAAACCGGCGCGCCTGAGTTTTACCGAGGCCGCGGCCGTTCCCCTGGCGCTGATCACCGCATGGGAATCGCTGTTTCAACGGGCCGCTGTACAGGCCGGCCAGAAAGTGCTCGTGCATGGCGGAGCCGGCGGGGTGGGCCACCTCGCCATCCAGTTGGCAAAACAGGCCGGGGCCGGTGTTTGCACAACCGTCAGTTCGGAGACCAAGGCAGCGTTCGTGAACTCCCTGGGTGCGGATGAGCACATCTACTATCGTGACGAGGATTTTACGCAGGCGGTACTGCGCTGGACCGCGGGTCAGGGCGTCGACGTCGCACTGGACACCGTCGGCGGAGAAACCTTCGAGCATACCTTTGCCGCCGTGCGCTATGCAGGCCTGGTGGTCACGCTGCTGCAACCCGCAGCCAGTACCAACTGGGGCATCGCACGCCAGCGCAACCTTGGCATAGGACTTGAGCTGATGCTGTCGCCGACTTACCTTGAGATTGCGCAGGCACAACGCGCGCAGTCACGCATCCTTGAAGCGTGTGCAGCGCGCTTCGACAACGGGGAACTCAGGGTCTGCGTGACACAGACCTGTTCCCTGAAAGATGCGGCGCTGGCCCATCATGAGCTGGAGAGTGGCACACAGGTCGGTAAACTGGTCCTGGAAATCGATTGAGTGATGGGCATAATGGCAGGCAACGGTGACGTCGCCATTGCAGCCAGACTGCCACCCATCGCATGACCTTCCGGTAATTCACTTTTTCCCGGCCGCTGTTGCACAGATGACCGCTGTAAAACGACCATTCCGGTCCGATCCAGAAAACATTCATCATCGCGAATCAACGCAAACCACGCGCGGGGATGTATTCCATGTCCGATTCCAGCCGGATCACAGAACAGGCGACCCTTATATATTCCGGAAGATTGCCAATATATTGTATTGAGGCGGTCAGGAAGTGCCGCTGGAATTGAACCATGAGGTCAAGGTGATCCTATGTCAGTTTACGGTCATGATCTGAGGAGTTGTGCAACGTGCGCCTATTGGGGTGGCTCAAGGAAGGCCGTCAACATGCGGGCCGGCATGAATGTCGATCACTATGAAACGGGACCCTGCGCCCACCTCAACAGACGGGGCGTGCAGTGCAGTGAGAACGCCGTATGCCAGGATTACCTGATGTGGTCCGCCATTAAAGACCGTTTACTGAAAATTATCACGGGATAGATCCTGTCCGCCCCGACAGAATTCAATTTCACCGGGAAGCGTCATCACGGTTAATGACAGCCCGGACAGTGCTGTTCGTATTCCCCTTCAGCAGAAGATTCGCGGACTGTTATCACTGGAATATCCCGAATGGACGCCGCCTGTTTGCCGGTACTGGACCGACGGCGAGTGTTGCTTTGAACGCGGTTTAAACCTGAAGTACACTTTGCCAGCGTCTCACCAGTCGATGCCATGATGACGTCGTCGGACGCGGCTTCGAAGCGGCCGTATGAAATCGTGGCGAAGAAATGATTCGATTATCCGCCATAATGCATCAAGCGCAGGAATGAGCAGAATGGAGCCGACCGATTACACGCCGATTGATTGCAGCTCGTACAGTGAATACGAGCTGGCCATCATGCATGGAAAACGACTGCGGGTAAGCTGGCGTGACGCGGAGGGATCTCCCCGTATCGAGGTGCTGGTACCGGTCGATCTGCGCACACGGCAAGGCGAGGAGTTTCTGGTGGCAACCGACCATTTCGGTGCTCAACGGGAAATCAGGCTGGACCGAATACTGGGCTACCAATGCCTCTGAGGTCACTGACCCATCGCCCGGGGATTACCCGCCGGGTGCAATGACATCGGCCTGACCAGCATGTTTAACGGAAATCGGCGGACGGACGACAGCCATGATCTCGAGTTGCTGTTGCGCTCCCGTGTCCCGTTGATCGTGGTGGAATCCCGGGATGAAACGCGGGTCACACGGCTGTTCTCCACGCTGGCGCTGCGGCTCGCCATACCGGTGATGGCGTGGTCTTCGACCAACGGCCTGCATCGCATAGACTACGAATCGGTGCCCCAGCGCCATACCAGTGAACCGCGTCAGGCGCTGGGACAGATCAAGGCCACGACCCAGGCCACAATTTACCTGCTGCTGGACTTCCACCCCTACCTGGATGACCCCTACAACATCCGTCTGCTGAAGGAAATCGCCCTGGACTATCCCCGCCTGGGACACACACTGGTGCTGATAAGCCACCAGCTTGAGATTCCCCCGGAACTGCGCAGCTACAGTGCGCGTTTCTCCCTTTCCATGCCGAATGCCGAACGTCTGGAAGAAATTATCCGGGAGGAGGCAAGTCACTGGTCAAAGGTCAATCACGGCAAAAAGGTGAAGACGGACCACCGGATACTGGACCTGCTAGTGAGCCAGTTGCGCGGCCTGACGGCAACCGATGCACGCCGGATTATCCGTAGCGTCATCTACGATGACGGGACCATCAGCAGCGAGGACCTGAACCGCGCCGCACGGGAGCGCTACACCCTGCTGGATAACAATGGCGCGCTGTCCTGTGAATTCGACACGGTGGATTTTATCGACGTGGGCGGTCTGGAGAATCTCAAACGCTGGATCAAGCGCCGCCGTGTCGCCTTTCTTGAACCGGATGGAAAACTGGATATACCAAAGGGCATCCTGCTAGTCGGCGTGCAGGGTGGCGGCAAGAGCCTTGCCGCCAGGGCCGTCGCCGGAATGTGGAGACTCGCGTTGCTGCGGCTCGACTTCGGCACGCTCTACAACAAGTTCTTTGGGGAAACCGAACGCAACTTGCGCGAAGCGCTCAAGTCAGCCGAGGCCATGGCGCCTTGCGTGTTATGGATCGATGAGATCGAGAAGGCCATCGCCGCCGGCGACTACGACAACGGCACCTCGCGGCGGATTCTTGGTAACCTGTTGACCTGGATGTCCGAACGTACGGCAGCGGTGTTCATCGTCGCCACAGCCAACGTGATCGAACACCTGCCTCCGGAACTGATCCGCAAGGGACGACTGGATGAAATTTTCTTCGTAGACCTGCCCGATGCCGCTACCCGCGCCGAAATCTTCGCCATTCATCTGCGCAAGCGCGATCTCAACCCGTCCGACTTCAACATCCCGGCGCTCGCCGCGCTAACGGAAGGCTTCTCCGGCGCAGAAATCGAACAGGCCGTCGTGGCCGCCCTGTACCTCGCACGGGAGCAGCAGTTGCCGCTCAACACGGCTCATATCCGCAATGAACTGGTGCAGACTCAACCGCTTTCCCGGGTTATGACGGAGAACGTGAGTCGCCTGCGCGCATGGGCCAAAGACCGAACAGTATCGGCCAATTGAACAAAAAATCTCAAATACATTGATGTCAAGTCATCGCAGACAGGCGGCAAGTTATTAACAATCCTGGCACGTCCAGCGGGGAAATGACGCAGAATCAAGGGTATTCCCGCCCAATTCATTATATGTAATTGTTTTACATCATTATATTATCTATAACGAAGGTCGCCACGGGTAGCAGGCAGGGAAACTGGTTGTTGCCGGCGCGCTATTCCTGTTGTTCTATCCACATAGTTATCCACAGCTTTCCTTATGGATAACTCATTGCCGCCAAATGGAATTGCAAAACATTCTCAGTCTACATCGACCGGCGCTTCAGCAACTGTGTTATGCTTTTTTGCACACCGGAACAACAACAATTGCCTGGGCGATGCCCGGCATGAACCGGAGGGACCATGCGAAACAAACCGTCCACCCCACCGCAAGATTTTGATGCCTGGTCAGCCCTGGCCAAGTCAAACCCACAGGCATTCGAGGATTGCCGGGACCGGATCATTAATGAAGCTATCCTGCGCGCCCCGGCACGCAAGCAACTACGTCTGCGCCGGATGCAATGGAAGCTGAACCAGATACGCAAGACCTCACGCACGCCCATGATCGCCTGCCTGCGGATGAACCGGATGTTATGGGAGGCGGTGATCGGTGACAAAGGGCTGCTCGACTGCCTGCTCCACCCGGATAGCTCACGACGACGTCCTGATGCCGTGAAGGACAAGCCTACGGCAAGGATCATCCCTTTCGGGCAATCCCGCTAGGCACTTGCCGTACGCCAGTCTATAAAGTACTATACGCGACCTTTTCAGGGGTGCCCAGCATTTGTCCTGCACGCCCAGTCAGAAGGCGAAAAGCCGATATTTTCGAGGAAGTTATGAAATCCAACATCCATCCCGCATACGGGGATATCAAGGTTACCTGCAGTTGCGGCTCGATCTTTGAAACGCGCTCAACGGTAGGCAGGGACCTCAATATCGAGGTGTGCTCGCAATGCCATCCGTTTTACACCGGCAAACAGAAGATCGTCGACTCCGGCGGCCGCGTGGACAAGTTCCGCCGCCGCTACGGGAAAAACAAGTAGGTCGTTACCCGTGCGCAACAAATTGCGACCAGGGGGTGTCCTTACGGGACGCCCCTTTTGCTTTCGGTCGCAGGCTGTTTGCGCTCCTTCTTTGCTGTTGCTCGACAACAGTCAGTGCGACCGACTGCCCTGCCATCCGGGCCCGCGAGCAGGTAGAAGTGGCCTATGTCTACGACGGCGACACTGTCAAGCTGGCGGATGGGCGCAAGCTGCGCTTCATAGGCATCAATACGCCGGAAATCGGCCGGCACGGCAAGGCAAACCAGGCGCTCGCGTCACAGGCTCGGTCCTTCCTGGATGACCTTCTCAACGCACACAATCGCACACTGACCCTGCAGTCCGGCGCCGAGGAACACGATCATTACGGTCGTCTGCTGGCTCATGCGTTCCTGGAGAATGGCAGCAATGTCGCCGTGCAACTACTGGATGCGGGTCTGGCAACGACGCTCATTGTGCCGCCCGACACCTGGGCAGTCGATTGCTATCAGCAACACGAAAACAGCGCCCGCGCCGGCCGCCGCGGTCTATGGTCACTGCCAGCCTATCAGCCACAGGACAGCACCTCCCTGCAACGGGACACGAAAGGGTTTCACATCGTACACGGCCGGGTCACGGCGATCCGCCACACCCGTTACACCGTGTGGCTGGATCTGGAAGGAATGCTCACAGCGCGCGTTTCTACAAGTGACCTCTCCAACTTCAGACCTGGATATCTCGACAATCTGGAAGGCGAATTGGTAGAATTACGCGGCTGGATCAAGACAGGCAGTTACGGGCTGAGAGTAACCGTGCGGCACCCGGCGGCGCTCCAGATGCTTGTCACGGGAGCATCCCCCCGTTCAAAATGACGCACACCCTGCATCGAGACAGATGGCACTCCATTCAGGTTCGGTCGTACACCGCCGTCTATACTTACATGCAGTCGAAATCACTCGAGTCACCTGCCGGCGAAGAACAGCATGAACAAGATAAGCATAATTGGCGGTGCAGGTCGCGTCGGTGAAACAACCGCCCTGGTCATCGCAGAGCAAGGACTGTGCCGTGAAGTGGCGCTTCTGGATGTAGGCGAGGGAGCCGCAGAAGGTGCTGCGCAGGACATCCAGCAATCCGCATCGTTTTTCAGATTTGATGTGCAGATCCATGGCGATCACGACCCGGCGATTATCATCGATTCCGACCTGGTCATAGTCACTGCGGGTTCGCCGCGAAAACCGGGCATGTCCCGCAGCGATGTACTCCAGACCAATCGGGCCGTCATCGACGATATTATCGACCAGGTACTGCAATACGCTCCCCACGCCTTGCTGCTGCTGGTTACGAACCCTGTCGTTGCCCTGACCTGGCATGCCTGGAAACGGACGGGCTGGAACCGGAGCCGTGTGTTCGGCCAGGGAGGCGTTCTCGACGCCTCTCGCATGGCCAATTCCATTGCGCAGGAAACCGGCTTGTCCTCCAGGGACATACACACACTGGTCATCGGCGGCCATGACGACACCATGGTGCCCTTGTTCCGCTTCAGCAGCATCAGTGGCATACCGGTATCGAAGTTCCTGGACCCGGTGGCCACCGAACGAGTGGCCGAGCACACCCGCAACGGCGGAGCGGAGGTGCTGGCCCTGAGAAAAACCAGCAGCGCCTATAACGCCCCGGCAGCTGCGATCGCCACCATGGTTGACGCTATCAGCCATGACCGCAAACGCATCCTGCCCTGCGTCTGTGTGCTGGACGGTGAATACGGGGAACGCGACGTGACCGTTGGTGTGCCTGCGGTTCTTGGAAGCCAGGGCGTGGAAAAAGTTATCGAACTGGACATGAACGAACGAGAACTGGCCGCCTTCAGACACTCTCTTGGCGGAATTCGCACCAGTATCGATCTCCTGTAGACGACGGACGAGCGGGCCCTAGCCCGAATATCTCACCGGGCAGCGGCAGTCCTAGAACAACTGCTCCACACTGCCGCTTTCCGGGCGGGAACCCGAGCCCGCGGCCCGACTTTCTACACTGAGTTGCGGAACCTCGGCTTCCCGAAACGTCTCAAAAATTGCATCTGATTGACCGCCGCGGGCCAGCAGCCCTGTATTCGGATCAATGCGCACGGTCACCAACCCCTCCGGTTGCTCCCGTTTTTCGTTCGCCGTGCCGGCCAACGCCGTACCCATGTACTGCATCCACATCGGCAGGGCCGCATGGCTCCCGGTTTCAGCCCGCCCCAAGGGGTCAAGCTTGTCAAAACCCACCCATGTCGTCGTTACCAGTGACGGGTTATAGCCACAGAACCAGGCATCCTTCTGATCATTCGTGGTGCCGGTCTTGCCGGAGAGGTCGCTACGCCCCAGTTCGATCGCACGCCGACCGGTTCCCCGCTGTATGACATCCTGCAGCATGGAATTCATCAGCCAGGCATTCTGGGGGGTAATAACCGCTTCGGCAAGGTTGAGTCTGGTGTCCGCCGCATCGACAATGCTCTCGATGTTCTGCGGGCAATCAGGACACACTACACGAGGTCGGGCCGAATAGATAACCTGTCCCTGGGCATCCTGAATGCGCCGTATGAAATAGGGGTCCACCAGGTAACCACCATTGGCAAACACGGCATAGGCCCGGGCCATCTGCAGCGGCGTTACCGATGCGCTACCCAAAGCCAGGGTCAGATCGTGGGGCAATTGCGACGACTCGAAACCGAATCGCTCCGCGTATTGCGCGGCGTAGCTTGCCCCTATGGACTGCAGGATACGAACCGACACCAGGTTACGGGAAAGATACAATGCCTTTCTGAGTCGCGTAGGACCGTAAAATTTCCCGCTGTAGTTCTCTGGTCGCCAGGTCGATTCAAGGGCGTTATCATCGAAGACGACCGGCGCATCATTGATGATGCTTGCCGGGGTAAACCCCTTCTCCAGCGCGGCTGAATAAATGATCGGCTTGAAACTGGAGCCCGGCTGGCGCATGGCCTGCGTCGCCCGGTTGAACTTGCTCAAGCTGAAATCAAACCCACCAACCAGAGCGACCACCGCACCGTCATCGGGCCGGAGTGAAACCAGAGCACCCTGCACCTGAGGCAGCTGGGTCAACCGCCATTTACCTTCCTTATAGGTCTCGACCCTTATGATGTCACCAACAGCGGCAACATTTTCCGCCTTTTCGGGGGCCTTACCCGTCCGGTTGACGCTCTTGTAGAGGCTAGCCCATGACAGCCCATCCCATTCTATGGTGATCGTCAGCCCGCTGCGCAGTAGTACCTCAACCGAGCGATCCTCCACGGAAGTAACCAGTCCTGCCTCAATATCGCTCCGGGGCGGATAATCGGCCAGCAATCCGGGCCATGCGTCAACGGCAACGCCTGCCAGGTCAACATGACCCTCAGGACCCCGGTACCCGTGCCGGTGGCTGTATTCCAGCAAGGTATCGTGCAGCGCCCGATTCGCCGCTGTCTGGAGTGATGATTCAACCGTTGTAACCACGTCGAAGCCAGATGTATATGCTTCCTCCCCATAGCGTTGCACTATCTCATCCCGCACCATCTCGGCCAGATAGGGAGCCCGCACATCCACCTGGACGGTATGCAGGGAGGCATCGTCCACCTCGGTCAGGGCTTTCTTATAGACATCGCCGTCGATATACCCGAGGCTGTACATACGCCCCAGCACGTAGTTCCGGCGCGCCAGCGCCGCTTCTGGATTGTTGACCGGGTTGACGCGTGAGGGTGCCTTGGGCAGGGCAGCTATCATTGCCATCCTGGCAACGCTCAGTTCATGGATATCGACACCATAATAAACCCGGGCAGCGGCCTCCACGCCATAGGCACGATGCCCCAGGTAAATCTTGTTGAGATAGAGCTCGAGAATTTCCTGCTTGCTTAGCGAATGCTCGATTCTGAATGCAAGGAGAATCTCGTTCAGCTTGCGTAAATAGGTCTTTTCTGTTGTGAGGAAAAAATTACGCGCGACCTGCATGGTAATGGTACTGCCACCCTGGCGTTTCTGGCCCGTGCGCAGCAGTTCTATCCCGGCCCGTAGCAAACCCTGAATATCAACCCCGGGATGCTCGAAGAAGCGATCATCTTCAGCCGCCAGGAATGCGTGTACCAGGACCGGCGGTACATTTTCAATCTGCACGGGTGTACGCCGTTTTTCTCCAAACTCTGCCATCAACTTGCGATCGCTGGTATAAATACGCAGCGGCACCTGCAATTGAACATCCTTGAGCAGATCAATCGAAGGCAGTTGAGGTTCGATTTTGACGAACATAACGACTGACAGGATCAAAAACACAATAGTCAGAGTAAATACGGCGGAAAGCAAAAAACGCCCAAGATGTCTAAAAATCATGATGGTGCGGAAATCCTGTGATGGGAATCATAGAATAGGCCGGAAGGAATGCATATAAAAGAAATCGGTCGGTGGAAGTTTAAAATTTTTCTCAACCCGGGGGGAGTTCGTCCGATAACTAACACCACAGTATGCAATTGAGCATGCACTTTGGTTGACAAACAGTTGGCAATGCTCTCTAATGCGCCGAACTACCTTATCTGTCCAACAGTGGGTAATTAAAAGGAAATATTGTGCCATTTGCGCAACTATTCAAACGGACTAAACCGCCGCTCCTAGGTGTCGATATCAGTTCCACTGCTGTCAAGCTGTTGGAACTCAGCCGCAGCGGTCTACGTTACCGCGTAGAGAGCTACGCAGTCGAGCCGCTGCCTCCCAACTCCGTCGTCGAAAAGAATATTACTGACGTAGAAGCCGTCGGTGAAGCGATACGCCGTGCAGTTAAACGCTCTGGCACGCGCACTCGGCATGCCGCGGTTGCGGTTGCGGGATCGGCGGTGATTACCAGAACCATTACCATGTCTGCCGGATTGTCTCAGGACGATATGGAAAGCCAGATCCAGTTCGAGGCGGACCAGTACGTCCCCTACCCGCTCGATGAGGTAAATATCGACTTCGAGGTCATTGGACCGTCAGAAAAAAATCCCGATACGGTAGACGTTCTGCTGGCCGCATGCCGAAGCGAGAATGTCGACATGCGCAATGCGGCGGTAGAAACCGGCGGCCTGATTACCCAAGTTATTGACGTTGAATCATTTGCCAGCGAAAACGCCTTTGCACTGCTTGCTGACCAGATGCCGGATCAGGGCGTGGAAAAGACCATCGCCGTTATTGACGTCGGCGCCACCATGACCACCCTCAATGTCATGCATGACCTGAAAAGCATCTACACCCGTGACACAGTATTTGGCGGGAAGCAACTGACTGAAGAGATCATGCGGCGCTATGGACTTTCCTATGAGGAAGCCGGCATGGCGAAACGACAGGGTGGGTTGCCGGAGAACTATGTCACCGATGTCCTTGAGCCGTTCAAGGAAGCCATGGCGCAGCAGGCAAGTCGCTCATTGCAGTTCTTCTATTCATCCAGCCCCCACAGCAAGGTTGACCATGTCGTGCTGGCAGGCGGTGGTGCATCCATACCCAACGTGGATGAATTGATTCAGGAAAGACTGGGTGTCGATACCAGCATTGCCAACCCCTTCGCTTCCATGTCATTGTCTGCACGTGTAAAACCGCAGACGCTCAGCAATGACGCGCCCGCTCTGTTGATTGCCTGCGGGCTGGCCTTGAGGAGCTTCGACTAACATGGCAAAGATCAACCTGCTCCCATGGCGTGAAGAGCTACGCAAGCAGAAACAGCGTGAATTTGTAATATCTGCAGCCGGCGGCGCTCTAGTCGCAGCGCTGATTGTATTGCTGGCCCATTTTCACATTGACGGTCTTATTGACAATCAGAATCAGCGCAACGAATTCCTGAAGGCGCAGATCACGATCCTCGACCAGCGCATTGGCAGGATCAAGGAACTTGAGAAGATGAAGGCCGATCTCCTCGCTCGAATGAATGTCATTCAGGAATTGCAGCGCAGCAGGCCAGAAAGCGTACATTTGATGGACGAACTGGTTCGCACTCTGCCAGACGGCGTTTATCTGAAATCCTTCACACAGAAAGGTAGAAGCCTGGATATGGGCGGTGTCGCTCAATCAAATGCCAGGGTATCTGACTATATGCGCAATATTGACGCATCCGACTGGCTGACAGCACCGCGTCTGGACCTGATCAAGACCACTGAAGTGAACCGTACCCGGGTTGCCAACTTCAACCTGCGCGGCAAGCAGAAAACACACAAGCCCCAGAGTGACGAGGCCGGTCAGAAAGAGGGTGGCTCATGAACTTCGACCTGAATGATCTAGATCTGTCCAATATTTCCCGCTGGCCGGCCGCTGCCCGTGTGGTTGTGATTCTGTTCATTATGGGTGGCGTGATCTTTCTGGGCTACTGGTTCCATATAAAGGACCAGATGGCGGTACTCCAGGCAGCCGAGCAGAAAGAACTCGACCTGAAGGTCATATTCGAGAAGAAAGCCCAGCAGGCAGCCAACCTGGAAGCCTACGAACAACAACTGACGGAGATGCGTGAATCCTTTGGTGCCATGCTGCGCCAGTTACCCAACAAAACCGAGGTTGCGGATTTGCTGGTTGACGTCTCGCAAACGGGTCTGGCAAGCGGGCTGGAATTTGAACTATTCAAACCCGGGGCTGAAATTCCCCAGGAATTCTATGCCGTGCTGCCCATCAGCATTCGCGTCATAGGTACATACCATGAGTTCGGGGATTTTGTCAGCGGTGTTGCCGCCCTTCCCCGTATCGTAACACTACATAATATAAGCATTAAAAAACGGGGCAAAGGGGATAACGCACTCCTTGTCATGGATATGACCGCCAAAACCTATCGCTATCTGGAGGAAAGCGAACGTCCGCAAGAGAAAAAGGCTGGCGGAAAGAAGGGAGGCCGCAAGAAATGATTAGGGATCGCAAGTACCTGCATTGGCTGGCTATGGCATCCGTGGCGTGCATGATTGCAGCCTGCTCGAACAACCCAACGGCCGACCTGGAAACCTACGTTGCGGATATTAAAAGCCAGCAAAAATCTTCCATAGAACCGCTGCCCGAGTTCGAGCCCTTTGAATCATTCGCCTATCAGGCCAATGAACTGCGCGACCCATTCACGCAGCCGGTCTTCTCGCACCCACCCGCTGCTGTGGCACAGACCGGCGGTAGTGGAATCAAACCCGACTTCGATCGCCCTACCGAACCTCTTGAGGAGTATCCGCTGGACAGCTTGCGCATGGTTGGAACCATGGAGAAGGGTCAGGAAACCTGGGCGCTGATACTTGACAAGGATGATGCTATCCATCGCGTGCAACCCGGAAATTATATGGGCCAGAACCACGGCAAGATCACTAGGGTTACAGAATTTGAAGTTGAACTTACGGAAATCATTCCTGATGGACTCGGAGGCTGGATGGAACGCCAGGCTTCCATTGCAATCAGCGAATAATCCCACGGGGGAATCGCAATGACCGGAAATAGCACTCGCAGACCAGTGGCATACGCAGCAAAACTAGTCGACTCCACGAGAAGATTGGCCAGAGGCGGTCGGGCTCTCCTGCTGATTACTGGCTACATACTGATCGGCGTCAGTATTACTAACGCCTATGCGGGCGAGCAGACCGCAACAAACTCGCTGAAATCAGTCGAATTTGCCGGTCTTCCGGGCAACAAGACGCAGATCGTCCTGACGTTGAGCAATACCGCAACAGCGCCGTTGAGCTTCACCATCGATAATCCGGCACGCATTGCGCTGGACTTTCCCGCCACAAAGAACGACCTTGCCCAACGCACCCAGAGCATCGGCATCGGTATGGCAGACAGCATGACCGCTATTGAGGCTCAGGGACGCACCCGGGTCGTGGTCAACCTGGTAGAAATGGTACCGTACGAAGCACATACCGAAGGCAACAAGGTCGTGCTGACCATACAGGGCGGTGGCAAGGAAGAAAGCGTCGCCAGCGCGGCGGTAACCTCAGCCAAGGGCGGTGCACGCCCCCAGATTAAGAATGTCGACTTCCGGCGCGGTGAACATGGCGAGGGCCGCGTTATTGTAAGTCTCTCCGACCCCTCGATTCCGGTGGACATCCAGCAGGAAGGCGGTAATGTAGTCGTTGACTTCTATCGCGCCATACTGCCCGGTGATCTGGCACGGCGCCTGGACGTACTGGACTTCGCCACGCCTGTAAAGACTATCGATACTTTCACCAAGGGCGATAATGTACACATGGTTATCACACCGATGGGTGAGTACGATTACCTCGCCTATCAGTCCAATGACGAATTCACCATTGAAGTCAAGGCGATAACCAAGGAAGAGGCGGAAGAGCGTAAAAAGGATGAGTTTGGCTACAAGGGCGAGCGCCTGTCCCTTAATTTCCAGGACATCGAGGTGCGCTCCGTTCTGCAGCTCATCGCGGATTTCACCGGAATCAACATCGTGGTCAGTGATACGGTCAAGGGCAGCCTGACTCTGCGTCTCAAGAACGTCCCCTGGGACCAGGCACTGGACCTGATCCTGAAAACCAAGGGTCTTGCGATGCGTCAAACCGGCAACGTCATGCTGATTGCACCCAGCGAGGAAATTGCCGCCCGGGAAAAACTTGAACTCGAGTCCCAGAAGCAGATCAAGCAACTGGAGCCGCTCTATTCGGAATTCATCCAGGTCAATTATGCCAAGGCCGCCGATATCGCGAAGCTGCTGAAGAGTTCCGATACCTCGCTGCTCTCCGACCGCGGCACGGCAACGATAGATGAACGCACCAACACCTTGCTGGTTCAGGATACCGCCAGCAAGCTCGCGGATATACGTAAATTGGTAGCGCGACTGGACATCCCCGTCAGGCAGGTGCTGATCGAATCACGCATCGTGATTGCCAATAATAACTTTGCGAGGGATCTGGGCGTGAAGTTCGGCTACAGCAAGACGGTTGACTACAATGACGATCACGTCCTGGTCGTCGGCGGCAAACAGCCAGGTGACCTTATTACAAACCCTGTAACCCCCTTCGAGGTGCCGGCTGGCAGCAGCATTACCGGCCTGATCACCGATCTCGGTGTTACCAACCCGACAGGTTCAATCGGACTTGCCGTCGGCAAGCTGGGAAGCCACCTGCTGCAGCTGGAACTCAATGCCATGGAGGCGGAAGGACAAGGTGAGGTCATTTCCAGTCCCCGGGTGCTGACCTCCAACCAGAAGGAAGCCTATATCGAGGCAGGCACCGAAATACCCTATCAGGAGGCCTCATCCAGCGGCGCCACCAGCACGTCCTTCAAGAAGGCCGTCCTCAGCCTGAAAGTCACGCCGCAAATCACGCCAGATGACCGCATCATCATGGACCTCAACGTCAACAAGGACAGCGTGGGCCGGGTCTTCAACGGCGTTCCCAGCATCGATACCAAGGAGGTGGGCACCCAGGTCCTGGTGGACAATGGCGAAACCCTGGTGCTCGGCGGTATCTACGAACGGGAAAAGCTGGATGAGGTCGACCGGGTGCCGTTCTTCGGGGAGCTCCCGATGGTCGACTGGCTGTTCAAGACCACGCGGAAGAAAGACGACAAGTCCGAACTGCTCATCTTCATTACGCCGAAGATCGTCAAGGAAAGCTTCCACCTCTGATCCCCAGACGTTCCTGGCGCTTGCCAGCGAACGCAGTTTCTGGCATACCTGCCCGGCATGAAAACGCCGGGCAGCTTGTTTCTGACAGGCCCCATGGGGGCCGGAAAATCCACCATCGGTCGGCAGCTGTCCAGTCAGCTCAGAATGAGCTTTTATGACAGTGACCGTGAAATCGAGGATCGGACAGGTGTTGATATCCCTTTGATTTTCGAGCTGGAAGGCGAGCAAGGGTTCCGCAAGCGGGAACGGCTCGTCATCGATGAGCTGACCTCCCTGTCAAATATTGTCCTCGCCACCGGCGGCGGCGCCATTCTGGATGCTGATAACCGCAAAAACCTGGCAGAACGCGGTCAGGTGATATACCTGCACGCCTCTGTAAACCAGCAACTCGCACGCACCAAACATGACCGCAATCGGCCCCTACTGCAAACGGATAATCCGCGCCAGCGTCTGGACGATCTCATGCATCAGCGAGACCCCCTGTACCGCGAGATCGCGGACCTGGTGATCGATACGGATGGCAAACGTGTCATGGCGGTCGTCAACCAGATCATACGCAAGCTTAAACTGAGATAAGCGGTTTATTCTGCGGTTTTTTTGCCCCGCGTATCCATATATCCTATAGGCTGCTTTTTGATTCAGACGTGGCAATCAGGCGATGAAAACACTGACAGTCTACCTCGGTGAGCGGAGCTACCCCATTCACATCGGACCGGGATTGCTACGGAAACCCGAACTGATTACCGAACATATCAGTGGCAGGCAGGTTATGGTGGTCACCAATGAAACCATCGCCCCGCTCTATCTTGACAGCATCATGGAGCTGCTGGTCGGGTTCGATCGGGACACGGTCATTCTTCCCGACGGGGAGCAGTACAAGACTATCGAGACCCTGAATTCCGTCTTTACCGGCCTACTCGAGCATCGTTTCAACCGACACTGCACGCTCGTCGCCCTGGGTGGCGGGGTCATCGGCGATATTACCGGCTTTGCCGCCGCCTGTTATCAGCGGGGCGTGGCCTTTTTGCAGCTACCGACCACCCTTCTGGCACAGGTCGATTCATCGGTGGGCGGCAAAACGGGAGTCAACCATCCGTTGGGAAAAAACATGATCGGGGCCTTCCATCAACCCGGTTGTGTAGTGATCGACACCGATACGCTGGATACACTGGATCAGCGGCAACTGACCGCCGGACTGGCGGAGGTCATCAAGTATGGACTGATCCATGATGCAGGTTTCTTCGCCTGGCTTGAACAGAATATCGAGCGGCTCAGCGCACGTGACAAGCCATCGCTCGCTTATGCCATAGATCGCTCCTGCACGATCAAGGCGGAAATCGTCGCCAACGACGAACGTGAAAGCAGCCGGCGCGCCCTGCTCAACCTAGGCCATACCTTCGGTCACGCCATCGAAACCGGGACCGGCTACGGCAACTGGCTGCATGGTGAGGCCATAGCCGCCGGCATGCTGATGGCGGCCGACCTGTCGGCGCGGCATCAATGGTTAGCGGGATCGGATGTTGAGCGTATCGAGAATTTGCTGCAACGCGCCGGCCTGCCGACGTCTCCGCCGGAGGCAATGGACGAGGCGCAGTTCATGGATCTCATGGCCATCGACAAGAAAGTTGTGGACGGCGGCTTGCGGCTCGTCCTGCTAAAGGCGATTGGCAGCGCCGTGATAACCGGTGATTTCAGCGCCACCCTGTTGAGTCAAACATTGACCCGCGCCGCCTGACGTCCGTGAGCAGTGACCCCGCCACAATTCGCGACGCGACACTCGCGCCCTATGCCGCGACAAGCGCCTGCAGCAAAGGACGCTGCCATACCGAGCCCGCGCCTGCCTACCGCGGCGAATACCAGCGCGACCGCGACCGGATTATTCACTCCGCCGCCTTCCGCCGCCTAGAATACAAAACACAGGTATTCGTCAATCATGAAGGCGATCTGTTCCGCACCCGGTTGACGCATTCCATCGAGGTCGCCCAGATTGCCCGTTCGATAGCGCGCGCGCTCAGGCTCAACGAAGACCTCACCGAGAGCATCGCCCTTGCCCATGACCTTGGCCACACACCGTTCGGCCATGCGGGCCAGGATGCGCTGAATGCCTGTATGCAGGATTTCGGCGGTTTTGAACACAATCTGCAATCACTGCGTGTAGTTGATGAACTGGAAGAGCGTTATGCCGCGTTCCCCGGATTGAACCTTACCTTCGAAAGCCGCGAAGGCATCCTCAAACACTGTTCACGCAGAAATGCCGAAACCCTTGGCGAACTGGGGCGCCGTTTTCTGGAAAAGGGGCAGCCATCGCTGGAAGCTCAGTTGACCAACCTGGCCGATGAAATCGCCTATAACAGTCATGATGTCGATGACGGCCTGCGTTCCGGACTGATCACAGTGGATGAACTGAGCGAGGTCGCGCTGTTCCGTGAACAATACGGGGAGGTGCGAATGCATTACCCGGCATTGTCACCGCGGCGCACCGTTCATGAAGTGGTGCGGCGCATCATCAACCGCCAGGTGGTTGATCTGATTGAAACCAGCAACCGCTACCTCGAGGAGACCGCTCCCGCCGACATCGACGTGGTACGCGAGCAGGACAAGCCGCTGATCGCCTTCAGTGGCGGCATGCATGATCAGAATCTGGAGCTCAAACGTTTCCTGCGCACCCGACTCTACCGACACTACCGGGTACATCGGATGACGGCCAAAGCGGCGCGAACCATTACCGCCCTGTTCACCGTCTTTCATGATGACCCGCGCCTACTACCGTCGGATGTCCAGCAGCAAGCGGCCATGAAAGAGGAGCAACACGGAAAAGACGGGCGGGCACGTGTGGTTGCAGACTATATCGCCGGCATGACGGACCGTTATGCGATCGCGGAATACGAACGCACCTTCAATCCGGGCATATAGACATCGTTTCCCGTGTCCGGACACTGCCCGATAAAAAACCGATTCTGCAAGCTGACACGTTATTCTTCAGCCATAATCACTCGAGCCCCGGTTCACGGCAGTATGGGTATGATTTGCCGGGATAAATGATCCGTTGCTGGTTGCAGCATAGTATCATAACACCTCATTACCGAACGGCGACTCCCAGTGCGACTCTACATGCAAATTCCACCTCAGGGTGAGCATCCGCCGCGCTACTATCACCTACACCTGCAGGAGGACCTGCTCGAGGGCTGGACGTTGATACGTGAGTGGGGATATCAGGGTTCCGGGGGTCGCGTCCTGCGCGAGCACTATGCGGATCGAGAAGAAGCCGAAGCGGCCCTGATCCGGGTCCGCGATGAACAGCTCAAGCGAGGCTATCTTGTCGTCTTCATGCAGTCGCAAACCTGACCGACCCGCACGTCGGCATTGCAAATACCTGTTATGACTAAGGAAAAACCCAAGGCCGCAAATTGAACACCAGGTCATGCGGCGCTATACTACTTGGCCTTTTGGCCGCTGGTTGATGCGCTGCCGCCGTCCGCAGGCCGATACCGGATTTGAAATGTAACGCATTGTATCTGCGACTTTCTTCGCAATGGTCTCGCGAATCTGCGAACAGCTGAAAGCGCACAACCACAGGGTATTGCCAATGAAGCACGGCATGTTGCCACCCCGACAAGGGCTCTACAACCCCGCCAATGAGCATGATGCCTGCGGCGTCGGGTTTATCGCCAATGTCAAGGGTAAGAAAAGTCACTCCATCATCCACCACGGTCTGCGAATACTGGTGAATCTGACCCATCGCGGCGCGGTTGGTGCGGATCCGCTGGCCGGTGACGGCGCCGGCATCCTGATGCAGGTTCCGGATGCGTTCCTGCGCAAGGAGTGTACGGATTTGGGGATAACGCTACCCGCCGCAGGAGACTACGGTGTCGGCATGCTGTTCCTGCCACGCAACGGAGCCACGCGCAGGCAGTGCGAGGAAATCATCACCCGTTATATCAACGCCGAAGGCCAGACCCTGCTGGGCTGGCGTGATGTCCCTACCGATAATAGCGGTCTGGGTGAAAGCGTCAAACAGGTCGAACCGTTCGTGCGCCAGGTTTTCATAGGCCGTGGTGCGAGCACCGCCGCGGGCGATGACTTCGAGCGCAAACTCTTCGTAATTCGCAAGCAGGTGGAAAACGAGGTGCGTGACTCGGGCCTGGAGGGCCGGGAATGCTTTTATGCGCCCTCCCTGTCATCCCGCACCCTGTGCTACAAGGGCATGCTGCTGGCCAACCAGGTGGTCCGCTACTATGCGGACCTGAGCGATGAAAGCATGACGTCGGCCCTGGCCCTGGTACACCAGCGTTTCTCGACCAATACCTTCCCCTCCTGGGATCTGGCGCATCCGTTCCGCATGATCGCGCACAACGGCGAAATCAACACCCTACGCGGCAACCTCAACTGGATGCACGCGCGCCGCCATTCGCTGCGGTCGAAGCTGTTCGGTGACGATCTGCACAAGCTCTGGCCACTGATCGCCGAGGGGCAGTCGGATTCGGCCTGCTTCGACAACGCGCTGGAACTTCTGGTTTCCGGCGGCTATTCGCTCTCACACGCCATGATGATGCTGATCCCGGAGGCCTGGGCCGGTAACCCCTTGATGGATGAGCAGCGGCGCGCCTTCTACGAGTACCACGCCGCGCTCATGGAACCATGGGATGGCCCGGCGGCGGTTGCCTTCACCGACGGACGCCAGATAGGCGCAACCCTGGACCGCAACGGCCTGCGCCCGGCCCGTTACCTGATTACCGACGACGACCTGGTGGTTATGGCTTCCGAAATGGGTGTGCTCGACATACCGCAGGAGCGAATCGTCAAGAAATGGCGCCTGCAACCCGGCAAGATGTTTCTTATCGACCTGGAGCAGGGACGTATCATCGACGATGGCGAGCTGAAAACCGGGCTTGCCGGGCGCTACCCCTACCAGGATTGGCTGGACAAGACCCAGATACACCTGAAAACCCTTCCAGGCGAGGTCAGTCCGATGGCGCCCGATCCGTCCACCCTGCTCGACCGGCAGCAGGCATTCGGGTATACCCAGGAGGATATCCGATTTTTGATGACTCCGATGGCGGTCACCGGCCAGGAGGCGATAGGCTCCATGGGAGCCGACAATCCGATCGCGGTGCTGTCGAGGAAACCCAAACCGCTGGCAAACTACTTCAAGCAAAATTTCGCCCAGGTGACCAACCCGCCGATCGATCCGATACGCGAGGAACTGGTGATGTCGCTGGTATCGCTGATCGGCCCAAGACCCAACCTGCTGGGCCACCAGTCGGCCGGCGAGCACATGCGCCTCGAAGTCAGCCAGCCCATCCTGACCAACAACGACATTGAACGCATCCGCCGCATCGAGGACCATACGGCGGGCGCCTTTCGCACCTGCACGCTCAGCATCTGCTATCCGGCAGAACAGGGCCCTGACGGCATGGAACCCGCCGTTGCCGACCTGTGCCGTCAGGCCGAGGAGGCCGTGCGTGACGGCTTCAACATCCTGATACTCTCGGACCGCAGCGCCGACATCGACCATGTCGCCATCCCCGCCCTGCTGGCCACCTCCGCGGTGCATCATCACCTGGTACGCAGCGGATTGCGCACGGCATCGGGACTGGTCGTCGAAACCGGCACCGCGCGCGAGATGCATCACTTCGCGACGCTGGCCGGCTACGGCGCCGAGGGCATCAACCCCTACCTCGCCTTCGAAACCCTGGCCTCGCTGCGCGAGCGTCTGCCGGAGAAGCCAGGCAACGATGAACTCCGCGACCGCTATATCAAATCCGTCGGCAAGGGCCTGCTCAAGGTCATGTCCAAAATGGGCATATCCACCTACCAGTCGTATTGCGGCGCGCAGATCTTCGACGCCGTCGGCCTGGCTAGCGATTTCGTGGACAGCTATTTCACCGGTACAGCGTCGGTCATCGAGGGCGCCGGTATCCGGGAGATTGCCGAGGAAACGATGCGCTGGCACCGGGATGCCTACGGCGATGCGCCGATCTATCGGGACAAGCTCGATGTGGGCGGTGATTACGCTTTCCGGCTGCGCGGCGAGGACCACATGTGGACGCCAGACACCATCGCAAAACTGCAGCATGCGACCCGCGCCAATGACGCCTGGACCTTTCGTGAATTTGCCCGCCTCGTTAACGAGCAGAACGAACGCCTGCTGACCCTGCGCGGGCTGTTCGAGCTCAATTTCGCGTCGCAGCCGGTGCCGATCGAGGAAGTGGAATCCGCGAAGGAGATCGTCAAGCGTTTCTCAACCGGTGCGATGTCCTTCGGCTCCATCTCCTACGAGGCGCACACCACGCTTGCCATCGCCATGAACCGCATCGGCGGCAAGTCCAACACCGGCGAGGGCGGCGAGCTGCCGGAACGTTTCAAACCCATGGAGAACGGCGATTCCAGGCGCTCGGCCATCAAGCAGGTGGCCTCCGGACGCTTTGGCGTGACCACCGAGTACCTGGTTAACGCCGATGTCATCCAGATCAAGATCGCGCAGGGCGCAAAACCTGGCGAGGGCGGCCAGTTGCCGGGGCACAAGGTGGATGCAACCATCGCCGAAGTGCGCCATTCGACCCCGGGTGTCGGCCTGATCTCACCGCCGCCGCATCACGACATCTATTCCATCGAGGATCTGAAACAGCTGATTCACGACCTGAAAAACGCCAACCCCAGGGCCGACATCAGCGTCAAGCTGGTCTCCGAGGTCGGCGTAGGCACAGTCGCCGCAGGTGTAGTCAAGGCGTACGCGGATCACGTCACCATCGCCGGGCATGACGGGGGCACCGGCGCGAGCCCGCTCACCTCGATCAAGCATGCCGGCCTGCCGTGGGAAATCGGACTCGCCGAAACCCACCAGACGCTGGTGCTGAACAGCCTGCGCGGGCGCGTCGCGGTGCAGGTCGACGGCGGCATGCGCACCGGGCGCGACGTGGTCGTGGGCGCCCTGCTCGGCGCGGACGAGTTCGGTTTCGCAACCGCGCCCCTGATCGTGGAAGGCTGCATCATGATGCGCAAGTGCCACCTCAACACCTGCCCGGTCGGCGTTGCCACCCAGGATCCGGTGCTGCGCAAGCGCTTTACCGGGAAACCGGAGCACGTGGTGAATTACTTCTTTTTCGTCGCGGAGGAAATCCGCGAGTTGATGGCGAAACTCGGCTACCGGAAGTTCGACGATATGATCGGCCAGTCCCAGCGCCTCAACATGCGCCATGCCATCGATCACTGGAAGGCACGGGGACTCGACTACTCGCGCATCCTGTACAAACCGGCCGCCGCGCCGGGCACTGCCATCCACCACTGCGAAATCCAGGACCACGGACTGGACAAGGCACTGGACAACGAACTGATCCGGCTGGCGCAACCAGCACTGGAAAACGGGACGCCGGTGCGTATCGAGCTGCCGGTGTGCAACACCAACCGGACCGTCGGCGCCATGCTCTCCGGGGAAGTCGCACGCCGTTATGGCCATACGGGACTACCAGAGGACACTATCAGCATCACCCTGCGCGGAACGGCTGGCCAGAGTTTCGGCGCCTTCGTCGCGCACGGCGTCAGCATCGAACTCATCGGCGAGGGCAACGACTACGTCGGCAAGGGCCTGAGCGGCGGCCGGCTGGTTGTTTATCCACCCACAGAAGCCCCGATCATCGCCGAGGAAAACATCATTGTCGGCAACACCGTCCTGTACGGCGCCATCAGCGGGGAGTGCTATTTCCGAGGCGTGGCCGGTGAACGCTTCGCGGTGCGCAACTCAGGCGTCACAGCGGTGGTCGAAGGCGTTGGTGACCACGGCTGTGAATACATGACCGGGGGCATCGTCGTCGTGCTCGGTGATTCCGGACGCAACTTCGCCGCCGGCATGAGTGGCGGCATCGCCTACGTTCTGGACGAGCGTGGCGACTTCGAGCAGCGCTGCAACCTTGCCATGGTTGAACTCGAACCCATCGCCGCCGAGGACGAAGCGCTGGAACAGCTCGATCACCAGGGCGGCGACCTGGAAACGCATGGACTGGTCGACATTCGTCACGACATAACCCGCCATGACGCCTGGCGTCTGCGGCAACTGATCGAACGGCATGTGCATTACACCGCCAGTACCCGCGGCCGGCATATCCTGGAAAACTGGAACGACTACCTGCCGAAATTCGTCAAGGTGATGCCGGTCGATTACCGGCGTGCCCTGCAGGAAATGCAAGCAGCGAAAGTGACGGCGGTACAGGCCGCCGGCGGGGGGCGTTGAACATGGGCAAACCCACCGGTTTCATGGAATTCGAACGGGTTGACCGCTCCTATGCCCCACCCGCCGACCGGGTGAATCATTACAGGGAGTTCATCATCCCGCTGGATGAGAAGGAGGCCAGCCGTCAGGGCGCCCGTTGCATGGACTGCGGCATACCCTTTTGTCACCAGGGCTGTCCGGTCAATAACATCATTCCGGACTGGAATGACCTAGTCTACCGGGGAGAGTGGCGTGAAGCCCTGGCGGTGCTGCACTCAACCAACAATTTCCCGGAATTCACCGGCCGCATCTGCCCGGCGCCGTGCGAGGCCGCCTGCACCCTGAACATCGATGACAAGCCGGTTACGATCAAGACCATCGAATGCGCCATCATCGACAAGGCCTGGGAGAACAATTGGATAAGCCCGCAACCCGCCAGGCGCAGAACCGGCAAGCGCGTCGCCCTCGTCGGGTCCGGTCCGGCGGGGCTTGCCTGCGCCCAGCAGCTGGCGCGCGTCGGCCACGAGGTCGAGGTATTCGAAAAGCACGACCGCATCGGTGGATTGATGCGCTACGGCATACCTGATTTCAAAATGGAAAAACACCACATCGACCGGCGCATCGCGCAGCTGCTTGCCGAGGGGGTAACCTTTCGCACCAACGTACACATCGGCGTCACTCTGCCTACCCGGAAACTGCTTGAGGAATTCGATGCGGTGGGGCTCACCGGCGGGTCAGAACAGCCGCGCGATCTGGAAGTCCCCGGCAGGGAACTCGATGGCGTGCATTTCGCAATGACCTTCCTGCCGCAGCAGAACAGGCGCAATGCCGGAGACGAGATCGATCCGGCGCAGGCAATAAGCGCTGCGGACAAACATGTCATCGTGATTGGCGGCGGCGACACCGGCTCCGACTGCATCGGCACCTCGTTCCGCCAGGGCGCACTCTCCGTGACCCAGCTAGAAATCCTCCCGCGCCCGCCGGATCAGGAAGACAAGGGTCTGACCTGGCCCGACTGGCCCAACAAGCTGCGCACTTCCAGCTCCCAGGAGGAAGGTGCCGAGCGTGAATGGGCCGTCGCCACCAAATCCATCGAGGGCAGCAACGGTGTAGTCAGCGCCATCAATTGCGTGCGGCTGAACTGGAAACGCGACGAACAGAGCCGCTGGAACATGGAGGAGATTCCGGGCAGCGAGTTTCGTCTCAAGGCCGACCTGGTGCTGCTCGCCATGGGCTTCGTCCATCCCGTGCGTGAAGGCATGCTGCAGGATCTGGGTGTGGCGTTGGATGCGCGCGGCAATGTCCAGGCTGACACCGAACGCTACCAAACATCCCTGCCCGAGGTGTTCGCCGCCGGTGACATGCGCCGCGGCCAGTCGCTGGTCGTCTGGGCCATCCGTGAGGGACGGCAATGCGCCCGGGCAATCGATGAGTTCTTAATGGGCATATCCGAGCTGCCGCGGTAGTCGGTGGTGATAGCTGACTGACTTGATAAAACTCACCGCAGAGACGCAAAGAACGCAAATTTTTAATTGATTTCGTTAAAGAATTTCACTGTGTTCTTTGCGGTGAAAATGGTGTTTATGGATGCCACTATAAATATAAACAGCGAATAACGACAACCGCGATAACGGAGAGCGGGTAGCCGTACCTATTAATGATCTATAAAGTTAATGATCTGTAAAGTCAGGTCGTATTGACCGCTTTCCCCGTCGATCTCTGCGTCTCTGCGGTGAAACATACTATGCCCAAGCTGAAAAACGACCGTTTGATCCGTGCCCTGCTACGCCAGCCGGTCGATGTCACGCCGGTCTGGATGATGCGCCAGGCGGGCCGCTACCTGCCGGAATACCGTGAAACGCGCAAGCGCGCCGGCAGTTTCATGGACCTGTGCACCAACCCGGAGCTAGCCTGCCAGGTCACCCTGCAACCGATCGACCGTTTTCCGCTCGATGCCGCCATCCTGTTCTCCGACATCCTCACCATCCCGGATGCCATGGGCCTGGGGCTTTTTTTCGAGGAAGGCGAAGGCCCGCGTTTTCACAAACCGGTGCGCACCGCGGCCGACGTCGAGGCGCTGGGGAATCCCGACCCGGAAACGGAACTGCGTTACGTGATCGACGCCGTTCGCCTGATCCGCCGTGAACTCAACGGGCGGGTGCCGCTGATCGGATTCTCCGGCAGCCCATGGACGCTGGCCACCTACATGGTCGAAGGCGGCTCGACCAAGAGCTTCGCACACGTCAAGGGCATGCTGTACAATGAACCAGCGCTGTTGCACCGTCTGCTGGCGAAGCTGGCGGATGCGGTTATCGACTACCTGAACGCCCAGATCGCCGCCGGCGCGCAGGTGGTCATGATCTTCGACACCTGGGGCGGCGTACTCACGCAGGACGACTATGCCGACTTCTCGCTGCAGTACATGCGGCGCATCGTCGCCGGTCTGATGCGGGAGCTCGACGGCAACAGGATACCGGTCATCCTGTTCACCAAGGGCGGCTGCCAGTGGCTGGAGGCGATGGCCGATACCGGTGCGGATGCCCTCGGCATCGACTGGTCTACCGATCTGGCGCTGGCGCGCCAGCGCGTCGGCGACCGAGTCGCGTTGCAGGGCAACCTGGACCCGGCCGTGCTCTACGGCTCCCCGGCCGTCATCCGCGATCGGGTCTCCGGCGTGCTGGCCCAGTTCGGCGCAGGTTCCGGGCATGTCTTCAACCTCGGGCACGGCATCAACCCGGATGTCGATCCGGAACACGCCGGCGTGCTGGTCGAGGCCGTGCATGAACTCAGCCGGCCGTACCATCAGTAAGCGCCGCAAGTCGGTAATTCCGACGTCTCTCGAATCCGGGCTTGCCATTGTTATTGGGTAACACGTTAATTCTGATTCAACTCCATAGACACCTCATGCCGGGCAAGTCCTTCCGTGACACGCTGTGAATACCCCCTGTACGCTCGACGACCGCTTACCTGTGGCCGACAGTCACGAGGCGATTTGTCCGGCATGAACTCTTGCCGGCGCAGTCCCCGGTAACATGCGGGAATGCCTAACTTAACCAGACTCAAACTCGCGTGGTTTACCGTTTCGGCCATGCTGATCGCCGGCGCCGTCCTGCCCATGTTCACCTTCAGTCAGTTCTACATCTTCAACGACACATTTTCACTGGTATCAGGCATCTATTACCTGCTGGCGGAAGGCGAGCCGCTGCTTTTTATTGTCGTGTTTTCCTTCAGCATCCTGATGCCGGCCTGGAAGATGGTCCTCCTGTACCGCCTGCTGCACGCGCAGGATGGTGACAATGCGCGGCGGCAACGGCAGCTGCATGTCCTGTCCTTTCTCGGCAAGTGGTCGATGCTCGATGTCTTCGTGGTGGCAATACTGGTGGTGACGGTGAAACTCGGGGCGATCGCCAGCATCACGGTCCATTCCGGCATCTACCTGTTCACCCTGGCGGTGCTGGCCAGCATGCTGCTGACCCACAAGATCGCCACCCTGGCCGGTACGGACCTCTGAGAACCGGGTAAATATTACCGGTACACGATCGGGACTTACCAAGTCGATATGTTGGGTGGGGTAGCGCTTTTTGCGTAACCCACCAGGCGTTGCACAGCAACACAATGCAATTTTTTAGTGAGTGCCTGACTTAGTGAGTGCCTGACGGTACGGCTGGCGGGTTACGGCACAAACGGCGTGCCTAACCCGCCCTACATCGTTTGAGCACACGGGTAAGCGCCATTCCATCAGGACGCCAGGGATTCCATTCACATTAACCTCAGCGAACTGGATCATCCCCGGCATCAGGGAAGGGTATCCCCCGTTGCGCGCTGCCGCCGCGAGTAATAGAACCAGACTGCCCCCGCAACCAGTAGCAGCACCACCACGATATCGACCTGGTGTGAGTACTGCTGCACCACATGCCAGTGCTCGCGCAGCTTCAACCCGCAGACCAACAGGAACGTGTTCCAGATCGAGGCTCCCGTTCCCGTGGCCACCAGAAATGGCATCAACGGCATACGCCCCGTGCCCGCCGGTATGGAAATGAAATGCCGAACGACCGGGATGAAGCGGCAGAAGAAAACCGTCCAGGTACCGCGATACTCGTGGAAAAACCGCTCGGTCCATTCCAGATCATGCGTGTTGAGCAGGAGATACTTACCGACCTTGAGCACGAACGGGCGGCCACCGTAATAGCCCATCGCATAGGAAATCGCCGAACCGGCGAGCGAGCCCAGGCTAGCGGCGAGGACCGCCGGCCAGAAACTCCATTTGCCGTCGGCGACGAGGAACCCCACGAAGGGCATCACCGCCTCGCTCGGCACCGGCGCGATCATGCTCTCCAGCGCCATCAGCAATCCGGCACCGAGATAACCGGTAGCGTCCAGTACCCGTACCGCGAGATCTGCAATCCATTCCGTGATCATGGATACCGGCCTCTGAAAAATGGTGTGGTGTCGACGAAGCAACCCAAGCTAACCCCCAGCCGTCGGCGCGTCAACATGGTCCCGCTTGCTCCCGGAGTTCACTCGTGGGGGAATCGAACAGGGTGCCAAGCAAGAGAACTACCCGAAGGTGTGCTAGCCCAGCTCGGACAGCAGCCTGTCGATCATCCCCTGCGCCTGGGAAAGATACCCGCCGCCGAAGAGATTGAGGTGATTAAGAACATGGTAGAGGTTGTAGAGCGTCTTGCGCACCGCATACCCTTCGTCGAGCGGATAGGCCTCACGATAGGCGACATAGAACTCGCGTCCGAAACCGCCGAACAGTTCCGTCATGGCGAGGTCCGCTTCGCGGTCACCGTAGTAGACGGCCGGATCGAAAATCACCGGCTCGCCTTCACGCGTGTAGGCGTAATTGCCGGACCAGAGATCACCGTGCAGCAGGGAGGGGATCGGTCGATACTCCGCGAACAGTCGCGGAAATTCATCGAGCAGCCGTTCGCCGCGCTCGCGCAGACGCCCGCCGTGACCATGGCGTACGGCCAGATCGAGCTGGAACCGCAGGCGGTGTTCGCGCCAGAAGACCATCCAGTCCGATTCCGGCGTATTGATCTGCGGGGTGGAGCCGATGGTGTTGTCCTGCACCCAGCCGAACCGCGCCTGCGTAACCTGGTGCAGGCGCGCCAGACCTCGGCCGAGCGCTGCCGGATCGCCCCTGCCGCCAAGCGCGAGATCCTCCAGCACTAGCCAGGCGGACTGTTCGTCGGCACCCCGGCACAGGGGCTCCGGCACCCGCAAACTGTCGCTGTCACGCAGCTCGCGCAAGCCCCGCGCCTCGGCTTCGAACATGTCTGCATGAGCGGCGCTGTTGAGCTTGACGAAATAGGTGTTACCGCTGTAGCTCAGTCGCATGGCCTGGTTGATGCATCCGCCACCCACTGCGCCCAGCGGAGCTGCCGTGCCCTGCTCCCCGGTAGCTTGCGCGAGGCCGTCGCCAATCGCTTCCCACAGTGACATGCGCACTATCCCTTGTCCGTAACCCGGTTATCCCGGCTTAGTGTACCGGCAGACTGCTGTTACTAGCGCGGACTCGGGCTCAGGCGCCCGTGCAGGGGACTGGTGCGGGGAAAGTGCGCGCGCAGGAACTCCATCTGGTCGGCCAGCACCCGCCGCCCCTGCAGGTAGATGAACTCGGCATGGGTCGGGGTAAACGGCACGGCCAGCAGCTGCATGGCGGCCTGCTCCGGCGTACGGCCGGCCTTGTGGTTGTTACAGCGCCGGCAGGCGGTAACGACGTTGTTCCAGATGTCCCTGCCACCCTGGATGATCGGTGTCACATGATCGCGTGACAGATCCTTCGGACGGAAGGTCTCGCCGCAGTACAGGCACAGGTGGGAATCGCGGCGGAACAGTGCCAGGTTGTTGAGCGGCGGCACGTAGCAGTCGCGCAGCCGGTTGAGGCTGTGGTTCCTGCCGTAGGTCGCGATAATGGAATTGACTTCTATGATGCTGCGCCGGCCGGTGCGGGCATTGATCCCACCATGGACCCGGTACAGCAGGGTGCCGCAAGTATAGGCCACCTGTTCCATATAGTACAGACGCACGGCGTTCTGGTAGCCGATCCATTCCATCGGCATACCGGAAACGTCCGTCCGCAAGACCTGATGATTCAACTCAAACATAGCCAGACCCGTGGTGCCATGCCGTGGCCGTGTGCAATACGCAGCAGGCCACGCTGCGTCAGTTATTTAACAGAATTGGTGGAAAAAGGCTACCCTGAAACGATGACCGTCGGCGGAGCACGCTCTGGCCAGCCCCGGACACGTGGACGACATGCCGTCACAGCTTCACTCGGCTAGGAGCCTGTCCGAGTAATCTGTGCGTCGCGAGGCGAGTAGGAAATCGAGGACAGTTACGCGATCATTAGAGTAGACATAGAGGGTTCCATTTGACGAGAAGGATCGTGGAGATGGACCGATTGCCCGCCGCCGCAGTAGCCACAAGATTACTCGGACAGGCTCCTAGGAATGAAACACCGATTTCAAGTAATATGCCCGTTCAACAATAATCCTGCCGGGGTCTTGCCTGACGATGGACGACAAACTGACTTTCCGCCGCTACAAGGACGGTGAGCACACCTACCAGCGCTGGGTTGAGGAAATCTTCAATGAAGATCGCTCCTACAAATGCCCAACCTATGTGCACCGCACCCCGCCCTGCCAGGGCAGCTGCCCGTCCGGCGAGGACATTCGCGGCTGGCTGCAGATCGTGTGCGGCATCGAGAAGCCGCCCGCCGGCATAAGCTGGCAGGAATACGCCTTCCGCCGCTCCACCGCAGCCAATCCCTTCCCCGCCATCATGGGCCGGGTCTGCCCCGCCCCCTGCCAGGAAGGCTGTAACCGCAATGAGGTGGAGGATTTCGTCGGCATTAATGCGGTCGAACAGTTCATCGGCGATCACGCCCTGGCGCAGGGATTCGCCTTCCACAAACCGGAGCGGGAAACCGGCAAGCGGGTCGCCATCGTCGGCGGCGGCGTGGCCGGGCTGGCCGCCGCCTGTCAGCTGCGGCGGCTGGGTCACGGCGTCACGGTGTTCGACGAACGCGCCGAACTCGGCGGCATGTCGCGCTACGGCATCCCGGGCTACCGTATGCCGCGCGACGTCATGGACGGCGAAATCCGGCGCATACTCGATCTGGGCGTCGAGGTCCGGCACAACACGCGGGTCGGCCGGGACATCGGCTTCGATCAGCTGGAGCGCGACTACGACGCCATCCTGCTCACCATCGGTGCGCAGCGGGGCCGCACACTGGACGTCCCCGGGGGCGATGCACCCAACTGCGTGAGCGGCGTCGCCTTCCTTGCCGCCTTCAATGAAGGACGCATGCAATTCACGGCCGAGAAAGTTGTGGTGATCGGCGGCGGCGATACCGCGATGGACGTCATCTCGGTGGCGCGCCGGCTGGGGCATATCAAGAACGCCCGCGAGAACGACCGACCGGAAGCCATCATCCGCAACCTGACGGCACACGACGTCGCCACCGCCGCCCGGCGCGAGGGATCGGAAGTCCTGCTCATCTACCGGCGGCCGATTGCGAACATGCCGGCGGCGCAGCACGAGGTGGAAACCGCGGAGAAGGAAGGGGTGAAAATCCGCGGCAGCCTGGTCCCGGTCGAGCTGATCATGGGGGAGGACGGTCGCGCCCGCGCCCTGCGGGTCATCGAGGTCGACTGGATCGGTGGCAGGATGACGCCGCGCGAGGGTTCGGAGTTCGACATCGAATGCGACCTCGTGGTCCCGGCCGTCGGCCAGTCCGGCGACCTGGAAGGACTGGAGTCCTTCGACAACGGCCGCGGCCTGATCGGCTGCGACGCCTATTACCAGGTGTCGGGCAAACCCGGCTATTTTGCCTGCGGCGATATCGTACGCCCGCACCTGCTGACCACGGCCATCGGCCAAGCCGCCATTGCCGCCGACAGCATCGACCGCTATCTCAACCGCAAGGAGGTCGACCGGCGCCCCAAGGTGGATGTGCATCACTTCAAGCTGCTGGACAAGCTGCGCGAGACCGAACTCGCGCCGGAGGACTACGGTCACGGGCCGGAATGGGGCACCGATTCCGCCGGGTTCGCGGTGCACAACTACGAGGACCGATCCCAGCAGGAAATCATCTCCCACGAGATGCTCTACCTCGGGCACTTCCCGTTCTCAGCCCGGCACCAGCGCATGGAAACCGGAGTGGGCGCGGCCGAGGTGCTGGGGCATTTCGAGGAGCGCTTCGAGGGACTGCCGGAAGAGGAGGCCCGGGCCGAGGCCGGGCGCTGCATGAGCTGCGGCATGTGCTTCGAGTGCGACAACTGCGTGATCTACTGCCCGCAGGATGCCGTGAAACGCACCCCGAAGGACCAAGCCACCATGGGGCGCTACGTCTACACCGACTACGACCGCTGCATCGGCTGTCACATCTGCGCCGAGGTCTGCCCAACCGGCTACATCAACATGGGGCTGGGCGCCTGATTCGCCATCGTCCAGACCTGCTACTCTAAACAGTCATTCAAATTCGGCTGTCAATCCGCCGGGTTTCAGATTGAACAATTACAGGGAATAACAGGTCCTGATAATGGACAAGTTTGTCTTTCCTTTGAGGACAGGTTTGCCGGTAACGCCTCCATAGTCGAGTGCAGTCCGCTTGCGAAACCAAAACATGTTTGACAAAAATGCACGTCACTGGATCTATGTCGTTCCCCTCGCAATAGGCTCCGTACTCCTGTTTCTGGGTGGACCGGATTATTACTCATCCCGCTCATTCACGCATTTCTGGGATATTGGCCATATTGTCTATTTCGCGTTGTTAGCTGGCTTGCTGCTCCGATGGCGTTTTGTCACCGAAATGTCTTTGGCAGGACAATGGATCATTATTCTCGTTATAACCCTGCTGGCTGGTGTTTCGATCGAGTTCATGCAGCATGGTACTGCGCGTACGCCGGACATTGGCGACGTGCTGCGCGACTTGACAGGCAGTCTTATTGTTCTGGTATTCGGTTCCTCAAGCCCGGAATTACGACCCGTCAGTTTACGGGTCTCCCTGCGGGTTACTGTGTTGATGCTCTCACTCGTCCAGCTATGGCCGGTGACAAAAAGCCTGATTGATGAAGCGATTGCAAGGCATCAGTTCCCGCTTCTGTCTGATTTTGAAACACCGTTCGAAATCGATCGCTGGACAGGCAGTGCCAAGCTATCTATAGAAACGATGCCTTCAATCGCCCAGACAAGGCTGCTGAAGCTGTCACTGACAACAGATCAATATTCAGGTGCAGCACTCAAATACTTTGATGGTAACTGGACATCGGCCAGCAGGTTGAAATTCAGTCTTTATAATCCCGATGAAAATCCTCTACAGATTACCTGCCGGATTCATGATCTTCAACATGCCGATGGCCACGAGGAATATGATGACCGCTTCAATCGCAAATACCTTCTGATGCATGGATGGAACCACATTGAAATAGACCTTGATGAAGTAAAAAGAAGCCCTGCACATCGCAGCATGGACATGAGCCGAATCCGGGGATTTGGACTTTTCGTGACTTCACTACCCGCGCCCCGAATACTCTATCTGGATAATGTACGACTGTCTCCTTGAGGCTAAAGCACTTGATCCGCAGCTCTGGTAGCAACTCAATGGGTTGCGTTGCTTACTGTAGATGGATTACTTGTAAGTTAATTGGTAGTTGGATTTGATAGCATCAGATGGGTACTGGCTGGACTGGAGTGTCAGTCCTACCCTTCTTATCTGGCAATGAGACCCGCATGTCGGACTCCCGCCACACGCCATGCCGGATAACCGGGTGCAGCGGATAAGATCACTCGCCCTGTATCGCCATCGTCTGCAGCGTGGCATAGCCTGCGATGTAATGGACGACCCTGGGGCGCTCGCCACCCACCTGCAACGCGAGAATGCGCTCCTGAACGTCGCGATCGGCCACCGTTACCCGGCCGTGCTGGCGCAGGTGCTCGGCCCAGGTTTCGGTGACAAAATGTTCGACAAACCGCTCGGGCTGCTCCATATCGCGGAAAACCTGCCAGTACACCGCGCCGTCCCGCAACCGCACCCGGCGCAGTGAACGCATCGCCTTGAGAAAGCGCCCGACATTTTCGGGTGGTATTCGATACTCCACAGTGACCAGCACCGGCCCGGCGTCGAGTTCCGGCTTGCCCGCGGGCACCGGCATGGGCCAGTCGGCGGAGGGTGTCAGGTCCACCGCATCGTGGCCACCGATACGCAGCCGCCAGGAGAAGAGAACCCCGGCCACCAGGCACGCCGCCGCCGCGGCAAGAGCCCACGGGATGCCAAGCCGTTCGGCGATATGACCCCAGCCCACCGAACCGGCGGTCATGCCGCCCATCAGCACCACCCAGTACATGGCAAGCCCCCGCCCCCGCACCCAGGGCGGAAGCGCCGTCTGTGCCGCCACCTGCAGCGACGCCAGTATCGCCACCCAGCTGGCGCCCGCCATCAGCATGGCAAGACCCGCGATCCAGACGTTCGAAACAGCCGCCAGCAGAGCGTTAGCCAGGGCGTAAACGATGGTGGCCCAGGCCACCAGGCGATCCCTGGAAACGCGGGCGTGGACGCGCGGCATGAGCAGCGCGCCGGCCACCGCGCCGATGCCGATGCAGCCGAGCAGCACGCCGTAGAGACTCGCCCCGCCGTGCAGTTCCTGGCTGACCAGTACCGGCAGCAGTGCCCACACAGCGCTGGCGAAAGGAAAAAACACAAGCGCCCGCAGCAGCACCCGCTGCAGCAGCGGCGCATGCCGGGCATAGCGGAAACCGCTCCTTAATCCCCCGACCAAGCGCTCCGCTGGCATCCCCACGACGGTCGGCAGGCGCCTCCAGCGCAGCAGTGCGACGATAACTGCCAGGAACGAGAGCGTGTTGATCAGGAACACCATGCCGGTGCCGGCTACGGCGACAATCACGCCGGCGAGTGCCGGTCCCACCGCACGCGAGATGTTGATGGATAGCGAGATCAGCGCAATCGCCGGCTGCAATTCCGCGCGGGGCACCCATTCCTGCACCGACGCCGACCACGCCGGCGTCATGACCGCCGCGCCGCAACCGATGAGAAAGGTCATGACGAGCAGCCACCAGGGCGTGGTGAGCCCCGCGAAGGTGCTGGCGGCAAGCAAGCCGGCGAACACCAGCATCCACACCTGCGCCGCGATCAACTGCGTGCGACGGTCGATGATGTCGGCAAGTGCACCGGCCGGCAGCGCCAGCAGGAACATGGGCAACGACTGGGCCGCCTGCACCAGCGCCACCTTGACGGGCGAATGGGTCAACTCGGTCATCAGCCAGCCGGCGCCCATGGTCTGCATCCAGCTGCCGATGCTGGAGACCAGGGCGGCGATCCACAGGCTGCGGAATACCGGGCGGCGCAGCGGATCCCAGGCGGAGACCGGTGCGGGAATGTTTTCCAATGGAGATCCCTCAGGATGAAAATCAAACAGCTGCCTTCCGATGCCATCGTCCTTCCTGCGGGAGGGGACATCCGAAGCAGCTACTGCACAGGTTAACTCAGGGAATGTTTGGCAGGCGAGTGGGAATTCAGAATATTGACCAAATCCGGTTGTGGAATCCGCAGCCATACGGTATTTACTCCACCTGCGGTACTGCTCTGCCAAAGCACTTACTGCGACCAGACCCATCGCAGGAACCTGCCCCAGAAAAGGGGCCGGATACAATTCTCACAAAATTGTATCCGGCCCCTTTATTCAAGGTTGCATTCCTTAAAATCACGCCGGACCAAATTCCGGGTAGGCGAAACTGAATGTTACTTGTACTCCGCAAATAGACTGATGAATGCCGACGGTATTTAACCGAAGCCTATCGGAGTCGTTTTTACCAATAGAACAGCTCCAAGCATTACTGAAACTTCTTTCTGGCTTGACGGCCGAAACATTCAGCGTTATTCCGTACTACCCCTCTTCCCAATAGAACGTTCTATCTAAAAGAACGAGTTCAAACACAACGATTTAATAAGTAGAAATACTTAGCCACTGCACATTTGTGCTGACACGAATAATGATCCGGCATGCAGGAAATAAATCTGTTCTCTTTTCACGTGCTCTTTTCAACGGCGTCTCACGCAGTGCCGGCGAAATGATGGATCAGCCGTCCTCGGTCACGATGTAGGTTGAAATGCCGTCGATGCTCGTCTGGTTCTTTTCCTCCCAATATTGCTTCAGGCCATCGTCGCCTTTCCTGACGGCCCAGTCCGAGAGCAGTTCTCTATCGCCAATATAGGCATAATTCGGAACGGCCATTCCGCAGGAGGTCTGCACCAGGTCCAGCGAGACATCGAAGATCTGGCGTGCGCCGGGCAAGGGTTTGAACAGGGAAAAAAGGCCGTCCCATTCGGGATCGATCCTGTGAATGACTTTTGCCGTACCCTAGAGCCGCAGGATCAGCGGTGCGCCCTCGAAGGCGCAGAACATGATGGTCATGCGCGGCGACTGCTGTACATGGGCGGCCGTTTCATTACCGCTGCCGGTGAGATTGAGCCAGGCAACGCGCCGGCTGCCCAGCACCCGGAATGAATCCATGCCCTTGGGCGAAACATTCACCCGGCTGTCGGCGGTGGCCGTGCCGACGAAAAACATCTTTTGCTCCGCGATGAAATCAATATGCTTGTCGGAAAGTTCTACGTATCGCTGGCCCATCGGGATTTCCGTGTTGGGTTTGGCTGTCAGTTGATAGATCGATCCGCACGAACGGTAACAGTACACACGCGGCCGGTTGCGCGATCGGATGAATCTCTCTGGATCGAAGACACTATAGCCAGCTGCAGACCAGGCGTCACGGTTGAGTGAATGCGGCGGGTGAGTAGGCGGTTGTGGAGGATTATTTGTTGTTGTGTCTCAACCAGCATGAGAACGTCTCGATCTATGCAGACCGGACGAAGGTGATTTATCCAGCAAGATCAGTAAGGTTTTGCACGCTCTCTGCTCCGCGATCGGTGCAATTTGGCCATTCAAAACTGTCCCTGCCCATTAATTTCCGCTAATATTCGCAGTTCGCCGGCGGGGGTGAACGGCGTTGCGCGCCCCATCGCATATGCATGCCGCGGGACACGCGGGCGTCCAGCCCCGTTTTACCCCGGCCTCATGTTTTACACGATCAGTGCCTTCGGAGATCACCATGCCGATCAGCGTGGCCGTACCCAAAGAAACCGTTCCGGGTGAACGGCGTGTCGCCCTGGTGCCCGGCGTCGCCGAACAGCTCGCCAAAAAGGGATTGCAGGTGTTGGTTCAGTCCGATGCCGGACTGGGCGCCTTCTACCGCGACAGCGAATACACCTCCGCCCGCATCGCTCCCCGATGCCGACACGCTGTTCGCCGAGGCCGACATCGTGTTCACGGTGCAGCCGCTGAAGCCCGAGGCTATCGAGAAGCTGCGCAAGGGAACAATCGTCATCGGCTTCCTGCACCCCTATGAATTCCCGGAGCGCACCGCGCTGCTGCGCGATCGCGGCATTACGAGCTTCGCCATGGAGCTGGTCCCGCGGCTCTCGCGCGCCCAGAGCATGGATGCGCTCTCCTCGCAGGCCAATATCGCCGGCTACAAGGCCGCGCTGCTGGCGGCCGAACTGACCGCGCGCTTCTTTCCCATGCTGACCACGGCCGCCGGCACCATCCGTCCGGCGCGCGTGCTGGTGATCGGCGTCGGCGTGGCCGGGCTGCAGGCCATCGCCACGGCGAAGCGCCTCGGTGCGATCGTCGAGGCCTACGACGTGCGCCCGGAGACCCGCGAACAGGTGGAATCGCTCGGCGCCAGATTCGTGGACGTGCAGGTCACCGCGCAGGGCAGCGGCGGTTATGCCCGGGAACTCACCGAAGAGGAGAAGCAGCAGGAGGTGTCGATCCTCAGCCAGCATGTCTCCCAGGCCGATGCCATCATTTCCACCGCCGGCGTGCCGGGCAAGCGCGCGCCCTGCATCATTTCCAAAGCCATGGTCGAGATGATGAAACCCGGCTCGGTGATCATCGACACGGCCGCCTACAGCGGCGGCAACTGCGAACTCACCCAGCCCGGCCACCGCATCGAACACAGCTGCGTGATCATCTACGGCCCGCTCAACGTCCCGGCCATGCTGCCGGTGCACGCGAGCGAGATGTTCGCCAAGAACCTGGTCAACTTCCTGCCGCTGATCGTGCGCGACGGGGAAATCAACCCCGACTGGGACGACGAGATCGTCACCGGCTCGGTGATGACCCATGCGGGCGAGATCCGCCACGCGCAGACACGGGAATTCGTGGAGGCAAACACATGATCGAGGGATTCACCGCGCTGTATATCTTCATGCTCGCCGCCTTCACCGGCTACGAGGTGATCAGCCGGGTGCCGGTCATCCTGCACACGCCGCTGATGTCGGGCTCGAATTTCGTGCACGGCATCGTGCTGGTCGGCGCCATGGTCGCGCTCGGTCATGCCGACACGACGCTGGAGCGGTTCATCGGCTTCTTCGGGGTGATGCTCTCGGCCGGCAACGCCGTCGGCGGCTACGTGGTCACGGACCGCATGCTGGAGATGTTCAAAAGCAGCAAGGGCAGGGGCAAGCACTGATGGATACCGTCATCGAGATCAGTTATTTCCTCGCGGCCGTACTCTTCATCCTCGGACTGAAGCGCATGAGCTCGCCGCTCACGGCGCGCGGGGGCATCCTGTGGGCCGGCACCGGCATGCTGGTCGCCACCCTGATCACCTTCTTCTGGCCGGGCATGGAGAATTACCTGCTCATGACCGTCGCCATCGCCATCGGCGGCGTCGCCGCCTGGTGGTCCGGCAAGCGGGTGGCCATGACCAACATGCCGCAGATGATCGCCCTCTACAACGGCATGGGCGGCGGCGGTGCCGCCGCGATCGCCGCGGTGGAACTGCTCAAGGGTGACTTTCATTCCGAGCTTTTTTCTTACCCTGGCCCTGCTGGGCGCGCTGATCGGGTCGGTGTCGTTCTCGGGTTCCATCATCGCCTTCGCGAAGTTGCAGGGCCTGATGAAGCGGCCGCTGCGCTTCGCGTTTCAGCACCAGATCAATCTGATGGTGTTCGTCGTGGCGCTCGCCGCCGGCGGCCTGATCATCAACACGGGCGACACCGCCGGCATCGCCCTGCTGGTGTTCTTCGCCCTGGCGCTCGCCTTCGGCGTAATGAAAACGCTGCCCATCGGCGGTGCCGACATGCCGGTGGTCATCTCCCTCTACAACGCGCTCACCGGTCTCGCCGTCGGCGTCGAGGGTTTCGTGCTCAACAATGCCGCCATGATCATCGCGGGCACGGTGGTGGGTGCGGCCGGCACGCTGCTCACCCAGTTGATGGCGCGGGCGATGAACCGCTCCATCGGCCACGTGCTGTTCGGCTCCTTCGGCGAGGGACACGGCGAGGAACTGGAAACAGTGGACAGGCAGCCTCAAGCCCATCGACGCCACCGATGCCGGCATCATGATGGCCTACGCCGAGCGGGTCATCGTCGTCCCCGGCTACGGCATGGCCGTGGCGCAGGCCCAGCACAAGATCAAGGAGTTGATGCAGGTGCTGCTGGACCGGGGCATCGACATCAAGTTCGCCATCCATCCGGTTGCCGGGCGCATGCCCGGGCACATGAACGTGCTGCTCGCCGAGGCCGACGTACCCTATGACCGCCTCTACGATCTGGAGGAGATCAACGCCCAGTTTCCGCAGACCGACGTGGTGCTGGTGATCGGCGCCAATGATGTGGTCAATCCCATGGCCCGCACCAATCCGGAGAGCCCCATCTACGGCATGCCGATCCTGAACGTGGACCAGGCGAAGAACGTCATCGTCATCAAGCGCGGCCAGGGCAAGGGATTCTCGGGTGTCGAGAACGCCCTGTTCTACGCCGACAATGCGCGCATGCTCTACGGCGACGGGGCGGAGATGACCGGGGAACTGATCCACGCCATCAAACAGCTGTAAACCGGCACCCGGTACATCATCTGCCGGGACACCGGGCCATCGCACATACCAACGGAGTCGTCCGACCCTGTGGTCGTTGGTCCCGGTGTGATGGGCTTGCACCGGCGTGCTGACTCCGCCAGTCACTATGATGCCTTTTTTGTTGGTATTTTCAGGGTTATTGTTACTACCGGCGACGGCTTGCCTGGGATTCTGGAGACCTCCGGTTTACCGGTCTAGTGTTAATTACGACAAGGGGTTCGCGGCTGTAATACGTAATCCTACGTATGACTCGCTGTCATGACAGCATGGCATTTATGCACAGTCGCGGTGCAGTTGCGGTATTCGGATTCAGAATGTGGCTTCTGAGTATATGAGCACATTAGAATTAACTACATCTCATTGTTTTTACATTAAATTATGATGTGGTTAAAAAATGGTCATTTTAACAACAGGTCAGGAAAAATCGGGGCTTGGACGCGATTTGCAACAATTCATCCACAAAGTTATCCACAGAATTTGTGGATAAGAAACGGGTCTCAATCGAATGAATGAGTTAGCGCTGTTTGGTCATAAAACGCCTCAGAGATGAATGCTAACTGGGGATGCTCCACCGCTACCGCCTGGGTGATAATCATCCCGTGAACGAATCTCTGCTCACCATTGCCGTTCCCTCCCCGCTCCACCGCAGTTTCGACTACCTCCCACCCCCGCAACGGACATCGACTGCGCTGCTGCCGGGGATGCGCGTGCGCGTACCCTTCGGCGCACGCACGACTATCGGCATCCTGCTGGAGGTGACGACGCACAGCCGCATCGACCGCAAGCGACTGAAACACGCACTCGCCGTCCTCGACCGGTCACCCGTGCTTTCCGCCGATGTCCTCGCCATGGCGAGCTGGGCCAGCGCCTACTATCAATACCCGATCGGCGAGACCCTGAGCGCGGCGCTGCCCACACTGCTGCGGCGTGGTCAGACACCGGCGGACCTTGAGGATACCGGCTGGCGACTCACCGCGGCCGGCGCACACATCGATCCGGCCACGCTGCGGCGTGCGCCGCGACAGTCGGCGGTGCTGCGGCAACTGCATGCCCGACCGCAAGGCATGCGGCGCGCCGAGTTTGAGGCGACGTCCGGGATCTTGCGCATCCTGCGCGAGAAGGGCTGGATCGAGGTCTGTACCCTGACGACGAGCGACACCCGCGGGCCGGCGGAGCGCGAAACGGGGCATGTGCTCAACGCGTCCCAGCAGGTAGCCGTCGACGCGGTGCGGGAAAGCCTGGAGGGGTTCGCCGCGTTCCTGCTCGAGGGCGTCACGGGTAGCGGGAAAACCGAGGTGTACCTGCGCATCATCGACGCGGTCATTGCCCAGCGCCGCCAGGCCCTGATTCTGGTGCCGGAAATCGGGCTGACCCCGCAGCTGGTGGATCGCTTCCGGCGCCGCTTCGGCGTTCCGCTCGCGCTGCTGCACTCCGGTCTCAACGACCGGGAACGCCTCGCCGCGTGGCGGCGGGCCGGCAGCGGTGAGGCTCTCATCGTCATTGGTACGCGTTCAGCCATCTTCACCCCGCTCGACCGTCCGGGCGTGCTGGTGGTCGACGAGGAGCACGATGCCTCGCTGAAACAACAGGATGGCCTGCGCTATTCGGCGCGCGATCTCGCCGTCTGGCGCGCCCGGCAGCTCGCCGTGCCGGTCGTGCTGGGCTCGGCGACGCCTTCGCTGGAGAGTCTCTATAACGTCGCCCAGGCGCGCTACCGGCAGCTGCTGCTGCCGGAGCGGACCGGCTCCGCCGGCCTGCCCGCTTACGAAATTCTCGATCTGCGCCGGCAACCGCTGGAACACGGCCTGTCCCGGGGAATGCTCTCGCGCATCCGCAGCCATCTCGCCGATAACGGGCAGGTGCTGCTGTTTCTCAACCGCCGCGGCTATGCCCCGACGCTGATCTGCCACGACTGCGGCTGGATCGCCGGCTGCACGCGTTGCGATGCCCGTATGACCGTGCACCAGGCCGAAGGCCAGCTGCGCTGCCACCACTGCGGCAGCCAGCGACCGACCGATACCTGCTGCCCGGAATGCGGCGGCGGGGATCTGCGCCCGCTCGGCCAGGGAACCGAGCGGGTCGAGCAGGCGCTGGCCGAATACTTCCCGGAGGTGGAACGGCTTCGCATCGACCGCGACACCACGCGCCGTAAGGGTCAGCTTGCCAGCCTGCTGCAGCAGGCGCGCGCCGGCCACGGGCGTATCCTGCTCGGCACCCAGATGCTGGCCAAGGGCCATCATTTTCCCGATGTCACGCTGGTCGGCATCCTCAATGTCGACCAGGGCCTGTTCGGCATCGACTTCCGCGCCAGCGAACGCATGGCCCAACTGATCATCCAGGTGGCCGGGCGCGCCGGACGCCGCGACCGCAGCGGACACGTGGTCATCCAGACCCATCACCCGGACCATCCCCTGCTGCAAACGCTGGTCCGACAGGGCTATCCGGCCTTCGCCCGCGCCGCCCTGGCCGAGCGGGAGGCCGCCCGGCTGCCGCCGGCCAGCCACATCGCCCTGGTGCGCGCCGAGGCCATGGAGGCCTCCCTGCCCGCGGGCTTCCTCGAGGACGTCAGGCAGCAGATTCATGAGCTGGGCGCCGCCGATGTCGAGGTGTGGGGGCCGGTGCCGTCCGGCATGGAACGCCGCGCCGGGCGCTATCGCGCCCAGCTCCTGCTGCAATCGGCGCAACGAGGCAGCCTGCAGCGCGTACTCGGCAACCTGGTCCTGCAACTCGAACAGACCAGAGCGGCCCGCAAGGTGCGCTGGTCCGTCGACGTCGATCCCGCGGACATGTTTTAGAGCGCGGGTTACGCTTGCAAGATCGCGGCGGCCGGGGATAATAGGCTGCCCGTTGAACCGGTTTTATTCTTCGCACAAACGCGAGGCTCGCGCACCTGACTCCGGCACGGCCGAAGCAGCGGAGCGGCCGCAAGAATTTCCGTAATCTTGCACTACATCGTCTCCTTCCGTTCTTGCGGCTGATTTGGACATATGGAAGCTCTGATTAAACCTGTCATTCCCGCGAAAGCGGGAATCCGTTCGCTCCAGGATCAACGGGTTACCGGATCCCCGCTTTCGCGGGGATGACGATTCCTTATTCGTCAATAATCGACACGCCCATAGCTGCGCGCCACCCGTGAAAGAACACATTGCACAGATCCTTGCCGGCGCCGTTGCCAGACTACAGAAAGACGGCGCCCTGCCCGGGGAGATCACGCCCGCCATCCTCGTGGAGCGCACGCGCGAACGCGGTCACGGCGACTTTGCCAGCAACCTGGCATTGACGCTGGCCAGGGCGGCGCGCTGCAAACCGCGCGAGCTGGCCGAACGTCTCGTGGCAGCCATCACCGCCGACGGGCAGATCGAGCGGATCGAAATCGCCGGACCGGGCTTCATAAATTTCTTCCTCGGTCCGGATGCCTACCACGCCGTCATCGGCGAAATTCTGGAACAGGCCGAGGGCTACGGACGCAGTTACCGCGGCACGGGGCAGCTCGTCCAGGTCGAATTCGTCTCCGCCAACCCGACCGGACCGCTGCACGTCGGTCACGGGCGCGGCGCTGCCTATGGCGCCGCCGTGGCCGATCTGCTCGAGGCCGTCGGCTACGGCGTGCATCGCGAGTACTACGTCAATGACGCCGGGCGCCAGATGGACATTTTGGCGGCCAGCGTCTACCTGCGCTACCTCGAGCTGTGCGGGGAGGAAATCCCGTTTCCGGCCAACGGCTACCAGGGCGACTACGTCTGGGACATTGGCGCCACCCTGCACCGTGAACACGGCGAACGCCTGCGCCATCCGACTGCCGAAGTCTTTGCCGGCGTCCCGGCGGATGAAGCGGCGGGCGGCGACCGGGAGACACACATCGACGGCGTGATAGCACGACTCCAGACGCTGCTCGGCCGGGGGGACTACCGGTTGGTGTTCGACGCCGGGCTCGACGCCATCCTGCACAACATCCGCCAGGACCTGAAGGAGTTCGGCGTCGTCTACGATGAATGGTTCTCGGAACGCTCGCTCACCGAGAACGGGTCAGTGGACAAGGTGATCGCGCGGCTCGAGCACAGCGGCCACACCTATGTGAAGGACGGGGCACTGTGGTTCCGCTCCACCGACTACGGTGACGAGAAGGACCGCGTTATCGTGCGCGAGAATGGCCAGAAGACCTATTTCGCCTCCGACATCGCCTACCACGCCAACAAGCTGGAACGCGGCTACGCCCGCGTCATCGACATCTGGGGCGCCGACCATCACGGCTACGTACCGCGTGTCAAGGCGGCGCTGCAGGCCCTCGGCGACGACCCTGCCAGGCTCGACGTGCTGCTGGTGCAGTTCGCGGTGCTCTACCGCGGCGGCGCCAAGGTGCAGATGTCGACGCGCTCCGGCGAGTTCGTCACCCTGCGCGAACTGCGCCATGAGGTCGGCAACGACGCGGCGCGCTTCTTCTACGTCATGCGCAAGTGCGAGCAGCACATGGACTTCGACCTGGACCTCGCCAAGTCGGAGTCGAGCGACAACCCGGTCTATTACGTGCAGTACGCCCATGCACGCGTAATGAGCGTCTTCCGGCAGCTCGCCGAGAAGGGCTACGCCTGGAACCGGGCGCTCGGCGCAGGCCACCTGGGGATGCTGGGCGAGACCCACGAGCAACAGCTGATGATCAGCCTGTCGCGCTACCCGGAAGTGCTCGAAAGCGCGGCGCTCAACCATGAACCGCACCTGCTCACGCACTACCTGCGCGAACTGGCCAACGACTTCCACACCTATTACAACGCGCACACCTTCCTGGTCGCCGATGAGGAGCTGCGCAATGCGCGTCTCAACCTGATCGAGGCGACCCGGCAGGTCATCGCCAACGGACTGCAGCTGCTCGGTGTGTCCAGGCCGGAAGCCATGTAATGCCACGTGATTACAAGCATCACGTCACACGCCGGCGCAAGCGCCGCCCGGTATCGCCCTGGGTGGGCATGGCCGCGGGACTATTGATCGGACTGTTCGCCGCCGCCATCGCCTACCTGAAATTGATTGCCCCGCCCGCGCCGCAAATCGCGGCGCCGGACTTCATGCCCGAGACTCCGGAGCCCGCGGCCAAATCCGCACCACCGAAGGCAGCGAAGCAGGAAGAGAAGGCTCCCTCGCCGTCACCGGCCAAACCGCGTTTCGACTTTTATACCATCCTTCCGGAGATGGAGGTCGTCATCCCGGATGAGGAAATCAGCGCCAAGACCGCGCCGAGTGCCTTCAAGCCGGCGGTTAAACCCGCGACCGCCGTCCTCGAGAGCAAGCCGGACGTCAGTGCAGTGACAAAGCCCGCGACCGAACTCCCGCAGAGCCAACCGAACGCCAGGCCTGCGGAACCCTCCAGAGGAAACTACTTCCTCCAGTCCGGTTCTTTCCGTGCTGCGGATCAGGCCGACCGGCTAAAGGCCAGGCTCGCCCTGCTCGGACTTGAAGCCAGCGTCCAGAAGGTCACCATCAACAAGAACACCGTTCATCGCGTGCGCGTGGGCCCCTTTGCCGATTTCAGCAGCCTGGACCAGGCGCGCGCGCTGATGCGCCAGCATGGCTTCCAGAGCACCCCGGTGATGATCCGGCGGTAATGCCGCCCGATCCGCTGTCAGGGTGGTGTGCACTGTCCTCCCAGCCCGCGACGGCGCAGGACCTCGAAGCCCGCCAAAGCCAGCAGCGAAAACAGCGCCCCGCAAGAAAGGTGGCCGGTGCGCCGTAGCGGTCCCACAACCAGCCCACCCGAGAACGGTGGCAGTGGATAAGACGGTGTTCCCGGTCGCGGTATCAGGCGTTGTCGTGATGGTTCCTGATGATCCGCCTTACCCGAAACGGCAAGCCGGCCGCCAGCGAGACGATGCCCGCCAGACAGAAACCGACCAGCGAGGACAGCGGCCAGATCGGGTCCGGCTTTCCGGTCTGGAGATAACTCGCCAGCTGCAGCGCTGCCACCATGGCGCAGGCCGCAGTCAACGAGGCCAGGTAATAATTCCGGATGCTCGCGTGACACCCGACGGCGATGGCAAGCCAGACCAGGAACAGCAGAAACAGCTGCATGGCTTCACTCACGGGGCGTTAACGCGACGGAGAGAATCCGGCGACTGATGCCCGCGCCCGGCGGGGATGTTACCGGACTCCTCGATACGGGCGGGAATGGAATCGCTGGTTTCAACGGGTTCACAGAAACCAACTCGGGTCTGCCTGAACAATGGGTGGTGTTCAGGCAGACCCGCCATTCAGGTTGAAAACTCAGCCCTTCTTTTCGAGGATATTGCTCAATATCAGCAGCGTCGGCGCCCACAGTCCGACATAGATGCCGAAACGCTCCGCGTGAGCCTCCTGCAGGGCCGCTCTCAATAACGGATCCGCCACGCCTGCCATCACCTCCCGGCCGATTTCAGGAGCCATGTACCATATCGCCCACGAGACCGGTATCGAGAGAACTCCCAGCCATAAACAGACTTGCGCCAGTGCTTTCATTTCTCCTCCTTGTAGAGTGAACAGAAAAAAACCAGGTGCCTTGTTGGTTGCCTCGCCGATAGTAAGCACCTGGCGCCGTAAATGATACCGCCAGAAGCCCGTCCGGGAAATCAGTGCGTAGCGCGGCGTATGGCAAACCGGGCTAGTCCGACAGGTAATACTCAACCGTCGAGACGACACGCACGTTTTTGATATAGGGTGTGCTGTTGTCACGGTCGGAGATGGTGAACTGGCCCTGTTGGGCGCGTTTGATCTTCCCCAGCCGGCTGTCGGAATCACGGGCGAATTTTTCCGCCACCTCGCGCGCCTTGCGGGTCGCCTCCTCGATCATTTCCGGCTTGAGCTCGTTCAGTTTCGTGAACAGGTATTGCGTGCCGCCCTGGTAGCCGCCGCCCGAGAATACGATCCCCTGCTTGCCGAGTTCCACCAGCTTGTTCATCGCGCGGCGAACCGCGTCCGGCTTGCCGGTATATACCGTCACGCCCTGGACGGCCGTATAGCGGAGTTCCACCCGCTCCCCGTTGCCGTATTGCTGCGCCATCTTGTCGGTTATCGAGGGCGCCGCGACGCTGATTTCCGACTCGTCAAAACCGCTGCCCACGAGGAAGCGGATGATCTTCGCGGTATCGCGCTCCAGTGCCGCATACAGGGCAACCAGGTCGTTGTCGGCGGCGGTGAACTGGATCGGCCATACCGCCACATCCGCCGGCGCCTCCTTTTCCGCCAGGCCTTTCACAGTGACAGTGCGCTCGAATTGCTTGATGCGCATCGCACTGGAACCGAGCAGATAACCCAGCACCGCGAGCCCCGCGAACAGGAAAACGCCCGCGATCATGGCCTCTTTGACTCTGCTGACCTGCATGTTCCACCCCTTGTGTGCCGTGTCCCTGTCGACCCGGCGAGTGCTTGACTGAACCGGCATCAACGCTTGAAGTTTTTCAATCGCGTGTTGCCCGGTTTATCACCGGGAGCCTCCATAAACCAGTTATCCAGCGCCTTTTGCTTGTCCTGCTCGTGCTGCTCCTCTGCGGTGGCCTGGGCGCCCGTGCACAGTTCCAGTCCGATCGCGCGGGCGCGCTGCTGCACATCCCCGGCGGATGAAGCAAGCAGCCCTTCGGCGGTGAAACGCTCGATCATCTGTTTGGCCAGTTCCTCGCACTGGAGATCGATGGCCTCGGCGTGCACCGGCGGGCACATAGCCAGCAACAACAGGCAGCCGGGCAGGGTGAATTTCATGAGAGCCGCTCCATGTAAACCGTTCAGACGTTCGTGCCCAGCGCGGCGCCGATGGCCGCGGTGAGACCCATCGCGAGTGCGCTCCAGAAGCTGATCCGGGCGGCGCCAACCAGCTTGCTGGCGCCGCCCGCACCGGCGGCCAGCCCGCCGAGAATCGCCAGCAGCACCAGTGAGCTGCCGGCAACCAGCGCGGCGATCCCGTGGACCGGAACGAGGGCGACCAGGGCAACCGGAATCACCGCACCCGCCGAAAAACTCGCAGCCGATGCCATGGCCGCCTGCAGGGGGCGCGCCCGGTGTATTTCCGACAGGCCCAGTTCGTCCCGCGCATGCGCGGCCAGGGCATCATGCGCCATCAACTGGGCGGCGACCTCTTGCGCCAGTGCGGCATCGAGCCCCCGCTCCACATAGATTTTCGCCAGCTCCTCGCGCTCATAGGGCTCGTTTGATTCGAGTTCGACGCGCTCGCGCGCCAGATCGGCCGCCTCGGTGTCAGCCTGGGAGCTGACCGAAACGTACTCCCCTGCCGCCATCGACATCGCGCCCGCCACCAGGCCGGCGATACCGGCTATCAATACGGCGCCCCGATCCTCACTCGCGGCAGCGACGCCCACAATCAGACTGGCGGTAGAAACGATCCCGTCATTCGCGCCCAAGACCGCGGCGCGCAGCCAGCCGATCCGCTGACTAAAGTGGCGTTCGCGGTGACGCATCCCGGTGTCCCGTGTTCCTGCTCAATCCCGCGGCGCCGGCGATTCGACGGCAACAGGCATCCCGGTCCTGGCCGATCTCCCGCGGTGCAGTCCGTGGGAAACGCATGCAACTGCAGCACACTGCGCCGGCGCGACGCTCGGCTTCGGCCGTCAGGCGAGTCTCAACTGCTCCAGCGTCGCACATGCCGGTCCCCGGCTGATGTCCGGAACGATTTGCAGTTCGAGCGCACTGACGCCCTCGAGTTCGACGCCGTATTCTTCGAGCTCCCGCGTCGTGTCCGGCGGGCTGAAGTGATACTGCTGACGCACAATCTCGCGGGAAGTCCGTCCTCCATCCTCCGACCACTTCAACACGAACTCCTGGGTACGCTCGTGTGCGGTCTCGGTGAACGCCAGGCGGATATGCCGCAGGCTCAGCGGTTCATCGAACAAGAGGCGGATCGTCTGCTCTCCGGGATGTGCCGCCCGCCAACCGCGGGTATCGCCGGAAATCAGGGCCGCCTCGACGGGGTGCGCCGGTTCCTCGGATGACAGCTCCACCCGGGCGAGCCGCTCCAGGTCGAGCCAGACCGGTTCGGCGGACGGGATCTCCGGGGTATCCGGATCGAGTATTCGCTTGCGCATGGCATCGGCCCCTTGATGTGAGTGTCCCGGCGGAATCACGCTCCGCCGCATCGGATGTTGGGCAGTTGACCCGTCTCTATCCAGACTAAGGGTCGGTGGCCGCCCGATTTCACTCGCAGGGTAACAGCATGAATCCACGCCGCACAAGTGACGTGTTTCCCTGATGACATCCGGCCGTCCGGTCAGCGGTTTGTCCGGGCCTTCACGATGAACCCGCCGCGCGCGGGGCCTTATTCAGCAAGCAGAACCACCGTCGTCTCGGCCGTCGTTTTATCGATATCCAGCTGCACTTCGCAGTACTCGCTCTCCTCGTTGACGGGTGAGGGATCGTCGGCACAATTGCAGCCGGCAATAATGCCGGTATAAAAAATGCCCGCCTTTGCACGGATAACACGCCTCTCGTCGACGACACTGATAATCACCGCCCTGAGTCTGTCATCGAGGGCATGGCTGGTCGATGACAGTCCCTGCTGCAAGGGCAGCTGTTCGATAGTCAACTGTTCTATTTCCTGTTTGAGGATGTCGTTGAATTCGGGGGTTCCCCAGGCGTTCAGTGCATTAGTAAATCGCATCATGGGCTATTGCAGGCCTTGATGTTATCAAGACAGATCCTTACAAAGGCCATACCCGTCGGCGGAACGTGTAAAGAGTTCCCTGCAGGCTTGACAGCCTGTCGACGCGCCCCGGCACCCGCTTTATGAATCCCTGTCATCTCGCGCACAGGTAATCGACCAGCCGGTCTATGAATCCAAGCTGTCCCCTGGTGATTTTCTTTCTTGCTTCATCGATATCGAACCATTGGCCCGCATCGATCTCCGGGTAGTCTTCGATACGACCCGACTTTGGCGGCCATTCCAGACTGAAGGTATTGCTCTTTATATTCGTTGTGTCCAGATCGCGTTCCAGCGCCCAGGCATGGACTATTTTTTTACTGGGCTGGACCAGTTCGCCAAGCTCGATGAATTCGCCCTCCGCATCAAACCCGGTTTCTTCGGCAAATTCTCTCCGTGCGGCTTCAAGCGGACCTTCGTTTTCTTCAAACAAACCCTTCGGGATGGACCACACCCCCTCGTCTTTATGTTCCCAATACGGTCCTCCGGGATGCACGAGCATCACCTGAAGCCGACTGGCAGGACGCCTGAACAGAAGAATTCCTCCGCTGTGAACCGTCATCCGCTGGATTGTATGCCTGATCCGGGTCCTGTCGGTGATCACGGCATCACGGACCGCCGCAGACCCAAAAGGATCAGGACAGAACAGGCAACGATGATTATTCCGACGCTCATGAAACCGTAATTTACAAGGGCTTCCTGCCACGGGCTGGCGCCATAACCCGCTGCGGTTATCGGCGTCATGGCCGTCGTGCCGAGGATCGCCACCAGCGTGGTGACCGCCCAATTCGCGTAGGTGCCATAAAGCGCGCACCAGTACGCTGCAACCTTCGGGCGCGGAGTCAACCTCACCTCCGCCCAGACAGCCCCCAACGCAAGCAGGAAGATTCCGTTCATCACGCCTTCCAGATGCGCCGCGAGCCCCATGCGCGGGTTGGTGAACTGCTGTTCCACAAAGCCCGTGAGCAAACCGAGCAGGAACAGGAACATTCCATGCCAGAGCAACCGACGTCGGGTGTCTTCCCTACTTGTCACCTCTGGAAACAGAGCAGACCCGGAATCACTCCGCTTCGCAACTGCTTTGTTCATCCTCTGTAATACCTACTTTGGCGGCGCGGGGAACGTCGCATAGGGGACGGGCGGTTCCTGATCGGGCGGGACATAGGCAGGCGCCGGTTTGCCTGCCGGGCCCAGATAGCGCAGGAACTGATACATCGCGCGGAGATCCTCCGCCGTCATGGTATTCAGGTTGAACCACGGCATCGGGGGACGAGTCTTCAGGGTCTTTGCCATGGGCACCCACTGTTCCTCCGCCAACTGGTCCGCAAGCAGCCGGAGGTTCGATGCGTAGGTCGTACCCCACGGGCCGCGCCAGCCGAAGGTATCGCCCGTCAGCCACTGATCCTCCGGCGTCTTGCCTTCGGAAGGCAGGTAACCGGGGGTGTGACAATCATTGCAACCGGACGTCCTCAGCAGATACCGCCCCCTCTCCACTGTTTTCATGTCATAGCCGGACTTGTGTTCCAGGGGTGTGTCCGCATCGGCCAGTGCGGAATTCACGGCACAGAAGCCAATAACAACAAGAGCGGCGGGAACAATAATCTTACCGATGTTTTTCATCAGTGTTCTCTCCATGTGAAGCGTGAATGAGCATTCGATGCACATCGCCAAAACTGCCTGCAGATCAAACAGGTGCCGTTAATTTGCCTTGTCATGCATCTCTTGCATGCCTGGTCAATAGTTTATCGAGGTGATCCGCAAAGGACTTCCGGTCGCCCTGGTTCAGGGTCGGTGGACCGCCCGTATCGATTCCGCTGGCGCGCAGCGTATCCATAAAATCCCTCATATTCAATCGGGCCCTGATATTTTCAGTCGTATACAACTCGCCGCGAGGTGTGAGTGCATATGCGCCCTTATCAATCACCTCTGCGGCCAGCGGGATATCACTGGTGATGACAAGATCACCGGAGTCAACTCTCTTGACTATCTCATTGTCAGCAACATCGAATCCTGCCGTGACCTGAAGCGATTTAATACAGCGCGACGGCGGGATGCGCACAGGCTGATTGGCCACAAGTGTCAACTCAACCCCGGTACGTTCCGCCGCCCTGAACAGAATATCCTTGATCACCACGGGACAGGCATCAGCGTCTACCCATATTTTCATTTTATGCAGACCACTGGTTGGAGTGCGATTGCATCATGCATAAGGGATCAGAAAAACCGGCAGTCCTGGTCATGCTCCGGAGGTGCCAGGCAACAATCAGGCGACTTTCCACGTCTGCTTCAGCCATTTGACCGTTTCGTCGATCGGGACTGCTTCCGCGAACTCGATCAGGTAGGGAATCTTGTCGATGTCGTCCAGGGGTACCGTCGTCCCTGCGGGAAACACGGGCGCGAGACGATGGTACCGGTCTCCAAGCATTTGCCTGCATTGATAGTCAGCGATTCCGGCGGTTCCATCAAGCATGAGATTGATCAGGGGTTTTACCCACTGCGCATAACCCCAGTCGTGGGACTTACCCTTGATGTACTGGAGGCTCGTCCCGGTACCGAGCGACAGCACGAGCACGTCATCCAGCGACGGCGTGGGGGAATAACGGCCATCCTGGGTCTGGGCCAGGGCACACATGGCCGGGTTGTTTGCGTATACCCCGCCGTCAATGTAACCGTCGACCGATGGGAAGTAGGTCGGGGCGGCGCCTGTGTACAGAGCGACATCCACCGTCAGAGACGCGCGATCATTGTTCGGCCCCGGGTAGTTGTGAAACAGTTTAGGCTTCCACGTGCGCTTTGCGGGATCAGGGTCCTTGTTGTCAAGATCGAAGGCGGCGATCAGGACGCGCCTTTTGAGTTCTCCGAGGGTGGTGCGGCCGAAGAGCTTCTTCAATTCGCGACGAAGAGGCGCTATGTCATAGTCAGCACCGCGAAGCTTGCCTAAATCGACCAGGTCATCAAGCCAGGAGTCATCAAAGATCTTCGGGCTCTTGTTGACGTAAACGTCCCGAATCCTGTCCAGATCAAGTTGATGAGCGATCCCAAGCGCGAGTATGCCACCGGTCGAGGTGCCGGCGATCAGGTCGGTCGAATCCAGAATACTCTCCAAACCCGGTGTTGCCAGAATCCTCTGGAGCAGTATCATCGTGACGAGGCCACGGATTCCTCCTCCATCGATGGAGACAACACGGTACTTTGGCACGACTTACCTCCAGTTCCGGCGCCGATCGATATCGCGTGCAAGGCGTAATTTCCGCGACCGTGTTCAGCGCCTTAGCAGACAGTAAAATATCATTCTTCATACAGAGGTCCGTCTGCACCTTGCAAATACTTTGGCAGATTATCCTGTATATCAACAATGCGCTCGTCATAATAAATGTGTTTGTCTGATTCCAGTTCGCCGGGTAGTGAATTGGAGTTGCATTTACGAATTATTGTTTGTGATACCAAACGCCATTTGTAGATATTGGTATTGAAAATAAATTCACCACAGCTTTTGCTGCTGTATCGGATCATTTCCTTACCCGGGTATTTGTATTCGAGAAGGTTGTCTTCACCTTTTAATATCGTTGCCTTTTCGCTTTCCCACGCGGTAACAGAATTAGGCAATCAACCGTCCGTAGAGTTTTTCACGTACCTCATCCCAAGGTAGTGTTTTTGCAGAGCCGGAATCGAGTTCAGCCATACGACGCTCAATTTCTTTTACCCATGCTGCCTTAACACCTTCCTCGGCAGGCTCATCAAGACTTTCAATAAGTAGGCTAGCAAGCTCCGCCCTCTCTTCTTCATTTAATTGAATAGCTTGCTTAAATATGTCTGTTGCGGAAGTGGCCATATTTTTAATCCTAGCACGACTTTACTGATACTCTGCCTTAGCCCTCTAACGGTTGAACTCTGCCGTCGCCGGAAGAGCGCAAGCGACGGAGGTGATTGGCAGGAGTGACTTGTTATACGTCACTTAGCTTTGAGGGGAAATTCCTGAGGATTCTCGATAGTCTCTCTCCCTAGATCTACATCGAGATCGGGCCAATAGAAATGTCCCGGGCTTGGCTCTTCTACATTCAACACTTTTCCGACCGGCGCATCCTTGAACCAGGGAAAGTCATCATAAGACATATATAGCTCGCGGTCCCCGGCCAGCAACCATACGCCGTGGCCCGAGATATTAGTAACCTCAATTCCCGAAATGGCTATTCCAAGCGGCCTTGAACTCATCGTAATGTCCTTCAATTATTCCTTCGATTTCCTTCAACTGTGTCTTAGTCAAACGGTAGTTTTTCGCCAACTCCAGCATGGGCTCAAGCCAGTATTTCGTTTCCCCATCAGTACTATACACATGCACATGCGGTCGGGACTCCTCCCGGGAGAAGAAAAAGAAACGGGACCCATCTTCCCTGTGCATCGTCGGACGACTCCTCTATGGTACCGGGATTCGCATCAGCGAGGCACTGCGCCTCAGGGTCCTGGGTATTGATTTCGGCTATCGCCAGCTCGTGATTCGAGCCGGAAAGGGGAACAAGGACCGCGTTACCGTACTTCCCGAATGTCTTGTCCAACCATTGCAACGCCAACTGGAATAAGCGAGATCACTGCATGCCAACGACCTGGCGGACGGTTTTGGTTCCGTTTACCTGCCGTTTGCACTGGAACGCAAGTTTCCGAATGCCCATGCGGAATGGCGCTGGCAGTATGTGTTCCCCTCGGAGAATCATGCAGTTGATCCGGTATCGGGCGTCATACGCCGCCATCACCTGCACGAGAAGAACCTGCAGCGCGCTCTTCGCAAGGCGGCAATTGATGCCCGCATCAGCAAACGCATTACCATACATACGCTGCGGCACAGTTTCGCCACCCACTTGCTGGAGAACGGTTACGACATCCGCACGGTGCAGGAACTGCTCGGGCACAAGGACGTGAAGACGACACAGATATATACTCATGTGCTGAACCGTGGCGGGCGCGGGGTGCGCAGCCCGCTGGATCGTTAAATTTTGACCCGTCCGCGAAACGGTAGTGGTTCAGGGTCGTCGCGGTGTCTTGCCGGACTTTTCGAACAGCGCCTGTTTCTCGCGGTAGAGCGCGGAGATATCCTCGTCGCCGAAGCCCGCTTCCATCAGGCGACGGTAGTGAATCAGCGTCATCTCGACAATCGGCAGCGAGACGCCCAGTTCATCCGCCATCCGCTGGCAGATGACGAGGTCCTTGTGGTGCAGCACCACCCGGAAGCCGGGCGTGAAGGCGCCTTTTGCCATGGAAGGCCCGCGATGGGTGAGAAACCAGTTGCCTGCGGCGCCGGAACCGACAACGTCGATGACCTTCTCCAGCGGCAGTTCGAGGGCGCGCGCAAAGGCAAGTCCCTCGCTCACCGCCTGGTTGATGCCGGCCGCTACGATCTGATTGACCGCCTTGGTGGCCTGACCGGCGCCGACCGGACCCATGTGCTCGACCCGGCCGGCAATGGCCTGCAGCGCCGGACGGATGCGTTCCAGCACCGCTGCATCGCCGCCCGTCATCATGGCGAGGGTGCCCTTGCGCGCACCCTCGACGCCGCCCGAGACCGGCGCATCGAGAAAGGCAACCTCCAGGGATGCGAGATCCGCGGCGGCGGCGCGCGCCGTCTCCCGGCTGACGGTAGAGGTGTCGACCACCACGGCGCCCACCCGCAGGCCGGCTTTCAGCGCACCAACCACCTCGAGCACGTCGGCATCGGCGCTGACCGAGAGGATTAGCAGGTCACAGTGGCGCGCCAGTTCTGCCGGATCGGCGGCAACCATGACCCCGAGTTCCGCGCCGAGTCCGTGCGCTTTCTCGACCGTGCGGTTCCAGACGCCGGCGAGGTAACCCACGCGGTGCAGGTTGCGCGCCATGGGCGCGCCCATGGCGCCGAGGCCGATGACGCCGGTTTTCATCGGGGTTGGCTCCCGTGTCTCGCCGGCCGCGATGGCACACGCGGCGGTAGTGAGTAATCAGTCGTCGGGGGATTTGGCATCGGTGGTCTCCGGGAGGGGGGTTGGACATCATCATTATTATCCTCTTGCAGGAGCGGGCTCTTACGGCTCCTCGAGATAGGTGTAGCCCTCCAGCCCGCTCGCCAGGAATTGCTGGTAGTCGGCCTGCTCCTCAGCGTCCAGGCCGGCCGCGGCGATCTTGTCGCGGTAGCGCGCAAGCAACTGCGCGGGGTCGAACTCGACGTAGCGCAGCAGCTCCTCCACCGTGTCGCCGTGGCGCGGCTCGACCAGCCGGTAGCCGCCGTCGGACGTCAGTTCGACGTTCACCGCGTCGGTATCGCCGAACAGGTTGTGCATGTCGCCGAGGATCTCCTGGTAGGCGCCGATGAGGAAGATGCCTAGCAGGTAGGGCTCCTCCCCGCGCAGCGCATGCAGCGGCAGGCTCGACTCCACGCCCTCCCCGTCCACGTAGTATTCGATGTGCCCGTCCGAGTCGCAGGTAAGATCCTGCAGGGTAGCGCGGCGCAGCGGTTCCTCGTCCAGCCGGTGCAGCGGCATGATGGGAAAGATCTGGTCGATGCCCCACACATCCGGCATCGACTGGAACACCGACAGGTTGCAGAAATACTTGTCGGCGAGCTTGCGGGTGATGTCGTCCAGCACCGCGTGCGCATTCGGGTCCGCCGCGAGGTGGCCCTGCACCGTGCGGCAGACGGCGTAGTACAGGGACTCGCCCAGCGCGCGCTGCGCCAGCTCGATGCCGCCGGAGATGTAGAGGGTGCGCAGGTCGGCGAGCCGCACGTTGGCGTCGTCGTACACGGCGAGTGCGTTCTCCGGGCCGCAGCGGTTCAGATCACCACGCAGCGCCGAAACCGGCGCCGCCTCCCCGGGCGCAGTCTCTTCCACGCGCGGGGCGCACAACACCTGCTCGGTGTCGATGACGTTGGTGATGAGCACGGCGTGGTGCGCCGTCATGGCACGACCCGATTCGGTGACGAGGTCGGGATGCGGCAGCCCGCGCTCGCGGCAGACACGGGCCAGCACCCCGACCACGGCGACGGCGTACTCGTCGAGGCTGTAGTTCACGGAGTTGTCGCTCTTCGAGGCCGTGCCGTCGTAGTCCACACCGAGCCCGCCGCCGACGTCGACGGTATCGACGGGAACGCCGAGGGCGTGCAGCTGGACATAGTAGCGCGCGGTTTCCTCGAGCGCGCGCTGGAAATCGCTCATGCTGGCGATCTGCGAGCCCGGGTGGCAGTGCAGCAGACGCAGGCAGTCGCTCATCCCGGCCGCGCGCAGGCGCTCCAGCAGGGCGAGCACACCGGAGGCGGTGAGGCCGAACTTGGAGCGGTCGCCGCCGGTGTTCTGCCAGTTCCCGGAGGTGGCCGCCGCGAGGCGGATGCGCAGGCCGAGCCGCGGGCGCAGCTTCATCTCGGCCGCCACCTGCAGCACCAGCTCCAGTTCGGAGAGCTTCTCGATCACGAGGGTGATACGCTGGCCGAGGCGCTGGCCCATGAGGGCGAGTTCGATATACTCGACATCCTTGTAGCCGTTGCAGATGATCACGCCGTTCGGGGGGGCCACCCCGAGCACCACCATCAGCTCGGGCTTGCTGCCGGCCTCGAGGCCGACGCGCAGACCACCGTGCTCCACGATGGCGCCGACGACGTGCTGCTGCTGGTTGACCTTGATGGGATAGACGGCAGTGTAGGCGCCGCCGTAGCCGTGTTCGGCCCTGGCCTGTTCGAAGGCAGCGCACAGGCGGTCCACGCGGTGGTGCAGGATGTCAGTGAAGCGCACCAGCACCGGCCAGGCGAGGCCGGCGTCATGCAGCCGGTCGGCCAGTTCGTAGAGGTTGATCTCGGGGCTGCCCGGGATGCAGTGCGGGCGCGCGGCCACCTGACCGCGTTCGTTTACGTCGAAATACCCCGAACTCCAGGTGGCGATGTTGTAGCGGCGGCGCGCCTTGTCGATGGTCCAGGTCATGTAGGGAAGATAATGACTGTCGCGCCCGTGAACAAGCGATTCCGTGATTTGCTACGGTTGTCACCCGCCGCCCTGGCTTGTATCGTGTGCATCCTCATATACCGCACCGGGGTATGTAGACGTGCTCGAGAACGACAGCCTGTGGTTTACCGAAACCCATCACGACCAGGGGTCCGCCTTTTCCATCAAGGTCTTCGCCAGGCTGCATGACGAGCAGACCGAGTACCAGCGCATCGAGATCTACGAGACCGAATGGTTCGGCAACCTGATGGTGATCGACGGCTGCATCATGCTGACGGCGCGGGATAATTTTATCTACCACGAGATGATGTCGCACCCGGCGCTGTTCACCCACCCCGACCCGCACGAGGTGGTCATCATCGGCGGCGGCGACTGCGGCACCCTGCGCGAGGTGCTCAGGCACGTGGGCGTGCGGCATGCGCTGCAGGTGGAGATCGACGAGCGGGTGACACGCCTGTCCGAACAGTATTTTCCCGAGCTGTGCGTCTCCAACGACGACTCGCGCGCGGAGTTTTTCTTCGGCGACGGCATCCGCTGGATGAAGGAGTGCGCGCCGGGGACAGTGGACGTGATCATCGTCGACAGCACGGACCCGGTCGGCCCGGCCGAGGGTCTGTTCACCCGGGCCTTCTACCGCGACTGCCACCGCGCCCTGGGCGAGCACGGCATCCTGGTACAGCAGAGCGAATCGCCCCTGTATCACATGCACATCATCAATCCGATGCGCAAGGCGATCCGTGACGCGGGCTTCGTCGACGTGCAGACCCTGTTCTTCCCGCAGGCGACCTACCCCTCCGGCTGGTGGTCGGCCACCATGGCCGGCAAGCAGGAACTCGAACGGCAGTTACGCCGGCAGGCGGCCCAGGACAAGGCCTTCGACACCAGCTACTACAACGCCGGCGTGCACCGCGCCGCGCTGACCGCCCCCGAGTTCTTCCACAAGGCGCTGGAGTAGGAGCCTGTCGGACTTAGGTGATCGTCGCGAGCATGGTGGGAGAGCGAGCACAGAGATTTTCCGATTTTGAGGCGCATAGTGGTGCTATGTAACGAGAAATCGGGGAACTATGGGCCGCTCTCCCGCCGGAGCAGTAGATCAAGCCTAAGTCCGACAGGCTCCTAGACCCGCGGTTCAGTTACACCACTGCGCCACTCGCGCATGGGCGTCATCGGTCGCGCGGCTGCGTTCCTCGTCGGACAGGAAAACCCGGTTGCCTTTCTCGTCCAGCCGGTAGAGGTTACTGGCCTGGGTGACATTGCGCAGGTAATCACGGGCACTGAGGCACTCATGCTGGCGCTTTTCCAACTCCGCCTTCTGTTGCGCCTTCTCCTGCTCCGCCTGTTCGCGTTCCTGCCGCATCGCATCGAGCAGGCGCCGGGTCTTCAGCAGGTGTTCGTCCGGACCTTCTGCTTCTGGTGGCGCCGCTTTTCTGGGAATGACGGTCGAATCGGTATCGCAGGGATGGTCGGTGAACTGCACCGCTCCGTTGGCGCCGGTGCATTTGTATATTTCACCACGGGCGCTTACACCGAAGAGCAGCAGCAGGCCCAGGACAATGACGCGCTGTGAACGAAGCATGGGAGGTCACCTGATCCGTTTGCTTATCCAGGAGCGTACAACAAAGCGTGCTAGTATTCCCGCAGGCGGTCGAGACACAGGCGCTGGCGCGCATCGAACAGTCGCCGCGAACCGATGGTCACGGCGCTGAGCGTACCCAGTCCGGTCCCGACCGTGATCAGGAACATGATGAGGATCTGGTACTTGACCGCCTCGACCGGCGGCGCGCCCGCCAGGATCTGGCCAGTCATCATGCCCGGCAGGCTGATGACGCCGGCGGCGGCCATGGCATTGATGATCGGGATGAGGCCGCTGCGGACAGCCTGCTGGCGGATGGCGGAAATCGCCTCATCCCAGCTCTGCCCCAGCATCAGGCGCGCTTCGATGATCTCGCGCTGCTCCCAGGCCGTGGTCGTCAGGCGGTCCATGGCGATGGCGATGCCGTTCATGGTGTTGCCAAGCAGCATGCCGAGCAGCGGGATGGCGTATTGCGGCGTATACCAGGGCGTGTCGCCCAGGATAACGACCAGGGTGAATACCGCGACCGTAAACGAGGACAGGAACATGGAAACCGTTCCCAGCGCATATCCCCACCAGCCACGGAAGCGGCGCTTCTGCCGCACCATCACCTCGCGTCCCGCCACCAGCAGCATGAACAGCGCCATGAGCGTCACCCAGGCGAGGTGCACGTTGGCGAACAGCGTCTTCAGCACCAGGCCGATCAGGGTGAGCTGGATGGCGGTGCGGGCGGCGGCGATCAGCAACTGCCGGCTGACGCCGGCCTGCAGCCGCGCCGAGAGCAGCGCCAGGGCGAGCACCAGCACGGCGGCAATTGCCAGATCCAGATTGCTCAGTGTGATCATGCGCCGCGCTCTACGTCCTGTTCCCGCAGCTCGCTGCCCGACACCCGCATATGCCGGTTCGCGACACGGGCAATCTGGGCCGGATCATGGCTTACCCAGATGACCGCCGCCTGACGCGTCGTGCGGTATTCTGCGAGGACGGCCTCGACCCGCAGGGTGCTGGTCGGATCGAGGTTGGCGGTAGGTTCATCCAGCAACAGCACCTGCGGTGTGTTCGCCAGCAGGCGCAGCAGGGCAAGCCGCTGCCGCTCCCCGCTCGAAAGACGCGCGACAGGTTCCCCCAGCAGTCCGGGCTCCAGTCCAAGCGAGTCCAGGGACAGCGGCTGGCCGTCATGGAAATGGTCGATCGCTCGCGGCAGCCACCAGCTGCTGTCGGGCGGCAATAGACCGACGCGGCAACGCCACAGTGCGGGTGCGACGGAATCACAGGTTTTCCCGTCGAGCCAGACCATGCCTTCGTGGGGATCGAGGTCGGCAATCGAACGCAGCAGCAGCGACTTGCCGGTCCCAGAGGGACCGGACAGGCACAGGCACTCACCCGCATCGATGCTGAACGAGACCGGGCCGATCATCAGCCGGCGCAGGTCCTTGATTTGCAGCAGAGGCGATGATCTACTCACAGCCGTTCTATCACCTGCGGCGCCTGGCGGCCAGCCGCTTCCATGGAGTTCATACGGAGGGATTATGTCAGAACCCACGATCGCACAGAAAGCGCCTTTCACCGCAGAGCTTGAGACGGGCACCTACTGGTGGTGCGCCTGCGGGCGCTCCGCGAACCAGCCGTTCTGCGACGGCTCGCACAAGGGCACGGGCTTCACCCCGGTCAAGCTGGAAATCAGTGAACCCACGAAGGTCTGGCTGTGCGGCTGCAAGCACAGCGGCAACAAGCCCCACTGCGACGGCAGCCACAAGAAGCTGTGAGTGCTGTCTGAATCATTAATATATCACCGCAGAGACGCAAAGAACGCAGAGGAATTAATTAAAAAACCAATAAACGAATGCCCCCTTGAGGTTTTCATCTGCGTTTAGGAAAAACTATTACTCCAGAATTATTTTATTTGAGACCCTCTGCGATCTCTGCGTCTCTGCGGTGAAATCAATGGAAGTAAAACGGGCATCGCGGCGCCCGTTTTCTTTCAGCAAACCGAACGACGGACTACAGGTTGTAGCCGGTCTCGTCGTGCAGCACGGTATCGAGACCTTCGGTTTCCTGGTCGGAGGTAACGCGCAGCCCGAGAGTCGCATCAATCACCTTCAGGATGACCCAGCTGGCGACGGCGCACCAGGCGAAGGTCGCCGCGACGCCGGTGAACTGCACGGCGATCTGATGACCGGCCGTCATGCCTTGCGCCAGTCCCGCCCCGCCGAGCATGGACACGAACACGCCCGCCATAAGGGTGCCGATGACACCGCCCACGCCATGTACCGGGAACACGTCGAGTGAATCGTCGACGTGCAGCACCCGCTTGATGGTGGCGGTCGCGAAATAACATACTACTCCGGCGGTAAGACCGATGATCAGGGCGCCCATCGGGCCGACGTAACCGGAAGCCGGCGTAATGGTGCCGAGCCCCGCCACCATGCCGGTGACGATACCGAGCATGCTGGGCTTGCCATGCCGCGTCCATTCCATGAACATCCACGCGAGTGCGCCGGAGGCCGCGCCGATGTGGGTAACCAGCATGGCCATGCCCGCATCACCATTCGCCGCAAGCGCGCTGCCGGCATTGAAGCCGAACCAGCCCACCCACAGCATGGCGGCGCCGGCCACGGTCATGGTCAGGTTATGCGGCGGCATGGCGGTGCCCGGGAAACCCTTGCGCCGCCCCATGACCAACGCCGCCACCAGCGCGGCCACGCCGGCATTGATATGCACTACCGTGCCGCCGGCGAAATCGAGCAAGCCCATCTCATAGAGCCAGCCGCCGCCCCACACCCAGTGGCAGACAGGCAGGTACACGACCGTCAGCCATACGGCGGAAAACCACAACATGGCTGAAAACTTCATGCGTTCGGCAAAACCGCCGACGATCAGCGCCGGTGTGATGATGGCGAAGGTCATTTGAAACATGCTGAACACCGTTTCCGGGATGCTGCCCTTCAGGCTGTCGCGGCCGATGTCATGCAGGAAGGCCTGGTCGAACCCGCCGATCCAGGCATTCATGGCGCCGCCGTCGCCGAAGGCCAGGCCGTAGCCGTACAGCACCCAGAGGATCGATACCATGCAGGTGATGGCAAAACACTGCATCAGCACGGACAGCACGTTCTTGCTGCGCACCAGTCCGCCGTAGAACAGCGCCAGTCCGGGGATGGTCATGAACAGCACCAGCGCGGTGGATGTCAATATCCAGGCCGTATCGCCGACACTCAGCTCATCGGCACAGACCAGTGACGGCAGCACGCCCAGCAGCGCGCCAGGCACGACCGCTGCAAAAAGCTTCGGTCTCCAACGACTCATTGAATCCTCCCGTGTTTCTTAGTTGGTTATTGCTAGAGCGCATCCTGTCCGGTTTCTCCGGTACGTATGCGGACGGCGTTCTCGATAGCCGTAACAAAGATCTTGCCGTCGCCAATCTTGCCGGTACTGGCCGATCGGGTGATGGCGTCGATGACCCGCTCGAGGCTTTCGGACGGTACGGCGATTTCGATTTTGACCTTGGGCAGGAAATCCACCACATACTCCGCGCCGCGGTAGAGTTCGGTGTGGCCTTTCTGACGCCCGAAGCCCTTGACCTCGGTCACGGTTATGCCCTTGACCCCGACATCCGAGAGCGCTTGGCGGACCTCGTCCAGTTTGAAGGGTTTGATGATTGCGGTTACTAGTTTCATTGGTTTTCTCTCCGGCTGTGCGACACACAGCCCGGGATCATACCAGACGGCGCACTGATTTGGTGCCATGCACTATGAATCGGCTCATCGCATCCGCGCATGGCCCAGGCCAGTCTCTCGACCGCTACGCGGTCTCACCTTCTCCCTGCGCTCCGCGATGTATTTGCGATGTACATGGATGCACGAGTGCCGCGAGAGGCAGGATGCCGGGAGCGACCGTCCCTGTAGGCAAAAAAAACCGGGCGCCGAGGCGCCCGTGAATACCGTTGGTTAAGGGGTAACGTAACGGTTTACTGCTAAAGGATATAACCACGCTCGTCGTGCTGACTGACGTCGAGGCCTTCGGTTTCCTCTTCTTCTGTGACACGCAGTCCGATGACCACGTCCACGATCTTCAGGATGATGAAACTGCCGATGCCGGAATACACCAGGGTAAACAGCACGCCCTTGGTCTGTATCCACAACTGACCACCGATGGTCATGCCTTCGGCCAGTCCAGCGCCGCCCATGCTGGCTGCCGCGCAGAGACCGGTCAGGATGGCGCCAATGATGCCGCCGACCGCATGCACGCCGAACACGTCGAGCGAGTCGTCGTAGCCGATCGCACGCTTGAGCTTGGCGGCGGCAATGTAGCAGCCGACACCGGCCGCGGCGCCGATGAGAATCGCACCCATCGGGCCTGCCGTTCCGGAAGCCGGAGTGATGGCGACCAGGCCGGCAACCGCGCCGGAGGCGATACCCAGTACGCTGGGCTTGCCGTGCGAGATCCATTCCGCGAACATCCACGCCAGCGCTGCAGTCGCGGTGGCGATCTGCGTGACGGCCATGGCCATGCCGGCGGTGCCGTCAGCTGCAAGCTCGGAACCCGCGTTGAAGCCGAACCAGCCGACCCACAGCATCGAGGCGCCCATCACGGTATAGCCCAGGTTGTGCGGAGGCATGGCCGTGCCGGGATAGCCCTTGCGTTTGCCCAGCACCAGACAGGCCACCAGACCCGCAATACCGGCGTTGATGTGCACGACGGTGCCACCGGCGAAATCCAGCACGCCCCAGTCCCACAGCAGGCCGCCGTCGCCGCCCCACACCATGTGCGCGATCGGCGCATAAATCACGGTGAACCAGATGCCCATGAACCACAGCAGCGCAGAGAATTTCATACGCTCCGCAAAGGCACCCACGATCAGCGCCGGGGTAATGATGGCGAAGGTCATCTGGAAGGTCATGAAGACAGTTTCCGGTATCGTGCCCGACAGGCTGTCCACGGTCACACCGCTCAGGAACGCCTTGCCGAGACCGCCTACGAACGAGTTGAAGTTTGTAACACCCGCTTCCATGCCCTCGCCATCAAAGGCCAGACTGTAGCCATACAGCGCCCACAGCACGGATATCAGGGCGGTGATGGCAAAACACTGCATCAACACCGACAGCACGTTTTTGGAACGCACCATGCCGGCGTAGAACAGCGCCAAACCGGGGATGGTCATGAACAGCACCAGGGCGGTCGCTGTCACCATCCACGCGGTATCACCGGAGTTCAGGGTGGCTTCCTCGGCCATCGCCAGGGATGGCAGCAGGCCGAGTAATCCCACCATCAGGGCGCCTGAACGCCCCTTGATCTGCTTAAACATAATTCTCTCCTCTTCGGCTGATGGATTGAGACTACAAGGCATCAGGACCGGACTCGCCGGTACGAATGCGGATGGCCTGATCAAGGTCGAAAACGAAAATCTTGCCGTCGCCGATCTTGCCGGTA
>CAVXNM010000079.1:0-15811 GCA_963763115.1 uncultured Gammaproteobacteria bacterium
AACCCGCAGCAGCGTGGAGTCCATCCTTAAACAAGGACTGGACCGGATCGCCCTTGAAACCCCCCGCCACGCAGTGCAGGAGGAGCTGTGTCTGGATCATCACGAGAATGTCCGTGGTGAAGATTACTACCATCAAACCAACCACAAGGAATCCATATGCTAAACAATCAAACCGTACAAACCCTGCGCAGCCTCAAGCTCACCGGCATGGCTGAGGGACTGGAGCAACAGCAGGCCCAACCCTCGACCCACGAAGAACTCGGCTTCGACGAACGCCTGGCCCTGCTGGTTGATCGGGAGGCGACCTATCGAAATAACAACAAAGTCACCCGGTTACTGAAAGCCGCCAAACTCAAACTGCAGGCTTATCCTGAGGACATCGATTACCGCTATCCGCGGGGGCTGCAGAAAAGCCAGTTTGCTGATTTGCTCAGTAGCCACTGGATCCACCAGCACCACAACGTGCTGCTCACAGGTCCCACGGGTTGTGGCAAAACCTACCTTGGGTGTGTGCTGGCAACGCAGGCATGCCGCCATGGCTTCTCCGTACGTTACTTCCGAACCTCGCGCTTGCTTGAGGCGCTGAACATCGCGCATGGCGATGGGCGCTTTGCCAAACTGATTACACAACTGGCCAAAACGGACTTGCTGATCCTGGATGACTGGGGGCTGGAAAAAATGACCCTCAGTCAGCGCAACGACTTGCTGGAAATCATGGAGGATCGCCACGGCCTTAAATCCACCTTAATCACCAGCCAGTTGCCCATTATCCAATGGCACAAAGCCATCGGCGATGCCACGCTGGCTGATGCCATTCTGGATCGTTTATTACACAGCAGCCACAAGCTAACACTCAAAGGAGAATCGATGCGGAAGATCATGAGTGAACTGACTGAATCCGATCACTCACAGTGATACTATCGGACCCATCGCGTTGGGAAGATCGGATGATCGAATAAAACCAGAACAGGTGATCGGAATCACCAGAATACGCACTGGGAACTGAATGGCGTCAGGTGATAATTATAGAACCTTTCGTCAAGTACATACTTCGACCCGCCTCTTTCTTGGAGAATTTCATTTAGGCGAAGCCACCCGGCCAGCGATAACTTGGACGAAGGGTGTGTGTGGCTATGCTAAATAAATAATACCTCGTTCCTCAAGCCAGCGACGAAAGCGCTCGATCTTTGTTTCCATTGAACACGTTGGAGGCAAGGAGTCAAAATAATGGCCGTAGGCTTCTCTCAGCTCAAGCTGTCGATCCATAGAGAGCGACTCCCATGGTGTCAATTTGTCAGACTCGGTATTTTTACCCATATCTATAAACGTTACATACAGCAAAGATAAAAACGGCGACCCGAAGGCCGCCGTAAAGAAGAGTCTACTGTGTGTGAATCGAAGAAAAACATAGCGCCATTCTTGGCACTACAGGCAATATTTTAGAAAAAACTATGTTACAGAATTATTAGCGGCGGGTATATTTCTATCCCGGCAAGGCGGCAAGGGCACTGCCGGATTATATGGCACGGCATAGGCTACCTGGCCGTGCCTGGCGGGTCTGTAGGACGTTATCAGCGTGGAGTGTAGGGAAGGGTCTTCCAGGCATCGATGACCGGAGAGCTCGGATTGACGTCTTTCCTTAATGAAGGTACGGTCATCAGGCAGTCTGATCGCGATTCAATAACTATGCGTCGGTAACCACCTCGTCGAGCTTACGAATACGGTCTGCCATAACGCTCATGACTTTAAGAGCAAACATTGGCGTTTCCTGTACCAGCCAGAGGAAGCGCCTCTCGTTGATGATGGCCACTTTTGCTGCCGTCTTCGCTTTGGCTGTTGCACTGCGTGTTTTGTGATCGGTTAGAGCCATCTCGCCGAATATGTCGCCCTTAGATAAGGTATCGAATAGTGAATCGTGGTAGAGCAATTCGATCTCGCCTTCAAGCACAGCGTACATAACATCGCCTTCGCTGCCCTCTTCAAAAATGGTATCTCCTGTATCGTAGTCACACAGATCTTTTTCATGTTGGAAATCATCAGCATTTATCATGGATTTGACCCTCGTTGCTCGGTATTGTGTCGACTGTAAGCCTCAGAACTCAAGTGCGCTCAGGGACCCGATAGCTAGTAGGGAAACCTTGAGAGTTTTCACAGTCATGAATACAACGTACCCTCATCAGCGCAAGGGGCCATACTTTAGAAATGATGTGTTAGAGAATCGTTAGGTGAAATTAGTATAGACCACCTGACCGCCTGAGCCGTCTCAGGCGTGGCGAACGGGTGCTGGGATGGGGGGATTGTGTCGCCTGGACGGAGTAGGGCGCTGCGCTATCCTGCTTTCGGTGTTCCGTACGTGTTCCGTACAGTTCCGCCGTATTTCTATAACTTATTGATTTAACTGGCGCTCCCTAGGGGATTCGAACCCCTGTTACCGGCGTGAGAGGCCAGCGTCCTAACCACTAGACGAAGGGAGCATATCGGGCGAAACGCCCATGCATCACGAAGCGGTGGTATTATACGCCCAGCTATTTCATCCACAAGCGAAGTTCCGTGAGCATCACGAGAAGTATCGACACATCAACAGGAGCCACTGTCATCAGTCGGTCAGAGCATCTGATTTCCCGGGCGAATATCAGTTCCAATGCCCTCAAGGTGTTGTACCGTTTGAAAGACGCCGGCTACCAGGGACACCTGGTCGGTGGGGGTGTGCGCGATCTGTTACTGGGGCGCGAACCCAAGGATTTCGATATTGCGACCGACGCGCATCCCGACGATGTGCGGCGGCTGTTCGGTAATTGCAGGCTTATCGGCCGGCGTTTCCGCCTCGCGCATGTGCTGTTCGGCCGGGAGGTCATCGAGGTGGCGACTTTCCGCGCCCTGCATGATAGCAATGATGAGGAAAGTCCCGCCCGTCATGTCGACGACGAAGGCCGTATCGTACGTGACAATGTCTACGGCACCATCGAGGAAGACGCCTACCGTCGTGATTTCACCGTCAATGCGCTGTACTACAATATCGCCGACTTTTCGGTGATTGACTATACCGGTGGCATGGACGATCTCAAGGCGGGTATGCTGCGCCTGATCGGTGATCCCGAGACCCGTTTCCGGGAAGACCCCGTGCGCATGCTGCGGGCCGTACGCTTTGTCACCAAGCTGGGGTTTCGCATCCACCCGGATACCGAGCGGCCCATAAAGAATCTCGCGTCACTGCTGGGGGATATACCCCCGGCGCGCCTGTTCGATGAAATGCTCAAGCTGTTCATGGGGGGATGTGCGCTTGCCAATTTCGAGACCCTGCGTCACTATAATCTGTTTGGCCGGCTGTTCCCCCTGACGGAGCAGTCACTCACCCATGAGCAGGGCAACTTCCCCCTGACCCTGATCAGCCATGGCATGGAGAACACTGACCTGCGCATTCAGCATGGCAAGCCGGTCACGCCGACCTTCCTGTTCGCGGTATTCCTCTGGCAGCCGGTGCGCGAACGCGCCGCCCGGCTGCAGTCCGAGGGGCAGCATCCCGCGCAGGCCATGCAGCATGCCAGTTCCCAGATCATAGCGGAGCAGGGACGCATGATGGCCATACCACGCCGTTTTTCACTGCCGATGCGCGAGATCTGGATGTTGCAGCTGCGGCTGGAACTTGCCGGGGGCAGACGCAGTCAGCGTGTGCTGAGTCATCCCCGTTTCCGCGCGGCCTATGATTTTCTGCTGCTGCGTGGTGAGGCCGGCGAGGTCTCTGAAGAGACCTGCCGGTGGTGGACCGGATTTCAGGAGACGCACCCGAAGCAGCAGGTACAGGATTCCGTCCCGCCGGTACCTCGCAAACGCCGGCGTCGTAACCGGCCCCGGCGCGCACGCAGGGGAGAGGAAGCATGAGGCTGATGGCCTACATAGGCATCGGCAGCAACCTGGATAATCCGGCGGTGCAGGTTCAGGACGCCATTGAGGAACTCGAGGCCATCCCCGATTCGATACTCATCGCCCGCTCCAGTCTCTACAGCAGCAAACCCATGGGCGCGCCTGGCCAGCCGGACTATGTCAATGCTGTGGCCGCCATCGATACCGTGCTTTCGCCGCAGGCATTGCTGCAGGTGCTTCAGGCTATCGAACGGCGGCAGGGCCGCGAGCGCACGGGTGAGAAATGGGGCCCGCGGGTACTGGATCTGGATCTGTTGCTCTATGGTGGTCGGTTGATCGATACTGCAGACCTTACAGTCCCGCATCCCGGTCTGCATGAACGCGATTTCGTCCTCGTGCCCCTGGGGGAAATCGCCGGCGATATCAACATCCCCGGGCGTGGCAGGTTGAGCGCGTTCATCTCCCGGTGCGAGAATCATGGACTGAGAAAGCTGGTTGCCGTTAGATGACGCTGGAACGTCCCGCTTATATCGTCGTCGAGGGGCCGATCGGCGTCGGCAAGACCAGCCTCGCGCGACGACTGGCGAGTACTTTTGAGTCCGACCTGCTGCTCGAGGGCGCCGGGGAAAATCCCTTTCTGGAACGTTTTTACGAGGATCCGCGTTCCGGCGCTCTTCCTGCGCAGTTGTTTTTTCTGTTCCAGCGCGCGCGCCAGCTGCAGGCCATGCGCCAGAGCGACATGTTCCAGCCAGTGCGGGTCGCCGACTTTCTCATGGAGAAGGACCGTCTGTTCGCCGAACTGACGCTGGATGCCGACGAGTTGAAGCTCTACGAACAGGTGTACAGTTACCTCGTGGTGGATGCGCCGGTGCCCGACCTGGTCATTTACCTGCAGGCCCCGGAAGATGTGCTGCTGAAGCGGATCGCACGGCGGGGTATCGCCTACGAACGCAGGATCGATGCCACTTACCTGCGGCGCCTCTCCGAGGCCTATTCCCGCCTGTTTCTCTATTACGAGGCCGCTCCGCTGCTGATCGTGAATGCGGCGCACATCGACCTGGTGGACAACGATGAGGACTATCAGGCGCTGATCGAGCAGGTCCAGGCCACCCGTAGCGGACGGCATTACTTCAACCCCACGGTAGCCACGATCTGAATCGCCATGAGTGCCGAAATTACCCGCTCCCCCGTGAGCATTGCCACCCTGCAGCGTATGAAGGCGCAGGGCGAGAAGATTGCCTGCCTGACCTGTTATGACGCGAGCTTCACGCGGGTGCTCGAGGACGCCGGTGTTGATGTCTTCATAGTCGGCGACTCGCTCGGCATGGTGCTCAAGGGGCATGAATCCACCGTGTCGGTAACCATGAAAGATATGATCTATCACGCCGCCAACGTGGCGCGCACCGGTCGGCAGGCCCTGCGGGTAGTGGATCTGCCCTTTATGTGTTATGCCACGCGCAAGCAGGCCCTGGGTAACGCTGCACGCCTGATGCGCGATGGCGGAGCGCATATGGTCAAGCTGGAAGGTGGCTCGGTCGTGGCCGGTGTCGTGGAGCATCTCGCGCGGCATGCGATTCCCGTCTGCGGGCACATCGGTCTGCTGCCCCAGTCGGTGCACGCACTGGGTGGCTACCGGGTGCAGGGCCGCGATGCGACCGGCGCCGATGCCGTGCTAGCCGATGCCAGGGCGCTGGAAGCCGCCGGGGCAAGCCTGCTGGTGATCGAGTGCGTGCCAGCCGAACTGGCCGCGCGGGTTGGCGCTGCTGTGACCATCCCGACTATCGGTATCGGCGCCGGTCCCGCCTGCGACGGGCAGGTGCTGGTGCTCTATGACATGCTCGGCATCACCCCGGGCAAGCGGCCGCGCTTTGTCAGAGATTTCCTCGAACAGGCCGGCAGCGTACCCGCGGCCATCACCGCCTACGTCAGGGCCGTCAGGGACGGGAGCTTCCCCGGCCCCGAACACTGTTTCTGAAACAACCCTATGGATATCGTCGCTTCCACGGCTAATCTGCGGGCACATGTGCATACTTGGCGGGGTCGGCAGGATCGCATCGCCTTTGTTCCCACTATGGGTAATCTCCATGCCGGCCACCTGAAGCTGGTACGCCATGCACGCGCCATCGCCGGTCATGTTGTGGTGAGCATCTTCGTCAACCCGATGCAGTTTGGTCCCGGCGAGGACTACGACACCTATCCGCGGACTCTGGAGGCGGATACGGCGGCCTTGAGGCAGGCCGACGCGGACCTGTTGTTCGTCCCGGCTGTCGATGAGATTTACCCGGGTGAGATTGAAGGCACCACACGTGTCGTGGTGCCGGGTCTGGGTGATATCCTGTGCGGGGCGTTCCGCCCGGGCTTCTTTACCGGTGTTGCCACGGTCGTGACCCGCCTGTTGAATCTGGTGCAGCCCGATGTCGCCGTGTTCGGCGAGAAGGACTACCAACAGCTGGTTCTCATCCGGCGTATGGCGAGGGAGCTGTGCCTGCCGGTGAGCATCGAGGCAGTGGTGACCGAGCGCGAGCCGGACGGACTGGCCATGAGTTCACGTAACGGCTATCTGAGTCCGACCGAGCGAGCCACCGCCGCCATCCTCTACCGCACCCTCGGGGAGGTGAAGACAGCCGTCGAGAGCGGGTCGGTCGACTATCCCGTCCTCGAGCGCACGGCCATGGCTGCCATGACCCATGCGGGATTCAGGCCGGACTATGTCAGTATCCGGCGCGCGACCGATCTGGGTGAGCCCGCCGCCGGTGATACCGCACTTCGCGTCCTGGCGGCCGCCTGGCTCGGTCCGGCCCGCCTGATAGACAACCTTGAAATTACAGTTCCTTAGCCTGCCTGGTTACCTAGAGAGTCAGTACGGTTTCTTGAACTCTCGTGCACAAGGCTGGATAATCACACGCAGATACAGGTCTGGAGAAGGAACCACTGTGGTATGCAAATCACCCTGCTGAAATCTAAGCTGCATCACGCCCGGGTCACGCATTCGGAACTCGAGTACGAGGGTTCCTGTGCTATTGACGGCCGCTTGCTGGAAGCGGCGAGCATCCGGGAATATGAGCAGATCCAGATCTACAACCTGGCTAACGGCGAGCGCTTCATCACTTACGCGATCCACGCGCAGGAGGACAGCGGCATTATTTCCATCAACGGGGCGGCCGCGCACAAGGCCAATCCCGGTGACCGAGTTATCATTTGCACCTATGCCGTGCTGTCCCAGCAGGAGGCTGCGGTATTCAAACCGACGTTAATCTACCTCGATACACACAACCGCATCAAGGACATGCGCCACGCCATCCCCGTGCAGGTCGCCTGACCTCTTCCGGATTATCCCGCGATCAGGGTTACACCGGCAATCATCAACACCCCCGCAGCGAGATTGCGCTTCAGCCCGGTCTCGCCGAACAGCCATGCACCATAGAGCATGCCGAACAGCAAGCTGGTGCGTTTCACGGCGATCATGTAGGCCACCTCGACGTGTGCGATGGCATAAAAATGCGCCACCACCATGGCGCCCATGAACAGGCCCACCAGCAGATGTGCCCACGGATGCCGACCCAGTACCCGCCAGGTCCGGACGTCACGGGAGGCGAACAGCAGGGTGGTCGCCGCGCCCAGCAGGACAAAATAAAACGGACCAAAGAATCCCGGCGTCACATACTGCAACGCCCCTTTGCCCATCACCGACGTCAGGCTGTACAGCGCCGCCACCGCCAGCATCAGTCGTGAACCCCGTTCCCGAACGATCGCCCGAAAAGGCGTCAGGAACACCGGCCCCCGGCCGTCGTGACGGGCATCGAGGTTCAGTATCCATGCCCCGCACACCACCAGTGCGATCCCGGCAAAGCCCGGTAACGTGACGGTTTCACCCAGAAATGCATAGCCGGTAACGATATTGAACACCGGGGTGAAGGCCAGATAGGGCAGTGTCAGTGACAGGGGGCACTCCCGGATCGCCTTCATGTAGAACCACATGGCGAGGATCTCGAGCGGCAGCAACAATGCCACCCAGCCCCAGAAGGGCGGCGCCGGCGCCGGCCAGGGTTGCAGCACCAGCAACGGCGATAACAGCAGACCGGTTACACCGAATCGTACCAGTGTCATCTGCCCCGCACGGTAATCCGACAAATAGCGTTTTGTAATCGCGTCGGCGGTGGCGAGGCAGAAGGCCGAAAGCAGGGTCAAGCCGAACCAGTACATCAGGGAGATCCGGAGTGCGAGGATGTTAAGAAGTTGCGCGCGGCAGAGGATCGTGAACTATCGCGTATCCATCCATAAAATATTAACTCACCGCAAAGCCACAATGATTTCAGAGTGTTTGATGATTTTCCTAGAAGAATTTCTATGCGTCTTCGACTCTCTCCGGTGAAGCCGGTGTTTATGGAGGAACACTATCGCGAAATCCGGCCAGTGCGCAATCATGGCGCTGCCGGTGCGCAATCATGGCGCTGCCGGTGCGGTAGCCCCGATCGGACCGGTCGGACTTCGAAGCGTGAAACCGCCGCCCCCTTCCGGAATTCCCGGCTGGCATGCCATGTGGCGATCACCCCTATGCTGTGGAGCTGCTGGTATGATACGCCGGCACGTACTTGTTTTGCGGAGAACCGGACATGACTGACCACCACCTGCAACTGGCCCGCGAGGTCGTTGATGATTTCAGGAATTCACTCAGCGGGGAAGCGCGCGAGTACATTTCCAATGCCCAATTTGACGATCTCGTGGCGGCGGTCCACCGGCTGCTGGTCCGCGAGCATGAACATATCACCGATCTCCTCGAAGCACTCGTCAGGACCCTGCGTGGCGGCCAGGATAAACCGGAGATCGGTTTGTAAGGGAGCCTGTGTTAACCGGCCCCGCTGAAGCGCGTATTAACGTCAAAAATAACATGTAAGGTATTAATATAGATATTATTATTTAGTTATTCGTTGTTAAAATGTATTGCATGATTGACGTCTGGTGCAACAGATTGCGCTACCTCGCACGGACACCCGGAAGTGTCTTAAATCCTGTGCTATGCTCCCGGCAATCTCTGGTTAACAACGTATAACAACTACCGGGTGACTCATGTATCGACTCATATACAAAAGCCGCAGCACAGTTGAGCTCAACTGGGATGTCGTGAAGGACATACTTCATACCAGCGAGGAGCATAACGAGGCGAACGATATCACCGGCATACTGCTCGCGACCAATACCCATTATCTTCAGGTCCTCGAGGGTAAATTCGAGGACGTCAATACGGCCTTCATGAATATCGTGCGGGATACGCGCCATGACAACATCAAGCTGATCAGCTTCACTGTCGTGGATGCCCGTCTGTTTGCCGGCTGGGGCATGAAAGGCATCGGCGTGTTCGATTTCAACAAGCAGACCGAAAGACGGCTGATGGAAAAGTACGGGGAACAGGACGGCAGTATACACTTCCCCCTGGAAGAATGGATGGCCCTGGCGATGATCCACGACATCAAAATGATGCGTGATTTGCCGGAATGGAAGCGATGACAGTTATACTGCTGGCGACGCTTGTCAGAAAGCCGGTGGAAATGTAAATCATCCCGCCGCGGAGTCTCCGGTGCCGGCGTGGAGTAGACCCGCTTATCGCCTCTCAGGCGATGATCGCCTGTTTCTCCAGATTGAACATTTCGGGCTGTGCGTCCGCCCGCCCGCCCGTTTCCAGCCAGTAGATCAGGGATTGCCACTGGACACGGTCCTCGCGCGTGAGACTGGCCTTGATCTCATGTACGCCCATGCCTTCCGCTGCCGCATTGACATAGTATTGGGAATCACGCAGGCAGGCTACCGGGGGTCTGCCTTCCTCGTCGAGGAACTCCAGCAGTTTGTGGAAAGCACGCGTGTTCCTGCGGACCCGGTTGGCTACGATGGCGATCGGGGCACCGGGTGCATGCAGACGCATTTCGGTACCGAGGTCCCTGATGAAAGCCGATGTTACCCGGCAATCGATAAAAGAAGGCAGGATCGGTATGATCACGGCGGAGGCATCACGCAACACCTCGACCAGATCCATGCGTTTCATGGATGCCGGGGTATCCAGTATGATGCGCTGCGTCTCTGGTGGCACGCGCATCTGGAAGGACCGGGTGAAGTTGCCATCGGGCGGGTGCGCGGCTGCCACGCCATGAATCTTCGCCAGATTAGCCGGCCGCTGATTAAGCCACCGGGTGGCGGAGTCCTGCGGGTCATAATCGAACAATGCGCACGGGTAGCCATTGACGGCATAGAAGCTCGCAAGGTTGGTGGACAAGGTCGTCTTGCCGCACCCACCCTTGCTGTTGATGACGACGATCTTGCGAATCATTGGATCCTCATATCGCTTGGCTGACCGGTCCTGGCCAGCCTGATTGCGGGTAGTCTACTACGGATGTTGATGATTTTCCGCTGCAAGTCGCGCCGGTCCGGAAAACTGACAGGAATGCACTGACATAGCGCAATGCCCTGAGCTGACGGAACGCCGGCAGGCGCCCGGCCGCCTCGGGATCGTGCGATGCAGGAAAACCTTTGGCGAGCACGAAAATAAGGATCCGGATCGGTATGTCGGTGGCCGGAGCCCCCGCGCGTTCCCGGGAGCGTGCCTTATTTATGACGACAATGATTCTCTTGGCCCGCGTACTGCGTTAATCTTGGGGATCCTTCAGCCCGACTCCGGTTCCGTTACTTCGCAGCCCCGGCAATGCGACGTGCGCTGGATTCCGGCAGCCATGCTAAATAACCACCACAGGTAAGTGATGTGAAGTCAAAACCTGTCTTACTGGTCATCTTCGATGGATTCGGACTCAATCCCAGCCGGGTGAACAATGCCTGGGCGCTGGCGCGTACCCCCCACCTCGACCATTATTTCGCGTCCTATCCGCACACCGCCCTGCAGGCTTCCGGTCGCGCCGTCGGGCTGCCGGACGGACAATTCGGCAATTCCGAGGTTGGACACCTGACGCTGGGATCGGGACGTATCCTCGAGCAGGATCTGATGCGCATCGCCGACGCAATCTACGATGGCTCGGTGGCGGGCAGCACCGCTTGGCAGGGCATGATCGAGGGCGCGCGCCGCCTGCACCTGGTTGGCATGGTCTCGGACGGTGGCGTTCATTCCCACATCGAACATCTGCTCGGCATTCTCGACTTGTTGCGCAAGACCGGGATCGAACCGCTGTTGCACATGATTACCGACGGGCGTGACACGGCCCCGAAAGCCGCGCTTAACTATCTCGCGAGGATCGAGGAGATGATGGGCAAGTTGGGCAGGGGGCGTATCGCCACGGTGATCGGTCGATATTCCGCGATGGATCGGGCCAAGAACTGGGATCGTACGCAACGCGCCTGGGCGGCGCTGGTGCGCGGGGAGGGCTTTACTGCCGGTTCGCCCCGGGAAGCGATCGAGTCGGCCTATGCACGCGGCGAGGGAGATGAATTCATTCAGCCCACGGTGGTAGCCGGATACCACGGCATCGCAGAGGATGAACCGGTCCTGTTCTTCAATTTTCGTAGTGACCGTGCGCGCCAGTTGTCGGCGGCCCTGGGACTGGCGGAATTCGACGCCTTCGATCGCGGCGAGATTCGTCCGCGGCGGCTGGTGTGCATGACCGAATACGATGCCACCTATCCGTTTCCGGTGCTGTTCGATCCCCAGATCCCCGAGCAGGTGCTCGCGCAGGTGCTCAGTGAGGCGGGCCTCAGTCAGCTGCACTGTGCCGAGACCGAGAAGTATCCTCATGTGACCTACTTCTTTAATGGTGGACGCGAGCCACCCTATCCTGGCGAGGAACGGATCATCGTTCCCTCGCCGCAGGTCGCGACCTATGACATACAGCCGGAAATGAGCGCCTCCAAGGTCGCCGACCGGCTGATCGGCGGGATCGAGAGCGACGCCTATGACTTTGTGGTGACCAATTTCGCCAACACCGATATGGTCGGCCACACGGCGCGCCCGGCGGCGATCATCCGCGCCGTGGAAACCCTCGACAACGAGAGCCACCGGGTGTTCCGGGTCGCACTGGAACGCGGCTGGCGCGTGTTGCTGACGTCCGACCACGGCAACTGCGACGAGATGGTGAACCCTCTGACCGGCGAGCCGCATACCCAGCATACCGAATACCCGGTCCCGTTTCTGATCATGGGGGAAGGTCCGGTGCGACTGGGCATCGGACGCGGACTGGCGGATATCGCGCCTACGGTGCTGGATCTGCTCGGTCTCCCGCGCCCTCCGGCCATGACCGGACGCAGCTTACTCCTCAGGCAGGGCCTGAGATAAATGGAGACTACGATGACGGACACCAGCAGCAGGCCCATCGCGGTGCTCGCCCTGAATCCCGCCGTGGATATCAGCTACGAGCTGCCGCACCTGATCGCCGACCGCAAGGTCGCCGCGGACAGAACCTACTACCACCCCGGTGGTAACGGTATCAATGTGGCCCGTTCCTTCACCGAACTCGGTATTCCGATTCGCTGCACCAGCGTGATCGGGGGGGAGAGCGGCGACCTGTTGTTGCGGCTGCTCGGGGATACCCTGGGCGACGATCATGTCTATTTTCGCGTGGCGGGCGAGACGCGTCTGAATGCTACCCTGTTGCAGAAGTCGCCGCCGACCCAGTACGAGGTCGACAGCCGTGGTCCCGAGATTCCACCGGCATTGCTGGAGGATCTGTCCGCCCGCTTTCTGGCGGATTGCGGTGCGGGTATTGCTATCCTGAGCGGTTCAGTCCCTCCCGGCGTGCCGAAGGATCACTACCGCAAACTGGCCGAACGCATCAAGGCGCAGGGCGGCAAGGCGGTCATCGATGCCCACGGGCCGGTGCTGCATGAGGCCTTGCAGGCGCAGCCCTATCTGGTGCGGCTCAATCGCTATGTCATGGAAATGAGCATCAAGCGCCGCCTGGACAACATCCAGCAAGTCGCTATGGCGGCGCGCGAGGTACAGCAGCGCGGTATCGAATACGTCTGTATTTCTCTCGCGTCCGAGGGCGCCATTCTGTCCGGACCCAGAAACAGCTACCATTGCCCTGCGCCGCGCGTGCGTGTCCACTCAACGGTTGGCTGCGGCGATGCGACGATCGCGGGGCTGGTTGCCGCGTTCTATCGTGGCGGTGACTCTGAAGCCATGCTGCGCCTCGGGGTGATCTGCGGCAGCGCCACGGCTTCCCACCAGGGCACGGAACTCTTCACCCGGGCGGAGGTCGAGCAGTCCTCATACGATCTGGAAATAACGAAGCTGGACATCTGAACCTGGACGCAGTCATCTTGACCGCCGGCGGGCACCAGGGCGTCATCCGATAGCGGAGGATTCCGGCCGTGACGTTGTTACGGACCGGTTTGATTGTGTAGCCTGATTACAATAAATATCTGAACAATTCATCCCCGCAAAAGCGGGGATCCAGTGACTCTCTGATCCTGGATAGTCTGGACTCCCGCTTTCGCGGGAATGACGAGTTTAATCGGAACTTCCTTATGTTAACGCTCAGCACGAACTCTTGTGCGATCACTCCCGGAGGAGCGCGATGACCGATTCCATCAAGTACACCCTCGGCGAGAACGATATACCGAAGCACTGGTACAACATAGTGGCCGACCTGCCGAGTCCGCCGCCACCGGTGCTGCATCCCGGTACCCGGCAGCCGATCGGACCGGATGACCTGGCGCCGATCTTTCCCCGCGCGGTCATCGAGCAGGAGGTCAGTCAGACGCGTGAGGTCGAAATTCCCGGCCCGGTGCGCGATGTCTATCGCCAGTGGCGCCCGACGCCGCTGTATCGTGCAAGGCGGCTGGAGCAGGCGCTCGATACCCCGGCGCGTATTTACTACAAGTACGAGGGTACCAGCCCCGCCGGCAGTCACAAACCCAATACGGCCATACCCCAGGCCTTCTATAATCGGGAAGAGGGTGTCAGGCGCATCGCCACCGAAACCGGGGCCGGCCAGTGGGGCTCGGCGCTCGCCATCGCCGGAGCCTTCTTTGGCGTGGAGGTCGAGGTATTCATGGTCAAGGTGAGCTTCCAGCAGAAGCCTTACCGCCGCACTTTCATGGAGAGCTTCGGCGCCCGCTGCATCGCCAGTCCGAGTGAACTTACCGACTCGGGGCGCGCGATCCTCGGGGAACACCCCGACAGTAGCGGCAGCCTCGGCATCGCCATCAGCGAAGCGGTGGAGCGCGCCGTGCAGCACGACGACACTAAATATGCACTCGGCAGCGTCCTCAACCATGTATTGCTGCACCAGACAATCATCGGCCAGGAGGCGCAGCGCCAGTTCGAGCGTGCCGATGACTATCCCGACGTGGTCGTCGGATGCACCGGCGGCGGCAGTAATTTCGGCGGCATTGCCTTTCCGTTTCTGGGCTCGCGGCTGCGCGGAGGTCCGGCAACCGAGTTCGTGGCCGTTGAACCCGCCGCCTGCCCGACGCTGACCAGGGGCCTGTATGCCTACGATTTCGGCGACACGGCACATCTCACCCCCCTGGTAAAGATGCACACCCTCGGTTCGACCTTCGTTCCACCCGGTTTCCACGCCGGCGGTTTGCGCTACCATGGCATGGCGCCGCTCATCAGCCATTTCACCCGGCTCGGCTATATCAGACCCCGCGCCTACCAGCAGCTTACCTGTTTCGATGCCGGCCTGCAGTTCGCGCGTGCGGAAGGTATCCTGCCCGCTCCTGAGGCCAATCACGCCGTCAAGGGCGCCATCGATGAGGCGCTCAAGTGCCGAGAAGAGGGTGTCAGCCGCTGCATCCTGTTCAACCTCTGCGGCCATGGCCACTTCGACATGCAGGCCTACCGCGACTACCTGGACGGCAAACTGGTGGACCATGATTACGATGAGTCCGAAATTGCCATGGCACTGGCGGGTCTGCCTTCGGTAGCCTAGTCTTATGACACCTGCGGATGACCCGGACCTGTGGCAGAATGGGTCTGCGGACAGTGGATCTGACGGAGCGCCCCATACGCGGCATGTGGGCGAAGAGGATAAGAAGGCTACCCATGTCAAGCGGGTTTGAGGATGTTATGCGGGATGAGCCGGAGACAGCTGCCGTCCGGGGTCTGCCGCAGCCGGTTCCTCCGAGCCGCGGTCCGGCACACAAGACCGAGCGCTGGCTGACGAAGCGGGTGCTCGAGATGGCCGGCAATCCTTCGATCGCCATCGCGCTGTGGGACGGTACCGAGATCACGACCAGCCGGCAGCCGGTGCTCGGCCGGCTGCTGATCCATGATCGCCGGGCGTTGCGCAAACTGGCCGTCAACCCCGACCTTGAACTCGGTGATCTCTACACTGCCGGGCGCATAGACGTGGAAGGTGACCTCGCGCAGATACTGGAGATCGTCTACCGCGCCCAGGCCGCCGCCCACACCAGCAGCACCATGGTGCTGGGTCTGCTGCCGGTATTGTCGCGTCACACCCGCAATACGCTCTCGCGTGCCCGCGAGAACATTCAGCATCATTACGATATCGGCAACGACTTCTACCAGCTGTGGCTGGATGAGCAGCTGGTGTATACCTGTGCCTACTACCCCACGCAGACCGAATCGCTGGAGGAGGCGCAGCGGGCCAAGCTCGATTACGTATGCCGCAAGCTGCGCCTCAAGCCCGGCGATCGCGTGGTCGATGCGGGCTGCGGCTGGGGCGCGCTTGCCCTGCACATGGCGCGCCACTACGGCGCCAGCGTCAAGGCCTTCAACATCTCCCGTGAACAGATTGCCTTCGCCCGTGATCGGGCACGTGTCGAGAGTCTGGAGGATCGCGTCGAGTTCATCGAGGACGACTACCGCAACATGAGCGGGGAATTCGACGTCTTCGCCTCCATCGGGATGCTGGAACACGTCGGCATCGCCAACTACGGGCAGCTCGGGGAGCTTATCGACCGGGTGTTGACGCCCGAAGGGCGTGGCCTGATACACAGCATCGGCCGCGATTACCCCATGCCGGTCAATACCTGGATCGATCGGCGC
>CAVXNM010000080.1:0-31190 GCA_963763115.1 uncultured Gammaproteobacteria bacterium
CGGCGATAGATTTCGAGCAGGTTGCTGACATAGTCCGCATCCCTGAAGCGTGACAGATCGAGGGTTTCGGAATCGATCTCAACCAGCAGGTCGGGTACCGAGGTAAATCCCCGCACGATCCCGTTAGACCAGGCCGTATTCACAGGCAGACTGTTACGGAACGAGTGCAGCACCAGCACCCGGTACGGTCCATTCGGTGCCGCTGAAACCGCCGCGGCGGTGCAAAGCAGCATCAGTACGAGACCCGCAAATATCCTGGCCTGGATGCAGGCCACACGCTGGCGGCTACCGCGGAAGTTTTCCAGTATGGCGGATTCAGTGCATCGTTGTTCGATACGTGCCTCGCGTCTTTCGTTCATCCGATGTCATCGCCCGGCATCGACAGGATGCTGGACCTTCCGGCGGACAATTTGCAGGCGATTAATCGGTATAGCTATGGCCTGATCGTTATCGGGCGCGCCCCGCAGCATGGCTTGCCTCGGCCGGTCGTGGAGCGACATCCCGCACGTCGTCAACACCGTCCCGAACACGTTCATTCCGGTCCGGGTCACCCACATAGCCATCACCCACATAGACGGGATTATCTTCATCAGCGGCATCACCGGAATCCTGCTGATACTCCGTGTCCTGCTGCACGGCAGGCTCCTCCTGCTCCTGCTCGGGCGCGGGTTGTTCCTCGGGAATTTCATTACTCTGCTCTTCCAGGTTCTGCTCCGCCTCGAGGCTTTGCTGCTGTTGTGCCGGCGTGGGGCCGGGCTGCAGCTCGATCTGCTGGGCTTCAACGCCCGCCGGCGGCGGCGTATTGGAAAAGCTGACATTGCCCTGGGCATCGATCGTCTTGTAGACCGTCTCGGCCATCGCCGGAATGCACAACAGAGTTATGGTCAGTGTCATGGCGGTCAGGCACGGCAGCGTATGGAAGTTCTTCTTTTGGTATGTCATCGTAAAACCCTCGATTAGTTATCTGTTAAGTAACATCTAAATAAGTCATCCCCGCTTTCGCGGGAATGACAGACTTGATCAGACTGTCCTTAATTCTCTGCTGTCCCGCCCGGGATCCCTTTCCCGGAAGTCGAAGGGATGCACGGTGTTGTGGCTTTGCTTATGTCCTGTCCCTGATTCACAGTCGACGCGATCAGGCATTGTTATACAATTACCCGGAATTCATTCATTAAACAATACACGGACTGCTGATATTTGAATAATCACGTCAGGCTGTTGTTACTGCTCTGATAGCCGGCTATCAGGGGGCAAACCGGAAGGTGAAATAGGCGCCGACGGCTTTCTGGATCTCACCGACGGTGACCGGGCGACCCTGCAGCGGACCATCCCAGTCCTGACAGACCAGTTTCAGCACCTCGGGCTGGCGTTCTGATTTGAGCCGCAATTCCTTGTAGAAACGCATGATGTCGGGCTGCGAGATCCATTCCTGCGAATCGGAGGCATCGGTGATCTGAAACGTGTCGGGAGTCACCGTATGGGGACCGAGGTTCTCGATCGTGAAGGTGCAGTTGACGGTATACTCGTCGACCCCACCCGAGAGCTGACCGTTCTGCAGATCGACATGGGCCTCGCCCGCGGGGATTTCCACTGGCTGGTTGAGCACCAGCGTCGATCCCGGACGTATCTTGAACCAGAGTGAGTTGACGTCCGTCGTCGCGGTCGTCTGGCAGCCCGCAAGGAACAGTGCAAACAGCACGAATCCGTATCTTATCATCGCCGTTTTCTCCCGTGTTAGTCTGTATCGTTCGACGCATCCATGGGCCCTACTATAGCTCAAACCACTGCCCCGGTAGCAACGAGAGGGGTCGCCACAAGCTGTCCGGCCTGGTCCAGACGCAGCGATGTCCGAGCGCAAGGACACAAACTTTGCCACCGTTGGGCTTCACACTCGTTCAACCCGACCTGCCCTGCTATAAGCCAGACACCCGTCATTCGTAAACGGTATGGGGTTGCTGCGAGCGGTATAGGGACCTGGCACGCCGCCAGCCCGGCATGGATTTATTCAGACCGTTGGGGCATCCTTCGCGGCAGGCAAAAACACATAACTCCCAGGAGGACAGGAAATCCCATGGCAAACCGCATCATTGGATATTTGGCGCTGGCGATTGTCACCGCTTGTTCGACCAACGGCGTCATCATCAATCAGCCACCCATGCCGGATTCGACGCAGGACTCGGTGAAAGTCAGGATTCACCGGGACGTGGCCGACGGAGAGGTGCTCGATGACGTGACGTTCACCATCAACGAGGAACCCGTCTACCAGTTCGGCGATACCAGTGACTTCACGTTCATCACAGTACCGGGTGAATACCTGTTCGGTTATCGACAGGGCGGCAAGCACTGCAGCACCGACGTCCAGATCGACGCCGGGGGGGCCTATGTCTTCTCGCTGAAGCCGGGCTGCATCATCGAAATGATGAAGGAATAGGCGCCTGTCATTTAAGTCGCTGACCCCACTCCGGGTAGAGCGGCGCCAGGCCGCCGGTAGCCGCTTTCGACTTCACCGGCTGTTTCACCTCGACGCTCCTGAAGACGTTCGCCAGCGCCGCGCCCTCCCAGACCACGCCACCCGGGGCGTAAAGCGACTGGTCGAGCCGGCGGACTTCGTCGCCGGCCTCGTTATTCAGGCGGGTGGCAACGGCGCCCAGATTGCGCGGCGGGTTGTCCGGCCACTCGGCCGCGGCCCAATCCAGCAGCGCCCGGGCGGCGGCCCGCGCATCGTTGTCATCACAGGCCTGCCGCAAGGCGCGCAGCGCCTTGCCGGTATCCGGCGCCGGTGCGGCTGGCATGGCCGGGCTCTCGGCGACCGGCGCCGGTGCGGCCGGCGTTCTCCGCCGGATGCGGCGCCGGATTAGCAGGCTAGCTAACACCAACAGCGCGAATCCACCTGCAATCCAGGGCCAGATATGCAAAAGCGTATTGAGAGCCGCAGATGGCGCCGGTGCGGGGCTCGCTGGCGGTTCGGCGACCGGTTGCGCCAGTGGCTTGCTGACCGCGGCGGGAGACGTGGCCGCCGCACTCTGAACGCCACCGGCACCGGGCAGGACTTCCACGTTCCAGGACGGCAGCACGGCAACCTGCTCCTTGCCGGCCTTGACGTCCCACCAGTTCAGGCGGATCTCCGGCAGGGTGACCCTGCCCGCCTGTTGCGGGACGAAGGCGAACGACTGCTCGCTGTGGCCATAGACCACCGCGCCATCGGTGCGGCTTTCCCGAACCGGCTGCTCGGGATAGATCCGCATGTTCGCGATCGCGGGCATCGCAACCTCGGGCAAATGGGAGGCGGCGAGCCCCTTGGCATCAATGCTGATGACGCGGGTGACCGGTTCGCCGACACGGAATTCCGGCGGTTGCGCCGCCCAGCTGTCATGCAGCTCCAGGTCCTCGCCCGGCAGCCAGGTCGCGGCGGAATACGAAGCGGGGTGCGGCTTCACGTCCACGCTGACCGCTTCCCCGCGGGCATGCACACGCTTGCCGGAATCGCCGAACGGTGTGGCGAAGAAACCGCCGTTCCCGAAGGGATCGCGGCCGAAGAACTGCTCGATCATGGAATCCATGCGCCCGAACGGGCGGCGCGTGGCGCCGCCTGTCGCCATGCGACCCGTGAAGCTGACCGGCGGGATGGTAAACGTGCCGCTCTGCTCCGGGAAGATCGCGTAACGGCGTTCGATGACCTGATAGCGTTGCCCGTTCACCGTGGTCTCGTAGTGCTTGTCCTCGCCCAGCCGTTCCACCACCGCGTGCTCCGGCTCGGGGTCGCCGAGCGACCCTTCGATGAGCGGCATGCTGTAGTAGAGCCGCGTGGTGTACTGGATCTGCTGCTGCACGAAGGTCGAGGTATCGTGCGGCTCCACCTCGGTTTCCAGGTATAACGGACTGCCGGGCTGACTGACCGTGGCTGCCGGCTGGTCGGCGATGGTCAGGGTCAGGGGAGCGGTCGTCTCGCCGCCGACCCTCAGTGCCGGCACCTCGATGCGCCCGCCGTGCTTCGGTTCCAGCTGCACGCGCAAGCTGGCGCTACTGGACATCCGGCCGTTGATGATCTGCATCTGCTGGCTGGTGCTGGTGCCGAGGATGGTGAAATCCTTCTGCAGGGGCGACAGGTCCGGCTGGACACCCTGGGCATGCTGGCCCTCGGCCTTGATGGTCAGTGTGACGGTGTCGCCCTCGGCGATGGTGCTGCGATCCAGGGTGGCAGTCACCCCCGCCCACAGATTGGTCGTACCTGCCGCCAGCAGCAGGAAAAGGAGGGTGGTCCACCCCGCTGCCGCGAGCCTGCTGTGATTGCCTGCGATGTGTTTCCTGAGCATACGCTGTTCCCGAAGAAGCTCTGACAGGTCTGTCATTCCCGCGAAAGCGGGAATCCAGACTCCAGGATCAGTTGATTACTGGATCTCCGCGTTTGCGGGGATGACACACTCCTGATATTCATAAGCATATTACTTACAGTCATTTTCACCAGTTCTGGCCACTGCCGCTGTCGGCACTGGCGGCCCGCTGGCGGTACTGGTAGAGAAACTTGCGCCGCAGCAGTCCGCCCGGATCGTCGGGGATACGCCGCAGCCACTGCTCGGTCGCCTGTTGTTCCTCGGTGGACGTCGTGTCGGCAGCAGCCTGCGCTCCCGTGGTCCCGCTATCCTCTGCCAACTCCTCGCCTGTCGGGCGTTCCGCGGCTTGTTGATGTGCCGCCTCCGGAGACATCTGCTCTGCCGCCGGTGATTGCCCCTTCGCATCATCACCCGCCGGTGTTTTGTCCGGGTTTACCGCCTGGTTTTTCGCCAATGATTGCCCGGCGCCGGATGCGGCCTTGTTATCCTGCGGCTCGTCACCCTTCTGTCCGGCCTTTCGAGCCTCGGCCTGAGAGGCGGCCTTGTCGTTGGCTGATGCCTTTTCCTGCCTGTCCTGTGCAGCATCGGCGGAAGGCTTGGACGCCTTGTCATTCTGCGCCTCTTTACCGTTAGCCGCTTGCGCGGCAGAGTCGTCCTTGCCCTCACCATTCTCCTGCTGCGCCGCCTGCTGATCTGATTGGGTCGAGGACTCGCCTTCGCTGCCTTCCTGTTTCTCCGATCCCGAGCCATTCTGGCCGGACTGTTGTTCCTGCTGCTGATCCTGTCGTCCCTGTTGTTGCTGCCCCTGCTGCTGGTCCTGTTGTCCCTGTTGCTGTTTCTCCTGTTCCTGTTTCTCCTGCTGCCGCAGCAGCGCCTCGACGGCCGCCTTGTTGTGCTGCGCATCTTCCATGTTCGGCTGTGCTGCCAGCGCCTGGTCGTAGGCGGCGATGGCCTCCTGGTAGCGACCGAGCCGTGCGAGGGCATTGCCCTGGTTGTAGGCGGCATCCGGCCCGCTGGCCTGGTTGAAGTCCTCGAGCGCCTCTTTATAGTGCCCGGCACGGTACTGTGCCGTACCCCGCTGCCGCGGATCGGTCGCCAGTTCCGCCGCGCGCGTATGCTCCCCCGCCGCAAGGGCCTGCGCGGCCTGCTGGTCGCGCCGCGTCCACAGGTCATCCCAGGTCGAGGCCATGGCCGGTTGCGGGGGTGCGGCGGTTGCCGCGACCAGCAGGATCACACCCAGCAGCCAGCCGCGGCGGAACGCCAGGGCGGCGAGCGGCAGCAACAGCAGCACGAGCCAGGGACTGCGGGAATGCCAGGCATCGGTCTCCAGTCCGGTCTGTTCCACTTTGGCATCGAGCTGCGGAGCCAGCGGTGTCAGCAGCGCATTGAGATCTGCCCCGTTACCGGTGATGGTGGCGTAACGCCCGCCGCCGGCGGTGGCCAGCGCGCGCAATGACGCGACATCGAGTCGCGGCACCACGACGGCACCCTTCTCGTCATGCATGAAGCCGCCAGCCCCATCCGTCAGGGGCGCGCCCTCCGCCGTTCCGACGCCCAGCACCGACACCGTGTAACCCTGGCGTCGCAGGTCCCGCGCCGCATCGATCGCCTGACTGCCCTCGTAACCGTCGGTAACCAGCAGAATCTCTCCGTGACCGGCGCCCGCCTGGGTCAGCAGTTCGCCGGCCTTGCGCAGGCCCCGGTCGACACGACTGCCCTGCACCGGCATGAGACCGGGTTCCAGCGCCTTCAGCATTTCGGTGATGGTGCGGGCATCCTGGGTGAGGGGCGCGACCACGAAGGCATCGCCGGCGAAGGCCACCAGGCCCACCTGCCCTTCCTCGCTGCGCCTGAGCACGTCCTCGACCTTGTAGCGGGCGCGCTCCAGACGCGACGGCTTGAGGTCGGGCGACGCCATGGAACGCGACAGGTCCAGCACCACGACACGCGCCTCCTCGGTGCGGAACACCGGTTGCGGCTGTTTTTCCCATACCGGGTCGGCAAGCGCGATGACCGCGATCAGCCAGCCGCCCGCGAGCAGCCACAGTGGCAGGCGACTGTCGCCCCGCTGCGGATTGATCAGCAAGTAAGGCAGCAGATTCGCATCGCAGACCCGGCGCCAGGCGCTGTCTGTCGATCCGTGTCCGCGGAGCTGCCAGATCAGCAAAACCAGTGGCAGCAGGGCCAGGAACCACAACGGCTGCTGGAAGTGAAACGCTTCAGGCATGACGCACCTCGATGTTCTCGACGCGGCGGAACACACCGGTCATGCCCAGCGCCAGCAGCGCCGTCAGCAGCAGTGCGCCCGAGAGCGGCCACGCATAGAGTTCATGGATCGGGCGAAAGGTTTGCTCGTCCTGGCTCACCGGTTCGAGCTTGTCGAGCAGGGCATAGATCTTCTGCAGGCTCTCGATGTCGCGCGCGCGGAAATACTGACCCCCGGTTTTTTGTGCTATCGCGGTCAGCGTGGCCTCGTCCAGCTCCGTCGAGGGCATCCGCTGCGTGCCGAAGAAACCGCGCACCAGCATCTCGTCCGCGCCTACACCGATGGTATAGATGCGCACGCCCTCCCGCGCCGCGAGATCGGCCGCCTTCAGCGGATCCACGCTGCCGGAGGTGTTGGCGCCGTCGGTGAGCAGGATCAGCACGCGGTTCTCCGCGGGCCGCTCACGCAGGCGCTTGACAGCCAGACCGATGGCATCGCCAATGGCGGTGCTCTTGCCGGCCAGACCGATGGCCGCCTCGTTCAGCAGAGTGCGCACCGTTTCCCGGTCAAAGGTCAGCGGCGTCTGCAGGTAGGCCTGGTCGCCGAACAGGATCAGACCGAGGCGGTCACCCTCACGATGATCGATAAAATTCCCGGCGACAGCCTTGACCGCCGTCAGCCGATCCGTTACCTGCTGGCCGAGTTGCATGTCCTCGGTCTCCATGCTGCCCGAGATATCGACCGCGAGCAGCAGGTCGCGTCCGGTCACCGGCAGGTGAACCGGGGCGCCCACGAACTGCGGCCGCGCCGCGGCGCAGACCAGCAGCACCCAGGCGAGCGCCGCCAGCAGCAGTCGCCACCGCGAGGGCGGTGGCTGTTTACCGGCCGCAACGCGGCTGAGGGTCGCGTAGAAGGGGACCCGCAATGCCGTGCCCTGGATCTCGGGGGCACGCGGCATGAGCCACGCCACCAGCAGGGGCAGCGGCAGGACGGCGAACAACCAGGGCCAGGCGAATTCAAGTCCCATGAGGTACTCCAAAATTTTTCCGGATCCATGTGCGCGCGAGCGTTGTCAGCCCCTCGGGGTCGACGTCGACCCGGGCGGCATAGGGCCCGCTGGCCAGCACCTGTCCTGCGCCCCGGCTGAAGCCGCCATTACCCCCGGTCTCATCCAGGAAGCGGCACCAGTCGGCGCCGAACAGGGCGGCAACCCGGCGCCGCGGGAAGCGCCGCAGGGCGACGCGACGCAGCAGCATCGACACGTCGGTGACGAAACCGACCGCCGCCTCAGTGGAGTAGCCGGCTGCCAGCGAATCGAGCGTGGTCAGCACCTGTTGGCGCAGACGGCGCAGGCGGTAACGCCGATAGAGCTGTACCGAGATAAAAACCAGCAGGACGGCAAGCAACGCCGCCGCGATCCACCAGCCCGGGGCGGGCGGCCAGAAATCGGGAAACGGCGGCGCATGCACGTCGCGCAGATCGAGCACCGGCGGGACGCTCGGGTTCATGCCGCCACCCCAACGGAACCCGCCCCGCGGCGGACACTCTCGCCCAGGCTGCCGCGCAGCCGCTCGACCACATCGTCGGTGGTCGCCAGCCGGATCCGGGGTACGGCGCAGGTGCGCATCAGTTCATCGACCGCCTGTTGGTGCTGCGCGAAAAAACGTTCATAGGCCGCCTGCCGGGCGGTAGAACGGGTATCAAGGACCGCGGTTCGGTGGCCGTCGCTGATGCCATAGCGCCCGGGCGGAGGGGTATGGATTTCCAGTGCATCGACAATCTGGCAGGCCACGACGTCGCTGTGCTGGCGCAGGCGCTGCAGATGCACGTGCGTGTCGGCGTCGATGCCGTAGAAGTCGCTCAGGATAAAAACCAGGCCGCCCGGGCGCGCCACGCGCCGCAACCGCCGCAGCGCGTCGGTCAGCAGATCGGGATGCGCAGGCTGACGCATCCCGGTCGCGGGGTCGGTCGCCCCGACCAGCGCCCGGATCAGGCGCAGCACGCCGCGCTGCCCGCCGAGGGGCCGCAGCTCGTGGTGGCTGCCATTGAAGAGCAGGGCTCCGATGCGGTCATGACGACGCACCGCCGCCCAGCCGATCAACGCGGCGGCGCGCGCGGCGATGACCGACTTGAAGGCGCCGCGGGTGCCGAAAAACATGCCGGGATTGAGATCGACCATGACCACCACGGGACGTTCACGCTCTTCCGTGTACAGCTTGACGTGGGGATTACCCGCGCGGGCCGTTACGCGCCAGTCCATATTGCGGATATCGTCGCCCGCCTGGTAGCCACGGGATTCGAGGTAATCCATGCCGCGGCCACGGAAACGCGAGGCATGTGCACCCGCGATGGTGCTGAGCGACGGTCGACGGCTGCCGAGCTGCAGGTCGCGCGCGGCGAGCCTGAGCCGGATCAGTTCGTCGGTGGTGACGTGGACCCCCGCGGCCGGCGGCGCACCCGTTGACGGTGTTCCGGAGTCGGCAACGTCCCGTCGAAACAGCGTTCGCAACGGCGTCATGTTCAGGTCACCGGCACGCGCTGCAGCAGTTCACGGATGAACACATCGGAGGTGATGCCTTCGGCTTCGGCCTCGAAGGACAGCAGGATGCGATGGCGCAGGGTCTCAAAGGCGACTGCCTGGATATCTTCGGGAGAGACGTAGTCGCGCCCCCTCAGCCAGGCATGGGCGCGCGCGCAGCGGTCGAGTGAGATGGTGCCGCGCGGACTCGCGCCGTAGCTGACCCAGCGCTTGAGGTCATCGCCGTAGGGCGAGGGATCGCGTGAGGCGAGCGTCAGCTGTACGAGGTATTCCTCGACGGCCGGCGACATGTGCAGCGCAAGCACTTCGCGTTGTGCGGTAAATACCTGCTCCTGGGTCAGCAGGACATCGGGGCGCACGCTCTCCTGCCGGGCCGCGAAGGCCTGCCGGCGCGCGAGTTCGAGTATCTGCTTCTCCGTGCCGGCCCCCGGATACCCCACCCGCACGTACATCAGGAAGCGGTCCAGCTGCGCCTCGGGCAAGGGATAGGTGCCTTCCTGCTCGATCGGATTCTGGGTCGCCATCACCAGGAACAGACCGGGCAGGCGGTAGGTCACCTGCCCCACCGTGATCTGGCGTTCGCCCATCGCCTCCAGCAGCGCGGACTGCACCTTGGCCGGCGCCCGGTTGATCTCGTCGGCCAGCACCAGGTTGTGGAAAATCGGCCCGCGCTGGAAAACGAACTCGCCGGTCTGGGGGCGGTACACCTCGGTGCCGGTCAGGTCGCCGGGGAGCAAATCCGGGGTGAATTGCAGGCGGTGAAAATCGCCCTGGATGCGGCATGCCAGTTCCTTGATCGCGGTGGTCTTCGCCAGTCCCGGCGCCCCTTCCACCAGCAGGTGGCCGTCGGCCAGCAGCGCGATGAGCAGGTGTTCGACGAGCTGCTGCTGGCCAATAATCCGGTCATCCAGTTCGCTTCTCAGGCGTTCGAAGGCTGCCTGGACGGTACTGCCCGGTTGGTTCCGGGGCTGTGTTGCGGTTGCTGTATCCATTTTCTGTCCTCGTCGATCTCGCGGGAATGGGTGGTTGAATGAGACAACGACTCACCCGGTCTGGTTCTGGTGAATTTCATGGGCCATGACGATCCTTCTTGTCAAACCGCCCTGTTGCACCCCAAAGCGGCTCTCCTTTTCGAGCTTCGCATTTTCTACAGCTCAGAAGACCGGTTCAACCGGTGGCTGTTCACCCGATCTACTGTAATGCGGGAGCCCTAACCCCAGCCTTACGGCAGCATTAAATTTTGTTAATGGAGCGAAAGGCAACCACGGAAGTATTAATTAGCACATCGAATAATTTCAATCTCACTGCTGTCCATAAATTCCCTCTCCCATCGGGAGCACCCGGACAACCGGCATAAAAGGGTTAGGATGAGGGGATCAAAATAAGATTACTACTTATTTTGTAATCCCTCATCCTGGCCTTCTCCCGGAGGGAGAAGGGATGCCCTTATATGTTTTCCGTGTAATTCCGTGTGATTCCGTGGCTAAGTTATTGAGGTACAGGCAACGGTCGACGCGCACACCGGGAATTCGATCACCACCCGCAGGCCGGGCCGGTTGTCTTCCAGCCGGATGGCCATCCGGTGCAGCGTCACCACGGCGGCGACCAGACTCATGCCCAGGCCGTTGCCCGGTGTGGTGCGGCTCTGCTCCAGACGGAAGAACCGCTGAAAGACCTTCTCACGGGCCGTTTCGGGTATGCCTGGACCGCTGTCGGTGATGATCAGCCTCCCCTTCCCGTTCAGCCGGGCCAGGTCGATGCGGATGCTGCCGCCCGCCGGCGTGTACTTGGTTGCATTGTCCATCAGATTGGCGATTGCCTGGAACAGCAGGTCGCGATCCCCGGACAACTGCACATCTTCGGACAACTGTAACGCCAGCGTCTGGTTTTTTTCCTCCATCAGCGGTTCATAAAGTTCGGCCACATCCCTGACCAGGTCACCCATGGCGATCACGGTGAAGGACTCGTTACCGTGCTGCGACTCGATGCGCGCAATACGCAGCAGCGCATTGAAGGTGTTGAGCAGGCGATCCGCTTCGGCGACGGCCTGCACGATGCCTTCCGAATATTCGCCGGAGCCGGGCGTCTGCAGGTGCAATTCCTCCAACCGGTTGCGCAGCCGCGCCAGCGGCGTTCGCAGATCGTGGGCAATGTTGTCCGATACCCGCCGCACGTCCTCCATCAACAAGCCGATCCGGTCCAGCATGGCATTCAGATTGTCCGAGAGCACGTCGAAATCATCCCCGGTATTGCGGGTGGGGATGCGGCGACTGAGATCGCCGGAAATAATTTCCCGGCTGGCCTCGTTGATGGATTCGATGCGCCGCACGGTGGTGCGGCTCATCATGGCGCCACCGAGCCCTCCGAGTACCAGCGTGATCGCGAGCCCCCATGCCAGTGTGATGATGATGCGCTGCTTGGTGAGCTCGAGATCGTGGATATCACGGCCGACGAGCAGGAGAAAGCCACCTTCGATGCGGAACACCCGCGCCCGCGCCTGGTGGATATCCGCGTTGTCAGCCCCGGGTCCTTCCAGCCGGAAATCCATCCAGCCATCCTGGACCGCCACGCCGCGCGGCCAGCGGTCGAGATTACCGAGCAGCGGATCGAGATCCTTGTCCACCAGCAGGTAGATCGCGGAGCCGGCGGGCTTGCGCGACAGCCGCGTCGATATCAGGGTCGTGAGTCCGGCGAGCCCCGTCGTCCGGTAACGCTCCGCGAGATCCGCGATCTCGGCCTCGATGGTCTGGTCGGTCTGCTGCGTCAGATAGGCAGCCGTCGACCAGTAGATGAACCCCAGCAGCAGCAGGACCGAGGCGCCAAACAGCGCCATGTAGATCAGCGCCAGGCGGAAAGTCGAACTGTGCAGGAGATAGCGCGTCGCCATGCGGGCTAGGGCAGGCTCCTGATACCGAGACTGTAGCCTGCGCCGCGCACCGTGCGCAGCAGCGACGGTTCGAATCCCCTGTCGATCTTGCCGCGCAGGCGGCTGATATGGACGTCGATGACATTGGTCTGCGGGTCGAAGTGATAATCCCAGACGCTCTCCAGCAGCATGGTGCGTGTCACGACCTGCCCCGCGTGGCGCATCAGGTATTCCAGCAGCCGGAATTCGCGCGGCTGCAGCTCCAGCAACTGTCCCGCACGGCGCACGGTGCGCGACAGCAGGTCCATCTCCAGGTCCGCCACCCGCAGTACGGTTTCGGCCGCCCCGGTATTCCCGCGCCGTAGCAGCGCCTCCAGTCGCGCCAGCAATTCCGAGTAGGCAAAGGGTTTGACCAGGTAATCATCGCCACCTGCTCGCAGGCCGTGAACGCGGTCGTCGACTTCACCGAGTGCACTCAGGATGAGCACCGGGGTCCGGTTGCCCGAGGCTCGCAGGGTACGGATGATGGACAGGCCGTCGATGCCCGGCAGCATACGATCGATGACCATGACCTCATGGCTTCCCTCCATTGCCAGATACAGCCCCTCCCTGCCCTCCGCGGCATGGTCGACCGCATGACCGCTTTCCCTGAGGCCCTTGATCAGATAGTTCGCGGTATCGGAATCGTCCTCGATAACCAGGATGTTCATGAGCGGTATAACTTCGCGGTGTGGCGCCCGGGCGGGCAATAATGCTGCACTCAGTATAAACAAGGACACATTGTCTCAGTAGCGCCGGCGCATTACCATTTTGTAACTTTTATCCGCGAACGGTTAAACCCCTCCCCACAGGCGATAACGATGACTGGAGAGATGACGGAAATCTCGCAACACTTCCTGGCGGAGGTGGACCGGCTCGAACCGCTGCTGCTGCACTACGGCCTGATCATCATCATGGCGGCCGTCGCCGTGGAAGGCTTCGGCATTCCCGCGCCCGGCCAGACCCTGCTGGTCGTTGGCGCCGTACTGGCGGCGCGCGGCAAATTCGATATCACCCTGTTGCTGGTCTCAGCCTGGTTCGCCACGGTCATCGGCAATCTGATCGGCTACTACCTGGGCAGGCTGGGCGGTCGCAGGCTCATCGGCCGTCTGCCCGTCGATCCGGTCCGTTTCGAACGCATGGAACGTCTCTGTGAACGCCACGGCTACAAGCTGGTAGTGGTGGCGCGCTTTATCGACGGCGTACGCCAGCTGAGCAACTTCCTGGTCGGCATCCTGCAGATGCCACCGGTCCTGTTCCTGCTGATGACCAGCCTGGGCGCGGCGCTTTGGGTCGGCGTGTGGGGTCTGGGCGCCTACCTGCTGGACAGGAATTTTCACGCGTTCGCCATCGGCTTCCGTTATCTCTCGCCCTACACCTGGGCGGCAACGCTGCTCGTGGTACTGTCACTGGGCATCTACCTGTTCCGCAGGAACCATAACCGCAAGGGGAACTAGTTATGGATAGAAAAAAATCCGGACTGATTTTGAAAATCGTGCTGCTTGGTCTGCTGCTTGCGCTGCTCGCCTATGTTTTCCATCCCGAAGGCGGGCACGTCAGCCTGACGATAAACGGCGAACCGGTGGCCGAGCCGCTGGCGCGCATCGCCGCCATTCCCGCCTTCCTCGCCATCCTGTTGCTGACCGGCCTGCTCGCGGGTCTGGTCATTCTGGGAATGGGCACTTTCCTGTTGATCGGTCTCGTTCTGCTGGGATCAGCCGGAATCGCACTGGCCATCCCCACTTTCTGGCCAGTGCTGGTTATCGTTATCCTGGCGGTCAGCCTGGCGTCACTCGGTGGCAGGGAAAAATAATGATTTCATTGCAACTCCGCAACAGCAGCAGCTACCGGCATGTGCAGCGAGGGGCCTGACGGCCGCGGCTGTAACGACGCGAAATTACCCGTCCAGAACATACCAAATCTGTTGCGATCAGGCTATAGCCGCTCTGCTATACTCACCGAACACGATGCCTGAACCGACTGTTTTCGATCGATATTCAAGGAGAAAAACGCCATGATCCCACCCCTGTCGAAACCCGCCTCCCTGGCGGCAGCCATCATGCTATTGTCCGGTCTTGGATCAGCCCCACTACTGGCGGATGAACCAACCGTTGTGGTGCAACCGGAAGCCGGAAACAGTTTGTCGGCACTGTTGAAAAACATCCTCGGGGATACGAACAGGCATTTTGACCGCTACCAGGGGCCCGACGATTGCAGCACAGAACAGCTCTATGTGAACACCAGGGAATTGATGGGGAATTATGCGGATGCGCCGGAGCAGAACCAGGAGGCGCTGCGTAACTATATCCTTGCCAGCAAACAGCAGTGCAACTGCACCCGCGCCATCATCGGCAAGAACTTCGATATTCTGGTCGATGCCGTGGGAAGCGACCTCTCGCAGGTTCCGTGCCCCTGACCTGACTCCGGATGCCTGACCGCCAGTTGCGATCGAGCCGATGCGCTTTACCTGCAAACGACCGCTCAGCAGAACGGATACAGCGGGCAGAGACGATTCCGGGTCGCGGCGACATTTTCGGCGCTGATATTAACTTGTTCACCGACGTCGGCCGCCTCGCTCAATTGGGTCACGAACCGGTTGAGATTATCCTCGGCGGTGGCGATTCTTTCCGGGGTCGCCCCGTCCACACTGAGCCGGTGTGCCCCCGCCGCGATAAATTCATCGATGGCGCGCTGTGCAGGCGGCGGCAGGGGACTGCTTTTTTCCAGCTTGAAGGACAATTGTTCAAAGGCGAGATTCCTGAAGCGCCCGTTCAATGCCGCCTCACCCAGGGGTCGGGTATCCGCGCCAGTGCCTGCTGCCGTACAGCCGCCAATATTCCAGGACAGCATCAGTATCAGGGCAAGCATCAACAGACGCGTCAATGCCTCCTTGCGTGCAGTTCCCGCATGCGGGGAAGAGCCCATCGCCACCGGTGCGACGAACCCGGAGTGAATCCACTGATGAAGTTTTCCCGCCATGCAGGCTCCCGGGATAGCGTGATCAGAAATCGTACCCCCGTCAGTCCCACGCAACCTTACCAGAATCATTGGATTGCCACCATGCAGCCTGCTGGATCGTCTCGTCCTTACCCGCGACTTGCTTTATCATTCATGCCCTGCACGTGAAAAGCGGGAGTACACACCCATGAACCACAACGAGCAGCAGGCGCATGGCGTGGCATTCCGCAGGATCTGTCGCTATGCGCCGGGACTCGGAGCGTTACTGCGCTACCAGTCTTCCTGGCTGGGTAGCGATATCGCCGCGGGTCTCTCCGTGGCGGCTATTGCACTGCCGGTCGGTATCGCCTATTCCGACCTCGCCGGCGTACCGGCGGTCGTCGGTATGTACTCGGCCATCTTTCCCCTGCTGGCCTATGCGCTGTTCGGTTCCTCGCGGCAACTCATGACTGGACCCGATGCGGCGACCTGCATCATCGTGGCCGCGAGTCTCGGGCCGCTGGCAGGCGGCGATACCCGACTCTACCTCGCCCTCATGGTGGTTTTGACCCTGATGACAGGCATTCTCTACATCATCGGCGGGGTAACGCGCCTTGGTTTTATCGCCAACTTTCTGTCCCAGCCGATACTTGCCGGCTATCTCAACGGCATTGCGCTGATCATCCTCACAGGTCAGCTTCCGAAGCTGTGCGGTTATACCAGCAGTACCAGCGAGATTTTCTCGCAGTGGGCTGAGTTTGCCGGCAAGCTGCCATCGGCGCACCTGCCGACACTGGTGCTGGGACTCGGCCTGCTGGTGGCGATGGTTGTGCTGCGGCGCCTGTCGCCCCGGATGCCGGCCGCCCTGGTCGTAGTGGTAGCCGGGATCGTGGCTGTGGCCGCGCTGGGACTGCACCAGCACGGGGTCGCCATCCTCGGACAGGTGCCGGCGGGACTGCCCGGTCTGCACCTCGCACCGGTCAATCCCGACAAGCTCCGGACCCTGTTTGTCGATGCCGCCGGCATTACGCTGGTCAGTTTCACCAGCGGCGTGCTTACGGCCAAGAGTTTCGCCCGGCTGAATCGCTACGATATCGACGCCAACCAGGAACTGATTGCCTTCGGCGCCGCCAATCTGGCCGCTGGCATCGCCCAGGGCTTCCCCGTGACCGGTGCTGATTCACGCACCGCCGTCAACAATGCCATGGGCGGCAAAACCCAGATGGTGGGCATCATGGCCGCGGCGGCGATGCTGGTGGTATTGTTCTTCCTGACCGAGCCGCTGGGCTATGTGCCGATTACCGCACTGGCGGCGGTCATCATGGTCTCCGCCGTCGGGCTGTTCGACTTCGCGACGCTACGCGATCTTTACCGGAGCAGCCGGAGGGAACTCCTGCTCTCGGTGACAACCACGCTCGGCGTGCTGCTGCTCGGCGTGCTGAAAGGTGTCCTGCTGGCCGTCGTCCTGTCGCTGCTGTGGCTGCTCGCGATCAGTTCGCGTCCCCACGATGCCGTGATTGGCCGGGTACCGGGGATAAAGGGCTTTCACGACATCACCGATTACCCGGGAGCCACCACCGTGCCGGGGCTTATACTCTATCGATTCGACGCCAATCTCGTGTTCTTCAATGCCGATTATTTCCGCGAACGGGTGCGCTCGATCATTGCCGCATCTGCTACGCCGGTGGAATGGTTCGTGGTGGATGCCAGCGCGGTCAATGTCATTGATATTACCGCCATGCACAAATACGAGGAACTCCGGGAAGAACTCGCGGCGCGCGGCATCCTGCTTGGCGCGGCCCGCGTGAAGCGCAACCTGATGCGGTTTTTCGATCCGGAGTGGGCGCGCGATCGTTTCGAACAGCGGGCCAGCCTACCGCTTCGCCACTCTCAAATCCGCCGTGCATGCATTCAACAAGCGTGCGGCAAAGGCGGCGTCACCGGAACAAGCCGCTACAGGAACTCCCGAGACGGCCGATACGAAGAATGACAATCTGTCAGCGGTACCTTAACATCTCGATATCCGCCCGCTGCGGGGCATCCATGAAAGAAATCGAACACATCACTATCATTATGCGTCGTTATTTCCTGGTGCTGCTGTGCACCCTGCCCATTGCCGGTAACACGGCAGCCGTTACTTTCCAGTTACCTCCTGCGGATGTCGACATCGTCGGACAGGTCGAGTTCACCGAGGCCAGCCGGGAGGACACACTGCTGGATATTGCCCGCAAGTATGACATCGGCCAGAACGAAATCCTGCTGGCCAACCCGAAGGTAGATCGCTGGCTGCCTGAGGACGGCGCGCAGGTCACGATCCCGAATCGCTACATTCTCCCCCGGGCGGAGCGTAACGGACTGGTGCTCAACCTGCCGGAAATGCGTCTGTACTATTATCCCAAACCGGTGCGCGGCCAGCCGCAGGTCGTGATCACCCATCCGGTCAGCGTCGGACGCATGGACTGGGTGACGCCGCTGGGAAAAACGAAGATTATCGCCAAGGACAGGGATCCCTCCTGGCGTCCGCCCAAGTCACTGAAAGAGGAGCACGCCCGGGAGGGCGAAATCCTGCCCGACGTCGTACCGCCCGGGCCGGACAATCCCCTGGGACGTTTCGCCATGCGGCTCGGCTTTTCGGGCTATCTGATTCACAGCACCAACAAGCCTTTCGGTGTCGGTATGCGCGTATCACACGGCTGCATACGCATGTATCCGGAGGATATCGAACGACTGTTCGACCAGGTTCCCGTCGGAACGCAGGTGCAACTCGTCAACCAGCCCATCAAGGTCGGCTGGCTGGCTGGCGCCCTGTTTATGGAGGTGCACCCGCCGATGGATGAAGACCAGGGAAAATACCAGGACATCATCAATGCCGCGTTCGACAGCATCGCAGACGCCATCGCCGGGTCGGGAAATGAACAGCATGTAGCGCTAAGCGGCAGCGCCATCAAGGCCGCGGTTGAAGAACAAAGCGGCATACCCGTGATGATCACGAAGTAGATCGGGCCCATGCTGGCTGGACGCACCAAAAAAACAAAGCCCCCGCAGGGGCTTTGTCGTACCAGCCATGACCGTTAGCACCGCCCCGCCAACGCAGGCGGGTCTGCGCAGGCGGCTGCCGGGTGCTACTTGTACATCGACTTCTTGAACATGCGGTCGAGTTTGCTCGCCGTATCCTCGGCGGTCGAGTTTGCCTGATTGGCCGTCGTCATGGCCTCCTGGGCCATGGCCTTGGCATCGGTGGCATTCCTGTTTGCCGCGGCTATATCCGCCTTGTTCTGGCTTACCTCGGTCTTGAGTGCATCCAGGTCACCGTTCGTGGCGCAACCGGTGAGCCCGGCAAAGACACCGGCGACGGCAACAAGTACCAACATGCGTGAGCGATTCATAACGGACTCCTTCATTAACTCTCTCCTAAAATATTTGATGACTTGGCTGAAATAACAGACAACTCCCCTTTTAGCTGCCACTTCCGCAGCCTGTCCGGTGTGGGCAGCGACAGCTTGTAGCGTCGGTGCCATATGCTACCTGAAGACTCTGTCAAGAAAAACAACAATTTCTTGTCCGCATGAACCGGTCAGTCCGCATTCAGCAGCGTAATCACAGGGCTGCGACGCACCCGGCTGTCTGCTTTCCACGACACTTGATGTTCCCCCCTTGCATCGACGCCGGCATCGCGAAACCAAACGCTCCGGGATTTGCGAACTAGCGGACCTCGACGGGGGTTCCAATCCGGATCCAGCTCATCAGGCGATCGATCTGCTCATTGGTCAATGCGATGCAGCCGTTGGTCCAGTTGAATCGGCCATGTATCTTGAGGTCCCCGTCCCCTGTACCATGAATACCGATGAATCCACCGAGAGGTGTGTCCTGAGGCGGGCGTCTCTTCGCCTCGGAGGCGCGACGGACAGCTTGCCACTGTGCCTCGGTGATATCCCCGTCCACCAGGGCGCGGTCAGCCCGCTCGAGATCGGGGTAATTCAGGCCAAGAAACCGGTGGTACTGGGACTTCGCGGGTATCCAGGCGATGGCGAAGTGCCCCAGCGGGGTCTTGTGGTCGCCTTTCTTTTTATAATACGTCTTGCCATAGCGACCGATGGCAATATTGCTGAAAATCTCCAGTGGCTTGTCACCTTTCATGACCGTCAAGGTGGCATCCCGGGTATCCACCCGCAGCCATATCCCGTTCCTCTCCGAGCAAAGGCCAGCCAGCGGCAGCGCCAGTGCGTACGCCAGAAAGAGCACCCCGAATAACCGTATCAGCCTCGTAGGCGACAATCGCATCACCCGTCGGGACAGACTCGGCATCAGAAGCCGGGGCAACGCTAATATGGATTCTATGTATATAGAGTATCTGACTGAAAGTATTAAGCTGTTAAGATTCATGCACGCAGGGGATATGATCAGTTTCCCGTGAAAACACGGAATAGTCGGTATCGGTCGGCCTTTGACGCCGGCGTATGATACCCGCAACGGATTGGTATTTGTGATTAATCAAGAGGCGTATGCACCATGCTCACCGCCGAATTTATCCTCGACGAGTCGATTATTTACCTGAACCATGCTGCGGTCTCTCCCTGGCCGCGCCGAACCGCCGAGGCGGTCACGTCCTTTGCCGGAGAAAATGCATCGATCGGAGCCTGTAATTACGGCACCTGGATCGAAACGGAACACACTCTCAAGGCGCAGCTCTGCCGCCTGATCAACGCCGCTTCCATCAACGAGATCGCCCTGCTCAAAAACACCTCCGAAGCATTGTCTGTAGTCGCCTACGGGTTGACCTGGCTGCCGGGCGATAATGTGGTAATCACCGACCAGGAGTTCCCGTCAAACCGCATCGTCTGGGAGTCGCTGGCAAAATTCGGGGTCGAGACGCGCGCCGCCGGGCTCACCGGAGATGCCTCACCCGAAGACGCCATCTTCTCCTGTATCGACCATCACACCCGGGTTGTTTCGGTCAGCTCGGTGCAGTATGCGACGGGATTGAGGCTAGACCTGGTGAAAATCGGCGCTGCCTGCCAGGAGCGTGACATTCTGTTCTGCGTGGACGCGATCCAGAGTCTCGGCGCCGTCGGCATCGACGTTCAGTCCTGTCAGGCCGATTTCGTCATGGCCGACGGCCACAAATGGATGATGGGACCCGAAGGCGTGGCGCTGTTTTACTGCCGCGCCGGCGTCATGGAACGGCTGGAGCTGCAACAGTACGGCTGGCACATGGTTGAGGATCACGGCGACTATGACAACCCGGCGTGGCGCCTGGCCTCCTCGGCCCGGCGATTCGAATGCGGCAGTCCAAACATGACGGGCATACACGCCATGAATGCCAGTCTCTCGCTCATCCATGAGATCGGGATACCGGCAATCGAGAAACGGGTCACGGAAAACAGCCGCTACCTGATCGACTATTTCAGCGCACTGGCCGATGAATTCCAGTTGATCACCCCTCTGGAAGATCAACGGCATGCCGGCATCGTCACCTTCCGGCCACGACGAGAATCCACTGCGGAACTTCATGAACGACTGCAGAATGAGAATGTCATTTGCGCCACACGCGGGGGCGGAATCCGGTTTTCGCCGCATTTTTACACCACGCATGAACAGCTGGAACGGGCCTTGCAGCTGCTGCAATCCTGAATCCCCTTTTCTTCCGCGGCAGCGGATGAATCCTTCACAAGGCCGGGCAACTCGTAGCATAATTCAGGCACCGCGGACGCTGCGGATTGCATACCCTTTCCCATCCAGGAGTACACATGAACAGAGACACCACCACTTGTACCTGCGCGGCCATGGTGACACCCGTCGGCAAACGTCTGATGGCCATGGTTCTCGTCCTGACACTAGCCGCCACGGCCTGTACCACCAATCCCTACACCGGGGAAAAGCAGGCAAGCAAAACCGGCATCGGAGCCGGCGTCGGCGCGGCCGGAGGGGCGATAATCGGGGCGATTGCCGGCGGTGGTAAACGCAAAAACGTGCTGATCGGGGCCGGCATCGGCGCACTGGCGGGCGGCGGCGTGGGATATTACATGGACAAGCAGGATAACGAACTGCGCGCGCAACTCCAGAACACCGGTGTGAGCGTCACCCGCAGCGGGGACAACATCATCCTGAACATGCCGGGGAACATCACCTTCGCGACCGGCTCAAGCGATATCAACGCGGATTTCTTCCCGGTGCTGAACTCCGTCGCCCTGGTGGTCAACAAATACGAAAAAACCTACATCGACATTATCGGTCATACAGACAATGTCGGCGGGGCGGAGATGAACCAGCGCCTGTCTGAAGCGCGTGCGAACAGCGTTGCGCGCTACCTGGAGAGCCAGAAGGTCCTGCCGGCGCGCATCGTCACCAGCGGAATGGGTATGAATAATCCCGTTGCGGACAACAGCACGCCGGAAGGTCGCGCCCAGAACCGTCGCGTGGAAATCGTCCTGACGCCGCTGACCTGATCACGCCCGGCGCGAACCGGATATCCCCCGGGGCAGCCGTCAGGCGGCCCTTTTTTTATGTGCGTAAGTATTACTACGCATAGACACACCGTGATTCATGAGCTAATTATATTACGAGTTATCGCGCTGGAACTCTGAAATTCAGAGGGCTAATCATTAGATCTGCCATTGGAAAGAGCGACATGGGCAGTGGTTAATAAGGGAAGCAGCAGCTGTTCCTTATAGTTACAAAGGAGGCTCAATGATAAAAAAATCAAGCTTAAGGGGTGCGTTACTTGCTGCTATTCTTGCGATCATCGCATCATCGGTGACTGCCCGTGAAGATATCACGAACACTACTGACCAGTACGCGCTCCAGAATAGCAAGCATCACCCGTTCACGACTCAGGCTCACCGCACCGACCGCAACAGCCAGCGAGTGACCGCACCAGGCACTCTGGACATCGTGTTTGTAATAGGTACCGGATTGCTTGGATTTTTACTGCTGCGCAAGGTTAATAACAGCTGATACAGGCAAGTCATATGGGGTCTTGTCTTGTCAGTGTTGAACCCATGCCTGTGAGGATAGCGTGCTGCTTGCGCACGATGACCGCCAGATCGTACGTCTGCGTGGCCGGCATCTTGGGGCAATGTCACGCCAATTGCCTGTAGTTTACACCATCCGCGGTTTTGAACTCTGGCGCGATCCGATTACCAGACCCGATTACCAATTGGGATCGTAATGACTCTTCCGTCGGTCAGGGAAATAGCGACGTTCCAGGATAACACTGACGCCCTCGCCATCTCTCACCGGTAGCTTCTCGGTGCGTTGACGACGATCAGTTTTGTTAATTCTTCTTTCTTTCATCATATCCCCCCCCCGATATACCGAATAATATTTACGATTCTCCCTATCCAAGTCTATATATATGCTGTTGAATAAAATATGTAAACAACAAAAATATGACGCAAAGCGCATCCAGTGTGAGGCGCATTCAAGGTACTCTGGCTGGCCTGTCAGGCAAGAAGCGCCGGAATCGTAGCTCCACTCCCTGGTGAGTCCGTTTCAGTCCTGTTCCTTGTCCGCCAGGTCGAGCTGCTCGGGCCGCAGGAAGCGCCGCCCGTAGGCGAGGTGTACGCCACTGGCGAGGAACAGCTCGAAAAGGTCGGGGTCGATGTGGCGGTTCTCTTTCATGCGCTGCATGATGCGCAGCGCATCGCTCAACGTTTTGGCCTTCTTGTAGGGTCGGTCCGAGGCAGTGAGCGCCTCGAAGATATCGGCGATCGCCATCATGCGCGCAACCAGCGGCATTTCGGCGCTGGTCAGCCGCTTCGGGTAGCCCCTTCCATCCATCGTTTCGTGGTGGCATCCGGCGAGCAGCGGCACCTCGCGCAGATGACGGGGATAGGGCAGCTTCTCCAGCATGATGATGGTCTGCACGATGTGATCGTTGATCTGGAAACGCTCTTCGGACGTCAACGTGCCGCGTTCGATGGCGAGATTGTAGAGTTCACCCCGGTTGTACTTGTACTGCGGGACGTCGAGGCGGAATCCCCAGGGATTATCCGCGGGCATGCGGTCGGCTTCCGTTCGTTCGATCAGGTGCTCCGCCTTGTCGTCGAGCAATTTTTCCTCGGTCGGCAGAACCGCGGGCGGCGCCCGATCCTTGCGCAGCTTCTCCTCCCAGGAAATACCAATGCGATCATCGAGAGTACGCATCCAGGTGTGCCGCGCGATTTCCTGCAGACGTTCCAGTTTGTCTGCGCCGAGCGACTCGCCGCCCTCATTGCAGGCTGCGACGAAGGCGAAATCGTCATCCAGACAGGCCCATTCGGCCTGCAGCGCCTGCCGGAGAGTCTCGCGGTCGCCACCATCGGCCACGGCCTCCCAGTAGCGGACCGTTGCATCGCGCTTCAGCACCTCGAAGCGCATACGCACCTCATGGATGCGGTCGTAGAGGGTCTCCAGTTTGGTCGACTTGTCGACCACGTATTCCGGCGTGGTGACCTTGCCGCAGTCATGCAGCCAGCTGGCGATATCCAGGGCTTCCCATTGCTCGTCGTTCAGCTGGAAGCCACGAAACGGCGGGGTATCGCTCGCGCAGGCCGCCTCGGCCAGCAGGCGGGTCAGCACCGGCACTCGCTGGCAGTGGCCGCCGGTATAGGGCGATTTGGAGTCGATGGCGCCGGCTATTAGCTTGATGAACGCATCAAGCAGCGCCTGCTGCATCATCAGCAGATGGCGGCTCTCCAGCGACACCGCGGCGAAACCGGAAAGCGCCCTGACGAAGGCGATATGACCTTCCTGCGGCTCGGCAGGGTTGTTCCCGTTTTCATCCCGGAACAACAGGCAGAGTACGCCGATCACCGCGTCCTGCCGGTTGCGCAGCGGCAGAGCGATCAGATTGAGCGCCCCGGCGTCGAGGCGTTGAAGCAGCGGCTCCAGGCCGTTCTCCTCGCCCGCGCGCAGGCGCAGCAGGCGGCTTTCCTTTCCCCGGGTGGCGCTGACCAGCGCGTTGCCGTCGGTCATGGCGAAGCGCGGCAACCCCTCGATGCTGCGCCTGCCCTGCCCGCGCAGTTGCAGCGTCCCCGGTGTGAGCCAGGCGCCATCCTCATCGACCAGGTAGGTGAGCACCCCGTCCGCCTCGCTGACCGACATGGTTTCCCGGGTGATGCCTTCGAGCAGCGTATCGAAGTTCCTTTCCCCGGCCAGCGAATTGATCAGCGTGAGAAAGCGGCTGATAGTGGTTTTCATCAAGCCCATGGCGTCAGCGAGTTCGTCCACTTCGCGGATGAAGGAACGGGTGTGGATCAGACTCCCGAAATCGAAGCGGCTGATCAGCCCGGCCTCCCCGGCAAGCTGGTGCAATGGGCGGGAAATCATTCTCGCGACCAGCCAGACGACCGGGATCGCCAGCAGGATAATGAGGCCCGTGATCATGACTGACTGCCAGCGCATCTTCACCGCCTCACTCAACAGTTCGTCCACCGGTGCGACCATAAGCGAGAACAGATCCACCCCGCCGGGGCTGGCGACCTTGCGCACGCTGCCGATCCAGCGCCGACCCTGGAACTCGAAATCGAGGGAACGCTCACCCGGGGTGTAATCCCCGGCGAGATGCGACAACACCGCGCTGCCCAGCTCCGGCAGGCCGGCAATCGTCAGTTCTCCCCCGTCCGAGGACCGAACCAGTTTGCCGGGATCGCGCCAGGCCAGTACCTTGCCGTCCGCTCCGACCAGTACAATCTCGGAACTCGCCGTTATGTGATGCCGGCTGGTTGTATCGGACAACCGCTCCAGGGTCACATCGGAGGCGACGACCACACCGGGAACGGGAGCTGCAAGCGTAACAGTGCTGCCGACCTTGCCGAGAAAATAGAAGAGATAGGGCCGGGTGGCGGCCGGCTGTCCGGTCGCCGTGGCGTACCAGGGACGCGTGCGCGGATCATAGCTTGTCGCCTCCGCCGGCTTTCTCAAAATCTCCCGTGACTGTGAATCGAAAAAAAGCCGCACCAGCTGCCGCGTACCACCGGTCGCGGTGTCGACGTGGTCGGCGACGAAGGCTGCGTTCCCGGGCGCCCCGAAGTGCCGGCGCACTGCGTCTGTTCGCAACGACCGGACGATAAAGTAGTCGCCGTTGGCGTAGCCGACCTGGATTCCGGACACGGACGGTTCGTTAGCCAGCGCCACGGTGAATGTCCCCAGCGACTCGAGGCGTTCATCCAGCGTGGCGGCCGTGGTGACCGGTGCGAGCGCCAGCAGCCGCAGGGCGCCGGCCACCGGGTGGTAGGTGCCGTTGAAGTCGAGTATCAGTTCGCGGGTGATCTGGTCAAAGACCTGCTCCGCGGTGGTCAGGATAATGCTGGAGGTCTTGCGATAGTTCTGCCAGCTGAGCACGACCCCGAGTACGACGATCAGGGTAATGAACAGGGTACTGATTGTGATATGCAGCGGGTAGCGAACGGTGGTGTCGCGGACATTCATGTATTGTGTCTACCGGATATTCACCCATCAGCCCTTCAGGTCGGCTTGTGCCATCCCCCGACGCAGCCCTCGAAGAGGCGCCCCACATCCGGGACATTCCAGCTGCCGGCACGATAACGGTCGATGGAGATGCGCTTGTTCCAGGACTCCAGGATCGGGCCGAGGATTTTCCAGGACGTCTCGATCTCGTCGGCGCGGGAAAACAGCGTGGCATCGCCCTGCAGCACATCGTGCAGCAACGTCTCATAGGCCTCGACGAGTGCTTCGGTACCGGAGGCGTATGGACCGCGCATCACCAGGCGGCGCATTCTGGTGGTCAGACCCGGCACCTTGGCATTCATGCGCAGAAACATGCCCTCGTCAGGCTGCAGGCGGAACACCAGCGCATCGGCGACCGGCGGATCGCCTTCCGGGTCGAACATGTTGTGTGGCGGCTCGCGGAAGCGGATCACGATCTCGGAAGCCCGCTTCTGCAGCCTTTTCCCGTACCAGAGTACGAACGGCACACCTTGCCAGCGCCAGTTGTCGATATAGAAACGCACGGCGGCAAAGGTCTCCTTCACGGAGTCCGGCGCCACGCCCGGTTCCTTGACATAGGCCGGGACCGGCTGGCCATCGATTGTGCCCGAACCGTACTGGGCACCCACCGCGACCTGATCGACACTGTTGCTCCGGATCGCCCGGATGGAGCGCAGGACCTTCACCTTTTCATCGCGCACCGCATCGGCGGTGTATTCCACGGGCGGCTCCATCGCCACCAGAGTCATCACCTGCATCATATGGCTCTGAATCATGTCGCGCAGCGCGCCTGCCTCTTCATAGTAGGCAGCCCGATACTCGATGCCGATGGTCTCGGCCACGGAGATCTGCACATGATCGATGTAATTGCGGTTCCACAGCGGTTCGAGGATGCTGTTGCCGAAGCGGAACACGAACAGGTTCTGCACGCTCTCCTTGCCGAGGTAATGATCGATACGGTAGATCTGCGACTCCCTGAAGATCCCCTGCAGCTGCCGGTTCAGTTCGACCGCCGAGGCCCAGTCGAGACCGAAGGGTTTTTCGATGACGATGCGCCGGTAACCGTCGGATTCGTCTGCAAGATTCGCGCGCCCCAGCGCCTGTGCGACACGGGCATACCAGTCTGGCGGAATGGCCAGGTAGAACAGTACATTGACGCGGTTATCCAGAACGGTAAGGGATTCGGCGATCCGCGCATAGGTCGCCTCCTCGGCCAGGTCGCCGCGGACCAGGTGCAGGCGTCCGGCAAAACCCTCCCACTCCTCGCTCGTGAACGCCAGGTCGGCCGCGAAAGTTTCCAGCGCCGTGCGCACCAGGGAAAACCACGCTTCCTCTTCCATATTGTGGGCAACCCCGATGATGCGGCTAAGCGGATGAATCAGCCGGGCTCGGTACATGCGTGCCAAAGCCGGTATCAGCTTGCGTTTTGTGAGATCGCCGGTGGCACCGAAGATAACGATATTGGCGGGATCCGGCTGTTCGTTCTCCAGCGTTTGTTCCGGTGTCTCGTTGGTCATGATTTCGCCTTACCTTTTGCATCCCCGGTTTGGGCCAAGATTAGACATAAAGGGCAGACCATCGGCAAGCGTTTTTTTACGCGAATACAATCACACAGAATCGAAGTGTACCCGCACGCCCATCTACCGCATTCGCCGGTTTGCGATTTACCATGTATCCTGATGCCTGGGTTTCGAGTAATCGCCAGGGAGTATCCCGCAATGATAAAACGGTACCGGCGGATGACCGGACTTTCCGATTGCCAAAATTGGTAGCCAGCATCCGGTGAAGAATTACACAACACTGCTTATCGTCACCTTCCTGATCCTGGTCGGCTTTTTCCTTTCGTTGTATATAAAGGAAGGAGATCGAGACTACCTCAGCAGCCAGCATGCCCTGGTGCAGCACTCGACCAAAGGCGCTGCCAGGACAATAGACCTGTATCTCGAAGAAATCCGCCGTCGCGTGCATCTGTTCACGGAGGAGGAAGGTCGCATCATCAATGAACTCTCCCGCAATCCCTCGAATGAGGAAACCCGCCGACGGTTCACGGACAGGGTCAAACGTCACTTCCCCGACTACTTCGCCTATACCATCACCGATGCGCAGGGAAATGTGCTGCTTGACGACATCGAGAGCCGGGTATCGGATTTGTGCCAGGCTGACATCCATCATTTTGTCGAGACTAACGAGCAGAAGGTTTTTATCCATCCCAATGCCGAAGGCTACCATTTCGATATCATGACCCGATGGCAGGCCGGTGATGACCATGGTGGGGTATTCTTCATCAGCTTCAAACCGACCCTGCTGGCACGCATCCTCTCCAATAGCCAGTTGCATGACCATCGGCTGATTTTGCTGAAGCGGGACAAACCCGGCCTGATCGAGGTCACCGATACCGGCAGCCGCGATGTGCTGAAGGACCGCATCTCACTGACACCGGATGAATTGAGCCGCATCGGCTACTCAACCGAGGTCAAGGGCAGTCTCTGGCTGCTTGCCGATTTGCCCGATCCCGGCCTGTATGCCGCGCACAGGAAACTGCTGCTGGGCCAGGCGACCTCCATCTTCATGGTATTTCTGCTCTTCAGCGCGATCATGTACCTGCTGATCCGCAAGGAGGAGCGGCGCCGCGCCAGCGCCGAACAGGCGGTCCTTGAATCACGTTCCCGGCTCGAGGAACGGGTCGCCGATCGCACTCGGCAACTCTCCGAGAGCAATACCAGGCTGAAATCGGAAATTCGCGAACGTGAACAGGCGGAAGCGGCGCTGAAACATGAAATCACCGAACGACGGCAGACCGGAGATACCCTGCGCGCGCTTCATGAAATCACCTCGGCGCAGAATCTTCCCTTCCACCAGCGACTCAAAGCCCTGCTTGAAAACGGCTGCAGGCAGTTCAGCCTGCCGATCGGAATCCTTTCTCACATCTACGACGAAAAGTACGAAATCATCCAGATCGTCATCCCGGATGAGACCATCAGGCCCGGCGACATCCTCGAACTCGGCAATACCTATTGTCGTGAAACGATCAAGTCCAACGGTCCGATAGGATTCGAGCATGCCGGAGCATCGGACTGGAAAACCCATCCATGCTACCGGGAATATCACCTGGAAACCTACATCGGCATTCCGGTGGTCGCGGGCAAAAAAGTGTACGGCACGCTCAACTTCTCCAGCCCCGACGCGCGCGCAACGCCCTACACGGCCACAGAACGGGAAATCCTCAGCCTGATGGGCCAATGGGTCGGCAGCGAAATCCACCGCCAGCAGACGGAACGTTCCCTGCAGCTCGAAAAGGACACCGCACAGCGCTACCTCGATGTCGCCGGCGTCATGCTGCTGATCATCGATGCCGATCAGAAAGTCACCCTGATCAACCGCAAGGGCAGCGAACTGCTGGGCTACCCGGAAAAAGAGATCATCGGCCGGAACTGGTTTGACACCTTCGTACCTCCCGATGACAGGGAAACGCTGCGGCAATCATTCGAAAGACTGATGGCCGGGCAGGAGAAGTTCCCGGCGTACTTCCAGAATCCGGTGCTGACCAGCGCCGGAGAAGAACGGCTCATCGCCTGGCACAATACCATCCTGTTCGACGAGGCGGGCAACATCACCGCAACCCTGAGTTCCGGCGAGGACATCACCACACGGCAGCGGGCGGTGGAACAGCTGCGGCAGCGCGAGGAGCAGCTGCGCCTCACGCTGGAGCATGCTCCCATAGGCATTCTGACCGCCGGACTGGATGGCCGGCTGCTCAGCGTCAATCCCACGCTGTGCAACATCCTGGGATACACGGAGGATGAGCTTGCACGCCTGTCCATCCATGACATCACGCACCCCGATGACCGGGAATCAACCCGCAGGAAATTCCAGGAACTGATCGAGGGACACATTGGCAGCTGTGATCTGGAGAAACACTACGTACGCAAGGATGGCTCGGTCATCACCGTACGTGCGCGCGCCGGACTGGTCCAGGATACCGACAAGCAGCCGCTGATGGTGGTGGGAGAAATCGAGGATATCACGCAGCGCGATCGCGCGGAAAAACTCTTCCGGCTGGTCGTCGAATCGGCACCCAACGGCATCGTGATGGTGGATACCTCGGGTCGCATCGTCCTCGTCAACTCACAGCTGGAAAAATATTTCGGCTACCGGAGGGACGAACTGCTGGGGCAGCCTGTCGAGATGCTGATTCCCGAGCGCCTGCGCGGCCGGCATGATGAGTACCGCAGCCGCTTCCTGGACGAGCACCGCGCCAGAGCCATGGGACTCGGACGCAATCTGTTCGGCCTCAGGAAAGACGGCAGTGAGTTTCCCGTCGAAATCGGCCTGAGTCCGGTGGAGACCGACCATCAGACCCATATCCTCGCTTCCATCGTCGATATTTCCGAACGCGTGCAGTTTGACCAGGAGTTGCAGCGTATGCGCTCCTATCTGAAGAACATCATCGATTCAATGCCATCCGTTCTTGTCGGCGTGGATATCGAGGGACGGGTAACGGAGTGGAACCAAAGCGCCGAACAGGCCACCGGTGTACCGACTGCCCGGGCCATCGGCCAGCCATTCGGAGCGCTGTTTCCCGAACTTGAGTCCCAGCTGGGCAACCTGCAGGAGTCGATGCGTTCCCATAGCCAGATCAGTACGGAGCGGCTCAGCCTGGTCACCGACCGGGACGGTGAAACGCGCTACGCGGACATCATGGTCTATCCCCTGGCGACCAACGGCGCGGTCGGTGCGGTGATCCGGGTCGACGATATCACCGACCGGGTGCGCATCGAGCAGATGATGGTGCAGACCGAAAAGATGATGTCCGTCGGCGGACTCGCCGCCGGCATGGCGCATGAAATCAACAATCCGCTAAGCGGGGTATTGCAGAGCAGCCAGAACCTCCAGCGCCGGCTTTCGGCGGATCTGGAGGCCAATCGCCAGGTGGCCGAATCGCTGGGCGTGGATCTGCAGCTCGTTTATCGATATCTGGAAGAACGTGGCATTCTGGAATTCGTCGAGTCCATCCGCCAGGCATCCAGCCGCGCCAGCCGCATCGTGGCCGACATGCTGGCCTTCAGTCGCAGCGCGACCACCGAATTCCAGCCGGCCCGGATAGAAGAGATAGTGGATACGGCCGTGAGGCTGGCCGCCAATGACTATGACCTGAAAAAGAAGTATGACTTCAAGCACATCGAAATCGTTCGCGATCTGGATCCGGAACTCGATACGGTGATCTGCGAACCGATGGAGATAGAGCAGGTGCTCCTCAACCTGGTCAAGAACGCCGCCCAGGCCATGGCCATGGACGGCGGTTCCCTGCCGCACCGGATAACCCTGCGCACCCGCAAGGAGGGTGATTTTGCCCGCATTGAAGTGGAGGATAACGGACCCGGCATGGACGAAATCACGCAACGCCGGGTGTTCGAACCTTTTTTCACCACCAAGGCGGTCGGCGCAGGAACGGGACTGGGGCTTTCGGTGTCCTATTTCATAGTCACCGAGCAGCACAAAGGCACCATCGATGTCAACTCAGCACCTGGCCAGGGTACCTGTTTCATCGTGCGCCTGCCCCTCAGGAGGAAAGCGCACTGAGGGCATATCCAACCACGGTCAAGGATAGGTATACTTACGTATACATCAGAGGAGAGCCTGATTGATCTGCCACCACGATCGAACTTCGGCGCAAGCGGGAGCCAGTACCGGTTTCCGGTTATTATTTTCACTGCCGTCCCCACCCTCGACTCCGTCCGCGTGAAGACCGCTTGCAGCTGACCATGTCCGGGATGCGAAAGCGATACCGGAGAAAATCGATCAGGTTTTGCCACAGAGTTCACAGGGTATTTCCATGGAGGAAGT
>CAVXNM010000081.1:0-9132 GCA_963763115.1 uncultured Gammaproteobacteria bacterium
CGCTGCAATCTCGGGCGTGGCCTGCCTGTCGATGAGCGCGTATATTAGCCCGGCGCCTAGCGCGAGCAGCGCCGCGACGGCGAGCGCCATTCGGGACCCGCGCCGGTCCGCAGACGCAGCGGCGGGCGGTGTCCCTTTCGGACGCTGATCCGGCACAGCGGGCGAGCGATGCGTTCGCTTGTTACGTTTCATCGGGGAGGCTGTGACCGAGGGCGCTAATACAGTTTGTCCTTGGCCTTTGCCTCTTCCTTGATGCACGCCTCCATGAACTGGTAGCTGCCACCCGCCGATTGCCCGACCTCCTGGCAGTAGTTCATGATGCGTGGCGGGACTGACATGCGACTGATGTTGTCTTTAGCGGTTTGTTCCTGCTCGCGACAGGCTGCCTCCAGTTGAGCGCCGCCGCCCGCAGCGTCGCCAACCTGCTGACAGTAAGTTTCTATATCATAGGCATGCGCTCCGAATGGAAGAGCAACGAGACTGAATGCAATTAATAGAAACTTCATGCTGAGGCATTCATCCAGCAACGATGCGACGTCCTTGTCGTTCGCCTTGCGACGTTTCTCCATTTCGACCTCTTCCATTGCAGACATGAAAATCCTCCCATGACGGAAAACCACCTGTGCAGTATATCGAGAAACCGGGTCTCCAGGGTCAGTATCTGGATCTGCAAGCTCGAACATCCGATTATCACCCAGCGGAACCTGACCACCATACGTGGCGACTTCCTTGCTGTCCCGGCCCACGACCACCGGATGGCTGGCCGGCAGGGACCTGCCACCGTCAGGCGAGGCCAGGAAGTCGGTGCGGGTCGGCGTTGACCTGGCTGCAGCAAAATACCAGAATAAGGATCTGTCCTGTACGGAGAATCCGCACGATGCGGCCCTGTAGAATACCTGGCTCCCGGAGGTTCAACATGCGCGACTTGCAACGAATCAGCCTGGCACTCACGACAACACTTGCCCTTGTTCAGCCGGCATTCGCCGCCGAGATGAACGACGGGGAAATGGCTGCGGCCATCCGCAGCGCCGACTACCCCTGCCAGCAGGTGCTGGAACTGCAGGCCATCGGCGATAACGGCTGGCGTGTCCGCTGCAACTCAGGCATCTACCAGGTCAGCCGTGACGCGAACGGTCAGTTCAGCGTCGTCAAGACCGACTGACCCGCAGGGCAATGTGCTGCAGAACCACGCGCTGCACCGCAGCGATCGATGAACTTGCTCCATGAGGATCGCAGGTTCCCTTTTACCGACCTGCCGGATTCGCCATCCAGCGAATACCAGGAAGCCGAACGGGAAGCCGCCGGGTGAAGATGCCCGCTTCGTTAGCGAAGACGATGATTGGTCGTTTCAGTGCACACTCGCCTTCGGAACCCCGTGCTCATGCAGACCTGTGCAGACTGCCTGCGTAATCTGCCACGAAGGGATACCCATGCTTTCGATCACGGATAAGACTGAGGAAAGCGCCAACCGGGTCATTCACCGGGCCCTGGGATTTTTTGTCACCCGGCTTGTTGAGCATCTTCCGGACGGGCGACAGCGGATTTCACACTCGCGGTGGTATCGCAAGGGGCTTGCGCCCATCGAGGTCGCCAGTGACGGTACCGCGATGCGGGAGGCGCCGGCCGCCAATCCCTGGCTGCAGCTGTGTGCCCCGCAACGCCTGGCCTGGTGGATCGCGCTGTTTTTCATTGTCGGATCGGCCTGCTTCGCGGCAGGCAGTTTTGCATCGAACTGGCCGCAGTATTGCCCGGCGGGTCTTGCAAACAGCCGTGTGATCAGCGCGGTATTTTTCACCGGCTCGCTGTTTTTTACCACTGCTGCCGGGTTGCAGGTCCTGGAAGCCATCAACGGCGACGTAGCGGATATCGGCGCATCCAACGTCACAGATCAGCGGAGTTGGCGCTGGTTCGCGTGGAAACCCCATAATGCCGGATACAGCGCCAGTCTCACCCAGTTTGTCGGGACCCTGCTGTTTAACGTCAATACCGGTGATGCCCTGTTGTCGCAGCTCACCTGGCTGCAAGAGGAGATTCTGATCTGGGCACCTGATGTCATTGGCAGTATCTGTTTCCTGGTCTCCAGCTATCTGGCCCTGGTTGAAGTCTCTCATCGTTTCTGGTCCGTACAGCCGGCGCAGCTGAGCTGGTGGATTGTGATGATCAACCTGCTGGGTTCCATTGCCTTCATGCTGTCAGCCGTGTTCAGCTTTCTGCCGCCATCCGGTCGGGGCGCAGAGTGGCTATGGGGCGCCAACTTTTATACCCTGCTGGGAGCGATGTGTTTTTTCGTTGCCAGTTACCTGATGATCCCGGAACTGTTTGGCGCCGGAAGGGCTATTGACGCGGCGTCCGGTACAGCCGATCCAAAGCCGGCATAACGGATCCTGAAACCGAGGAGAAACATACCATGGTTAGCAAAAAGATCGATCTCGATTCCCTGGATGAAATCGATGCGCTGTTGACGCCCGCCTACGGCCGTCGCTCCATGGCCCGTCCCGTGCCCCGGTATGAACTGCCCGAGCACGAGATGGCGCCTGACAGCGCCTACCACCTTATCCACGATGAACTGATGCTGGACGGCAACGCCCGGCTGAACATGGCGACATTCGTTACCACCTGGATGGAACCGGAGGCCGAGAAGCTGATGGCGGAAGCCTTCGACAAGAACATGATCGACAAGGATGAGTACCCGCAGACGGCGGCCATCGAGGAGCGCTGCGTCAATATCGTCTCCAACCTGTTCAACGCGCCGGCCCAGGGCGTGGGAGCGTCGGCGATCGGCTCCAGCGAAGCGGTGATGCTGGCGGGTATGGCCCTGAAGTGGAAATGGCGCGACCGGCGCCGCGCACAGGGCAAACCCGCCGACAAACCCAATCTGGTGCTGGGCGCCAATGTGCAGGTGGTGTGGGAAAAGTTTTGCCGCTACTGGGAGGTGGAACCGAAATATATCGCCATGGAAAAGGGGCGCTATGTGATCACACCAGAAGAGGTCGTCAACGCAACCGATGAAAACACCATTGGTGTGGTGGCCATCCTCGGCACCACTTTTACTGGTGAACTTGAGCCCATCGAGGCCATTCACGAAGCGCTGGTAAAACAGAATGCGGAGACCGGCTGGGAAATTCCCATGCACGTGGACGCGGCGAGTGGCGGTTTTGTCGTTCCGTTTCTGCACCCGGGGCTGATATGGGACTTCCGCCTGCCGCTGGTCAAGTCCATCAATGTTTCGGGGCACAAGTACGGTCTGGTGTACCCAGGCGTCGGCTGGGTGGTGTGGCGCCACCATGAGGACCTTCCCGAGGACCTGGTGTTTCATGTCAACTACCTCGGCGGTGACATGCCTACCTTCACCCTGAACTTTTCCCGGCCCGGCAACCAGGTGGTGGGGCAGTATTACAATTTTCTGCGCCTGGGTCGCGCGGGTTACATGCAGATCATGAGCGCCATGCGTGATATCGCCACCGGGCTGTCGGCCGGAATTGCAAATATAGGGCCGTTCGAGCTGCTCAGCGACGGCAGCGCGATACCGGTGTTCGCCTTCAAACTAAAAGACACGGTAGGAAGCTACAGCGTATTCGATATCTCCGACAAACTCCGGGAGTTCGGCTGGCAGGTGCCGGCCTATACCATGCCGGAACATGCAGAGGACGTGGCGGTCCTGCGCATCGTGGTCCGTGAAGGCTTCAGCCAGGACATGGCCGCGATGCTACTCAATGATATCCGCAAGGCGGTAACCTGGTTCGAAACCAGACCGGAGCACAAACCCAAGCCGCCCGCACCGCAATTCAAACACTGACTGTACTCGCTAGAGATCCAGTATCCATACCTTCTGCAGAAGGAGGAAGAGGAAGGCGGTGGAACAACCAAACATGAGGATGCCGCTGATGGCCACCAGGGGACCGAGGATTCGCCAGGGCGGTGGCAGCACCACATCGCCATAGCCCAGCGCGGTGATCGAGGTGGCGGAGAAATAGACGCCTTCGGTGAAGGTCGGGATCAGTCCTTTACGCCAGAGGAACAGGCCCCATGCAGCAGCCTCGACGAGATGGGTAATGAAGAGGGCGAAGAAGCTGACCAGGACGATGGCCTTGCCCGCAGTCGCAGGGCTGTAGTTGCCCGTCAGCCAGGCGTGCGCCGCGATCAGGTGATCGGCCACCTCGTACAGTACGCTCGTATGGAAGAAGAAGACGCCGGCAGCCAGCGCCAGGGCCATGCTGTAGACATGGCGCAGCTGGCGTTTGGTAACGCCCTGACTGGATCGTGTGACCATGAGTCCACCTGCACCCCCAGGATGATACCCGCATCCGGCGGGGGCTGAAATAAGGTTCTCCGTGTCGCCTGGGGCTCTAACGGGCCTGGCCCTGCCGCACCCCGATGCAAGTATCGCCTTAGCGTCGCGCGGAAACAACTGCAGCAAGAGCTTGCTCGCTCCCGTCATATCCGTGATCAGCACCACACCGGTTGGCATCGCGCGCACCACAGCCGTGAAAAATGCCGCCACCCCGACCACGTCGAAGCTCACAGGCTCGGCTCTCAGGGCAGGTCACCAAAGGCCCGACACCCGACCGTGGATGCCGGCGACGATAAGATGTGCCATCTCACGGCTCATCTGCCCGAGGTTCATGCGCACCACCGCGCACCAGTGCCAGGGCCTCGTGCAGCGTAGCGAAGAGGTGCGCATTGCCGATCACCTCCGTGATACCGTGCCGGTCCATATCAGCGCGCAGAAAGGGTGAGACGCGCGCGAACACCAGCCCAATCCTGCGTCGTTTCAGATCGTCGCACAGCTCGCACAGCGAACGCGCGGCGGAGTAATCGAGGTCTGTTATCGCCTCCGCATCGACTACAAACCAGCGCACGCGGCTCGGCGCAGAATCCACGAGCGAACGTACCTCGTCGGTGAAACGGGTGTCATTGGCATAGAACAGATCTGCGCCGAAGCGATAGACGACCAACCCCGGCTCGGTCTCCGTGCCAGGCACCGCGGGAACGGGTAACCAGCGGCCGGCCTTGTCCGGCGCCAGCACCATGGTGTGGGGACGATAGCTATGCCGCACATGCCGCAATAGCGACAGTGCGATCGCCATCAGCATGCCCTGGTCGAGCCCGACCACCACCACCACCGCGGCCGTGGCGCCGGCCAGCATGAACTCGCCCGGACTCTCGCGGCGAATGTCGGCCAGGCTCTTCACATCGACAAGCCCGACGGCGATGGTGAACACGATGCCGGCGAGCACACTGTGGGGAAGGTACTGGAGCGGGGTGGTAAGGAACAGCAGCACCAGGAGTACGACCCCGGCGAAGACGAGCTGCGCGATCTGGCTGGCGGCGCCCGCGCGATCGGCCATCGCCGTCTGGGTGGGACTGCCGTTGACCACGAAGGCCCCGCTTAGCGCTGCGGCTGCATTCGCCGCCGACAGCCCCAGGATGTCCGCATTCTCGTCGACGCGCTCGCGATGGCGCACCGCGAAGACACGGGAGGTCGCCGCGCTCTGGGCGATGATGATCACGAAACAGGACACGGCTATCGGCAGCAGCGTGAGCAGTTCGTGCCAGCCCACGCTAGGGAAGGCAAGCGACGGCAACCCGCCCGGCACCGGTCCGATGACCGCGATACCGTGTCCGGCGAAGTCGTAGTAAAAGCTCGCAGCAATCCCTGCCACCACCGCGAACATCGGTACCGGCAACCGCGGCAGGAAACGGCGACAGATGAGGATGGCGCTCACCACCAGCGTCGACAGACCGAGCGTGGGGAGATGGGTCTGCGCCACACCGTGCACCAGCTCCCGCAGTTGATCGACCGTGCGATTTGTGTTCACGGCAATGCCGAGCATCTCGCCCAGCATGGCGATGCCGATCTGTACTCCGACGCCAGTCAGGAACCCGACCAGCACCGTACGCGAGAGGAAGTCGGCAAGGAAGCCCAGCCTGAAGATTCGCGCCAGCAACAGCAAGGCGGCCGTCAGCAGGGCGACCATGCCCACCAGCGTCATGTAGGCTTCGCTGGCCCGCGGCGCCAGGCCGGTCAGGCCGCTGGCGAAAATGGCGGCGGTTGCCGAATCCGCCGCGACGACCAGGTGGCGCGAGGAACCAAAGATCGCGAACACCACAACCGGCAGGAGCACCGTGTAGAGTCCGGTGACCACGGGCGTGCCGGCGATCCGCGTATAACCGAGCACCTGCGGGATGTTCATCGAGGCAAGCGTCACGCCCGCCAGCGCATCGCGCAACGCCCCGCGACGGCTGAACGGCCGGATGCCTTCGAACAGGGTCAACCGCATTGCATGCTCCCGTGAATCTCCCCCGCGCATCGCGAAGCTCGCACGAGCGCGTCTCCTCCGGCATCATGGCAGACAGGCATAGATGTTCCGCAGTTCTCGGTCGATGCGGTCAGTTTCGCGGGAAATGTGCCGCTCTTTGGACGGGTCTCACGCAACTGCTGACCTATTTCCTGCGCTTTGTCTTCCGGACCTTGCCGGTCTGTGCGGCCTGCTCCTCGGCCGCCGTGTGGTATTTGCTGCGGATATCCTTGATGTCCACCTGCGTGGGCGGTAGCTTGAGCCCCATCTCCTCCAGGGTGTCCGCGACGATCTGCGAGATGGCGAGGTTGCGGAACCACTTGTGGTTCGACGGGATGACGAACCACGGCGCGTGACGGGTGCTCGTCTTCTCCAGGGCGTCCTCGAAGGCGCTGATATACTCCGGCCAGAGCTCGCGCTCCGAGTAGTCGGATTCGCTGATTTTCCAGTGCCGCGCCGGGTCGTCGAGCCGCTCCTTGAAGCGGGCAAGCTGTTCCTCTGGGCTGATGTGCAGGAAGAACTTGAGGATGCGGGTGCCGTTCGCGCCCAGCATCTTCTCGAAGTCGTTGATGAGCGCGTAGCGCTTCGACCACACCGACTTCGGCGCGAGTTTGTGCACGCGCACCACGAGCACGTCTTCGTAGTGCGAGCGGTTGAAGATCACCACCTCGCCCCTGCCGGGTGCCCGCTGGTGCGCGCGCCACAGGAAGTCGTGGGCGGCCTCGACCTTGCTCGGCTGCTTGAACCCGACCGAGGTCGTCCCCTGCGGGTTCATGCCGCTGAAGAGGTGCCGGACCACGCCGTCCTTGCCGCCCGCGTCGAGCGCCTGCAGCACCACGAGCAGCGACTGGTCGCCATCCGCATAGAGCAGGTACTGCAACTGGTCCATGCGCGCGACATGCTTCACGATCTCCGGCAGTGCCTGCGCGTGCGACTCGTGCTTGTCCTTGAAAGCGGGATCGATCTTGTCGAGCCGGACCTTGCTGCCCGGCTCGACGATGAATTCCTTCCGATAGTCCATGTGCGGTCTCCTAGGATGCAGCCTGCGCTTGCGGGTACAGCGCCTGATTGACGATGTCCGCGCTCCTGGTGTGGCGCGCGGTGCGGTGATCGGCGAACCGCTCGGTCACCAGCCTGACGACGGCCATCACGAACATCCACGCGATGTTGTAGATCCAGACCGCGGCGATCAGGGTCCACGAGATCGGCTCGACCAGCCAGCCGAAGGCGCACATCAGGAGCGCTACCAGCTGCGTCGAAGCGATGGCCCCGAGCAGGGGCACAGCCGGGTATGGCGGCAAAAAGAACCAGCGCTCGCTGCGAATCACGAACAGCAGCAGGGGGCCGCTCGCCACCAGTTGCAGGAACATCAACGACTGTAACTGCGCCATGCTCGCGAGGCCGAACCACGCGCTGTGGGCGGGGTGGTTGATGACCTCCGTCCCCATCAGCAGCAACCCGAACGACTGCACCACCGCGAAGAACCCGAGTACTGCAGAAATGCCCAGCACCCGGGGCATCTCCCAGCGAATGGGCTGCCTGCTCACGCGGGTGTTGTCGTAGGCGATGGCCATGATCGGCATATCGTCGAGCAAGGACATCACGACCAACATGACCGCCGTCAGCGGCTGGAAGCCAAGGAAGATCGTCGATAGTACCACCAGGAGCATGATGTCCATGGTCAGCGCCACCCGGTACACCGTGTAGCTCGTGATGCGCCCGAAGATCCGCCGCGCCTCGTCGATCGCACTGTTGATCACCGACAATCCGGGTGCGGTAAGAATAAGCGCCGCCGCCCCGCGGGCCGCGTCGGTGGCGCCCGACACGGCGGTCCCGCAGTCGGCCTGCTTGAGCGCCGGGGCGTCGTTCACGCCGTCACCGGTCATCGCCACGATGTGCCCGCGCGTCTGCAGCGCCTTTACGATGGCGTACTTGTGCTCGGGGAAGACCCGGGCGAAGCCGTCCGCCCGTTCGATCGCCTCCATGATCTGCGGCGGGACGTTGTTCGGGTCCATGTCCTTCGGGAACGCGTCGGCCGCCGGAATGATATCCTGCCCAGGCCGAGCTGACGCGCCGTCTCGATGGCGATGGCGGTATCGTCGCCCGTCACCATCTTGACTTTGACCCCCTTCTCGTTTGCCTTGTCGATGGTCGTCTTCGAATCGTCGCGCGGCGGGTCGAACATTGGCAGGATGCCGCGCAGCGACCAGGTGCTGCCGCCGTCGGTCGAGCGCGCCACGCCCAGCGCACGCGAACCCTTGGCAGCCAGCCCGGCTACCAGCAATACGTCGCGCTGTTATGTACGTCTTCTGACTCGTCGTATGCTTAAGCCTGTCTAGTAAAGCCATTTGAATCCTCCGTCCAAAACAGAAAATGCCAAAACAGACAACCATTAATGGAACACCACAAACATATTCCGTCTCCTATAGATATCTCCAGAGGCCCGTAGCAGAATCGAACTGCTGTTCCCTCGATACCAACGAGGTGTCTTACCATTTAACGAACAGGCCAAAAGCACGAAGGCGGAATTGAACCGCCGAGCAATATGGTTATGTGTATGTAGTCTACTGGTTCAGTTCCTGTTGCCGTATCTATCCTGTTAAAGGGTAAAACCCCATTAACTAATTTATTCTTAGCAAATTCTTCAGAGTTTAGTTTTAGAAGAATTATAAGATTACTTGTACACTTTTCTTTATAGTATTTTAGAAAGTTTTTATCACCATTGTAATAATTGGGTAAGTTATGAGCATTAGCGTGTATTTCTAATTCTTTCTGTGATCTTATATTTTCAGCAAGTTCCTTTTTTGCTTTTTATTGTAGTCTTTCTTTTCTA
>CAVXNM010000082.1:0-14105 GCA_963763115.1 uncultured Gammaproteobacteria bacterium
GAAACGAACTCCCGGGAGATTCGGGCCAGGATCTGATAATGACTATTATCGATCGCTATCGGCGCCGGGAGTCTTCGGTAGAAGAATCGCAGATCGAAATGTACCTTGCGTTCCGCGTGCTTTATGGGGACCGAGATCGACTGGCTGGTCTGCGGCAATGCGATTTTAAGGAATGAACAGCAGGATCATGCACTCGCCGAGGATTACAAGAATAAATATGAACTGGATTGAGGGAAAACCAACATCGTTTGGGTACCCTCAGTGACCATTATTTATCCCCTCCAGATTGACAATAGATCGCCGCTAGCACGTTGTTGGCGTGTTGCAGAGGACATGAGTTCACCTTGCTGTTGCATAAGATTTCAGAAAGCAGAAATGTGCCGGTATAACGAGGGTTGCGTGCTGTCTGCCAGGTGATTCTGGAGTTCGCTCACGGTGGATTCAAGAAACAGACCCCCTCTCCCGGTGGGAGAGGGAATTTATGCAACGATGGGGTTCACTATGCACGTTTTTAATGATCTGGCGGATCTCGGCGTCTCGGAAATTGAGGCCCTGATCACACTCACACACAGACTGAATGAAAAACCCGAGCCGCGGGCACTGGAGGGCAAGGTGTTGTCTTTGCTGTTCCTCAGTCCGTCATTGAGGACACTGATCTCGTTCCAGGCAGCGATGTTACGCATGGGCGGCGGAACCTTCGTCATATCGCCGAATATGTCGATCCATGGCCTTGAATCTCGCTCGGGTATCGTCATGGATGGCATGGCGGCCGAGCATATCCGCGAGGCAGTTCCGGTAATTGCATCCTATGGCAACGCCATCGGTATTCGCGCGTTTGCGAAACGAGAAAAACTCGACGACGACCTTTCCGACCGGGAATTCCGTGAGTTGACCTCATTGATCGAGACGCCATGCATCAACATGGAATCCGCGATCAATCACCCGTGTCAGAGTCTTGCGGACTGGAAAACCATGGATGATTTGGGACTTGACGCGAACGGCACAAAGTTCGTGCTGTCCTGGACCTGGCATCCGAGTCAGATGCCGTTCGCCGTGCCCGCGTCAACGGTCCATATGGCGGCGATGCGCGGGATGGATGTCACGGTGCTAAGACCGGAGGGTTTTGAGTTGCCGCAGGCCATCATGGACAAGGCGCGTCAGGCGGCGGAAAAGAGCGGCGGTTCTGTGACGGAAACCGACGATCGTTCTGAAGCGATGCAGGGCTGCCAGGTACTGTATGTCAATTCCTGGGCATCGGTGCGTCATTACGGTAACAAACGCGCCGAAGAAGAATTCAAACTCAACCTGCGGGACTGGTGTGTCGATGAACCCTGGTTCGAGCGTGCGGCCAGCGACTGCCGCTTCATGCACTGCCTGCCGGTGCGTCGCGGAGTCACCGTCTCGGATCGCGTACTCGACGGGCCGCGCAGCGTCGTTATTGCAGAGGCACGAAATCGCATGCTGGTGCAGATGGCCGTGCTGCACCGGATGTTATCAAATACGTAGTGCGGACGAGCGTAATGGCAAACTACCTGGCAGGAACAATTCTAATGCGGGTTCTGTTCTGACTCGCGGTTAGCTGATAAACGGGTGCGCCGGAATTCGCTTACGCGTTTTCACTGAATCTGACAAGTGATAGGTATTCTTGAATAAGGGGTTGTGTCTGCGGTGTAGGTCATCCAGAAGTTTGCTGTTCCAGCATAGTCACAATGGATCTGTATCTGTCAAAACTGATTCCGCTGTTCATCTACCCACTGGGGTTTGCCCTGGTAACGTCAATTCTTGCCGCGGGTATTCTTCGAATGTGGGCAGGATTGGCACGGCTGCTTCTGATAGTGTCAGTCCTGGTGTTGTGGGTGACGTCGACGCCGATCATAGCGGATTACCTCGGCCTGACGCTGGAGGAGCGGTGCCCGCCGGTGGCGGTCGATGCGACGCCGACTGCGGATGCGATCGTGGTATTAGGTGGTGCCGTGGGAGGACCGGAACCGCCACGGATTACGGTGGACTTGACGGATGCGGCGGACCGGGTGCTGCACGCCGCGCGCCTGTATCGCGCCGGCAAGGCGCCGGTGGTTGTGATTACCGGCGGCGCCATCCCCTGGCTGGGTTCGGATATTCCGGAGGCCGAGTCTATCCAGACGTTGCTGGAGGAGTGGGGTGTTCCGGGTGCGTCGATCCTTGCGGAAGTCCGCTAGCCGCAATACCTACGAGAATGCCGTGTTGACCCGACAGCTCCTGGCGGAACACGGGCTGCATCGGGTGTTGCTGGTGACCTCGGCAATGCACATGCCGCGGGCTTTGGCGACCTTCACCTCGGCGGGAATCGAGGCCGAGCCGGCGGCAACGGATTACACCGTGACCTATCGGGATCATCGCAGCGTGATTGATTTTCTGCCGGATGCCAAGGCATTGGCACGCACAACGGATGCGATCAAGGAATATGTCGGTTATGCGTATTACCGGTGGAAGGGATGGATAACGGGGTAGCGGGGAGGGATGAGGGGAGATAACCAGTGGTCATCCATCAATACCGTTTTCACCGCAAAGACGCAAAGGTCGCAGAGAAAATCTTTAATGAAAGCACACAACAACTTTGCGCTCATTGCGTCATCACCATACGGTTCCGATAAGGAATCCGGGCGGCCGCATCTGCCCTATCCATCTTAAGAAGTCCAGCGTGTGTTTATCTGGAACTGCAGGGCGTTGCTGATTAGTCCAAGCCTAAAACAATTCGCCAGTATGCTTCGACCTCACTGATTTCCTTTTCGGTGAGGATAGTCAGCATATCACTGGTAATGCACCGGTTATCGATGGTTCTTGTTTGATCCAGCATGATGTCAGAATCAGATTCCAGTTCATCGCGCGCCGAGATCCGATACCGGAGTGGAGCTGCGTCTTCGATCAATTGTGAGGTCAGCGGGAGTACGGTAGTGCTCGGATGCCCGGCTTCATTCAGAAGGTTACTCTGCATGACGATACACGATCGTATTTTTCCCGGCTCGGTACCTGTTGATGGGTTGAAATTGGCCAGATAAATACCGCCGCGTTTACAGGCCATCGGCATTTGCCGCGTCAAAATCGGCCGATGCATCGAGTGCCTGCTTTCGCGTTTTGAGCGAGGCGGTTCGTATCTGCTGTCGCAGTGCCTCACGGTCCAGGTGCTGCTGATAGTTACGAACCGCGTCTCTGATTATACGGCTCTTGGTTGTACTCATTCGTCTGGCCAGTCGGTTGAGTAGCGCATCAAATTCTGCATCGGCCTTAATGGTGACTGTTTTCATATTCCATCGTACTTAAATAGGTAATACGGTATTAAATATAATTGTTTAATCCCTGACAGGCAAGAGTTGAGTGGTGAATCTCCCGCCATTGTGGAAGATGGGATATTTCAGCATTTGATGACGCAGACGTGTCAGATCTGTGGGGTCGACCGGAGGTGATCCCTGTCGATTTTGAGTTGCAAAGCCCGGGCACGATTTGGCGTCCGTTTCAAAAGCCACTGAACAGGAAGTTGATCGCGTCCATGATCTGATCGCGTTTTACCGCAAGCGACAGCACCCTTTTACCCAGGGCGCATTTGGAAATTCCAGCGATCTGCTCTGTGACCATGACCACCTGAAGACCTTCGATCTCGAACTGTGGGTTGAGGTGCCTGGCTGGTTGACCGCGTTCGGACAGCAACACGAGAGGAACGACGACGCGTGTGCTGACAGATTCCAGCAGGTCCGACTGGACTTCCAGTAGATAAGGAACAGCGGGCGCGCTGCCGGGATTTGGATTCAGGCAAACATTGAACCGGGCCATCAGAACTGACGCAGCCCATCGCTGAAGACACCCTGCTTCTCGACGAAGGCATTGTAGTCGTCCAGAGCAGGCCGGTTTTCATCCAGCCACTGCGAGCGCCGCTTCTGTTTGATCAGGTGAGCGAGTTTATTTTCAAGGGTGGCGGACAGATTGATCTTAAGGACCTTGGCCTGCTGCAACAGGTCACTATTGATGCTGACATTCACCGCTTTTTTGGGGGCATTGGTATCGTAGGAATCGCTCATAGGGTTGGTAACCACGATTAGTTTCGCATGGCATATGCGCATATTCTATGCGCATATGCCATGCACGTCAACATCGAAGGGTGAGAAGGCATCGGCACCCGTCTTTAAAGCTGACCGCGATGACGCCGAATCCGGTCTATCCCTGCGGCAGCCAATCCGAAAACCAGAACGCCGGCCAAGCTCCAGGCCAGGTCATCCAGCGAAAAAGTTCGTGATGGAATGGCGAGCTGGATCACTTCGTCGAGCGTGACCAGCAGCGTTGCAGCCGCCATACTCATAAGCGGGCCGAGTGGGTGGCCATGCGTGGCACGGGATGAGAAGCCGAGCACCATAAAAAACGACAGCAGGCCCATACCGACGAAGTGAGCCAGATGGTCCCTTCCCGGCATGCCATAGATAAACCCGAACCATTCTTTATGGATACTCACCAGGGCGCTTGTGGTGAAAAATGCGGCAATCGCCAGGTATGCCAGATATCTCATTGGCCGGATTTCTCTGTGGGTGGATGCGAGGGATAATAGCGCAGATGCATCATCCAGGAAGTCTGCTCCTGCTTTTTTTCAATCAATGGCATGTTCATGGATCTGTACCTGTCTAAACTGATTCTGCTGTTTATTTACCCGCTCGGGTTCGCCCTGGTAATGTCGATTCTTGCCACGGTACGTCCGGGTCTGCCGGTCCGACTGGCACGGATCGACGAGTAGGGTAGGGTGCCGCTGTAACACTGCCTGTTTTGATGACGCAGACGTGTCAGATCTGTCGGGTCGACCGGAGGTGATCCCTGTCGATTTTGAGTTGCCGGGTTTTGCCGAGGAGTTCCAGCAGGATAATCGAGCGTGCTTCGCTGTCATGGGCCTTGAAGATGGCCTCCAGCCCTGCCAGCGGGTCGTTGACAAGGATGGCGATCGTGCCGGGCTTACGATTTGGCGTCTGTTTCGAAAGCCCCTGAACAGGAAGTCAATCGCATCCATGATCTGATCCCGTTCACCAAAGAGCCTGGGTGAAAAGGCGAAAATTACAGCCCGATTTCTGAAACGCAAGGTATGTGAATATGAGATACTCAAGAATAAAATCGAACAATTCTGGCACGAAATCTCGGAAAGTTCATAAGAACCTCTGTTACAACTGCCGATTCAGGATCCTCAATCATCCATGCCAAATTTCCAAAGAAAACGCATACTCGTCACCGGCGGCGCCGGTTTTCTGGGCTCACACCTCTGCAAACGGCTCCTCGACGACGGTCACGACGTCCTGTGTGTGGACAACTTTTTCACCGGCACCAAGGACAACATCCTGGCGCTGCTGAACAGCCCCCACTTCGAACTCATGCGCCACGACATCACCTTCCCGCTGTACGTGGAGGTGGACGAGATCTATAACCTGGCTTGTCCGGCTTCGCCCATCCATTATCAATTCGATCCGGTGCAGACCACCAAGACCAGCGTCCACGGTGCCATCAACATGCTGGGCCTGGCCAAACGCATCAAGGCCAGGATCTTCCAGGCCTCCACCAGCGAGGTTTATGGCGATCCGGAGATCCACCCGCAGACGGAGGATTACTGGGGCCATGTCAACCCCAGAGGCACCCGGTCCTGTTACGACGAGGGCAAACGCTGCGCCGAGACGCTGTTCTTCGACTACCATCGTCAACACAATCTGCGCATCAAGGTGGCTCGCATCTTCAACACCTACGGACCCCATATGCACCCTAATGACGGCCGTGTCGTCTCCAACTTCATTATGCAGGCCCTGAAGAACGAGCCTATCACCCTGTATGGCGACGGCAATCAGACCCGCTCCTTTTGTCACGTGGACGACCTCATCGAAGCCTTTATTCGACTGATGGGTACCCGTGACGATTTTACCGGTCCCGTCAACACAGGCAATCCGAGTGAGTTCACAATCAGGGAGCTGGCAGAACTGGTCATTGACCTGACCGGATCCAGTTCCAAGCTGATACACAAGCCGCTCCCGGCCGACGATCCTACCCAGCGCTGTCCGGACATCACGCTCGCCAGGGCAGAGCTCGGCTGGGAACCGAAGATCGCTCTAAGAGAGGGGCTTAAGAAGACGATTCCCTATTTCGAAGTTCTGCTTCACAAGTAATTTGATCAGGAGGAATTCTGATCCTTTGCAGGATAATCTGAAAGCAATCAGTCTGAAATTATTTATGAAAAATCAGGCAGTTAATTTAATTGATTCCCTCACCCTAACCCTCTCCCGGGGGGAGAGGGTACTTTTATGACACATTCCTGAGGGGGTTAATTGGTTGTAGTCCTGAGGTGATCCCTGTCGATTTTGAGTTGCTGGGTCTTGCCCAGGAGTTCCAGCAGGATAATCGAGCGTGCTGCGCCATCATGGGCCTTGAAAATAGCTTCCAGCCCAGCCAGCGGGCCGTTGACTATGGTGACGGTCGCGCCTGGCTTGAAGAGGTCCTCATGGGGATGGAGCAGCCCGGTGTCCGGGTCGGCCGATTCGACCAGGGCATCAATGAGCGGGTCGGGAACCGTTGCCGGCAGGCCGTTGAAACTGACCAGCTTTGTAACGCCGCGGGTAGAGCGGATAGGGGCGACGTTGTCCCTGCCGAGGTCAAGCCGAATGAACAGGTAGCGGGGGAACAGGGGTTCGATCGTGTCTCGCCACTTCTGACGGAAGCGGCGGGCCTGTTTTATTTTGGGCAGATAGATCTCGAATTCCTGGCGGCCCAGATGTTCCGCGGCGAGTTCCTCCTGCCGGGGTTTGGTATGGATGGCGTACCAGAGTTTCACGATGGTTTAACTACCCGTTATTTGTGCTCATCGTCTTCGACGTGACCTACAAGGTCCATTCGTTCATGCAGGACCCGCAGTATCTCAATGCCATCTTCATACGCCCGGAACACGATGACATGACGTTGCTCGGGGCAGGTATAAATATCTTCACGGAGTTCCGGACGTTCGCTCCACAGGGATTTGTTATGGCATAACCATTTTCTTTCATTAAGAAGTACCTAGCCTACCATGGTTTCTGCTTGCCTCATTTTTGGTGGTTGATTTCGGGTGTAAAGACAGAACGAAGTGAAATTATATGAAAAGTGAACTATATGTTATTGAGTAATAGGCAATAAGATCCCACCAAAAAGCTGTTGCGGCCGGTTAGATTCTGATCTCCGTCTCCAATTTATTCTCTACATCCTCACGTCCTGTCTGTAAAATCCCTCCGCGTCCCCACTGCCCGGGTGGCGAAATTGGTAGACGCAAGGGACTTAAAATCCCTCGGTGGCGACACCATACCGGTTCGATTCCGGTCCCGGGCACCATATTAAAAACAGCAACATACGCTGAAATTAGTACCAAAGGTCAACACCCCGTAGAAGTAGCGTGTAAGCGGCATGTAAGCATTGCGCAAAAAAAAACCGCATGGGGCAGGGGCGGGTGAGCGGGGTGTTGTTCGACGTATTCGTAGCACACGCTACGGCATGCCCGGCCACTTAGCACCATGCTTGGTCGTTACGATTGTGAATCTGAGTACGACCGAGGCAGATCTCACAAGTTGCATTCGACATAAATAGTTTCCGCAATTCAGGTGAATCAAGAATTTTGGTAGTGTCGCATCTTTACTGTTCAATCAACTTACCAGCGATTGATCGATTCGCTAGCTTCTTACGATGACTTTGAAGTCCATGTCGGGAGAATCAAATATATCGACTATGGCAAGGAAGCGATCCCTATGGGGAATACGCTTTCTCCGTTTATGTATAAGCGAAAAAGTTTTGAATATGAAGATGAGTTGCGAGCGTTGATTTGGACGCCTCAACACGGCAAGAATGATATTCTTAATCCGCAGGAAAATAAATTTGCGAATACTCCCGGCTTACCCGTGACTGTCGAGATCGAACAGCTTATCGAAAAGATTAAATATTTGGTACCGAAACCCTGACTGACTACGTAAATCCATCTCCGCCAGAACGTAAAAATAGTTCGTTCGAACGGAGGGGTCTTTAGCCACCAAAAACAAACCCGACACCATGGACGGGTTTGCTACGGTTGCGGGGGGGAGTAAAAGAGGTCGATATGAGTAAAACAAGCTTCCTTGTCGCTATGTTATCAATAGCATTCGTTTTCGCCATTTTCTCACCTACCTCTGGGAGAGGTAGTATCGCATATTGGCTGGGAGAGAAGATAGGCGTTTCTCTTGCCATGACTGCATTCGGCGTAGTCCTAGGTACGTTGGTATGGCTTCCTGCGAGGGCGATTCAGGGACCTAGCGACGAATCAGGCTTTAAACTTTATGTCTTGATTGGAACGATCATATCTGCCGGGTTCCTTTTGCTGCTTCGTCAGTAGGGACCTGAGTTAGGTGGCTAGAGGTGAGTCACATCCTGCGGGTCAGCTTCAGCAACAGGTCCGTCGCGGTACTCAGTGCCAAGAATATATTAGCGGGTGAACGCAACTAGCTCTGCTAGCATCTCATAACCAGCGTCAATGTCCTGACTTAATTTTCTACCGCCATCCTCGATTCAGTCATTATAGGATGTACAATCACCTTTAAATACGGCTGTTAATGTATCTAGCTGTTTTCATGTCAAGACATCAAATTTAGTAGCCGTGGCCTGCATTTGCAGGCATATCGGGTCATTGTTAAAAACTAGGCTTTTAAATATAAATTTCTGAAAGGTGACTGTTAGGATGGTGTGATAATTCTTACCGCGATAAACATCATCAATTGCATCACTACTAATGAGCATCGGCGAATTCGCAGTAGCTTTGGCGAGTCGTTCATGAACATCATTTGCCAATTTTTTCTGATTTTCCTGAGGTATTGATTGCTGCAGGTTAGCCTTAACAGCATCGACTACATCTGATGATTCAGCTTCCACTGCACCAATCACAGCGCCTAAAGGTGCCATGATAAGCGCGGCCGATGCCAAAAAACTATCACAAGAAGGATTACAGACATCAAAAGCCGATGCTACGCCTGCAGCAGCTCCCTCTGCCTTACTCTGGACAAGATCAAATTCTACCCCGGCTTCGTGGTTTGAATAGACGATCACGTCCGGGAATTCGAATGAACTATCGCGTTGCGGATTTACATCGGGTGTATGACCTGGTGTGGCGCAACCGTATAGAAATATTTGTGCACAAACCAGGAGACCAGAAAGAAATCTGATGAATAAATATGTAGTTCGGTATGACACCAGACTCATCCTGTGCATAGGAAGCCAATTATGTTTAGACTAGGCTAGAAGATGTTTACAAACTATTCGTATAGTTACCTATACAGTGGCCCGGCGAGCAAAACAATAAACGGCAACATTCAGTACCTTCCGGACATGTACATGAACGCCGGTGATGTCCGGTTTTCCCGAAAGAAGACATTTCCAACTGGCAGGCTCATGTCCGGGTTGCAGCACTAATGGTCATTCAACGACAAATAAAAACGGCGGCCCTTAAAAACGAAGGCCGCCGTACTAGAATTGACGTCCTAGTCATCTTTAGCCCGGCTAATCATTTTCCGGTGATTTAGGTCTTCGTCATTGAGGTGTCGTCCGTCACCCTTGAGGACCCTCCAATCGTCGTGTCTGACGTGGTGCCGGTCATCATGCCTATGATCCTTTCGATAATCGTCGTCATCGTCAGCCGGCAATACCTGCTCGATCGTGGCCGCGATAGCACCGTATCCTGTCGGATTCGCGTGAATATTCGGGCCGACTGGGTCTGGGACACACATATAGGTCCAGAGGCAGATCAGTGCTACGTTCTGTGGAATCATGAACGGACTGTCCGGCGTTGGAAATGGCACCATATCCGTGGAATTGTTCGAATCGAATGCGCCGGCAACATCCGCGACTGATACGTTGAACGCAGCGTAGGTCTGGCCAAGAACATCATTGTTTAAAATACTCGCCAGCAGTGCAGATTGCTCGGCAAGCACCTGGCCCTCTGGTCCAGTCAGCCAGGAAGCCAGGAAAGTGTTGTAATAGTTCAGCGCGACGATCGGTGTGTCGTTATCAGCGGCCTGTTGCAACGTACTCAGGATAATTGGCAGGTTGGCAGCAATCTGCGCAAACGGCCCATCAGGAGCAAGAATGCAGTCAACGTCGACGCCCGTCACAATGCCGTCTGTTTCGGTGAGGCACCCGGAGAAAATGACGTCGTTGACGCCGATGTCGATCGTGATTAGTGCCACGTCATCGCCATGTTTCCGGAGGAATTTGACCGCCTGAGCCAGCTGTGATCCTTCCTCATAGATGCATTCCCCACCGGAAATCATATTTTCCGTCGTTTCGCGGTTATCGCAACCCAGCTTGACAAGCCGAAGATCGTCTTCTTCCGCCGAAAGGATGTTGAAGAGTTGATCCGGGTAACCATCGTCGGTGCGCTGATTAATGCCGGTAGCGCCAGGCTGGACGCCAACCGAGAGTGAATCACCCAACGACAGGTAAAACTTATCGTCAGACCTATCGTCATCATCGTGAGCGAAACTGGCTGGAGTGGCCCCAATAAGCAATACGAAACATAAAACAGTCCGAATGCCCGTAAACGGGTGTTGACGGAGCGACAATTTTGCTGACTCGATCTCTTTCTTCATTTCGACTTTACCTCGCCATACGTTTTGGCTGATTTATCCCGCCGGGCAGTTCTGCAGCACGAGCGGGCCGTTTGTGTGTTGCAGGTCAATTCCAGCGCAAAGCTCGTAATTAATCCTGATGAAAGGGTGATATTGTTCTGATGGTTTTCTCCCAGGGCAGGGAGACTTTTTTGAAAAGAAATAATATCAACAATTACAGTGCGTTATGATGGCTTGAACTACGAGGGGGATTCCTGCTGGCAAGTGAATACGAAGGGTGTTGCAGGCATGAGATCGCAGCGCGGGTGCTGCAGTGGAGGAAAGGGCCCCGACGGGGTGGGGCCTGAGTACCTAGGCGTTAGTTACAAACCACGGTGTCGACTTGCGGTTTACTGAACTTCGGCCGCCATGTTGATTGAATGTATTGTTTCAGTTGCGACATTCGCTGAATAACGGATTATGCCTGAAATGCAGCAATCTCGGACGAATCATGTTCGACTTGCATTTGCTAGATGCCAAATTCGTGGCTGTATCCGATCTGGAGCATGTTTTGTTCCATGCGGACATAACCCGTCTGCGATCCCGTAAAGGTGCTGGTGCCATCGACGGTGTTCGTGAAGGCATGTGTGTAGGCAAAATTTATGCTGCTCCTCTTGTCAAGCCGGTAGCTTCCGCCCAGCGAGGCATGCGTCTCGATTGTGGCTGGCGCTAGAATATTGAAGAGTGTGTTGACGTTTTTCCATGGCACATCACCCTTGCTGTAACCGGCTCGCAACGTCCATTTCTCATTCGCTTGGTATTGCATACCGATCGAATAGACATTGATATCCTCCCACCCGAAACCGAGTCCTTTATTGCCGCCCAGTCGAGTATCAGGATTTGTGCCTATCTGATCTAGAGGGATGTCATTGGGATTGGCGAGCGCATCAATATCGCTGTAGAAGATTCGCTTGAAGTCCGCCACAACGGTAAGTTTCGGTGTAAGTAGGAATGCCAACCCGGCGTTGAAGGTGGCCGGTATATCAAAGTTGCCGCCCGAAGCGAACAGCCCCTTGTAGTCGTTAAAGTCGCTCATCCATAGTTTGCTTTGGTAGGAAACCCCTAGATTAAGTTGATCATGCAACAGCGACGCTAGCCAGCCGATCCGTGCGCCGCCGCCATAGGAGTAGTCATAACCGTTGTTGGTGACGTTGTCCGGCGATACGGAGAGCGCCCTGAAGGGCTCCAGGCCCCGGGCCTTTATCCGCTGGACCGCCAGGATCGGCGTGATGCCGATGGACTGGCGCGTGATGCCCAGGCCCGCGAACGGCGAGAGTTCCCGCGCATAGGTGATGCCCAGCGCCATCTGGGCGAGATCGACCCCTGTGGGTTCGGTGGCCGTGAACTCGCCCATGGGGTTCTGGGGAGTCCCGGGCGGGGCGGCGAAATTCGCAAAGGTCGCCGTGTCGTACTCGGTGTTCATGCCGCCCTGACCGGCCAGCGCGATACCGATGGCACTCCTGTCGTCCAGCGGCAGGTTCACGCCGAACCCGGGGATCAGGAAAAGATCGTTATCGCTCTTGAAGCGGCCCGGCGGAACACTGGGGCTGGGCGGCGGCGCGAAGTCTGCGTTAGCTTTGTACTGGCGATCGGGGCTGAAGAATTCCAGTTCGGCATCAAGCCGCTTGCCCAGACGCGTCAGCCCGGCGGGATTGCTGAACGCGGACAGCGAGTCTTGGGGCAGGGCCATGCCTGCGCCGGCCATACCCTTGGACGCGATCCCATAGCCATGGGACATATACCCATTGGTCGAGTTGGCGGGAGGAGCAAACAGGAAGGCGGACAAGGCGATGACTACTAGGAGTTTTGTTGCTGGCATTGCGGGTTCCTCCGAATCTGAGGCATACAGGGCACGACCCCAAGGGCTTCTGGTTCTTATGCATTGCGGGAATGCGAGTGAGAGTACCTCACTCATTTCGCGAGAATCAACCATCAGAAAGATCTGCGTGGGATCACCCTCACACACATTCTGCTGGCGTTTCAGGTGGCGGTTAGCGGTCAGAGCGCGAATGTCTGAAAACAGTACCTTCAAGACCTCCCGAGTAATATACGGAATGTTTCATTAGGGGCTGGATTTGGACCTTTAGCATTTCCTGATATAGGAATCAGATTTGTCTGACAGACCCCCACCGACGACCGTGCCAGGCTCGCGGCATGGACACCATCAAAGGCGAAGCGACCCGGCCAGCATATCAGCCGACCGGGCGACCACGCAGGCCCTGGACTTCCCTGTGCACGGGAGCGAAGGCGATGCAGCGGTTATTGTCAAAATACAAAGCAATATCTAGTGGATGGAGCTGTATTTTTCGTAATCATCCTTAGGACCAAAGATATCAAAGCGTATTTTAAGTGTATGCTTGTTATCGATTAATATCGTTTGGAGCTGTGCTTTCACTTTGTCTTCCAAATTGGTGCGTATAAGTTTGTCAGCAATATTGGCTGGGAGATAGCCAATACATTTGCTTCTTTCAAACAACCAGCCTCTTGACTTACCGATGACACGAATTGCGCTTGGAACGTCCTTATTATCAGTGATGCGGTCCAGATAAATTCTTCTTTTGTGTCGTTTCACAAATTTCCTTGCCGCACGGTAGCATTCGTTTCCTTCGGTCACGTTTACATTATGCTCAAAAACACGCATACCCATCGGTATGCATGAATAGAATATCGTCTGTCTTTGCATGTGATCGCCAGGTTAAAAAATTATTACGTCTTTCAATTAAGATGGCCGCATTAGGTGACCCGAAGACTTGGCACGCCGAGAGATAGGGACTTTATATACGCACCGGAATCAACGGATCAAAGTGTTACAACTAACCATAGGACAGGATGTGAATCGCGGCTATTTGGGAAACCACCTAATTGGCCGCTTGAGTCTGCGCAGGCGCGGTGATCTGGTGGCTTGGTCTGCAGTTGGACCCGATGACTCGGCGTGTCCGTGACTGTGAATTCTTTAAAAACGTCTTGCCGGAGTCATCGGGTCAGAACCGCAGTCGCTTATGTATATCTCAAAATCGAGATAAAGTATATTGAGGAAACTACTTAGTTGACTACCTGACCGCCTGAGCCATCGCAGGCGCGGCGAATGGTAGGGCGCAGGGGATTAAATTCGTCCCTTGATCTGGAAATCGGTCCATGGACCACTCATAGACCAGTGCCGACTAAAAACAGCAAAATTGCTGATTGTTGCCGACTCTGTAACAGACTGATATTATTGCTGTTGAGAGTTGGCGACTGTTGGCTGTTATCGAAAAAATAGGACTTAAAATCCCTCGGTGGCGACACCATACCGGTTCGATTCCGGTCCCGGGCACCAAATTTCAATAACTTGCCTGATTATCCATAAACCTGGCGGCACACCCGAATGTTCATCTGCACTTCACCCCCACGTACTCGTCCTGGCTGAACCAGATCAAGTTGTGGTTCAGCAAGGACCGTAACTGAAAAATCCGAAGAAGATAATAT
>CAVXNM010000083.1:0-15843 GCA_963763115.1 uncultured Gammaproteobacteria bacterium
GGACACTGCGGCGATGCAGCAGTAGCATGAGGCCAAACAGGATGAAACCGCTGAAGGCGATCAAGGTCCAGCCGGGGATGCTGAGGCCGAGGAATTGCCACTCCACCTTGGCGCATTCCCCGGAGCCATGCAGCACGAGTTGCAGGGCTTTGCTGAGGGGAAAGGTTTCCAGAATATAGTCCAGTGTGGGACCGCATTCAGGGACCTGGTCGGCGGGCAGGCTCTGCAGCCAGACATGACGTCCTGCAATCGCGGCGCCGCTGCCGGCAATGATGGTGATCAGACCTCCGTATATCCGGTTACCCCAACCGCCCGGTCCATGGACCGCCGCCACCAGCAGCACTATGCCCAGGGAAATAACGGCTACGCGCTGCAGTATGCACAGCGGGCAGGGTTCGAGCCCCAGAAAGCGTTGAAAGAAAAAAAGCGCGGTGCCTATCATTACGACACACATAATGAAACCCAGCGCATACAGTATTCTGAATTTAAGCATATGCCCCTCTGTTAAACGCGATCCGCCCGTCTGTACTATCCCCGATGCATACCATGGAATGCCGCCAATAATAGTCCACGCCGGCAGTGACTCCTATTGATCGGTTAAGGTTAACAAAGAGTAACCACAGCAGCGCGCTATCAGCTGGACGATGGCGCAGTCAGGCGCTGTTGATAGCGGCGTGAGACAAGAATAGTCAGCCCCCGCCATCCGGCATATTAATGTATAATAATTATCTGATTAAGAGAATGTTATTGACCCTGTATGTCTGCAATTTTATGCTTTCGGACAGTCCGGGATTACCGGCAGGATACCCATCCGGTCCCTGGTCGTCACGGGATGATTAACACCATGGTGCCGCTGACTCGCATCCCGGCGGTTTACCGACAGACTAAGTTTTTTCAGGGGAACTGATATGGTTACATTCGAAGAACTGAACAGCCAGAATCACAAGATTATGGAGCTTTCCAAGATACTACAGGCTGTCATACAGGACAGGGCGCTGTGTGATAATGCGGTCACCTGCGACCTGTTCTTTCAGTACGTGGATCAGGTGAAAGGGCATCTGGATGTCGAGGACAGGCATTTGTATGCAGCCCTGCTCAATCACAAGGAGCGCGGGGTCAACAATACCGCCAAGCAGTTTCTGTCAGGGTCTGCCGAGATCAAGCGGATCTTTGAATCGTATCTGCATAAATGGTGCAACAAGCGGGCGATGCTGATCAAGGATCATCAAGCCTTTGTCAATGAAACCGAAGACATGTTCCGCCTGGTGCTGAATCGTATACAGGACGAGACCGAGCAACTGTATCCCTTGATACGAAAAGTCTGTGGCGAAGCCCAGGTTGCGGCCTGACAGCAGGGTCACTCCAGTCACTGGCAGAAAGGTAAAATCCCCGCCACGCCACCTGACAGCATGACAGGGGTGCATCCCTGTGACCGGCAGGCAGGCAGGTCAGGAATGCACCCCTGTTATTGTGGCTCTTGTCTGATACGTCTTTTCGATTACTGAATCTCGCGCGGTGGTGAATTGCCTTGCGAGTTGCCTGCTCCGTAGCCCTGATAGCCGTAACCGGGAGCACCATAGCCGTAGCCCGGGTAACCACCCCAGCCTGGTGCTCCATAGCCATAGCCCGGGTACCCTCCTCCCCAGCCCGGCCCGCCATAACCGTAACCCGGATAACCCCAGCCCGGCCCGCCATAACCGTAACCGCGATGGTCATAATAATCGTCATCCCTGTTGTTCCCCATCCACTTGGACGGGTTCATTATATTTCCCATATCGAAAGCATGGGCCGTGTTGGCAAGCAGCAAACCGATCATCACAAAAATTCCGCGGTACCTCGTTATATGGTTTTTCACTGGACTGGATCCTCCATCTATTTCAATTAACACCCGGGATAATCATCGCTGCAGGTTTTCTTGCGGCCAATGACACCACAGCGCGTGTTATCTCACTTGCGGCGCATTACGTCAAATAATTAGAAAATCAGAAGGGTCATAACAAATGATTCCAATTATCATCTGATATGACCCTTTCCCGGTCAGTTTGCATTGACGATCCTGCTCCCGTAGCGGTCATCAATATGTCTGCTTCACGAGGACTCTCAGTTTCTCGATATCACTTTTTCTGTATTTAAAGGAGAAGGTGCCATTGCCGCTGACGTGCTGCTCAAAACCCAGACCGGTGGGTGTTACGCTCCTGAGTACGCAGTCCTGCTCGGATCTGTTCATACGCTTCACCTTGACGGTCATCCCGATATAGTCCCCGGCCAGGGATGGTGAAATTGTCACATAGGTAGCGCGATAGCGTTTTTTTGGGACGGTTGGTTTTGCGGATGTTACCGCCGGCTTACTTTCCCCGGGCGCTACCTGATCGCTGGCGTTTGTCGGCGATTTGGACGTCTCAGGCGGAATCGGTCTGGTCTGCTCAGGCCGCGCGGCTGCCCTGCCATTGCGCCGGGGCGTCTCTGCGACAGTGTTCAGGCTGGTGTGTACGAAAGACATTTTCCCGTTACCGCCGGATATCTGAATGTCTATGTACTGCTGGTTGCGAAGCGCGGTGCGTACGACATCCCATCCGCCCTGTGCGGTAAACACATAAAGTCCGAGGGTCATGGCGATGATAAAGGTGGCGACGTAAACAAGGAAAGGCCCCTTTTCATCCCGCCAGTACCTGATGCCGAAAAACACGGCAGCCAGCGGTGACAGAAACAGGACCAGCAGTCCCCATGCCACATGTTTGCTGAAGGCGCGACCCACCAGCCATATCAGGGAAATACCGGTAATCAGTCCTGCCAGTAGTGCTATTTGAGTGAGTATGTTCATGAATCATGCATTTCCGGTGGCTCAACCAGGGTGCGCCCTCCGTATCCCGGGCATTTCAACGAGCGTATCGGTACCGGGACGGGCAGACTTTAACCGCCGGGTACGCCAGGGTCGAGTCATGCGTCCCTGGCAGGCGTTCCCACCCGGATCTGGGCATCAACCATGTCTGTGCGCAGGACTGCCGAGGGTGTTGTCTAGGAGCCTGTCGGACTTGGGATTGATCTACTGTGCTGGCGGGAGAGCGGCCCATATTTCCCCAATTTTTCGTTGCGTAGAATGACTATGCGCTCGAAATCGTGAAAATCTGTTCTCGCTCTCCCACCATGCTCGCTACGACCACCTAAATCCGACAGGCTCCTAGCGTCGCCAGAACAGCGGGGTAAAAAGAATAACGACCGTCATGATTTCAAGACGCCCCAGCAGCATGCCCATGCTGAGAAGCCATTTGGCTGCATTTGGCAGGATGGCAAAATTCTTGTCCGGCCCGATGATATCGCCGAGACCCGGACCGACATTGCCGACCGCGGAAGCCGCCCCGCTGACGCTGGTGAGGAAGTCAATACCAAGTAACGAAAGCCCCGAGGCAATGATGGCGACCGTGAGGCCATAATAGAATGAGAAGGCGATGACCGAGCGGACGATCTCGTCAGTTACCTTCTGCCCGTTATAGCGGTTGGTAAAGACCCCGCGCGGGTGCCGCATCCACCGCAGCTGGTTTTTCAGCATGATCAGCGCGATCTGGAAACGGAAGAATTTCATTCCGCCGGCGGTAGAGCCCGAGCATCCTCCGATAAAAGTCAGATAAAAGAACATGGTGACCGCAAAGCTGTCCCAGGAAGTGTAATTCTCCGAGGCATAACCGGTGGTGGTTATGATCGATACGATATTGAAGGTTGCCTGGGTGAGCGAGCCGGTCCAGGATTCGTGATCCGCGATGCTGCGCACCAGACTCATGGACAGGACCATAATCAGGACAAAGCCCAGAAACCCTCGTACCTGGGTGTCAGTGATGAGGGCGCTGATATCGCCGCGCACCATGCGGGTGTAGAGCAGAAACGGCAACGAACTTATCAGCATCAATACACTGCTCAACCACAGTATCAGCGGTTGATCATAGTAGTGACCCATGGAAGCATCGTAGTTCGAATACCCCCCCGTGGAGACGGTTGTCAGGGCATGCACCACGGCGTCGAAGGGTTTCATTCCGGCCAGCCAGTAACTCGACACAGCCGCAATTGACAGGGTGACGTAGACAATGCCGATGGCGCGGATCAGGTCACGGGATTTCGGCATGGTCTTGTGGGACCAGTCAGACGACTCGGTCTTGAACAGCCTCATCCCGCCGACCTGCAGGAATGGCAGAATGGCAATGCCGAGTACGATGATACCAATGCCGCCCATCCACTGAAGCAACGCGCGCCACAGCAGGACGGTGTGGGGCAGCCTCTCCAGGCCGACCAGTACGGTAGCTCCGGTGGTGGTGACGCCCGAAACGGACTCGAATACGGCATCGGTGAACGATAGTCCCGGCAACAGGAGATAAAGGGGTATGGCTCCAGCCAGACTCATGGTGCACCAGCTTACCGTGGTTACCGCGAAGAGCTGGCGGGTGCTAAGTTCGAAGTGACTGATGCGACTGATCAGCAATGCGAAAACCGCGGCGCTTCCGCAGATCGCCGCCGCTTCCAGCATCGCGTGTATTTCTCCGGGGCCGTCCCAGTAGCCGACCAGCGACATCAGCAGCATCAGCATCGCGTACAGAAACAGAACATAGGACTGCACGAACGCGATAGGGCGTATGAAGTTAATGTTTCGTCTCCTGGGAGCGAGAGAGTATGTCCGGAGCTGCCATTATAAAGTGTTGACACAGCGAAAGCAGGATAAACCGGCACGGGGAAGGTTGATGGCAACCCACTGCGCATATTTAACTAGAAGATAACGGCAGATCCTGATTAAATTCAGGTCCACGGACCGTCAGCGCCAGGACGATAAAATTCATGACCAGCGACATCACCAGCAGCCAGCAACCCCAAGGCCATTCCAGCAGTCTCAGAACTGCACTAATTGTGTTAATCACCATTCTTGTAACGGTTGGCGTGACACTCTGGGTGGTCAAGTTCTATTTCTTTCCGTCCGAATTCAGGCCGGTCCATCTGAACGCCAGGGAGGAGCAGGTGCTCGACGACAAACTGGAAAGACTTGATACCCTGGGAGCCGGTCCCGGGCGTCGGGACGACTCCGGGGCACTCGAACCGGAACGCTACAGTGAAGCTGGCGCAGACCGTACCATTACCCTGAGCGAGCGTGAACTCAATGCCTTGCTGGCAAAGAATACGGATCTAGCAAGAAAACTGGCGATTGATTTATCCGACAACCTGGTCAGCGCCAAGTTGCTGGTTCCCGTGGATGAGGACTTTCCCATCATGGGCGGCAAGATCCTGAAGGTCAGGGCAGGGCTTGAACTGGCGTACCGCAACAACAAGCCGATCGTGATCCTGAAAGGGATCAGCCTTATGGGTGTGCCGATTCCCAATGCATGGCTTGGCGGGTTAAAGAATATCGACCTGGTTGCTGAATACGGCGCGGACGCCGGATTCTGGAAGTCCTTCGCCGACGGAGTAAGCAATATATCGGTTTCGGAGGGAAAACTGCAAATCGAACTTAAGGAATAGCTTATGGATTTGTTGTTTGACGCCCTGTGTCCGTTTCCGCTGCGCGTGCGAATATTGCCTCAGTAGTGGGGCGGGGGTGTCTCCTCTTCCGGCAGGGCAAGCTGTGATGGCAGCAATGCCCTGACGTGCTCTCCGAGCCGTTTGATCATTTCCGACTGCTCCCTGATGCGTTCTTCCTGCGCAAGCATTATGCGCGTCAATTCCTCGAGTGCGGCCTCCTGATGCATCAGGCGGTTTTCGAGCATTTCGATGCGGATACTGAACTCGTTGTCTTTCATGGGTTCCGGCTTTTAAGAAGGGTGGGTGGTTTCAATCGTAGACTGACTCCATTGCAGTCACAAAGTTACGGCATCGGGATAATGAACTGTGATTCCGGATATCTCGTAATAACACTCATCAATACGGTCCCTGATGCCCTGTCCAATGAACATACTGCCGATCGGCAGCACGTGTTCCTGTGTTTATACCCGGCTCATCGTGCTGATTGTCTCGAAAAAACAAGGAAATATGTCACGCCTGTTAATAGCATCACATAAATAATGGGTTGACTTGATAACATATTGGAATATTATAATTTTATGAAATACTGCACATTGGAGGTGATGTATGGCTATCGACAAGCCCCTGACGCTGGTCATTATCGGCTGGGTGTTGCTGTCGACAGGCTTGCCAGGGCAGGCCGGAGAAGGGGAACTCTGCTCCCCGTTTCTGAACGGCAAGGTGGACCAGTCACAGGTGGAAGCCATGCAGGCCGCGGCCAAGGGTGGTCATCTCTACCGCATCCAGCCGGATACTTCACGGGTGGGTTTCTGCGTGGACAGCAAGTTTGCCCTGGTCAAGGCCGAATTCAAGGATTTCCAGGGCGGGCTGACCCTGTGGCCCGACCATCCGGGCGACAAGGAACAAGCCATGGTCATGGTCAAGACCGCGAGCCTTGATACCGACGGCTCCATGATCGAATTTCTGCTGAAAAGTGAGCGCTTTTTCGACGTGGGTAAATTCCCTGAAATTCTCTTCGTCAGTACGGGATTCACATGGTCCAGTGATACCACGGGAACGTTGAAGGGTAATCTCACACTGCATGGTGTGACCCGGCCGATAACATTCAACGTCACGCTACTACCCGTCAAGAGCGGGGACGAGAAGCATGCCGGTAAGGTCCTGGTGAAGGCCGGTACGAAGATTCGCCGATCAGACTTCGGCATGGATACGCTTTCACAGGTAGTCAACGATAACGTTGAGCTGTGCATGAGTGTGGTGGCGGTCAGGTACAAGCGGTAAGGTTCACGATCATCCGCAGGATTTTCTGCCCGATATCAGGAGAATTCATTCTTCGGGAATATTCACTTCGGGGAATAATCCCGGGTAATGTCCTGTGTAATCATTCACTGAATCATGTTGAACCGGCATCCCGTTCGGGATATCGCATCTGTCGATGCATGGTGCAGTGATCCACATCCACGCGAACAGTGCATTCCCGGACTTCAGCCTTGTTGACCGCCACTGCGCGGACAGCCTCTGCGGGCAAATCCCCTGCACCGGGAAGGTGCGGTGTCGATTTGACCAGCGGTATTTGTCTTGCAGTATTGCCACCTTCGACGTGCCTAACCGGAGATACCCATGAGTGATGCACTGAATTATCTGATAGCCGCCCGTCCGGATGCCATTGTCCCTTACTTCAAATTCCTCAAGGAAGCGGGGAAGAATCTCGATATCCGCACCCGGGACCTGATCTCGGTCATCACCAAGGTCGATGCCCAGACGGAAGCGGGTTTTCGCCAGTACCTCACCCGCGCTCTCCGCAATGGGGCGAGCCCCAACGAGGTGCTCGATGCGTTGTTGATGGCATTTCCCACGCTGGGACTCGCCAAAATCGTCTGGGCGGTGGATATCCTGCTGGATATGGATATTCCCGAATTCCGGCCCGAGAACCTGTTCGCCGAGCCCTGCTGGCATACGGTGGCCACGCTGGACGAATTGCCTTCCGGAGAAATCAGCTACCGGTCCTGTGACGGCCGCAACCTCTACATTTACCGGGATGACGCGGGTCTGCGTGTTTATGACAGCCGCTGCCCGCATCAGGTAACCAATATTCCGCACCTGGCACTGGAGGGTACACGCCTGACCTGTCCCAAGCACAAGTGGGTGTTTGATGTGGTCAGCGGTGAATGCCTCGAGGTGGGAGATCGTCCGCTGAATGAGTTCGAACACAAGCTGCAGGGCGACACGCTGCTGGTATTCTGGTGATCCGTATTAAACAGGGCAATGCACAGCCCTGATAACGGGGACGTTGCCCACGTCCGACCCCGGCTTGCCATCAGCGGCTGCCTGCTCGGCCAGTCGGCACGCTATGACGGCCGTCACAAGCGACATGATTGGCTGGTCGACACGCTCGGCCGTTGCGTCGATTTTGAACCACTGTGCCCTGAAGTGTCCATCGGCCTAGGCATCCCACGAGAACCGCTACACCTGACCGGTGACCCCGAGCACCCCCGTGTGCGCGCTGTCACCAATCCCGACCGTGATGTTACCGCCGCCCTGCAGGGCCAGGGTCTTGCGGTCGCCGCCACCCTTGGCGGGGTGGCCGGTCATGTCTTCAAGAGCCGCTCTCCGAGTTGCGGCCTGTCCCATGTCAGCGTCCTGACAGAATCCGGCGGGATCGTGCGCAGTGGCCAGGGTGTCTATGCCCGCTCCATCCAGGAGGCCTGTCCTTGCCTTCCGCTCGAGGAGGAAAGCCGGCTGGACGATGCCACCCTGCGTGAGAATTTCGTTAGTCGCATCTATACCTATCAGCGCTGGTTGTCCCTGTGTGCGGCGGGATTATCAGCGCAGCGACTGGTGGATTTTCATGCGCGGCACAAATACCTGCTGATGGCTCATTCGCCGGACGGCTGCCGGCGTCTGGGACGGTTGCTGTCCAGACTGGAGGATGCCGAACTGTTCGTCCTGAGGAAAGAATATCTTGCCGGGCTGATGGGGACATTAATGCGAGACAGCGGGACAACACGGCACTTCAATGTACTGCAGCATGTTTTGGGAAAACTGAAACGGGGTATCGCAGCGTCCGACATGGCTGAACTGCTCGCCGTGCTGGAGGCTTACCGCCTCGGGGTAATTCCGCTTGCCGAACCGATCATGAGTCTGCGACGTCACTATTACTGCCGTTCTGACGAGCACATCGGCATGCAGGAGTACCTCTGGCCGTATCCTGATGAACTGGAGTTGCGTAATCACCTGTGATGTCGGTCGGCATCTCGCCGGACAGGGAATGATCATTCGCAGGATGTTTTCGGAAAACGTCGATGCGCCAGGCTATTGCCATCAGACCTGGCGGAACTGCTCATTGGAATGCGATCCGCGCTGTCGAACACGCGGGTCCACCTTGACTCTTTGTCCGGTCCAGCACGGCTCGGGGCCCATATAAGGACCTCGGGCCGAAACCGGAGAGAAGGCATAGAACGGTTATTTACCGATCCCGGAGGGGGCGGCTGGACTACGGGCGGTTGCCCATGCCGAAGCCGGAGCCGCTGTCGTTTCCGCCGGGGCCGTAGCCATAGCCGGGTCCCGGGCCGTAGCCGCGACTCGAACGGTTGCCCATGCCGAAGCCGGAGCCGCTGTCGTCACCGCCGGGTCCACGACCATAGCCGGGTCCCGGACCGTAACCAGGCCCCGGCCCGTAAGTGGACTGCGGACCATTCTGGTTGCCCATACTCATGCCACCCCCTTCAACGACGTTGACGAACATCGCGCCGCTCAAGGCCAGTACCGTCAGTATGCTGGTATTCAATTTAATCACTGTTATCTCTCCTTGGTGTCAGATGTCTTGCGCTTCGGGGGCTGTCATGGCCGACCTCATCGCAGACGATAAGCCGAGTACCTGTGCAGTTTTTCGCTGTGCCGGAACCTGCACTAGAGCGCGTGCCCGAATAAATCGTTCTGCCGAGTACCTTGTTTTCCGAGGCTGAAAAAAACGGGGCTGGTGGTCAACCAGCCCCGTTTTCTTAATGATAGGTTGCTTATATCTATCGAGTGCTTTCTTCCAGCTTTTTGATGCGTGCTTTCAGCCGTTCGATTTCCGCTGCATCGGAAGCGGAACCCGCTGCCGGTGCACCAGAAGTGGGAGCGCCACCATATCCGGAACCGCCACCGTATCCGGGAGCACCGCCGTATCCGGGAGCACCGCCATAGCCACCGCCGTATCCGGGAGCACCGCCGTATCCGGGAGCACCGCCATAGCCACCGCCGTATCCGGGAGCACCGCCATAGCCACCGCCGTAGCCGGGAGCACCGCCGTATCCACCACCGTAGCCGGGGTCACCGCCGTAGCCGTAACCGGGACCGCCGCCGTAGCCGCCGGGACCGCCGCCGTAGCCGCCGGGACCGCCGCCGTAGCCGCCGGGACCGCCGCCATAGCCGCCGGGACCACCGCCGTAATCATCGTAGCGATCAGAGTTGCTGTTACTTCCCATCCATTTGGTTGGATTCATCATATTGCCCATATTGAACGCATGGGCCGTTCCGGCAAGCAGTAACCCGGATGCCACGATAACCGCACTGAATTTTATCACCTTGTTTCGCATATGCTGCTCCTTTGTCCATTTATCCAAGTGTCCTGCCGTTAAGGAAGCTCTGATCAAGGCTGCTATTCCCGCGAAAAGGGGTTCCGCTGCATCCCGCAGTTAGCTCTACGTCACCGCTTTCACGGAGGCTTACTTGTTCAGAGATTCCCTAAAAGTATAGACAATGGAGAATTTACGTCGCTCTTGCGGCAGTCAGTTTGACCGGACTTATCGTCGTTGTCGGGCAAGAGGTCAATTCAAGTATACGCCAATGCCCGGACTTCGGATGATATCAGATTCAGAGTGTGATTGAGACGGCTTCCGATGCGCGTTTGGCAGTCTGCAGCGCCACCTCGATGGTTTCACCCCGCGCCAGCACCACGCCCATACGGCGGTGACCGCTGACCTCGGGCTTTCCGAACAGTCGCAGTTGCGTATCTGGCGCATTGAGCACCTCCTCCAGGTTGCCATAGCCGAGCTGGGTCGATTCCCCCTCCGCGAGGATGACGCTGGAAGCGGACGGCCCGTGGAAATGGATGTTCGGTACCGGCAGGCCGAGGATGGCCCGGGCGTGCAGCGCGAACTGCGACAGGTCCTGGGAGATCATCGTCACCATGCCGGTATCGTGCGGTCGCGGTGACACCTCGCTGAAGATTACCTCATCACCCTGGATGAACAATTCCACGCCGAAGATGCCGCGCCCGCCCAGCGCGCCGGTGATCTTCCCGGCAACGGCGCGCGCCTTCGACATTGCCATCTCACTCATCGGCTGGGGCTGCCAGGACTGGCGATAGTCGCCGCTGACCTGCACATGACCGATAGGCTCGCAAAAGCTGGTACCGCCGCTGTGGCGCAAGGTGAGCTGCGTGATCTCGAAATCGAAATCCACGAAGCCTTCCACGATCACCTTGCCGGCGCCGCTGCGTCCGCCGGCCTGCGCATAGTCCCAGGCCGGACCGATGTCGGCCGGCTCGACCAGGGTGCTCTGGCCCTTGCCGGAGGAACTCATGATGGGTTTCACCACGCAGGGCAGACCGATGTCGGCGACGGCCCGGTCGAACTCCTTACGGGTTGCCGCGAAGCGGTAGGGTGATGTCCTGATGCCCAGTTCCTCGGCGGCCAGGCGGCGGATGCCCTCGCGGTTCATGGTCAGGCGCGCCGCCCGGGCGGTGGGGATCACGGTATATCCTTCCGCTTCCAGTTCAATCAGGGTATCGGTGGCGATGGCCTCGATCTCGGGGACGATCAAATCCGGCTTCTCCAGTTCGATCACGGCGCGCAGGGCCGCACCATCCAGCATGGTGATCACATGGCTGCGGTGAGCGACCTGCATGGCGGGGGCGTTGGCATAACGGTCGATGACAATCACCTCAACGCCAAGCCGCTGCAGTTCGATTACCACTTCCTTTCCGAGTTCACCGCCGCCGCAGAACAGCACACGCGTGGCAGAAGGAGAAAGTGGAGTGCCGATGGCAGTCATGGGGGATACCGTGGTGAAGCCTGTCTGACAATCGATTATAGAGTAGAACCCGTCCCGGAATGCATCCGATTCACACTGTTGCGCAGGCACTGGTCACCGCCGCCGGGTTGTCACGACGGTTCGAATTTCGGGAGCGGCGGGTGGTAGACTAAATGACTTTTCACAGGAGGGACGACCGATGAAAGCACGTGCCGCCGTAGCCTGGGCACCGAAAAAACCGCTGGCAATCGAAGAGATCGAGGTGGAAGGTCCGCGCAAGGGTGAGGTCCTGCTCAAGGTTGTGGCCAGCGGGGTCTGCCACACCGATGCCTTCACGCTGTCCGGGGACGACCCGGAAGGGGCGTTTCCCTGCGTACTGGGTCACGAGGGCGGCTGCGAGGTGCTGGAGTGCGGCCCGGGGGTAAAAGGACTTTCACCGGGGGATCATGTGATCCCCCTCTATATCCCCGAGTGCGGCGAGTGCGAATACTGCCGCTCCACCAGAACCAACCTGTGCCAGTCCATCGCAAGTACCGTCTGGACCGGCTACATGCCCGACGGCACGCGCCGCTTCTCAATGAACGGCAAGCCGATCTTCCACTACATGGGCTGTTCCACTTTCTCCGAATACACCGTGGTTCCGGAGATCGCGCTGGCGAAGATCAACAAGGCCGCCCCGCTGGAGAAGGTCTGCCTGCTCGGTTGCGGTGTCACCACTGGTATCGGCGCGGTACTCAATACCGCAAAGGTCGAAGCGGGGTCCTCGGTGGCGGTGTTCGGACTGGGGGGCATCGGCCTGTCGGTGATCCAGGGCGCGGTCATGGCGCAGGCAGGGCGCATCATCGCGGTGGACATCAACCCCGACAAGTTCGCGATCGCGAAGGCGCTCGGGGCGACCGACATGATCAATCCGCGGGACCTCGATGTCACCGTCAGGGAGGCGATCGTCGATATGACTGGTGGCGGGGTCGACTATTCTTTCGAATGCATCGGCAACGTGGAGGTTATGCGCGAGGCGCTCGAGTGCTGTCACATGGGCTGGGGCGTGTCGACCATCATCGGTGTGGCCGGTGCCGGCCAGGAGATCCGCACCCGTCCATTCCAGCTGGTGACGGGGCGCACCTGGAAGGGGACCGCCTTCGGCGGCGTCAAGGGTCGCAGTGAGCTGCCGGGCTACGTGGAGAACTACCTGAGCGGCCGCATCGAACTGGACAGCATGGTGACCCACACGATGCCGCTCGAGGAGATCAACGCGGCCTTCGACCTCATGCACGCGGGGAAAAGCATCCGCTCGGTCATTCTTTTCTAGAAGGGTTTTCCATGGAACGCATTGAACGCATCAGGGAATTCGGCGGCTGGCTGGAACGTTACCGGCATGCCTCGACCTGCTGTCACAGCGACATGACCTTTTCCGTCTACCTGCCGCCACAGGCGGAGAAAGGCCGGGTGCCGGCGGTGTACTGGCTCTCCGGGTTGACCTGCACGGACGACAACTTCCGCATCAAGGCCGGCGCGCAGCGCTACGCGGCCGAACACGGTCTTGCACTCGTCATTCCGGATACCAGCCCGCGCGGGGCGGAGGTGCCCGATGTAACGGAGCGCTATGATCTCGGCCAGGGGGCGGGCTTTTACGTCAATGCCACGCGCGCGCCCTGGTCAACGCACTACCACATGTACGACTACGTCACCCGGGAGCTGCCGGCGCTGGTCGAAGCCGGTTTGCCGCTCATCCCCGGGGTGAAGTCCATCACCGGGCATTCGATGGGAGGCCATGGCGCGCTGCTGTGCGCCCTGAAAAATCCCGGTGCTTACCGTTCGGTGTCGGCCTTCGCGCCGATCTGCAACCCGGTGAAAAGCGGCTGGGGCGAGGGCTGCTTCACGGCCTATCTGGGCGAGCGGCGTGAAGACTGGGAAGCCTGGGATGCGACCTGCCTCATCGAGGCTGGCGAGGAGCCCATTTCCCTGTTGATCGATCAGGGCACGGCGGATGAGTTTCTCCCCGACCAGCTGCTTCCGCGCAACCTGGAGGGCGCCTGCGCCCGGCGCGGTTTCCCGCTCACGCTGCGCTGGCAGGAGGGTTATGACCACAGCTACCACTTCATCGCCAGCTTCATCGGCGAGCACCTCGCCCTGCATGCCCGAGCGCTGCAGGACTGATGGGAATGACGGCCTGCTGCGATCGTCAGGTAACCGGGTCAATTCTCAAGGGTGATGACTCGGATCAAGTCTGTGCCGCCGGCCTTCTGGTGCTGGCCGGCCGCCACCACCAGGATGTCGCCGGCGCCGATATTCAGCAGTTCCCGAGCGCGCGCGATGCCGAAGGAGATACGGGCGTTGTCCGTGGGTTCACCGCCGTAGAGGAGGGGTATCACCCCCCAGTTGATTGCGAGCTTGCGCATCACCACGGGCGAGGCGGTGATCGCCAGGATCGGGCTGTCCGGCCGGTATTTCGAGATCTGCCGCGAGGTGTAGCCGGTCTCGGTGAGGCTGATGATGGCCGCCGCCTTGAGGTGGGCGGTCATGCTGACGGTCGCCTGGCTGATCGCCTCGGTGACCACGTTGGAGGGATTGGGCTTGATTTTCTGCAGGTAGCCGTATTCACTGAGCGAGGCCTCGGCCCGAAGGGCCACCATCGCCATGGTTTCCACCGCCTGCAGGGGATACTTGCCGGCGGCGGTTTCGCCCGAGAGCATCACCGCGGAGGTGCCGTCGAGGATGGCATTGGCCACATCGCTGGCCTCGGCGCGGGTAGGTTTCGGGTTGTGCTCCATGGAGGCCAGCATCTGTGTGGCGGTGATCACCGGCTTGCCATTGCTGACGGTCATGCGGATGATTTTCTTCTGGGTGCTGGGGACATCGGCGAGCGGCAACTCCACGCCCAGGTCGCCACGGGCGACCATTACGCCGTCGGCGGCCTCGACGATCTCGTCTAGGTTGGCTACGCCGGCCTTGTTCTCGATCTTGGCGATAATCGGGATGCTGACCCCGCGTTCGGTGAGGATTTCCCGCATCTTGTGGATGTCGTCGGCGGACTGGATGAACGAAGCCGCGATATAGTCCACGTCATTTTCACAGGCAAAGCTCAGCTCCCGGACCACGTCCTCACGGTTTTCCGGACTGACAGCGCTCATGGCAAGCCGGGTCTCGGGAAGATTGACGCTCTTGTTGTTCCCCAGTCGTCCACCATGGACCACACGGCAGACGATGGCACTGTCCACGACCGATTTGACCTCGAGTTCGATCGCTCCGTCATCGAGCAGGATCGGGGTGCCCGTCCGGACTTCTTCGGGGAGTTTCCGGTAGGTAATCGTGACACCGGTGATGTCACCGGCACGTTCCTCGGTATAGAGGGTGAAGGTGTCGCCGGGTGCGAGATCGGCGGCATCGTTCACCAGTTTTTTGGTGCGTATCTCGATACCCCGGGTATCAATCATGATGGCGATACTCGCGCCGGCCTGCTGGGCGGCGGTGCGCAGCCGGTCGATGCGTCCCTTGTGCTCGGCGTGGGTGCCGTGTGACAGGTTGAGGCGGGCAACGCTCATGCCTGCCTCGATCATGGCGGCGAGCATTTCCGGCGTGTCGCAGGCCGGCCCGATGGTGGCGACAATCTTGGTCTTGCGCAATTCAGGGCGTTTCAATGGCTGGCTAGTCATAAGGGTGCCGGGTTCTGGGAGCAAAAGAAGTGGGTTACGGAACTGCTGGTGCGCTATTCTACCGCTGAACTCGCTCAGGCTATAGGCAAATCATCACCGCGCCTGAGCCGCATACATTGATTTACACCTCGCAATGAGCAAACCTGTTGACAGTCTGACGAAACGGATCCGGGATTACTGACGCGGCGTCCTCTGCCTGTCGCCCCTCGCATCGGCGGTCACGTCACTGGGACGGGATGTCTGTACCTGAATCACGCTGCACGACGCGATCCACCTGGATACCCAGCTTCTTCAAACGGTGCCACAGGCTGCGTTCGCTGATGCCGAGCCGCCGTGCGGCCTGCACCTGGACGCCATCGCAGGCCGACAACGCCTCGATGATGAGCTTGCGTTCCATGTCCTGCAGCCAGGCGTCCAGACCATCCGCGCCGAGTTGCGTCAGCCCGGCACTGTGCTGGCGTACGGTCCGGCCACCGCCGGTGATCCTGTCCGGCAGGTCATCGACGCCGATGGTATCACCCCGGCAACTCAGCAACGAACGTTCCACGGCGTTGCGCAGTTCGCGCACATTGCCCGGCCAGTCATAACGCGACAGCACCGCCATGGTGGTTTCGGAGAACTGCGTCACCGGCTTGTCCATCTCCGCGCGCAGGTCGCCAAGAAAGGACTGTGCCAGTAA
>CAVXNM010000084.1:0-22494 GCA_963763115.1 uncultured Gammaproteobacteria bacterium
CCTTGCCTGATCCTGGCTGAACGGTCTTCCTTCGGGGATTACCAGAGCGCAGCCTCGGCCGGACATTGGCTTAGGTGATTAGCCCCAATGCTCATCAGCTAGCCCTTGTTTGTGCAAGACGCAACCAGTGCTCGGGGCAGGCACGGGCGAGTTCGGGCGGCGGCCCACCGCAGCCGCCCGACCAGGGTGGGCAGATCGAAGCGGCGGTCGATGCGGTACTGCGCTTCGGCCAGATAGCGATGGTGGTACTTCTTGAAGTCGAAGTGGCGGTAGGTGCCTCGGATTGCCGTCTTGCGGTTGGCGATGACGGTGTTGACCCCGTGGAACGGGGACAAGTTGCTGGTTTTGCGCGTAGTGACCTCAACCCGACATCATCGCTGCTATCCTGGATGAGTCGCTTCCGCCAGAGGTGACGCTGTTCGACCTGGCGGCGGGGACGCCGCTGCTGTGGGCGGAGCAGCGGGGGAGGGTTGAAGGGGAGCGATGACTCATATCGCAGATTGTGTTGAGAAACTCCAACACATTGAATTTCACCGTTTCTTATGCTCACGAGAGTTCTATGCCTTGATATTTTTCGCCTGAAATTCAATTTTCGCGCACTTATCCGCGCCGAAATTTCACCTTCACAGACAGCGACGGTTAGATACGGAGTTTTCAACAGAACAGGCCAACTCTTGTCCTACACAAACAATAAATGAACGGCTTGCTAACGAATATAGATAATTTAGGACAGATTTATTATTCGGTTCTTTATGCTAAAAAAATCAACCTGACCCTTTTTTCTCTCCTAAGAGAATTAATTCTGGCTACAATTTAAACGTCAAAATCCAATCATCTTGTACATTCGAATCATATCTAATGAGAATTACCATGACTCCACTAGAAAAAACTGAAGCACTGTATGAGGAATTGGTCACCTGGCATGAGAATGGTGACAAAAAGGAACTCCGCGCAGCATCAAAACTACTGATGGTTGCGCTGAATAAATTACATGACCACGGCGGACGTGACTGGGAGACTTTAGTACAGAGTTATGTCGATATTCTGGCTAATGATCCAGCACATTTTCGGAGGTTGCTGGATTCGCAGCGCGGTGAAATGAAAAGTATTAATGCATAAGTTAGAGTGATAGGAGTTGTTTTATCTGCGGTCGGCCATTTCCTGCCAGTCACTATCGACCAGCGAAGTGCCAAATGTAAATCTTTTCTGCTGCTTATGCCTATATCCTGAACGAATGTGGCGGGTGCTTATGCCGAATAATTTATGCCTCGCGCTTCCAGCCAGAGACGAAAGCGCTTGATCTTTGATTTCAGCAAACACGTCGGAGGCAAGGAGTCCAGGTAATGTCCGTGCGCTTCTCTAAGCTCAAGCTGTTGATCCATAGAGAGCGGCTCCCATGGCGTCAGCTCTGAAGATTCTGTCATTTTGTCCATATCAATACTCATTTGGGGTGGGTGTCCCAGTAACGTATGCGATGTTCGAAGCTTTTGTGCGGCGTGTCCAGGTCGGCGGCGGCATCGACACATTCACCCTGGTCGACACCCGGTGTTCTCAGGAAACGGCGGTTTCCCGACAGGTGTTCGCCAAGAACGAGGTCGTAATTCAGGAAGCCGAGCCAGCCGGAAATGCGGTGCCCGGTGAGAGCCCGGAAGACCTGTGGCAGTTTTTTCCGTGCCGAAGAATAGAGAAAGTTGATCAGCCGATTCGCGAAAATGGTCTTGATGCGTACACTGCCCGTTTCCCTGTCGATGTACTGGCGGCGCATGCACTGCAGGGCTATGCCTGCTCCATTTACCGGCTGCTGATTACGAACCGATCTGGCCTGAATCGCAAAAATTCTAGTGCCGCCAGATGACAACAGGATGTCAAATCAGTTATGAATATGTTTCGCGTTGGTCTTGCCTGTGTATTGACGGTATGTTCAGGTTCGGCTGATGCTGAAATACCTGGCCAGAGGTGCAATTCACCCCCGATGCTCCTCATACGTGCGTCACATCATGAAATATCAATCCTTCAGCAGGTAACTGTTGTCTGCCTGAACCTCGAGCAGCCGTGCGAGGCGTTTGGTCATTTTGGGTAATCTGAGCAGATTGCCCAGTTCACACTTGTTTCTTTTCTTGATCAGAGTCGCCGGCTCAAAGAAGTGGCTGGCGTTATCCACGCTGAGGACGAAAGGCGGCCGCCCCTCGCGTGCCAGCAGATAACTCATGAGCAGTGCGCCGGTACGGTGACTGCCCTCGACATGTAAATGCGGTTGACTCAGTACGCGGGTGAACACGCCCGTGGCGCCGCACCACCACCGGGTCCACCTTCTTCGCGTAGATATCCTTATTGTGGTAATGGACGTGTCCCGTGAACCTGAACCCGTCGATCAGATCATTCATTCGGTTGAGGCTGCGCAGGACCGTGCTCTTGCCGCAACCCAGGTGAGCCTGGTGAGTATCAGGCTTTTTATCGCCCGGATTTCGAGGAACTGCCTCTCCAGCTTCGGCAGTTTTGCTGGAATACTCACAGCACCCAGATCGGTATCGTTCACTTGGCACCTTCGAACTTGCGCATCGTGTACTGCTGAATGGCCAGCCCGACCACGTTGACCAGGAAGGTGATGGCAAGCAACACAGCGCCGCGTACATCAGCGCCCGGACTTCGATCTCCCCGGCCTCCGGAAAGTTGGAAGCCAGCAGCGAGGCCAGCGTGTTGGCCGGCGAGGGCCTCGAGGTCGGGCCGATGATCAGCTCCTGGGTTCATCGATCACGTACCGCATCGCTGTCGGCCCACAACAGGGCGGAAAGGTGTTCACTCTGCAGACGCTGCCGGCGTGCGACGAGCCGATTAATGAATGGGTGGGCAAGGTGGCCGGGTTCTCGCTGCATGCCGGGGTGGCGGCGAGAGCGGATGAACGAAAGAAGCTCGAACGGCTGTGCCGCTACATCAGCCGTCCGGCAGTCTCGGAAAAGCGCCTGTCACTCACCCCAAACGGGAACGTGCGCTACCAGCTGAAGACCCCTTACCGCGATGGCACCACGCACGTCATCTTCGAGTTGCTGGACTTCATCGCCCGACTCGCCGCCCTGGTGCCCAAACCCCGGGTCAATCTGACGCGGTTCCACGGTGTCTTTCGCCCCCAACAGCAATCACCGTGCGCGGGTGACGCCGGCGAAGCGGGGGAAGGGCGCCAAACCCAAAGTAGCCGATGAGGGGCAAGAGCCAATGCCGGCCGAGCGCCGCGCTGCCATGACCTGGGCACGGCGCCTGAAGCGCGTGTTCCACGTCGACATCGAGACCTGCCGAGCCTGCGGCGGAGCGGTGCGGATCCTCGCCCACCGCAGGGCAGGAACCTATTGCCCGAAGGGCCGGCGCCACCTGTTGGCCGGTTCGCGATTGACGTCCCCGCCTGTGGAAGGCTGACATGGCTTGTCACTCTGCCTCCTGCATCTGTGGCTACTTTCCTCAGGAAGCGGCAGGATAACGCCTGGCAGTCGCGCCGGGATCGGCCAGTACGTGAGCGGACTTCGCGGTCGGCAAGGTGGAACCTGGCGGGATTTCGTGGCGGTGGCACGGCGCATGGCTCTTCATCACTCGTGAATTATCCGTTGACCATGGAAGAAAAGGGGCTGGGCGTTATGTTACCTATACACAGGTCATGCCCCATAGCCGGATGACAGAATCCGGTCCATCGACTATCCTTTTCCCCAGTACCATGCCAACACGGTCAGCTCTTGGGGGAGGGACTATCGTGAATCTATTGCGCAATATACTGGCGATCATCGGTGTTATTGCCTTGGTAATTGTGGTTGTGTTCGTGGCCCAGATCTGGAATGCAACCCGTGAATTCGATCCTGACGCTTTCGGGCTCTACCAGGAATTCGCCACCAAGTTGCTGGAAACCCGGGACATCGCCGATGCCTTCGTATGGGCCGTCCCCGTGGAGGAGGGAATCAGCGCGGAAGAGGTGGAGGAGTCGATGAAGAGCCTGGCAACGGCCAGGAACTTTCTCTTCGTCGGCGAGTCGCCGTTTTACAAGCAGGCGGAGGCCGTGACGGGAAAGCCCTTTCGTCACGTGAACCTGTTGAACTTCTGCGATGCGCGCGTTGGAATCAAGATGATCAATCACAACGAAGCCTATACCGCCTTCATGCCATGTACCATCAGCGTGGTGGAGGACAAGGAAGGCAAGCTCTGGCTGTATACACTCAACATGGATTTTCTGATCCATGGTGCCAGGGAACTGCCACCCGAACTCAAGGCGGACGCCCTGAAGGTCCGCCGCACGATGCGCGAGATCATGGAGGGGGCCGCGAAAGGGGAATTCTGACAGTTCCGCCACCGACAGATTGCCAGGTGATAACATCTTCTTCGAAATTGCCGCTTTACGCTCTGGTAAATAACCCGTCATCTTTCACTATTTCCCGCCCCCGGTCTTTGCTTAACTCCACTCCTGAGACACGACAACTATCCTGGCGCCGGGGGCAGTACGAGGGTGCACATCAGCGTATGGGCCGCAACTAAGTAATTGATGTATAGTCGGTAGTCGTAATGCAGCGTAGAGGGAAGTAACTCAAACTCCCGATTTCGAATCAGGCAGTTGGTAAGCCCATCCCCGGAAATGTGGCGGTATCCGCGTCTGCATCGATACGCTCGACATCCACGGCTACGTGTATCCGGTGACCCGGGTCGCCACCGTAGACGATACCCTTCAGCGGTGTCACATCCCCGAAATCGCACCCCCAGGCCGTGGTGATATGCTGGTACTGCGGGATCTGATTGTTGGTGGGATCGAAGTCCATCCAGCCCGTCTCGGGCAGAAAGACCGAGAACCAGGCATGGGAGTCATCGGCGCCCTGCAGCTTCTCCTGACCCGGTGACGGCAGCGTTTCCAGGTAGCCGCTGACATAGCGTGCGGCCAGGCCCAGGCTGCGGAGACACGCGATCGCCAGATGGGCAAAGTCCTGACAAACCCCGCGGCGATTGGCGAGCACTTCGGAGAGCGGCGTCCTGATGGTCGTGAATCCGGGGTCGTAGATGAATTCACGGTGGACCCGCTGCATCAGGTCGTGCACGGCCTCGAGCAGCGGACGTCCGCCGGGGAACGACGGTTCAGCATAACTCGCAAGCCCCGGGGAACTGGCCGCCAGGGGGGAGTCCAGCACATAGTGCCGGTTCTCGCGCAGCTCGGCCTCCTGCGGATTTGCCAGCCGCGCGCGCACATCGTCCCAGGCCAGATCGTTATACAGTGGCAGCTGTTTCGCCTGCTCATCGAGATGCAGTTCGCTGGTGGCAACAATCTTCAAATTGCGGTGCGGCTGCTGGATGGAGAAGTAGCTGACCTGGTTGCCGAAGAAATCCTCGTATTCGGCGAAGTCCGCCGGCAGCGGATCGATCTCGAGTCGATGGGAGAGACACTGCTGGCCCGGGAGATTGCGCGGTCTGAGGTGAGCAATATTGTGGCACTGGGTGATGGTGCCGGAATAGAAGTACTCCGTCTTGTGAATCACCCGGTATTTCATCGCGCGTCCAGTTCACCGTTCTGCAGTTGATATGGCATCTCGGCATGAGTGAAATAGCTTTCCGTCAGGGCATCCGAGGTCTCGTACAGGCTGTTGCCGATGCTGGCGAGCAGGAGATCTAGACGGGATCGCCTGGTGCCATCAGTCGTCGTCAGGGTTCCGGCGTCTGCCAGGCTGAGCAGCGTCGATGCCTCGATAATCAGGCGCAGTTCCTTTTTGCGGGGTCGTCCGTCCTGTCCCGGCAATGAAGAAATATGGCGATGCAGTTCCCTGAGTTGGTAGGCCAGCGATCTTGCATTGGTTTCATCCAGCAGCAGCAGATCCAGCGTCGCCTCGATAGTCGGTCGATGGCGGTAGCGTCGCCGGTAGAGCGCGAAGCTCTCCTCGACAGAAAGCAACGATTCCAGCACCAGGGCCTCGATGTCGGGTGTCGCGTGCTCAACCAGTACGGCGCGAACCAGTGAGATCAACAGCAGTGAACGCTCGATGCGCCGGCCGAGCCCGAGGAACAGCCAGCCCAGTTCCCGGCTCATGCTCTCGCTGGCCGCGCCGGCGATGGCCATGAGCGCGGTGATGATCCGGTCCATGACATCCTGCAGATGCTGCAGGTCATGCGCGCTGTCGTCCTCGAGACCGGCCAGTTCGTCACCGATTTCATTGATAACCCGCCGGGCATCGGAGGAAACCAGATCGCGCACCGCATAGGCGGCTGTGAGGAAGGCATCGAGATTGGCCGAAAGCGTTCCGGTTCGCCGCTTGTTCGTGATCAGTTCCAGGATTTCAGGCAATGGCTTTGACAGTCGCTCTTCACTCCCTGCGCCGGTAAAGCCGGGATAGGTTCTGGTCAGGTGGGTCAGTCCCCTGAGCAGTATCGTCAGCGTCGTCCGCGTGACCGGATCGTCGAATTGCAGCACTTCGTTACGGCGCAGGTGGATGTTGCGTATCAGCCGTATAATCGACTCGACGCGCACCATATAACGCGCCACCCAGTAGAGGTTTTCCGCCGTGGTGCCCGGTAACGATTCTTCCATGGCCCGGAACGGTATCCGGTCCGTCGGCAGCAGCGATTCGATCTGTTCAGGCTCGGAGGCGAGTACCCAGGTATCCTTGCTGATGGCGCCGGTCTGGTTGGAGACGATGCGGCTGTCCGGGTGCCCTCCCACGCGGGTTAACCCGCCCGGCATGACGACATAGGTGTCCTGCCGGGCAACGAGGAAGGACCGCAGGACCGCCGGGCGCGGTTCCAGTTTGCCGTTATTCAGAGTGGGAACTGTGGACGGCGTGTGTAGTTCCTGACCGACGTACAGATGCGGGCGGGCACGGATACGCTCGCGCAACGTCGCAAGCTCCGTCTGGCTCAAACTCTCGCCGAAGACCGGGTGCTCGCCCGCGTGGCGGTGCGCCGACCGCAGTACCAGCCGATGCAGGTTGGCCAGTACATAATCCCGCTCGACGGTCTGGCCGCACCACCAGGTCGCTACCGAGGGCAGCCGCAAATCCTGTCCCAGGAAATGTTTTGCCAGACGGGGCAAAAAGGCCATCAGACCCGGACTCTCGAGAACTGCGGATCCCAGCGGATTCGCCACGGTTACACGTCCCCGCCGCACGACCTCCAGCAGCCCGGCGACACCGAGCAGGGAGTCGGGGCGCAATTCCAGCGGGTCGCAGAAATGATCGTCGACGCGCCGCAGAATCACGTCCACCGGTTCGAGTCCGCCGACGGATTTGAGCCATACCCGCCCGTCGCGCACGGTGAGGTAGGCGCCCTCTATCAGCGTGTAATTGAGGTAGTTGGCCAGGTAGAGGTGCTCGAAGTAGGTTTCGTTGTGCGGTCCCGGCGTCATGATGACTATGCGCGGGTTTTCCCGGCCCTCCGGCGCCAGATCCGCCAGTGCCTGACGCAGCAGGCGGAAGAACGAGGCCAGCCGGTGCGGGTGTGAATCACGGAACAGGCTGGGTATCAGGCGTGACATCACGGTGCGGTTTTCCAGCGCGTAGCCGGCACCGGAAGGCGCCTGGGTGCGGTCGTTGAATACCCAGATGCTGCCGTCGGGCGCACGCGCCAGATCGGCCGCGTACAGAACCAGTCGCGGCAGCGCCATGCTGGCGGTGGCCACGCAGGCACGCAGGAAGCCGGGATGCGTATAGACCAGGTCAGCGGGCACCAGGCCTTTGCGGATGAGGGTGCGGGGGCCGTAGAGGTCGGCGAGTATCAGGTTCAGCAGCTCCGCACGCTGCGCCAGTCCGGATTCGATGCCGGCCCATTCGCTGCTGCTGATCAGCAGGGGGACGGGGTCGAGTCCCCAGGGATGATTCAACCCGCCCGGGGTGCCATAGATGTTATAGGTCGCGCCGTCGCTTCTCAGCATGCGGACCGAGTCGCGCTGCCGCTGGCTCAATATCTCCGGACCCATGGCCTCGAGAGAATCGGTCAGGTAGCGCCAGTGCGTGCGCACCTCTCCCTGGGTGGTGCACATCTCGTCGAAGACCCCCGGGGGTGCGTCATAGCGCGGGCAAGGTGGCGTTGTATCGGGTTTGCCCATGGTTGTTCGTGGGTGTCAGTTACATCCGGAACGGTATCTCAGGTCGAGCGTACAAGGATACTCCGGATTGACCTCCTCCGGAGGGGGGGCCATGGGACCCGGCGGGTGGCCCTCGGGATAGAACCTGGCAAGTTGCGCGGCCTGCGGCGGCGGCTGTATTCGCCCCGGGGTGTGACCGTAATTCCAGAAGCGGCTGATGCGGCGGCTTTCCGCCTCGTAGGCGTTGATCGGGAAGATATCGTAATTCCGCCCGCCCGGGTGCGTCACGTGGTAGGTGCAGCCGCCGATGGAACGCCCGTTCCAGGTGTCAACGACGTCGAAGACCAGCGGTGACTGCACGCCGATGGTGGGATGCAGCGCCGACGGCGGATGCCAAGCCCGGAAGCGCACCCCCGCCACGTATTCGCCGTGGGTGCCGGTGCCGCGCAGCGGGATCCGGCGACCGTTGCACGCGATCACGTAGCGTTCGTCGCACAGGCCACTGACCTTGATCTGCACGCGTTCCACGGAGGAATCGACGAAGCGCGCCGTGCCCTGGTTGCTCATTTCCTCGCCCAGCACGGGCCAGGGTTCCAGAGCACCGTTAATATCGAGGCGGATGTCCTGGAGAGAAACCGATCCGTAATGGGGGAAGCGGAATTCCTCGAAGGGCGCCAGCCACTCGAGCTGGAAAGGATAGCCCGCCTGCTGCAGGTCGCAGACGACATCCTTCAGGTCGGCCCAGACGTAGTGGGGCAGCATGAACCGGTCGTGCAGCTCCGTGCCCCAGCGCACCAGCTTGTGGCGGTAGGGTCGTATCCAGAATCGCGCGATCAGCGTGCGCAACAGCAGCATCTGCACCAGGCTCATGCGTGCATGCGGCGGCATTTCGAAGGCGCGGAATTCCACCAGTCCCAGCCGGCCGGTGGGGGTGTCGGGCGAATAGAGCTTGTCGATGCAGAACTCGGACCGGTGGGTGTTGCCGCTGACATCCACCAGCAGGTTGCGCAGCAGCCGGTCGACCAGCCAGGGTTCGGGCACCTCACCTGCCGGCATTTGCTGAAAGGCGATCTCCAGCTCGTAGAGACTCTCGTCGCGCGCCTCATCCACCCGCGGTGCCTGGCTGGTCGGCCCGATGAACAGGCCCGAGAACAGCGTGGAGAGCCCCGGATGGTGTTGCCAGTAGGTCAGCAGGCTGCGCAACAGGTCGGGGCGGCGCAGTATCGGGCTATCGGCAGGGCTGGGACCGCCGAGGGTGACGTGGTTGCCGCCGCCGGTGCCGGTGTGACGGCCGTCGAGCATGAATTTCTCCGTTCCCAGGCGGGCGAGGCGGGCCTCGGCATACAGGGTCTCGGTGTTCCGGACCAGCTCATCCCAGCTGTGCGCCGGATGAATGTTGACCTCGATCACGCCGGGGTCCGGAGTCACTGCGAACTTGCGCAGCCGCCAGTCGCGCGGCGGTTCATAGCCTTCCAGGCGCACCGGCATACCGAGCTGTTCGGCGCTGAGTTCAATGGCGGCGACCAGGTCGAGATAGTGTTCCAGATGGGTTAGCGGCGGCATGAACACATGCAGACAGCCCTGACGGACCTCGATGCACAGGGCGGTATGGATCACCTCGATCCGTCGTCGTCCCTGCACCCCGTCGTCGCCCGGTTCCTGCTCCCGGTATTCCGGATGGGCTTCCGGTTGCCGCTCAAGGCGGCTGTAGCGACGGGTTACCTCCCCGAAATAATCGCCGAGCGGTGGCCGCGGTTCGAACAGGTCCCGTGAGGGTTCGATGTCGCGTTCTTCCTCGGCGACCCAAGGCAGGGCGTCGAGCGGCAGTCGCAGGCCCATGGGTGAATCGCCGGGCACCAGGTACATGTGCCCGCGCCGGAAGGTCCAGGAGCAGCTTTCCCAGTCATCCTCCGCGTCCTTGCGCAGCGGTAGCGCGAACCCTGCCGGCTCTCCGAGATCGCCGGCCAGCAGTTCAACCAGCCGCCGCCGCTCGTCCGGGTTTTTCAGGTCGGTCCCCAGCAGATCCACGTTGACCGGCTGGTTGCCGTCCTTCCACAGGTAATAGAGGCTGTCTTCGTAGCCGGGCACCAGGTGGTGCGTCGCCAGACCCAGCGCCTGCACCAGGTGTTCGGCAAAGCGCCGCGCCGCCTCCGGTCCGTGCCCGTAATCGATGCCGTCGCGCACCAGCAGTTCGGGGTTGCGCCAGACCGTCGCGCCGTCACTGCGCCAGAAACAGTTGAGTGACCAGCGCGGTATCGGTTCACCCGGATACCACTTGCCCTGGCCGTAATGCAGCAGGCCACCGGATGCAAAGCGTCGCCACAGGCGCAGCAGCAGGTCGCCGGCGAGCTCGCGCTTGTGCTTGCCCAGGGCGGCATTGTTCCACTGCGCCGATTCCATGTCATCGATGGCGACGAAGGTCGGTTCACCACCCAGGGTGAGCCGCACATCGCCCGCGTCCAGGTCGACATCGACCCGGCGTCCCAGCGCCTGGATCATTTCCCACTGGTCGGTGGTGTAGGGTTTGGTGACGCGCGGGTCCTCGTGGATGCGCCTGACGCTGTTGCTGAACTGGAATTCGACGCTGCATTTGCCGGTGGCGCCCGTGATCGGTGCGGCGCTTACCGGGTTCGGGGTGCAGGCCAGGGGTATGTGACCCTCACCGGCGAACAGGCCGGAGGTCGGATCGAGCCCCAGCCAGCCGGCGCCGGGCACATAGACCTCGGCCCAGGCGTGCAGGTCGGTGAAGTCGTGGTCCGTTCCTGTCGGGCCCTCCAGCGGTTTCTCGTCCGGCATCAGTTGCACCAGGTAGCCGGAGACGAAACGCGCCGCCAGCCCCAGATGGCGCAGGATCTGCACCAGCAGCCAACCGGTGTCCCTGCAGGATCCCAGTGCCTTGCCCAGGGTTTCTTCACAGCGCTGGATGCCGGGTTCCATGCGGATGGTGTAGTCGATGTCCCGCTCCAGCCGCTTGTTGAGATCTACCAGAAAGTTATTTATCTCCTGTTGGGAACGATCGACGCCGGTCAGCCAGTGTTGCAGCCGGGGACCGTTCTCGGTGATTTCCAGATAGGGTGCCAATTCCTTGAGCAGTTGCGGGGGGTAGGCAAACGGGTAGTGCTCCGCGTAGCTCTCTACGAAGAAATCGAACGGGTTGATGACCACCATCTCGGCCACGATATCCACCTCGAAGGACATCTCACGGACCGGCTCGGGAAATACCAGACGCGCGAGATAGTTGCCGAAGGGATCCTGCTGCCAGTTGATGAAATGCTGCTCCGGGTTGATCTTCAGGGAATAGGATTCAATGGGCGTGCGCGCATGCGGGGCTGGCCGCAGCCTTACGACATGCGGTGAGACCGACACGGAGCAGTCGAAGTGGTATACGGTCTTGTGGTTGATGGCGACGCGGATAGCCATGGTCATTCATCCCGGTTGGGTGCAACAACGCGATAGTGTCTTACTATACCCTCTGGCACGCGTCGGCGCCCGTTCAGGACCGGGTTCTGATGTCTAACCCATAGTCCAGGCTGGAACTGGCGCCCGCACCGTAAAACGATCCCTCGATCGGTGCGGCATCGGCGGCGTTGCAGGCGGCGGCGACGGCTACATGGGCATTGGCGACGGCGCTCCCATGACTGGGATCATAGCCACGCCAGCCGCCGCCCGGCAGGTACACTTCCGGCCAGGCATGCAGATAACGGCGCGGGTGCTCGGTTTCCGCGCGGGCCTGGTATCCGCTGACGAAGCGTGCTGCAATCCCCTGGAGGCGGCACATCGTAATGAACAATACCGCCAGGTCGCGACAGGCGCCACACCCACGCTTCAGGGTGACCTCCGGCGGCTGGGGCGGACCCGTCGGGCGGATCTCGCGTTCGAAATCACGATGCAGCATCTCGTTGAGATCATAGAGAAACGCCAGTGTGTTCCGCCCGGTACGCCTGGCAATCTTCATGGCCAGTGTATTCACATTCGTCGGTGGTGCGCCCGGGTAACGGTAGGCGGCCAGCAAGGGTGTCTCGCGTTCGTTGTACGGCATCGGCAGGCTGGTTGCCGGCGTTTCCAGCAGGTAGTCATAGGGGTTGTCCTGCAGGGTTTCCAGCCGGAAGGAGCTGGCGATGCGCAGTTCCGGCGTCTCACCGATGAACCACAGCCGCGTGACCACATTGCCCTCGGCATCCAGCGCGCTGGATTGCAGCGATGGCCGGGGCGATACCTCGCAGGAATAGTCAAGAAGGTGCCGGCTGCCGTCGCAGCGGGGCGTCAGACGCAGGACATGGGGTCCCAGGTGCACGGGGCGGTTGTAGGAGTAGGTCGTAACATGCTCGATCTCGAAATGCATACCGGAAGTTTTCCGTCAGCGATGCCAGGAGCCTGACCGGGTCATCACATGGCTGTAACGCCCGGATTACCCGGACAGGCCCCTAGTCGAGACTCATGTCGCTGGAGACGCCGCCCGCCGCCGGCAAGTAACACTTCAGCACATAATCCATCACCATGCGGTCGGCGCTGAAGCGCCAGCCCAGCGTGCGTATGGAGCGTTTCATGCGTTTGATCCAGCCCCGGGGCAGTCCGTCGACCTCGCGTTCGTAATACAGCGGTATGACCTGCTCGCACAAAACCCGGTAGAGCGCCTCGGCGTCACGGCGATCCTGCAGGGCCTGGTTGCTGTGAGTTTCCCCGTTGCTGATGGCAAAACCGTTGTGCCCGTCGTGGGCCTCGGCCCACCAGCCGTCCAGCACCGACAGGTTGAGCCCCCCGTTCAGCACCACTTTCTGGCCGCTCGTGCCAGAGGCCTCGAGCGGACGGCGCGGATTGTTCAGCCAGACATCGACCCCCTGTACGAGATGGCGTGCGGTGTTCATGTCGTAATCCTCGACGAATACGATCTTGCCGACAAAGCGCGGATCCCGACTCAGCCGGTCGATACCCTGCAGGATGCCCTTGCCGATGCTGTCCTGGGGATGGGCCTTGCCGGCGAACAGCAGTTGCACCGGCGCCTGCGGGTTGTTGACCAGGCGATCCAGCATCTCCAGGTCATCCAGTAACAGATGGCTGCGCTTGTATTCGGCGAAACGGCGAGCGAAGCCGATGGTCAGGGTATCGAGGTTCAGGGAACGGCGCAGCTGTTCGACCAGTTCCGGTGTGGCGCCGCGCCGCTTTTCCTGTTCGGTGATCCGGCGGCGCACGAAATCGAGCAGGCGCGCCTTGAGGATCTGGTGGGTCTCCCACAGTTCGCCGTCGTCGAGACGGTCTATCGCAGTCCACACTTCGGGTTTGGAACTGCGTTTGGCCCAGTCGGGACCGAAATGACGTTCATACAGGGTGCGCATTTGTGGCGCCAGCCATGACAGGACGTGCACACCGTTGGTGATGTGTCCGATCGGCGTTGGTCTGCCGGGCCAGAGCACGCGCCACATCGAGCGCGAGACGCGGCCGTGCAGGGCGGAGACGCCGTTGCAGCGGCGTGACATCTTGAGCGCCAGTACCGTCATGCAAAAGGTCTCGCCGGGATTGCCCGGATCGACCCGGCCCAGGCCCATGAGTTCGTCATAGGACAGTCCCAGTGCATCACGCAGCGGACCCAGGTGTTCCTCCACCAGATCGGTCAGGAAGCGGTCATGTCCTGCCGGCACGGGGGTATGGGTGGTGAACACGTTGCGGCGCGCCACGCGCAGCATGGCTTCCCAGAAGTCGATACCTTCCTGCTCCATACGGGCACGGGCGATCTCCAGGGACGCAAAAGCGCTGTGTCCCTCGTTCATATGCACCACGCCGGGTGTGATGCCCAGGGCATGCAGGGCGCGCACGCCGCCGACGCCGAGCAGCAACTCCTGGCGAATCCGCGTGCGGTCGTCGCCGCCGTAGAGCCGCGCCGTCAGGGCACGATCGGAGTCGCTGTTCTCCGGCACATCGGAGTCGAGCAGCAGCAGGGTGCAGCGGCCGACGGCAAGCCTCCAGATTCGTGCGTAGAGCCGTCCGCTGCGGGTTTCGATCTGGATCTCGAGAGCTTGTCCGTCGGGTCCGGTTACCCGTTCCATGGGCAGGCGCCAGACATCGACGTCGATGTAGTCCTCGTGTTGCCACCCGTCCTGATCCAGATACTGGTGAAAATAGCCCTGGCCGTAATAGAGCCCGATGCCGATCAGCGGGACGCCGAGGTCGGAGGCGCTCTTGATGTGATCACCCGCCAGTATGCCCAGACCTCCGGAGTAAATCGGTACGGATTCATGCAGGCCGAACTCCGCGGAAAAGTACGCGACCGGACGCGCGCCGAGCACGCCGGCGTGGGTATCACCCCAGGTGTCATGCGCTTTCAGGTACTCCTGCAGGCGCCGGCAGGTGTAGTTGATGCCGCTGCGCAGTACATGACGGTCGATGCGCTCCTCGAGTTCCAGCAGCGGGATCTCCGCGATCAGCGCCACCGGGTTATGATCGAGTTCCCGCCAGCGCGACGGGTTGAGTGCGCGGAACAGGTCCTCGGCCACCATGTCCCAGCACCACCACAGGTTGCGGCCCAGGGCGCACAGACGCTCGAAATCCGGCGCGATGAGCTGTTCGATATTGCGCACCTCGCTGACGATGGGACCCAGCGGCGCGGCCACCTCGACCAGTTGCTGGATCTCCTGCGGGGTAAAGGTGCGCGGCTCGACGGTTTGTACCACCAGAACGCCCTGCAGCAATCCGCGGTCGAGCAGCGGAAGACCGAGGAAGGAGTGGTAGGGATCCTCACCGGCCTCGGGGAAATGCTTGAAGCGGGAATGCTGGGCGGCATCCTCGACCATGATGGGCCGGGATTCCTGGGCGACCAGTCCGGCCAGCCCCTCCTGCAGGCTCATGCGTACCTTGCGCACGCTTTCCTGACGCAGGCCGTCGGTGGCGGCCAGCACCAGGTGGGCGCGGTCCGGCTCGAGCAGGTACACCGAACACACGTTGCTCTGAAACCGGGACTGGATCAGCCGGATCATTGACTGCAGGGCTTTCGTGGGATCGCCGCGTTCGGCGACCAGCAGGCGCAGCGCCTCGACACTGAGCGGGGGTTCTCCGGCGTGCTGGTCTGGCCAGATGGGTTGTAGCGTATCCATGTTTATATCAACCGTTTGCTGACAGTCTTGCTGTCAGTGTTGAAAGAAACCGGCCTCGTTGCCATGCCGGGAATGTATGTATTGCCGCCGGTCTTCCTGCGCGTGCGCTGTTCAGTGAAGTTCATGTCTGGACGGTTTCACCGCGTTTCACCCGGGACAGCGCCTGCATCTCGAGCAGTTCCTCCTCGACGCCGGCCGCGTGCGTCAACATGGCGACGTTTTCCTTGGTGAAAAAGCCTTGGAAACCGCCGAAGCGCTGTACGTACTCGACGATCAGCGAGGAGTGTTCCGATGCACTTGAGAAGATCTGTTTCAGGCCCTGTTCCTTGGATCCGATCACATCCAGCAGGAAGTCACGGCCCTGGGCGGCGATCTGTGCCACCACATGATCGATGTTCTCCCGACCGTCAGTCTCGCCGTCACGCACGGCGAGGGCGATGTGATGCAGGCGCGGGCCATAATTGCGTACGAAGGTTTCGGTCGGTGAGGGCAGTCGTTCAAGGTGGTTGACGAAATAGGGCGTGTTGTTGGCGGTGAACACCTTGACCGGACTGCGGGTCTCCTCGGCGTAATGGACGTTCTTGGTGACATTGGTCGAGGAATTCTGGTCCCTGATATCGTAGGAGCCCCAGTAATAGTAACTGGACTGCGACAACCACTCCAGAATGGCGACCTCGCGGTTCTGGCTGTAGACGCGGGTGGCGAGATGGTCGATGGGCAGAATCAGATTGTCGATGTGCAGTTCTTTCTGCAGTTCCTTGGCGGCGAGATAGACCTCCTGCACATCGGTACGAATGCTGCTCAGACCAAGCGCATAGACGCGTATCTGGTCCAGCGGACGCTCCATGTAGCCCACGATATTGTGGGTATACGGCGAGGGCTTCATGATGGCGAGGTTGCCGGGCAGTTCCAGCTTGCGGATCTGATCCTGGGAGAAGAAGCGGAATTCACGCTCCTGCTGGCAATCCACCACGCCATGCAGGTCGGTGACGCGCAGTATTTCGCCCATGTAGCGGCTGTTCGGTTTGCGCGCGCCGATCGGGTAGACTTCGTTGAGGCTGCGGAAGATGCCCCGGGTGCGCTTGTCCTTGACCTCGCGCACCAGGAAATCGGGGGAATTCATGTCCACCCTCAGGATGTGCGTCCAGTGGCTCTCGCTCTCCAGCGTCACCAGGTACTCGTAAGGGGTCATCAGCGACAGTTCACCGATGTAGCGGATCGAATTGCCGGGATCGACGGTGATCATGATGGCGTCGATCTCGTGAATCCTGTCGGTCAGCCCGCTGCGGTCGCGCTCTTCCAGCAGGCGCTGCAGGTAGTTCTCGAAAAACTCTGAATTCTGTTTGTCCCCGTGACGCGGGAAGGTGGTCGATACGGTCATGATGGCTGACGCTGCCCTGGATAGTGTCCGTTCAGAGGCAAGCAATTATTACGCCAGTTGAGGCATCCTGCCAGGGCGGCCGGTAGATATCCGCAAATAGAACGGGTTAAAACCACTCCTATCGACCCTACCGGCCGCTGTATACGGCGGTTCCGCACCTCATTGATGCGCCGACGGCTTACCCTGCACTATTATCGATCCCGGTCAGCCCGATCGAACGGCTCCCGTAACACTCAATTGCGATAATTCCGTAGACACCTGCGGACGGGGCCTTGCCGTATCGCATCCCGGAATATGTTGGTGCGTGTCCTTCACCTGTTCCAGGGAGACTGCACACTACTGGTGCGTGCTTGCCTGCGGCTGCATGTGTGATTCCCAGAGATTCCATCAGGTTAGGTATAAGTGCCAGGCTGGCATGATGCTTGCCTTTTGAATAAGCAGGTACATATCAGTGCAACGGCGCTGCGTCGCATCACCATCTCCTGGGCTGACGGGTGCCACGGGTGGACCGTTCTGCCTTGCCCGAGGTCTGATCAGGATGCCTATTCGCTGGAAAGAGTATTCAAGTGCTGATGCCTACGACGAATTGATTACTCCGCACGGTAGGGCGCGCAAGGCCGCGCAGCGGGCGGCACGCTATATCGGCTCGCTCACCGATGAGGAGCTGCACGAGCGCCGCGATGCAGCGGAACTGGCAATGCGCGTCATGGGCATCACCTTCACCGTCTACAGCGACCAGGGCGGCATCGACCGCGCCTGGCCGTTCGACATCATCCCGCGCATCATTCCCGCGCGCGAGTGGCGTATCACCGAAGCCGGACTGAAACAACGCGCTACGGCGCTGAACATGTTTATCGCCGATCTCTATGGTGAACAACATATCATCAAGGACGGGATATTTCCCGGCGAACTGCTCGCGCAGTCCGTGAATTTCCGCAAACAATGCATGGGCGTGCGGCCCCCGCTGGATATCTGGGCGCATATCTGCGGCAGCGACCTGGTGCGCGACCGGGATGGCAGCCTCTATGTCCTGGAAGACAATCTTCGCGTTCCTTCCGGGGTTTCCTACATGCTGGAGAACCGGCTGGTGATGAAACGGGTTTTCCCGGAGTTGTTCGAGGACGTCAGCATCCTGCCGGTGGACGGATATCCCACACGCCTGTTCGATACCCTGGCATCCCTGTCCCCGCGTCCGGCCGACTACCCGACGGTGGTCGTGATGACGCCCGGTATCTACAATTCGGCCTATTTCGAGCATTCCTACCTGGCCCAGCAGATGGGTGTCGAACTGGTGGTGGGCAGCGACCTGGTCGTGCAGGACGACGATTGCGTCTACCTGCGCACCGTCGGCGGGCTGGAACGCGTCGATGTCATCTACCGGCGGATCGATGACCTGTTCCTTGATCCCGAGACCTTCCGCGCGGATTCACGGCTCGGCGTACCCGGTCTCATGCGCGCCTGGCGCAAGGGCAATGTGGCGATTGCCAACGCCCCGGGAGCCGGTGTCGCCGACGACAAGGTCGTGTATGCCTACGTGCCGGCGATGATCCGCTACTATCTGGACGAGAAACCGGTATTGCCGAACGTCGAAACCTTTCTTTGCATGGACGACAAGCAGCGCGCTCACGTACTCGCCAACCTCGACAAGCTGGTGGTCAAGCCGGCCAACGAATCCGGCGGCTATGGCATGCTGATCGGTCCGGCCTCGAGCAGGGCGGAGCGCGAGATGTTTGCCGGGTTGATACAGAAGGATCCGCGCAACTACATTGCGCAACCCACCCTGTCGCTGTCCACGGTGCCGACGCTGTGTGACGGAGCAGTGGAGCCGCGTCATATTGACCTGCGCCCGTTCATCCTTTCCGGCGAATCCAACCACGTCACCCGCGGGGGACTGACGCGCGTGGCGCTGAAGAAGGGTTCACTGGTGGTGAATTCATCCCAGGGCGGCGGCAGCAAGGACACCTGGATCGTCGAGACGGGAGATCACTAGTGCTGCTCTCCAGCGTTGCGGAAAGGATGTACTGGATGGCTCGCTATATCGAGCGGGCCGAGAATACGGCGCGCATTATCCTGGTGCACAACAACCTGATGCTCGATATGCCGCGCCGGATCGCCATCGGCTGGGAACCGCTGGTATTCATCATGGGCAGCGCGAACGTATTTCGGGAACATTACAGCGAGGCCAGCGAGCGCAATGTGGTTCGCTACCTCGTTTCGGACAAGAACAACCCGAACTGCATCAGCTGTTCACTCGCCATGGCGCGCGAGAATCTGCGCACTACGCGCGCCATTGTGCCACGGGCGGCATGGGAGACCCTCAACGATCTGTTTGAATTCAGCCGGGAGAACCTGGCCACGGGCATCTCTCGCCGCGGGCGCTACGATTACATGAAGCGGGTCATCAATTATTGCCAGCTGCTGACCGGCAAATTGTCCGGCACCATGAGCCACGACCTGAGCTATGACTTTCTGCGCATGGGCCGCAACATGGAACGCACCGATATGACCACCCGGGTGATCGATGTGCGCGCCACCAACCTGCTGCCCAACCAGACCGACGAACTCAAGCCGTTCGAGGATATCCAGTGGAAGAGTGTACTCGATTCGCTCACGGCCTATCAGATGTACCGTCGTCATGTGCATGTGCGCGTCCGGGGCCGGCAAGCGCTGCGATTTCTTCTCCAGGAGGCAGAATTCCCGCGTTCGGTTCAGTATTGTCTGACCGAAATCGAGCAGTGCCTGCACCGCCTGCCCGGCAATGAACCGGCTTTGCGGGTGCTGGGCCGCGCCCAGCGCATGGTACACGAGGTCGCCATCGAACGAATCGTCAGGGAAGGCCTGAATGATTTTATCGACGAATTGCAGCTGGTGCACGGTGAGTTGCACGACCAGTTGACGACAACCTATTTTACCCTGAAGGAAAGCGTGGCATCGTAGGTCCTGGCCTGGGACGTAAACGGTGTACGCCGCGGTGGTTCTACAGTAGGCTATTGTTCATATTCACCGCCCCTGACCCGACTCGCAGGTTCCATTGACCATGACGTCGCGATTACTCTGCTGTCTTGGCCTCCTGCTGTGCTGTCTCGTGTTCGCACGCGGCGCCATGGCCGATTATCCCATCGAGGTTATTGAGTTGAAGGCCAGGACGCTGGATGAGGTGCTGCCCGTGCTCCGCCCGCTCGTCAGCGGCGATGCGGCGGTGACCGGCATGGGAAACAACCTCATCATCAAGGCATCACCTGCGCAGGTTGAGGCCGTCAGGAAAGTGCTGGCCGAGATCGACCGTCCGCCGAAGCGGTTGCTGATCACGGTCAGCAACCAGGGCGAGAACAGTGGCAGCTCCAGTGGTTATTCCGGCAGTGCCGATATCAAAATCGGACAGGGACAGGTGGGCATCAATTCTCCCGGCCGCCCCGTCGGGGAGAGCCGTGCCCGAATCGACCTGCACGACTCCGAAAGTCGGGGGGCGCGTACCGCCAGTCAGCAGGTCCAGGCGCTGGAAGGGCGTCCCGCCTTTATCAGCGCCGGAGCGCAGGTCCCGGTGCGCGAACGCCAGGATTTTTCCTTCAACGGCATTCCTTACCGGAGAGAAGTAACCGGGCTGCGGGATGTCAGCAGCGGGTTCTACGTAGTGCCACGCGTGAGCGGCGAGTTCGTATCACTGGAGATTCTGCAGCATAACGACCGTCGTGCCGGGGCGGCTGGCCGCATCGACACCCAGCGCGTGGCGACCACGGTCCGCGCCCGGCTGGGGGAGTGGATGGACCTCGGCGGCATCGATACCAGCGGTACCGGCAGCCGAACCGGACTAGGCTACGCGACGCGCAACCAGGATCTTGCGACGCAACAGATTCGCATCAAGGTGGAGTGTCTCGATTGCCGGTCACCGTAAAGATAGCGTGTCCTCGAACACCCCATTCATACCGCAGAGGCGCAGAGTACGCAAAGGCTTTTAAGAATGGATTAAGTCCGTCATTCCCGCGAAAGCGGGACAAAAGCGCGTTGTGTTGAACGCCCGGAGGGTGAGTGCAGCGAATCATCCAGCCTGTGCATAATCAGTTAGATACTGAATCCCCGCTTTCGCGGGGATGACATGTTTCAGATGATCCTTAAGTTTTTTCCTTAGAGAGCTTCTCTCTGCGTGCTTTCGGTAATTGCTCCCGGCATTACCCTACCTCCTGCGTCCCTGCGGTCGTGCGCCTCTGCGATAAAACAAGCGTTCATGAACGACCACCGATTGTCCGCAAAAAACACCTGTGCAAACTTCGCGTCTTTGCGGTGATTTGATTTCGCCATGTCTAATTCAGGCCGCCAGCGGGCCGGCGACTTCACGCAGTACCTCGTTCTTGCGCCGCAGGACCGAGTCGCACAGTTCATCGTAATCGGCGCCCACCGCCTCGAACAGCCTCCGCACGTCGAACCCCATGCCGTGAAAGGCGTGCGTCAGTCCCTCGATGCGCCCCGGTACGCGCGCCAGGAAGTGCGCGCGCGCGGCCGCCGGCATCTGCGCCAGTTCCTGTTTCAGGCGCTCGATGCCGAAGGCGATGTGGTCGAGTTCATCCTGCAGGGGAATGCGCAGGGATTCTTTCGTGCCCGGGTCGGCCAGCGGGACGATCTTCTCCACGGCATCACTGCCCAGCGCCTCGACGCACAGGTACATGTCGGCGAGAAAATCGAGCCAGTCGAGCTCCCGGAAATGCGCCAAAATCTCGGCTTCCTTTTCGGCCGGAATGACCGGATCCTGCCGGGTGCCGAAGGCATTCATCCAGTCGCGTTGAATGGCGACATGGCGGGATTCATCGCCCACCTGCCTGGCGAGCGCGAGCTTGGCAGGTTCATCCGGCGCGGTGGCGATGCGTTCGGCACAGGCCTCCATGATGAGACGGTCGACCTGGGTGTACAGGACGAGCAGCTGTCCCATCGCATCGCGATAGACGGCTTCATTGCGTGCATGTTGCAGATTCATACGAGTTTCCTCCGTTGGTTGGGTACGCCCCAGCTGGTGGCGGGGCGGTGAAACTTGCTGCGGCTGATCCCGCGCATCCAGCGAAAGCGCAGCAGCCGCCACAGGGGTCCGGAGACGCCCAGTGCGCGCAGCAGCCGCTGGCTGGATGGCAGCAGCGGGGGTTCCATGCCCGGCAGGACCCAGTTCCCGGCCGCACGGGCCTGCTGTTGCAGATAATCCGGCAGGAAACCGGCTACTTCGGGTTCGACATAGAAGGCAGGTTTCAGTCCGATGGCATCAGCATCGACCTTCCCTGCCGCGATCAGTCGGTCGGCGAGCGGTGTGCCGGGGTAGACGCGCACGCCGGTCATGGCGACCACGGCGGTCGCCTGCATGGCGCGCATGGCGCGGCAGGTGGTGCGTATGCTGTCTTCTGTTTCGCCCGGTGCGCCGAAGATTACCGTATGGCAGACCCTGAGGCCGGCCTCGAGACAGTGCCGGTTGGCTGCGCGCACCGCGTCGGCATCGAAGGACTTTCCCAGTCGTTTGAGCTGCCCGTCATCGACGGCATCGCTACCGAGTTCGAGTCCCTCGCACCCGGCGCGCGCCATCAGCCGCGCCTGCTGCCGGTCGAGCTTCAGCGGGGTGGCATAACAGCTCCAGCGCAGTTCCAGTCCGCGGTGCAGTATCTCCTCGCAAATTCCCTCGATATGCCCGCGAGGGGCATTGAGTATGGAGTCGACGAAAAACAGTGGATGCGGGCCGTAATCGCGCTGCAGGGTCTCGATCTCGTCCACTACGTCGCCGGACTCGCGCGACCGGAAGCGATTGCCTTCCAGCAGGGGATAGGTGCAGTAGTCGCACTTGAAGACGCAACCGCGCTTGGTCTGGATATTGCCCGTGCCGCCGCGGCGCAGGTAGCGCGGATAGTCGAACAGACGGCGGTTGGGATGCAGGCCTTCGCCCCAGTGCGGACCGCGCTCCGGCGCCGGCATGATGCCGGTGCCGTTGCTGCTGTCGTGTCCGCGCGAAAGCAGGCGCGGTATCCTGGCAG
>CAVXNM010000085.1:0-11002 GCA_963763115.1 uncultured Gammaproteobacteria bacterium
CGCAGACACCACTGATCAAGGAACTTGCCTGCCCATGCCAGTGAGGTGTACTCCCAGAATTGCTGGAAATCCCTTTTCAGTAGATAGGCCCGTACGCTCTTCAGGTTGTAGTTCAGAAAATCTCGCAGGCGACCTTTCTCTGATTGCTTCAGGTTGCCTTTGCGCTTGAGCAGTAGCCAGCGGGTCTTTTTCAGAACGGGCTCATAGCCTTCCCGTTGCAGTGCGCCGTGCAAAGGCGCGGTTCTTCAGTGGGTGAAATTCCCACCCGGCAACTGTCGCTCCAGCCGGTAGCAATCGGAGTGGCTGCGGAGGTGACGAAGCAGTCAAAGCCTCTGGTGTAGAAGGTCATTATAGTGACTTGGCGAGTAGGTAGGCCATAACGAGCAGTGAACGCTAAGCAGGCCTGGAAAAGGGTAATGCGGGAGCCGACCACCTGCAACATCGGGGAAGGCCGCTGTCGCTGGGGAAGCGAGCGAAGAGCACCCAGCGGTTTCGCCGGGTTAATGGCGATGGCATGCCTACACAAGGAGAACCGACGCAACACGGGAAACCCCTGCTGATGATGGGACGTGCCCATCAATCGACACCCCGTGAGGGGCAGGTTGGGCTGGCCGGGGGTGGCGTGAGGCCCGTATTACCGGAGAAGCCGGGTAATGCCGGTGGAGGGAAGGGGCCTTGGTTCGAGGGCAGTGTTGAAAGCGGTGAGGTACAGGAGACTGGTGTGAGCCTACAAGCTCCGACGTAGCTACAGAAGCTTCAGCAGGCACTTCTGCGAAAGCGAAGGGATCACCCGATTTTTGCTTCTATGCCATGTACGACAAGTTCTATCGAGAAGACGTTCTTGCCCATGCCTACCGGCTCGCACGCGGTAATGGTGGCAAGCCTGGGATGGACGGCGAGGATTTCTGCGATATCGACACGTACGGGGTCGAGCGGTGGTTGGGTGAATTGGCGCAAGCCTTGAAGGAGAAGTGTTACCGGGCGAATCCGGTGCGCCGAGTCTATATCCCCAAACCGAACGGCAAGCAGCGACCATTGGGCATTCTCACAATCCGGGATCGGGTGGTCCAGACGGCAGCGGTGCTGGTGCTCGCGCCGATCTTTGAGGCCGACTTGCAACCGGAACAGTATGCCTACCGGGAGGGACGCAACGCCCGGGATGCGGTGCGCCATGTCCATAAGCTGCTCAACACAGGGTACACGGAGGTGATCGATGCAGATCTGTCAGATTACATTGGCAGCGTTCCCTATGCCGAATTGATGCAAGCGGTGGCGCGTCGGATCAGCGACTGCCATGTTTTGGCATTGATTAAACAGTAGCTGGTGGTAGCGGTTGAAGAGGACGACGGGCGTGGTGGCCGGAAACGCACCACGCGGACGAAGGACACAGAGCGCGGCATTCCGCAAGGGGCGCCGATCTCGCTGCTGCTGAGCAACCTGTATATGCGTCGTTTTGTGTTGGGATGGAAAACGTTGGGACTGGATCGGCACGCGCCCGTCGAAGAAGAGTATCAAGAAGGTATGCCGTACCATCAGCGAGGCGACCAACTACCGAAGGTTGCTGATTGATTCCAAGAATCAGGTGAAGGCTTTGAACCGCGTTCTCGTCGTTTGGGCCAACTACTTTTCTCTGGGACCGGTCAGCAACGCCTACCGGGCGGTAGATCGCCACGCGAGCGAGCGGCTGCGTCGATGGTTACGCAAGAAACACAAACAACCGGGCCAAGGTATCGCACGCTTCCCCGACGAGCACCTCTATAATGTTTTAGGGTTGCAACGGCTGTCGGTGCGTACACGTAACTTTCCGTGGGCGAAGGCATGAGACCTCGTCCGAGCGCCGGATGCGGGAGATCCGCACGTCCGGTGCGACGAGCGGCGACTGGAAACGGGACTATGGTTTGGATTGAGGCACCGGTAATGAGCGAAAGCCGCTGGTAACAGCGACTCCCCAGGACCTGTGGCTACCGCGCCAGTCGTCGACTCTACTGTGGACTACAAGCACAGCCGCATCAAGCAGTACCACAAGGAGGGTCAGGCACTACGTACCGAGACCACGATCAATGATACCTACGACTTCACCCTGGGACGACGGCTGCATAACCTAACGGCACTGCGTCAGGTCGGCTTCTCGGCCAACCGACGTCTGCTGGATGTCCAAACGATCAGCCACGACTGCGCCTTGGGTGAAGACGAACTCCAGCGTCATCAGCGTAGCCTGGAGATCAACGGGCAGCGGGCCTCGGCATTGCGCTTTGCCGATTCCCATATTCAAGCCCTGATGCAAGCGCTGTTGTTGTTTGTCCTGCTGACCCGTGGCTTCTCTAACCGCGATCTGCGTGAGCAGCTCTGCACCTTACTGGGCATTGATCCCAGTCAACTGCGCCCGCGCCGCATGAGCTATGACCTGCGTCGCTTGCGTCTGCATGGATTGATCGAACGCATCCCGCACACGCATCGTTACCAGCTGACCGAACACGGTCTCAAGACCGCGATGTTCTACAGCCGCGTCTACAACCGCGTGTTGCGACCGGGAATGTCACTTCTCAATCGAACCGACACCCAACCGGGCAACGCATTGCATTGACGCTTCAGCGCGATGAACGTTGCGATCAACACATTCCGTGATCAGGCCAAATTCGCCGTATGAAATCGCAACAGAAAAAACTTGACTCATAAGATCAAAAGATTATCAATCAAGGAATCTAGTGGTGGGATCTGTATTTATCGTAATCATCCTCCGGGCCCAGAATATTAAAGCGTATTTCAATAGAATGCTTGTCATCGAGCGATATCAATCGTAGCCGTGCTAACACTTTGTCTTCCATTTCGGTAAGCATAAGCTTCTTTGCAATATCGGCTGGGACATATCCAATACATTTTCTTATTTCAAAAAACCAGCCTTTTGATTTACCAATGACTCGAATTGCGTTTGGATCATGCTTATGATCCGATGCGTTTTCCAGGTAAATTCTTCGTTTACTTCGATTCGCAAATTTCCTTGCCTCGTGGAGGCGTTTATATACTAATGCGACTTCCACGCCCTGCTCATATATTTGCATACCCTTTGGAATGAGTGACCTGAATATTGTCAATTTTGACATGCCGTTTCTACCTTCAGTAATTACCCCGCTTTGCGGTTAGGTTGGCTGTACTGTAAATAACCCGAAGACTCGCCGAGACCAGCCTGAGTGGTTCTAGGGCGCGTCGGAATCAACGGGTCAAAATTATACTAATATCTATAGACCATCGACAGGGTTGCGGGTATACGTGAAACTACTTACACGGGCATGGACTGACCTGTGGCAATGAACGCGATTTCCACAAAATAAAACGGCGTTCCGAAGGCCGCTGCTTTTTGTCTTGAACCCGCCGCCCGAAAGAAGACATCCACGAGCGAGGTGCTTATGACCGGGTTGCAGCAAAAGTTGCCGTTCCAATCAGACAGTCCGTATTGCCAGGTACTGCCAGAAGATATTAAAAAGCTGAAAGTTCATAATCGCCTACTATTGTTTTGGCTTATTCTTCGCGGTCGTCACTAAAACAGCGCCACCCCAATGAATTCAATTTTTCAATGAACTTCGCTGCCTTGCGCTCGCAATAATTCTGTGTATTTATTGATTCCCACAATGCGCGGGGTAAGACATTCTCATTTGGCTTGGCATAAAACACTTTACACGGTAATCGCGAAGGCGCGTTTGGGTAGAAAACAACAACTTGCCGAGTAATCCCGTCATTCTGGCATGTCCATGTGCTTGCAGAAACTTCTAATGCCAGCCCTAGAAAGACAAGCAGACACACTGGAGATCTAAAATTCAGATACTTCATTGCCATTTAATGTACGCCTATGGATGGCAGAAAGCAGCAATTCCAGACCATTAGAATTACTTATCCAGCTATCAGAGCCGCATGACAGACCTACGCCGTCCACCGTGCCAGACTTGCGGCATGGACCTGATCAAGATGTCCACCGACGAGGTTGAGGCTCTGCTGCGGCTGCTGGCCGAATGAGAGCGGGAGGAAATGGAATTGATTATGCAGGAACGGCGGGAAGCGGAGCGGGAGGGGCTACTAGGGAATGGTCTTAACCAGAAAAATCGCCCCCCTGGAATGTCGGGGTTAGTTAACTAAAGGTTGACCACTGATAAATTAGCGTGTCTTCCATCAATAACTTCTTTACCGAACTGGATGGCATGACGGTCCGCATCCGTTTTTTCATTGAATATTTTGTTTGAAAAGAATCGCTTTTCCCGTCTTCCACCACAACTGCCATTTTGTTTCCAAATTATCACGCTGGCTAGCCAATCTCTGGTATCTATGAACTGATAGGGATGTGGCGAGAGCTTAAAGGTTTTGTACTCGACGGCTTCCATATAGATGCTTCCTTCGTCTGACCTATAAACGGTTGCCGTGATCGGACGACCCGTGAATCAGCCAGCATTAAAGCGTGCGTTTGTGTGGTCTGCAGTCGTACCCGATGACCCATAATGCGTCCAGAGAGGAATCACTAGAGAATGTACGGGGGGTCATCGAGTCAGGACTCCAGTACATTTTTTATAAAACACGTATGTGAGCAAAGATATTGTACGCACGTACAACCTGGCCGCCTGAAACGGCGCAGGGGCGGGGGATCCGGCAACCAGATCCACTGCCATGTGCTGGGGATTTTGTTTCCGTCGAATAAAAACGGCGACCCGAAAGCTGCCGCATTATGTCTTGTTTGCATGTAAACCTGCCGTTCTCTAAATCACTGTATATGTCTTAGATGCAGCAATAGTTGCCGTTCCCATAGTGATAAGTTCGTCGTACGTCTGCACCGGCTTTATGAGCGACAGAAATCCGGGGCCGAGGGTGCGGTTGTTCTGAGTGAGTGTGTGCGGCGCTGGCGGCAGTGGGTATGGGTGGGATTGGATGAACGGAGGATGGCTGCATGCCGAATTCACACCCGCCAAGGTAGGCGGGGGGTGGGTGAGCGGAGCATACCGCTTACACCTTCATCCTGCGCCGTGTGAAGCCCAGTCCCGCAAGGCCGATGGTTAAGAGGGAGAGCACGGAGGGCTCGGGCACGCTTTTATCGTAGATGATGGGACCCGAGATAATGGCTTTGTTAGTAGAAATCCAATCGCCAGATTCTGTGTACTGGTCCAAAAAACTAACGAACGGCCCGGGTGACTGGAAAGTAGCCAATCGGATGAACAAACAGAAGCTTTCTGGCCCGTTCGCGCAACCGTTTTCATTCACGTGCGTGGCGAGGACCATGATTCCCGAATCTCGAATGTAGGAAAACTGGGCAGCATAAGGCAGATTAAAACTATTGATCGTTAGGCCTTCCGTAGTCGCCGAATAGCTGAAATTGGGATCCCAGCGTACCGAGAAGTCAATCATGAACGGGTCGACTGGGGGGGGTATCGAGCTACCGCTAGAAAGAGTGAAGTCAGTCGCGGTTATCTCGAAGGTGCGCTCAATGGGAAAAGACTGCGCCGCCATCGGCCCGGCCAGCAGTCCCACGGCCAGAATGGTCAAGAGTTTGTTCTCCATCGTTTCCTCTCCTTGGTGTGGTATATACCGATGTAGTTCTAAACTCGCGTGTTAGATTAAGCAATAATTGTGCCCAAGATAGAATCTACCAGGATTTCAGACGCCTATGTGATTTGAGTGGAAATGCCGACGGCTAAGTATATATATTACTGACATCATTCCCATCCTTTCCAACCCCATTTCCAGCCGTCTCCATGACCCATTCAAAGAAACCCAAATCAATTCTATAAGTTAGTGTCAAACTGAGAAGTGTAAATAATTCGGACAAGGAAAATCGGGACAGCTTCGCGGTCACAAATGGGAAAAACATCTAAGACAGTGACAGAGACGCTGCCCCGCCTCCATGGCAGGGCAGGTGTGGCGGTGACTCTGCGGCCCGGCTGGCTTGATTCCCAATATGCTGCGCGGCGTCGCGGACCCCATCCAAGAGAGCATAGGCATGGTTGCGAAAATGCTGGACAATGTGCCAAGGACAACTCAATCTCAAGCGATGGGCGTGATTCGGAAGTATGCCAAGGCTAGCCACCGGCATCTGAATGTCCAACTTCAGTACATTCGCGACCTATCCTCGTACACGTGGGTTGTCTTGCTTAGGGCCGGTTCTGGACCTTTAGCTTTTTCTAATATTTTGTGTTTTTCTTCTTGGCTATCCCGATCAGCCCCAGCAGGCCGGAGCCGAAAAGCCAGACCGATGGCGATATGGGTACAGCTGCTAGTGCCATTTCGTGGCCTAATATCGCATGCGCCGCCGTAGTCGGGTGTCCCGATGCGTCCCAAAACGGGGTTTGGTTCTGTACATCGATATCTAATGAACATAGCGAACTACCATCCCAGCACGGCAACAGATTCGTGAAGCCGAAAGCAGCCGGATCCGCTAACACTGCATTATAGATCCCCAATACATCAAGCCTGAAAAGTTTAGCGTCAAAGCCTGAAGTTCCTTCCAGAGTCGTGAGCATGACTTCGAGTGTTTGTGCATATGGATCGGCCAAGTTTGAACCTGGCAATACCTCAGGTAAATTTGGTACGAGAATATTCCTGGCTCCAGCATTTTCCAGCGCTATTAAACTAGTTTCGATATTGCTGACCGTCGAGGAAATCAATTCGGAACTGCCACCCGGATAATAAGTCGGTTGATCATATTCATACGTGAAGAAATCATTCGCGCCTGCCCAGAGAACAAACAGTGCCTGATTGTCCGCTGTTCCTCCGCCGAGCGAACTTACGTAGCCGCTGACTTCTTGGGATATGCCCGGAAGCCCAGCGAATCCATAAGCGATCGATACGTAATTGTTGGTGCCGCTGGTTGCGCCGCCGTAGGCATAATCGTAAAGAGGGACGCCTAATTCACTCGAAAGATACTCTACGGCCACTTCGCCATTAGAGAAGCGCCCTTGCCAATATGGTGGGTCTGGTGGAAAAGTATTAGACGAGGCACTGTAAAGATTACCGTTATCAGAAACGCTATCGCCAAACGCTATGACTTGTGTATATGCTGCGAAAATCGGTAGCGCATACGACCACAGCGCAAGCAATCCTATAGCAGAGACCATGCGCAGTCGTTTCATAATTATTCCTCCCACAGTCGATTAGACATATAACGATGAATGTCCCGGAATCAGCGGGTCAAGGCTGAGGGCGATACCGTAAGGCATCGACAGAGTTGCGGGTACTGGGGAAACTACTTACACGGGCATTGACCTAGCTACCCACTACAAACCCGATTCCACATACCTCCTGAATTGAATGCAGGGAATCGCGCAGTTCTTCCTGCCGGCGCACGACCAACAGGGCAGCACTGGGCTTCCTCGATAACCGCGTGATGGTTGGCAAGCGGATCAGGCGAACGATCGGGCTCGTCGGGGGTGGCGGGGTATAGCGGCTGAATGATTCCCACGCCTCAGAATGTAACAACACTTTATGACGCTGGGATGACAGTGTGCATAGACCGCCTGAACCGTCGCAGGCGCGGTGATCTGGTGGCTTGGTCTGCAGTTGGACCCGATGACTAGGCGTGTCCGTGACTTAGAATACTTAAAGACGGCATGTCGGAGTCATCAGGTCAGAACTGCAGTTCGTTTGTTATAGAACAACCATGAGGGCAAAGATATTGTACGCACGTACAGCATGACTGCCCGAGCCGTCGCAGGCGCGGCGTACGGGTGCATATATATATGGTTGCATCGCCTGGCGCGGCTGTAAGACAAGGCCGGCACTATAATCACTGAACCAAGCCCTGCCCCTACCGTTAATGTGCTTAGGGAAAAGCCTGTCCAGTAAATGGTGCAACGCGCCTGCAGTTTGTAACGAATGCGATTCAAGATGTCCTATTCGACCTGGATCAAAGCATATGAACGTCCGCTTCCGGTTGCATATCAGTCGTTACAGTTCTTGGCATGAAGGATAAGAACGGGTCGAATGTTGCCGTCCTGCCTCCCCGCTTCAAAGGTCCGATTACCTTCCAGACATGCGCAGGAACGCGAGTAATGTCTTGTTTGGGGTCCTAAGCAGACCTGCGGAGGCTCCTGGCGCAGGTCGTGAATGCAGCAACTCCGGTCATCCAGATCCTCAAGGCGCGACGTTCGACCAGTGTCGGTTCCTCCAAATCCTTCATCGTGCAATGTTGACATTACGCACCCCCGCTTGGTTGTGTGACCCGCGCCCGGTACCGGCTGTTGCGTGCAAAAAACTCCGTGGAATCGGGTGAGGTTGACCCCCAGTCTGGGCACTAAAGCCGCGCAATCAGAAATCATCAATCGAGCGGAGGCGAGTGTGAAGTAAAGTTGTGGCCCGGTGCGAGATGAGCGTGAGGTTGCGCGGGCGCGTGAGGCCCGAGGCGCCGACCGTTCCCGGTTTAAGCGCGTCGCTGGCGGCGAGGGAGAGCGCGACCAACAGCCGCTGACCCCACGCCAAACGGGTAAACGCCTGCGGGCCGCCGAGATTTAGTGGGCCGTGAATGTCATCGCGTTTGGCCAATTCTAAGAGCGCGGCGCACACATCATCCACATGCACCGGGCAACGAAATTCATCCGTGAACAAAGTGAGAGATTTTTGGTTTTGCATTGCATCGACCAACCAGCGTGTCTGATGGTCAAACGGGTTGAGACACCAAATAAGCGAAGGACGGACGATGACAGCGGTGGGACAAAGGGTGCAGACCACGCGCTCGGTCTCGGCTTTGGCCTGGCCGTAAGCGTGAACGGGCGCCAGCGGCGCATCATCAGCGTAAGGCGCGTGTTCTCCATCGAACACTACATCCGAGGAGAGATGCACGAGGCGCAAATTGTATCGGCGCGCGATGGTGGCAATAGCGCGCGCGGCTGGCACAATAGCTTCGATTTGTGCGGGAGTGCTATTGGAACAAGCCGCGTGGATGATGGCTCGTGGTTGCACGGCTTTCACCAACGCGTCCACTTGCTCTTCATCGCGCGCATCAAGATAGTGGGCGTGGGGGTGAGCGAGCGAGTGGCTAAAGTATGTGAAATGCAGTTGGGCGGCAATGGGGCGTTGGCTGAGCACGGTACCCAGAAAGCCAGAGCCGCCGGTGAAGAGGATGCACCTCATGCGAGGCCCACGACGAGCGAGGCTGCTTGCGCGGCTTTTTGCGCTGCGAGTTGTTTACTACACCCGGCGCCCGTGCCACAAACTTCTTCGCCTAAGCGCGCTTCCATGGTAAATTCTTTATTCGCGGTCGAGACCGCGCCTGTGCTCGAGGGCATAGAGCGCCGTCAGGCCCACCTCCGCTTGCGCCCATTCTTGGAAAAGGCTCTTGGCATGCACGTCCGCTTCAAGCGGAATACTGGCTCGATCAATTATCGCACCGCCTCCACAATTGATTAATATCAATGTATCGAACTTTCCTTTCCATCGTAAGCAGTGATCATTGACGAGTTAAAGTCATTCAACATAATAGCCCGATTTGAATCGACTAAACGTCCGCAAACAGTGCATTCGAGACCAGCTTTGGATTATGGAGAATGTCTCGTTTAGGGCTATTCCGGTCCTTATGCATTTGATTATCCGGCGATCAGACTCGCCTGACACACCCCGGGACGCGGCTCATTGGCCATCACGAACCGTAGATTTCCCAAAGAATGATTCCAAGTCATTCATTTGTTCATGCTTCGCCTGTCGATACTCCCAGGGCGGGATCGGATCGGGGTCCCACCACAATCCAAGTTTGAGCCGTCTGGCTTCTCGCTCCGCATCGGAATACTTCATACGGTCCGAGGGGGAATGCTCGCCCTGGTACTTCTTGTAATGCCAGGCCAGCCCTGCTTCAATCTGTTCCAGATTCATATCCTTGTCGTCCAGAAGCACCTTACAGAGTATCCGCTGATACCGATATCGCTAGCTGTAGTCCACAACGACGGATTTTCCTGCGACCAGTTCGGACAGGTTCTCTTTGGACTTCGTACCAAATGCCTGGCCGCGTTCCGGGGGGTATCAATACCCTGCAGCCATATCTTGTGCTGGGTCATACTGGCATCGAGGATCACGATGGTGTCACCGTCCGTGACACGCACCACACGCCCGGTGAGAGTCTCGGCGTGTACTGACGGGAGTAACATCAATACGAGAAGCAACAAAAAATTTGGTCTCATAAAGGGCATAACCCTAATCCATCACCTATTTTTTTACTCTGCTTACCTCGAATGCGTCTATGTGAACTCGGCAGGGGAAAGTTGGGTGGCAAGGAATGTCTCGGTTCAGATTGAAGCTTTGTTTATGGCCGGCACTTATATCCGGATAAGCTAATTGCCGGCGATCTGCCCTGAGTTGAGTTCCGTTGAAAATAACAATCATGCGAATTGATGGTGTCAGGTCGAGATTGTGTCATTCCCTAATAGGCATCGGAAGGATATGCACAATATTAATGCATGCATAAGTCAAACTTGGTGCGGACCTCTTAGGTTTAATAAACCGATTAAGCTATTAAAGCTAACTTTCTGTATTTCTTTATGAGTGAGATGGCTGGCCAATTAATGGTCAACATAATTTAAATAACTAATCTTCATCATGTATCCACGTACTTATCCACAGTTTCTGTGGATAATGATACGTTCTGTTGCGAGCGACGTTAGACGTGTGGGACCTTAGTAGGACACCGGTTGGGCAGCGCCATAGCGCCACGAGCCATCTGGTTGCAGGCAGGCGGTGCCATACCCCTCAGCCTCTCTACCGCCGACCATAATCTTGGTGCGGTACTCCCGTTCCTGTAGACAGTGGTTGACCGGCGCTGTACTCACATACTGGTTTGGGGCTGGCGTCGGTGGCGAGTTGGTAGTCTGCGGATAAGTGTCCTGCTCTGCGGAGTTGCTGTGCTGGTAGACGCCGAGTCCATAACCGAGAATGCCACCCCCCAGTAAGCCGATCCAGAGTTTGTCATTGTCGTGGTTGTGATTGTTGTGGTGATGCTGGTTGCCGCAGTTGTTGCAGGGATAATAGCGATAATTCTGTGGATAAT
>CAVXNM010000086.1:0-7118 GCA_963763115.1 uncultured Gammaproteobacteria bacterium
TAAACGGTCTGCCCGGCATCATGCCGAGGAGGCGGGCCTGCCAGCGCGAGAGCGTATCGCCCAGGCTGATGACGGGTTTTTTCAGGCCGATGGTATCGCGCGTATAGAGCACAAGTTCCTTCAGGGTGTAGCTGTCCGGACCGCACAGCTCCAGCCGTTTCCCGCGAGTGGCGTCATCCATCAGCGCTACGCTGAACGCCTCGGCGACATCGCCGACATACACCGGCGCGAACCGGCTGTCGGGACAGGCCAGCGGGAAGAACAGCGGTGAGATCCTCAACAGCGCCGCGAAGCGGTTGAAGAAGCTGTCGCCCGGACCGAAGATGACCGATGGCCTGAAACTGGTTACCCGCAGGTCCCGGGTTGCCGCCGCATGGGCACGGTCTTCGCCCTCGCCCTTGGTTTCCAGGTAGCGGCTGTGCGGTTCAGCCGGGTCGGCATGCAGCGCACTCATGTGCAGCAGGCGCGCAACCCCGGCCCCGGCCGCGGCCGCGGCGATCAGCCCCGGCAGCTCGGCGTGGATGCGCGCGAAGCTGCCCTCCTTCGCGTTGCGCTCGTTGAGAACGCCGATCAGGTTGATGACGGCTCCCGCCTCGCTGAAGTTGCGGCGCAGCTGGTCGGTGTCGTACACATCGGCCTCGGTGATCCTGATGGCCGGGTTCACCAGCAGCTCGCGGTGACGCTCGCGCCGTCGCGTGAGTATGTTCACAGTGTAGCCATGATGCGTCAGGCGGTTCGCCAGGTGATAACCGACAAATCCGGTTCCACCCAGCAGGCAGACAGTGTTGTTTTTCATGTGTCGATCCTGTGGTACACGCGCAGGAATCCTATAACAAAAGGAGCTCTGGTGTGTCGTCTGTGCGTGGAGTAAGGCGTCCCGCAGGATACCCTGCGGTAACGAAGCAATTTCCGGTCGGCAGATACCAAATCATGAGATTACCGTGCTGCATTCGCAATGACATATACATTTCAATTAATTAGCGCTGCCATAGCGCTCATGAGCTGGACTGCTCGTAGTGCCCGCTGCTGTATACCGGGGGCATGCGTTTCTTCAGGGGGGTGATAGTGCGCTGCATACGCCAGTCGTAGATCGCAGCGTAGGTGAGCACGCGCTGAACGTAGTTGCGGGTCTCCGTAAAGGGAATCCCGGCGATCCAGATCGCCGCCGGTTCGCTGCCAGCCTCGGGTAGCCAGCGCTCCACTCGCTGGGGGCCGGCGTTGTAGGCGGTGGTCGCGAGCACCGGGTTGCCGCTGAAGCGCTCCAGCACCTGGCGCAGGTAGCTGGTGCCGAGCTGGATGTTTCTGTCGACATCGAGCAGCGTGCCCGCGCCGGCATAGGGTATGCGATTGCGTTTCGCTGTCAGCCTGCCGGTGCCCGGCATCAGCTGCATCAGTCCCATGGCGCCGACGGGTGAACGGGCGTCGCTGTTGAAGGCGCTTTCCTGGCGGATGACCGCGAAAACCTGCCCGGTGTCCAGCTTGTTGACCCGGGCTTGTCGGAGCACGCTGTCGAGGTGATCGAGCGGGAAACGCAGCTTCAGGTCGTCATAGTTGCCACTGCGGGCGACGGTGAGGATGGCGCGGTCATGCCAGTCCCACTGATCGGCCAGTACCGCGGCCAGCGTGAGTTCTTCGTTGTTCATGTCCCGGATGGCATAGGCCCATTCGCGGCGGGCATCGGTCAGTAGTCCGGCGCGGTAAAGTTCGTGGGCGCGCACCAGACCGGGCCTGCGGCTCAGGGTCTCCAGTTCGGTCGCGTCATAGATGGTCGGTTTGTGCCCCATTTCGTAGGGCCAGCGCAGGAAGTCGGCTGCGAGAAAACCATGGTAACTGCGCTCCTTCGCCAGGTCGCCAATGCGGTTCATGGCAGCCACCCGTTCACCGGTTTTTTCCATGGCAATGGCGAGCCAGTAGCGCCACTCCTCGCTATCCCGCTCTTCCACCGGCAGGGCGGTGATGTGCGCCCGCACCGCGGCCCAGTCCTGGATGTCGATCGCGGTGCGAATTCGCCACTCGCGGATGCGTTGAGTCTCGGCTTCCGCGGGCAGGGTCACCAGCCAGGCATGCGCTTCCGGCAGGCGCTGGGTGGCGGCTGCGTAGGCGATATAGCCTGCGATCGCAGCCGCGTCTTCGTCATCGAATGCCTGCCTGTCCCGGATGGCCAGCCACTTTTCATGCGCCTGCGCGGCGTCGAAACGGGCGATGCGGCGCAGGGCGTGCAGGATGATTTCGCGGGCCAGCGGCGAATCCGCCTCCAGGCGGGGATCATCCAGTGTGTGGCTCGGTTTGTCGTTGGCCACGCGCCAGAGTGTGACCCACGCCTGCTCGGCTTCCGGCAGGCGTTTTGCAAGGTAACCCGCAAGCGCCGGACGGTTGCCCTGCATCGCCAGACGTATGCGTGCCCACACCAGGTCCCTGTCGAGATGGCCACCGTCGGCCAGAAACTTGAACGGCGGATCGCAGGCCTTGGGGCGGGATTCGCCCGCCAGCCAGAGTGGCAGAATGTCCTCGACCAGCCCTTTTTTGTCGCCAGTATTTAACCGGGCCTGCAGGGCATAGCATTGCAGGTCCACCGAGTCCGTCGGCCGGTAGTGTCGCAGGAACAGCCGCCAGTGCTGGTTGCGCGCCAGGTTGTACAGCCACGACTGGCGCAGCCGGTCGCCGACCGGTTCCCCCTCGTGGGTTTCCAGGAATCGGGTGACCTCATGCTCGTCGGCACGGCTCAGGCGGTTGCGCAGCTCGTCGAATTGCAGGTACGGATAGAGGGGATAGTCCCGCAATTGGCTGGCGAGTGCCTGGTATTCTTCCAGCCGGTTGTCCTGCAGCGCAGCGCGCGCATCGAGAAACAGCTCGCGCTGCGTTTCCAGCGGGTCCGGCTTTGCCTGTACGGACGACACGGCAAGCAGCAGCAGAAGTACCGCCGGCAGCCGCAGGGTGTATGGCAGCGCTTCGCGCCTTCCTCCGAATTGGTTCGAACCGGATTGATCGAGGTGCCCTATAATCAGCCTGCGTGCCGGGTTCGAGGCGCCCGGCAGCATGCCGGGAATATTCCAGTTTCGTGTCAGGATGTGCACGGACGGCGCATGGCAAGTTCGGGAGCAGAGAGGAAATTCATATGTCATTCAGATCCATTAATCCGGCGAATGGTAATACACTCCGTGTGGTCGATGCATTCACCCCGGCGCAGCTGGAGTCTGCGCTGCAGGCCGCCTCCGCGGCAAGCGCCGCCTGGCGGTTGGTCGCCATCGACCAACGGTCAGCGCTGCTGCGAGAGGCGGCCGCCCGGCTGCGCGAACAGGTCGGGGAATTCGCCGCCATCATCACGCTGGAAATGGGCAAGCCCATCCGGGAGGCGCGCGCCGAGATCGAAAAATGCGCCTGGGTCTGCGAGTACTACGCGCAGCAGGGTCCGACCTTTCTTGCCGATGAGCTGATCGAGTCCGACGCCGGACGCAGCCTGGTGGCGTGGCAGCCACTCGGTACGGTGCTCGCGGTCATGCCCTGGAACTTCCCGTTCTGGCAGGTGTTCCGTTTTGCGGCCCCGGCGCTGATGGCCGGAAACACCGCGCTGCTGAAGCATGCCTCCAACGTCCCGCAGTGCGCGCTCGCCATCGAGGCGGTGTTCACCGCTGCGGGTTTCCCCGACGGGGTGTTTCGCAGCCTGATGATCCCCTCAGCGCAGGTGGCCGGGGTGATCGGCGACCCGCGCGTCCAAGCGGTGACGCTGACCGGCAGCGAGCCGGCCGGGCGCGAGGTGGCCGCCGCCGCGGGTGCGCACATCAAGAAATCGGTGCTGGAACTGGGTGGTTCGGATGCTTTCGTGGTGCTGGAGGATGCGGACATGGAGCTGGCGGTGCAGGACGCGGTCACCTCGCGGTTTCTCAACGGCGGCCAGAGTTGCATCGCCGCCAAGCGCTTTATCCTGGTGGACGCCATCGCGGAGGAATTCGTGCGCCGTTTCAAGGCCGGGGTGGAGGTGCTGGTGGTCGGCGATCCGCTGGATGAAATGACACAGATCGGTCCGCTGGCGCGCGAGGACTTGCGTACTGGGCTGCATGCACAGGTGCAGGACAGTCTGGACGCCGGCGCCGTGGCGGTGACCGGCTGCCGTCCCCAGGAAGGGCCGGGCGCCTATTACCTGCCCTCGATCCTGGATTGCGTCGCCCCCGGCATGCGCGCCTGGGGTGAGGAGCTGTTCGGACCGGTCGCCACCGTCATCCGGGCGCGCGACGAGGACGATGCCGTGCGCATCGCCAATGATTCCGAGTTCGGCCTGGGAGGCAGTGTCTGGTCGCGGAACAGCACGCGCGGGGAGCGTGTGGCGCGACGGCTCGAGTGCGGCTGCGCCTTCGTCAACGGTCTGGTTAAAAGCGACCCCCGTCTGCCCTTTGGCGGCATCAAGCACTCCGGCTACGGACGGGAGCTGTCACGGCTCGGCATGCGTGAGTTCATGAACGCCAAGACTATCTGGATCAAGTGAGAAGTAAAAAAAGTGAGGAGTGAAAGGAAAGATCATATTGGCCACGGAATCCACGGAAGAACTCGGAAATATTATTGTTTACATCTCGTTATATGAATTATTCAGCCTTTGATCCTTTGGGATTCATTTTCGCCAAGCCCTGGTTTCGCACATCCGCGAATTCTGCGGCCCAATTCTTATCTTGATTTTAGATTTTGATATTTCCGTATTCTTCCGTGGATTCCGTGGCCATTCCTTTCGTTACGTCTCACTTCTCACTTCATTACTTCCTTACCTCTCACCTGACGATCGTATTGCCTGCCACCGGTGGACCCTGTTGAACAATGACTGAACTACTGGCCTATCTCGGCACCGGCGCCGTTGCCGGGCTGCTGGCGGGGTTGCTCGGCGTCGGCGGCGGCCTGGTGATCGTGCCGGCGCTGGCCGCACTTTACAGCCTGCGCGACTTCCCCGCCGACAACCTGATGCATTTTGCCATTGGCACATCGCTTGCCACCATTGTGCCGACATCAATTTCTTCGCTGCTCTCCCACCACCGCCGCGGCGGCATTGACTGGCGGGCCGTTCGCGGTCTGGCAACCGGTATCGTGCCGGGCGCGCTGGGCGGGGCCTGGCTGGCGGGGCAGATCACCAGCCCGGGGCTGCGCGTGCTGTTCGGCGGCTTCGAGCTGCTGGTCGCGCTGCAGTTGCTGAGCGGACAACAACCCGCGGCGCAGCATCCCTTGCCGAGTGCCGCAGGACTGGGTCTTGCGGGGGGGGTGATCGGCGCCGTGTCGGCCTTGCTCGGCATTGGCGGCGGTACGTTGACGGTGCCGTTCCTGCTCTGGAACCGGGTCGATATCCTCCGGGCGGTCGGCACGGCGGCCGCCTGCGGACTGCCCGTCGCCATTGCCGGCGCGGCGGCGTTTGCCGTCGGCGCGGCGGGACGCGGCGGGACGCCGTACGGGATGCATACCGGCTTTATCTACTGGCCGGCGGTGGCCGGTGTTGTCTCGACCAGCATCCTCGCGGCGCCGCTCGGCGCACGCCTCGCGCATTACCTGCCGAAACCGGTCCTGCAGCGGATCTTCGCTCTGGTGCTGGCGCTGATCGGTCTGCGCATGGTCAGCGCATGACCGAACGGTACCTCGATGAAATAACCTGAGCGTAGTCCTGGGTTATTAAGTGAATTAGCATTATCTGATGATAAATATAATCTAAAAACAATAACATGGAACAATAAGCTGGTTTTATGGACGGCTAGATATTACTGGTTGGCATTTTCAGGGTAAATCTATATTGTATGCCTCCCCTGTTTCATGCGGGGTGGCTTACTCTGGCACCCTTTGCGGCCGGGATATCTCGCAGAGCAATCGAACACACAACGCAGCCTTTTCAAGGAGTCGTATGTCTACATTAGTAAAACCTCATGGTGGCGGTGATCTGAAACCGCTGCTGCTCGAAGGCGATGCGCTGGCAGCAGAGCAGGCACGCGCCAAGGATCTGCCCAAAGTCGAGGTATCCTCGCGCGAAGCCGGCGATATCATCATGTTGGGTATCGGTGGTTTCACACCGCTCACAGGGTTCATGACCCGCGCGGACTGGGAAGGCGTCTGTGACGGCATGAAGATGGCGAGCGGCCTGTTCTGGCCGATTCCCATCACCCTGTCGACGGACGAGGCGACCGCCAAGGGCATCAATGAAGGCAACGACATCGCGCTGGTCGATTCCGAGAGCGGCGACATTCTTGCCACCATGAAGGTCACCGAGAAGTACCGCATCGACAAGAAGCACGAGTGCATGATGGTCTACAAGACCACCGATGCCGAGCACCCGGGCGTCAAGATGGTGATGGAGCAGGGCGACGTGAACCTGGCCGGACCGATCAAGGTTCTCTCCCAGGGCGGTTTCCCGGAAACCTACGGCAGCCAGTTCATGACCCCGGCGCAGACCCGTGCGGAATTCCAGAAGCGCGGCTGGCATACCGTTGCTGCGTTCCAGACACGCAACCCGATGCACCGCTCGCACGAGTATCTGGCCAAGATCGCCATCGAGACGCTGGACGGCGTGCTGATTCACTCGCTGCTCGGCAAGCTCAAGCCCGGCGATATCCCCGCCGATGTGCGTAGCCGTGCCATTGGCACGCTGATCAAGAACTATTTTTCCGACAATACCGTCATCCAGGCGGGCTATCCGCTGGACATGCGCTATGCCGGTCCGCGCGAGGCCCTGTTGCATGCCCTGTTCCGCCAGAACTATGGCTGCTCCCACCAGATCGTGGGTCGCGACCATGCCGGCGTGGGCGACTACTACGGCCCGTTCGACGCTCACCATATTTTCGACGAAATCCCGGCCGATGCCCTGGAGACCCAGCCGCTCAAGATCGACTGGACCTTCTGGTGCAACAAGTGCGACGGCATGGCTTCCATGAAGACCTGCCCGCACGAGGGCTCGGACCGCATCCTGCTCTCGGGCACCAAGCTGCGCAAGGCGCTTTCCGAAGGTGAGGAGGTGTCCGAGAAGTTCTCACGCCCCGAAGTGCTGACCATCCTGCGCGAGTATTACGGCAGCATCAAGGATGAGGACAAGGTCGAGATCAAGATGAGCGGGCACTCCGCCAAGTAACGACTCTAGAGACCGTGGCCCCAATGACGGGCAA
>CAVXNM010000087.1:0-22517 GCA_963763115.1 uncultured Gammaproteobacteria bacterium
GGACATTCCCGGACGACGGACTGGAGGCCGCCCGGGCGCGTCTGGCGCGCTGGGAGCAGCAGGGCGACGGGGAATCGGTGGATGCCCTGCGCGGCGAACTGCAGCAGGTGATGGAGGCGGACTGCGGGGTGTTCCGCACCGAGACGGTGCTGGCCGATGGCCTGCGCAAGGTCAGCGCGCTCGCCGAGCGTATGGCGGATGTACGGCTGCGCGATCACAGCCGCCTGTTCAACACCGCGCGCATCGAGGCCATGGAGCTGGAGAACCTGATGGACTGCGCGCTGGCGACCGTGGCCACCGCCCTGGCGCGCCAGGAAAGCCGCGGCGCGCACACGCGCATCGACTACCCGCAGCGCGACGACGTCCACTGGCTGCGCCACAGCCTGTATCATCGCGAAACCCGCAGCGTCGACTCCAAGCCGGTGCGCACCCGACCGATGACCGTAGACACCTTCCCACCTAAAGAGCGGGTGTACTGATGCCCATGAAATTCTCCATCTACCGCTACCATCCCGAACACGAGTCGGCCCCGTCCATGCAGACCATGGAACTCGATGACGCGCTGATCAAACCGGGTATGATGCTGCTCGATGCCCTGCTGCTGCTCAAGGCGCAGGACGAAAGCCTCACCTTCCGGCGCTCCTGCGGCGAGGGGGTGTGCGGCTCCGACGGCATGAACATCAACGGCCGCAACGCACTGGCCTGCATCACGCCGCTCGCCGAACTGAAGACCCCCATCGAGGTGCGCCCCATGCCCGGCCTGCCGGTCATCCGCGACCTGGTCGTTGACCTCGAACCGTTCTACCGCCAGTACCGCGCTGTCACGCCCTATCTGGTCAACCACGATCCGGAACCCGAGGTCGAGCACCGCCAGAGCCCGGCGGAGCGCGAGCAGCTGGACGGCCTGTACGAATGCATCCTGTGCGCCTGCTGCACCACCTCCTGCCCGTCGTACTGGTGGAACCCGGACAAGTTCCTGGGACCGGCCGCGCTGCTGCAGTCCTGGCGCTTCCTGGCCGACAGCCGCGACCAGGCGACGGACCAGCGGCTCGCTGACCTCGACGGTCCCTTCAAGCTGTTTCGCTGCCACACCATCATGAACTGCGTGGAGGTCTGTCCCAAGGGCCTGAACCCGACGCGCGCCATCGGCCGCATCAAGGAACTGATGCTGAAGCGCTCGACCTGACGATGGCAGACTTCATGACGGAAGACCCGCAGCACAGCCGCAACCGCCTGGCCTGGCAATGCCGGCGCGGCATGCGCGAACTGGATGTGCTGCTGAACGGCTTTCTGGAAAAGCGCTTCGAACGGCTCGATGCCCATGAACGGGACAGCTTCGCGCGGCTGCTGGCCTATCCGGATGCCGTGCTGCTCGAATGGTTGATGGGACGCATGGTCCCGGCCGACAAGGATGTCGCCTCAATTGTCCAGGACATACGCCACACCGCTACGCCTTGACCCCGGGGTCTCGCGCCGGCTGGGCGGGTTCCTCGTGCTGAGCCACGGGGCGGCGCTCGCGGTGCTGCCGTTTTGCGGTCTGCCGACGCTGCCGGTTGCCGCGATTGCATTGATCGTGGTGTTGTCCTGGTTCCGTACCCGCCGCCGCGACGTGCTGCGCCGCAATCCCGAGTCGATCGAGTCGCTGGTCTGGGAGGAGGGCAACCGCGTGCGCCTGACGCTGCGGTCCGGTCAGGAAACCGGCGCCTCGCTGCGACCCTTCGTGTTCATGCAGCCGTGGCTGGTGATCCTGCATTTTCGCCGCGACGACGGCCGCACCGCCCGGCTGGTGCTGCTGCCCGACATGCTGGACCATCAGACCTTTCGCCGTCTGCGGGTGCGCCTTCTGATCGACATGAAACACCTCGCCGTTCCGGGCGCCCGATGAGATACATTCACCGCAGAGGCGCAAAGATATTCAATTATTTCGTTGGACAGTAACGTCTAATTTTTCGTGATAGCTGCGTCTGTGTAAAAATCGGTAGGTTTTCTTCGGTGGCCGTGGTCAAAACAGGTCTCCTGCCGATCCTCGCCCTGGCGTTGTTGCTGCTCACGCTTACCGCCTGCACCCGGCCTGCGGATGACGTCATCCGCTTCGGACTCGCCAGCGAGCCGGTCAATCTCGATCCGCGCTTCGCCACCGATGCCACCTCGGCGCGCGTCAACCGGCTGCTCTACCAGCGGCTGGTCGACTTCGACGAACACACGCGTCCGATGCCGGCGCTCGCGACCTGGGAGCGTCTGGCAGGGGATCATTACCGCTTCCATCTCGCCCCCGATCGCCCGCCGTTTCACGACGGCCAGCCGCTGACCGCACGCGACGTGGCGGCGACCTACGAGTACATCCTCGACCCGGCGCACGCCTCGCCGCACCGCGGCCCCCTGCGGCTCATCCGACGCATCGAGGTGCTGGACGACGACACACTGGATTTCTTCCTCGAACGTCCCGATCCTTTGCTCCCGGGCTATCTCGTCATCGGCATCCTGCCGGCGGACGGTATCGCCGCCGGTCATCCGTTTCAGACCGACCCCGTCGGCAGCGGACCGTTTCGCTTCGAGCGCTGGCCGGAACCGGGGCGGCTGCGGCTCGTGCGCCTCGCCGACGGGCAGCGCATCGAGTTCCTGCGCATCGTCGATCCCACCGTGCGGGTGCTGAAGCTGCTGCGCGGGGAGGTGGATATCCTGCAGAACGACTTGCCTGCGGAACTGCTCGGTTACCTCAAGCGCCAGGACGGCATCACGGTGAGCTTCGGACCGGGAAGCAACTTCGCTTACATCGGCTTCAACCTGCAGGATCCGGTCACCGGTGATATCCGCGTCCGTCGGGTCATCGCACAGGCGATCGACCGCGCGGCCATCATCCGCTACGTGCTGGCTGGCGCCGCCACACCGGCCGCGGCGCTGCTGCCGCCGGATCACTGGGCGGGCAATCCCGCGCTCGCGATGCTGCCCTTCGACCCGCAAGCGGCGCGCTCCCTGCTGGCGCAGGCTGGCTATAACGCCGCCCACCCGCTGGAACTCGACTACAAGACCTCGACCGACCCGGTGCGGGTGCGCATCGCCACCATCATCCAGCAGCAGCTTGCCGAGATCGGCATCCACATGACGCTGCAGAGCTATGACTGGGGCACGTTCTACGGCGACATCAAGGCCGGGCGCTTCCAGCTCTACAGCCTCGCCTGGGTGGGCATCAAAACGCCGGATATTTTCCGCTACGCATTCCACAGCGCGTCGCTGCCCCCCGAAGGCGCCAACCGCGGGCGGCTGGAAGATGAACAGGTAGATGCGCTGATCGACCGGGCGGAGCAGGGCGCCACGCTGGAGGCGCAGGCGGAGGCTTACCGCCGGGTGCAGGCGCGGCTGCTGGAGCTGCTGCCCTACCTCCCGCTCTGGTACGAAGACCAGGTGTGCACCGTCCGTGACGATATCGAAGGCTACCGCCTCGCCCCCGACGGCAACTACGATGCGCTGCGCGAGGTTCACCGTGTAACGAAACAAGCAGCGGGAGCGGCGAAATAACCCTGTAATCTGGATGCAGGCCCGAAGGGTCGGAATCCGGGGAAACCCTTCTTTCCCGTATAATCCCCCCATGCCAAACGATCCCTTCCTCATCAAGGTCAGCATCGACGAACAGCGACTGCAGCTCATCGAGGCAGGCAGGGTCGTCATGGACGTCGCCATCGCGACCGCCCGCAACGGTCCGGGTGAGCGCATCCACAGCGAGTGCACCCCACGCGGCCGCCACCGCATTCGCGCCAGGATCGGCGCCGGCTGCGCGCCCAACACCGTCTTTATCAGCCGTCGGCCGACGGGAGAGCTCTACACCCCGGAACTCAAACGACAGCACCCGAAACGCGACTGGATACTCACCCGCATCCTCTGGTTGTGCGGCGAGGAACCGGGCAAAAACCGCCTCGGCGAGGTGGACTCGATGCGCCGCTACATCTACATCCACGGCTGCCCTGGCGAGGACCACATGGGCGAACCGTCCTCCCACGGCTGCGTGAAGATGCGCAACGACGACGTCATCCGGTTGTTCGACCGCGTACCGGTCGGCACACCTGTGGTGATTCAGGAAGCGGCGCTGGAGTGAGATGAGTAATCCCTGATCATGTCATCCCCGCGAAAGGGGGGATCCAGTCTGTTCCGGTGGATTATGTGATGTGCTCCCTAATAATCTACTACGTAGTTAAAACAAACAGGCAGGAATTTTCGGGAACCCTAAACGGCCGATTGAAACTTGACAATTAGGTCAACCAATATATACGTGCAAGATGAGCCCAATGATCGATGGCTTGGTAATAATAGTCGGCAGCTCATATTTTGAGTCAATTAGCGTTCTGATTGAATAGTTGGAGAAACATAACAAGGGAAACTCAAATAAGGTCCAGGCTGGTTATTACGTTAATGGTTTTGCTGCCTCTTAAACGTCAGTTCCATCAAAGTGGCTAAGGTGGATGCAATGACTGTACTCAAGACCGTATGGAGGACACTAATATTCTCAGAAGAAAAAAACAGAAACCAATGCTACGTTTCACACTTGCGCGCTGCTCATAATGGCAACCTGTGAGGTTTGGTGAGATTATAGGCATGCCTGAGACATGTACATAATCGTTATCTGTAAGCAAATCGATGTCGCTAAGTGAATTCGAGTTAAAGAAGTGTGAGAAGGCGATTGCAGCCTTTATGAAGAAACGGCGGCCCCCACCGCATATTCGCAAAGAGCTCGATTTGGGGTACCGAATTAAAGGGCAGAGCATAGAGATATTTGAGATACGCCCGGAATGGAGAAATCCGAAAAACATCATCGAAATACCTGTCGCAAAAAGTTCCTACGTGAGAACAAAAGGCACCTGGAAAGTATACTGGCAACGGCAAGACCTAAAATGGCATCGATATGACCCGGACCCAGAAGTAAAGTCAATTGAAGCGTTTTTGGAATTAGTAGACCGAGACGAGTATGCGTGTTTCTTCGGCTAGGAAAATCACATAACAAATGCAACCAGTTCGCTCCTGTAGGGGCTGAGACGCAGAGAATAGCGCGGCATTTCTGGTACATGGCGTTATAAACGCAAAGGGTATGCGCACAAAAGGTAAAATATCGTCCTGGAACGATGAGAAGGGGTTCGGCTTCTTCACGCCGTTTCATGGTGGAAAGCGGGTGTTTGTTCATATCAGGGCCTTCAGTAACCGTAATCGACGTCCCGAGATTGATCATGTGGTCACCTATGACCTGTCTACCGATAACCAGGATCGCCTCTGTGCTGTAGAGGCAACCCTGGCGGGTGACCGGCTTCCACAGGATATGCAAAGGAAGTATGGATCGCTGCCGGTCATTATCGCTGCTGTATTTCTCGTCATCGTCGGCATTGCTGTTCTTGCATCCAGGATACCGTCTGTGATCCTCGGAATTTAAATGGTAATCAGCCTTATGACCTTTGTTGCGTATGCTGTCGACAAATCGGCAGCCAAGAAAGGCGCCTGGCGAACCAGGGAAAGTACGCTGCACCTGCTTTCTCTGGCGGGAGGTTGGCCAGGAGCACTCGTTGCTCAACAGCAGTTACGCCATAAATCGAGGAAAGAGTTATTTCGAGCTGTTTTCTGGGTAACAGTATTTCTTAATTGCGGTATATTCGTATGGCTGACCACGTCAACCGGCGTGGCCGCACTGCAGTCTATTATTGGCAGTGTTGTAAAATAATGGGGACGAAAGGGTAGATATTCTAATCCCTACGCCCTCTTTATTGCCTGACGGGGAATCCTGACTCGATCGTTAGGTTGCAGTAAACCCCTATGGCTTTAGTACGGAGGTGAATATATGGACATAACAGGGTTAATCATTTTTTTAGCAATTGGCGCCGTGGCAGGCTGGTTAGCCGGAACCTTGATGAAAGGTGGTGGTTTCGGTCTGCTTGGTATCTCGGCAGGCGGATTGATCGGCTCAATCGTTACGGCAACTGCCGGTGCGGCCTTGTTGCTATTCATTCTCGGTCTTATCAGGAAATCATAAGGATCCGGCACCTGTTACCGGGATGCGGATATACCCCGTATCTTGAGCTGGCGGGATGGTCGTGTCACGACTATGCTTTCAAAACACCTCAAGGAAATCACTATTGACAGGTTTGTGGATGTGCACTACACACACCGCGCCACTGTCGAAATGCATCACAAACGCAATACGGAGGATCCGATATGAAAGTCAAGCCGGCATTGATCATGATTATGATGCTACTGGGTGCGGCCGTTGTCGGCTGCGAGTCCAGTGAAGGACCGGCAGAGCGCGCCGGTAAACAGATCGACCAGGCGACAGAGCAGGCCGGTGACACGATCGACCATGCTGTTGAGAAAGCAGGCGAGAAGATCGAGGAAACCGGTGACACGATACGGGAAGAGACAAGCGACTGAATACAGCGTTAGTACCGTATGGCGCTGACGTCTATGCTGTTCCTGATCATAGCCATGGAAGCGTACAGAGAACAGCGTATAACACATGGATAGTGCGGGGGTTTTCTTGTTGCCGTCATACGACGTGATCGGTCATGAACCGGGTATTCATTGCGCGAAGAATTGCTGCTCCATTTCCCGATAGACGAAATTGGCATTGGCGCGCTGGTTGGACTCGTACAGTCGGGTATCGCGCCAGTCAGGAAAATCGGCCTGATCGACGGCATCCATCAGCGGGACGTCGTTTTCCACCGCCACGCGCATGGTCTCGCGCAGGCGCTGCACATACCGATGTGTCTTTTCTACCATCGGGAACGATGGACGCTGGGCGCTGCCATGGCCCGGCACCATCAGCTTAGCGTCACCGAAGCGGTTCATGAGCCAGTCCTGGACTTCCAGGATCTGCCGGCTATCGCCGTCGCCGAGGTAAGTTGTCCGCTGGTTGAACGCCAGGTCCGAGATCCACAGGATACCGTCCCTCACCTGATGCACGACCAGATCGCCATAGGAGTGGTGCCTGCCGGTATTGTAGATATCGATAAGCTGATCCCCCAGTGCGATCCTGTGACTGCCGAAACGCGGGATGTCGAGGTAGAGGTCGGCCTTGACGGGCTCGAATTCCTCCATGTCATCACCGAGCAGTTCGCGGCGGTAGTCCACAGAGCGTGTCATGACATCCGAGCGGGTGTATTCGAGCGAGCCCTTATGGGTAATGATCGTCACGCCGTCCAGCCCCTGGAAGGCCGCGGACCCATAGGCGTGATCCGGATGATTGTGGGTGATGATGACATAGCGGATGGGCTGGTCGGTGACCTGTCTGATGGTGGCAATCAGCCGATGCCCGAGTCTGGGCGTACCGAGGGTGTCGATGACAACGACCCCTTCGGGCGTTACGATGAAGCCCGCGTTGCCGTTCCAGCCGCGATTTTTCTCATCGACCGTGGCGATGTTGCCGTACAGGAAGAAGGTGTTCTTACCTATGCAGTACCAGGGCAGCGGCTGATCGGCGGATGCCTCGGCGGCAATGTTGATCGTGGGGATCTCCGTCGTGTCTATCGCAGTCGCAGGCAGTACGGATCCCGGCGCCGCACCGGCATCGCTCTGCAGTTCACCCGCGGTTCTGCCTGAATTGGCCTCCACCGCCGGCCCGGCTCCCTGTACCAGCGGTAGCTGGTAAAACATCAGCAGGAATAAGGTAATGCGTATCGTGGAACTCATCGCCGTTGCTCATCCCCTATGACCCACCCTGTGAAGTATAGACCCTGAATACATCCGGCTGATTTAATGAAGTTTCTTCTGTAGGAGCGGGCTCGCCCGCGAACGAGACGCCAAGGCAATAACCGTTCGCGGACATACCCTAGGGCACATGAGCCCGCCCCTAAAGGGTAAGGTTGGCTTGCCCCGGGGGACGTGACTCGACGTGGCTCTCCAGGAAAACATCGATTTCCTGCATATAGGCCTCCCGGCTGACCAGGAAGCCGTCGCTGTGCCCGCCGTGCAGTTCCAGGAACTGCTTCGGTTCGGGGGCGTGCGCGTACAGCTGCTCGCCCTCGGCATAGGGGATGATGTCGTCCTCGCGGCTGTGGATGATCAGTACCGGACAGGTGATCGCTTCCAGAGCGTTCTGTGTGTCATAGCGGTAGCGGCTCAGCCAGCGTACCGGCAGCCAGGGGTAGAGCCGCGCCGCCATGTTAGGCACCGAGGTGAAGGCCGATTCGAGGATCAGCGCAGCGGGCCGGGTGCTGCTCGCGAGTTCCGCGGCGATGGCGCCGCCAAGCGAACGGCCGAAGATGACGATCTCCTGCGGGGCGATGTGCCGCTCGCCGACGAGATAGCGCCAGGCCACCGCGGCATCGCGGTAGGTGCCGGCTTCGGTGGGGCTGCCTTCGCTCTGACCGTAACCGCGATAGTCGATGATGAACACCGCGAGGCCGAGGTCGTGAAACAGCCGGATCGATTCGAGCCGGTGCGAGAGATTGCCGGCATTGCCGTGGAAGAAGAGCAGGGTGGCGCGTGGCGTCGGGTGGGGGATGAGCCAGGCGCTGAGGCGGACACCGTCGTCGGTTTGCAGCGTGACGGCTTCGTAGTCCAGGCCGATATCGGCCGGGCTGGCGGACAGCTCTCGTCCCGGCATATTCGGGTAATAGATCAGCCGCGGCTGCATGAGGTAAATGAAACCGGCGAAGGCCCCGTAACCGAGGGCCGTCAGCAGCACGAATGACAGGAAGCCGTTCATCGTCGGGGTTTCGCTTGCCTGCGGGAAAATGTTTGTCTATGGTTGGCCCGGTCCGATAACTGCATCATACAACAGACCCGTCCTACCCGCGCCCGCTTCCCGATCGACACGCATGCTCAGCTACCTTGCACAGCGCCTGACTGGGGCCGTTCTGGTCGTGTTCGGGGTGATCAGCATCGTATTCCTGCTGATCCACCTGATTCCCGGCGATCCGGTCGAGATCATGCTGGGCGAGGCCGCCTCCGCAACCGACCGGGAAGCCCTGCGCATCGCCCTCGGACTGGACCAGCCGGTCCTGCTCCAGTTCACGCATTACCTCCACGGCCTGCTGCAGTTCGACCTGGGAACCTCGCTGCAGTCGCGCCGCCCGGTCACCGACCTGCTGCTGGAGCGTCTGCCCGCGACGCTGCTGCTCGCCGGTGTGACACTCACCGTCACACTTGCGCTGGCCCTGCCGCTCGGGGTGCTCGCCGCCGTGCGCCGCGGGAGCCCGTGGGACGGCGGCGCCATGGCGTTTTCCATGCTCGGTGTTTCCATTCCCAACTTCTGGCTGGGGCCGCTGCTCATCCTGGTGTTTTCGCTCTGGCTGGGCTGGTTCCCGGTAAGCGGGCGCGAGGGCGTCGGTTCGGTCGTTCTGCCGGCGATCACCCTGGGTACCGGTCTCGCGGCGGTGCTCTCGCGCATGGTGCGCAGCAGCATGCTGGAGGTGCTGGGCGAGGATTACATCCGCACGGCCCGGGCGAAGGGGCTGCCGCCGGCACGGGTGATACTGCATCACGGCCTGCGCAATGCACTGCTGCCGGTCATTACCCTGATGGGACTGCAACTCGGCGCCCTGCTGGCCGGCGCCGTGATCACCGAAACGGTATTCTCCTGGCCGGGCATCGGGTTGCTCACCATCGAGGCGATCCAGTCTCGCGACTATCCGGTGGTGCAGGCCTGCGTGCTGCTGATCAGCGTCGGCTATGTGCTGGTGAACCTGCTGACGGATATCGCCTACGCCTGGGCCGATCCGCGCATCCGTCTGGGCGGCGGCGGGTGATGCGGCTCTGGTTCCCGGCGGGGGTGCTGACGCTCTGGGGGCTGCTGGCCGTCAGCGTCTGGGTCCTGCCGCTGACACCCAACCTGATTCATCTGGAGCACATCCTGGCGCCGCCCGGCTCGGGCGCGTGGCTCGGGTACGATGATCTCGGCCGCGACATAGGCGAGCGCCTGCTGGTGGGCGCACGCACCTCCTTTCTCGTGGCCGTGTGGGTGGTGAGCCTCTCGGCGCTGCTCGGCACCGCGGTCGGAACCGTCAGCGCCTATTGGGGCGGGTGGTGGGAACGGGTGATCGTTCAGGTCATCGACATCTTCCTCGCTTTCCCGGGCATCCTGCTGGCTATCGCGCTCGCCGGCCTGCTCGGTCCCGGTATCGACAACGTCGTCATGGCGCTCGCCGTCGTCGGCTGGGTCGGTTATGCTCGCCTGTCGCGCGCGCAGGTGCTCTCACTCAAACACCGGGAGCACGTCATGGCGGCCGAGTCCCTGGGCAGTTGCCGGGTGCGGATCATGATCCGGCACCTGCTGCCGCTGATGGCCGCGCCGCTGATCATCGAGGCCACCTTCGGCGTCGCCGCCGTGGTCATCGCGGAGGCCGGCCTGTCGTTTCTGGGGCTCGGCGTGCAGCCGCCAGGCGCCTCCTGGGGCGCCATGATTCGCGACGGCACGCGCTACATGCTGGTGGCACCGCACCTGGTGCTGGCGCCCGGTGCTGCGATCTGCGCCGTGGTGCTCTCGGTCAATCTGCTGGGCGATCACCTGCGCGACCGGCTCGATAAACGCCTGATCATTGCAACGAGACAATAGCCCGCATCTCACGCCGGGCGGCGATAGAACGACATAGTGAAATGGAGGAAATCACAATCGTGTCCCCTGGAATAAGACGATGTGTAATCGGATAGTGCCTGTTCCGGTGAGCAGCGCGGACCGGACATGACACTCGGCCCCCTGATGCTGGATGTCGCCGGCCTGGAACTCACGCCGGAAGACCGCGAGCTGCTTGTGCATCCCGCCGTCGGCGGGGTCATCCTATTCGCGCGCAACTATGACTCCCCCGAACAGGTGCGGGTGCTGGTCGACGCCATCCATGCCGTGCGCGAGCCGCATGTGCTGGTGGCGGTCGACCAGGAGGGCGGACGCGTGCAACGTTTCCGCGACGGCTTCACCCGTCTGCCGCCGCTCGCCTGCCTGGGCGAACTCTACGACAGCAACCGGACGCGGGCGCGGCACCTTGCCCAGGTCACCGGCTGGCTGATGGCCGCCGAGTTACGTGCGGTCGGCGTGGACATCAGTTTCGCACCGGTGCTCGACCTCGACTACGGCGTCTCCACGGTGATCGGCAATCGCGCCCTGCACCGGCGGCCGGAGATCGTAGCGGAGCTCGCGCATGCCTACCAGAACGGCATGCACGAGGCGGGCATGGCGGCCACTGGCAAGCACTTCCCCGGACACGGCGCCGTAGTGGCGGACTCCCACCGGGAGCTGCCCGTCGATCCGCGTTCCTACGCGGACATGGCGCAATGGGACATGGTGCCGTTCGAGCGTATGATCCACTACGGTCTCGCCGCCGTGATGATGGCGCACGTCGTATACGCCACAGTGGATGCCAACCCGGCCGGTTTTTCGCCGTTCTGGATACAGGAAGTGCTGCGCAACCGGCTGGGCTTTCAGGGGCTGGTCTTCAGTGACGACCTGAGCATGGAGGCGGCCGCTTACGCCGGCGACCACAGCGACCGGGCAAGGATTTCCCTGGAGGCCGGTTGTGATATGGTGCTGGTCTGCAATGCCCGCGACCAGGCGGGGCGGGTCGCAGAGGCGCTGGCGGAATACAGCGACCCGGTTACGCACACCCGCCTCGCGCGCCTGCACGGGCGTCCGGCGCCGGACCTCGCGGTGCTGAGGCGCGATCCGCGCTGGCAGCAGGCCGTAGCTGCGGTCACGGGATGCGAGCCGGAACCGGAACTGGACCTGGGTTTTTGAGGCGATGTCGGGCGAAACACACCGACCACAGGGATGGACGAACGACAATGACGTTGACTGACGCGACACTTCGACAGATCCGGGACGAGGCCGTCATGCTGCACGGACCCGAGGCGGTCGCCGCGGCCCTCGACCGCATGGCGGGTGAGATTACGGTGGCGCTCGACGGCACGCTGCCGATCGTGCTCTGTGTTCTCAATGGCGGCATCATTCCTGCCGGGCACCTGCTGACCCGCCTGGCTTTTCCGCTGGAAACCGATTATCTGCATGCCACGCGCTACCGCGGCAAGACGACCGGCGACCGGGAGATCGCCTGGCTGTGCAAGCCGCATCTGTCCCTGCAGGGGCGCACCGTGCTTCTGGTCGATGACATCCTCGATGAAGGCCATACCCTGAAAGCCATCAGCGGGTTTTGTCGTGACAACGGCGCCACGCGGGTGTACACCGCCGCTCTGGTCGAGAAGCACCATGACCGGCGTGTCGCAGGCATGACCGCGGACTTCGTCGGACTGGCGGTCGAGGACCGCTATGTGTTCGGCTGCGGCATGGACTACAAGGGTTATCTGCGCAATCTCAACGGCATTTTCACTCTCGGCGAGCGGCATGCCCGTGCGGGGGAGGGATAGCGGCATGCCGGAGTTCGCGATTATCGGTGGTACCGGGCTGACATCGCTGGAGAACCTCGAGATCATGCGGCGTGAAGTCATGCATACCCCCTATGGCGAGCCTTCCGGGGCGTTGACCCACGGCGTGCTGGGCGGGACCGAGTTCGTGTTCCTCGCCCGCCATGGCGATGCGCACACCATCGCGCCGCACCGGGTGAACTACCGCGCCAACCTCTGGGCGCTGAAGGAAGCCGGCGTCCGACGCATCATTGCCGTGTGCGCGGTGGGTGGCATCAGCAAGGACATGCCGCCCCGGGCGATTTCCGTCCCCGACCAGATCATCGATTACACCTGGTCTCGGGAGCATACCTTCTTCGATGCCGGGCTCGTTCAGGTCACGCACATCGATTTCACCCAACCCTATTGTGAAGACCTGCGCGGTGCGATGATTGCCGCCGCCGCCGCCGCAGGGATTGAGGTGATCCCGCACGGCACCTACGGGGCGACCCAGGGTCCGCGCCTGGAAACGGTTGCGGAGATCAACCGGATGGAACACGACGGCTGCGACATGGTTGGCATGACCGGCATGCCGGAAGCGGCGCTCGCCAGGGAACTCGATCTGTGCTATGCCCACTGCGCGGTCAGCGCCAACTGGGCCGCGGGGCGAAGCGAAGGGATTATCGAGATGCACGAGATCGAGATGAATCTTGAGTGCTCCATGCAGGAGATCAGAACACTGCTGGGATACGTGTTATCTAGCAACATATCGTGATGATGGTATAGCAAGTTACGGATTGCTTTTAATATGGACTCAGGTTACATGGCAAACAAAAATTCGGAAACAGAACAATCAATTCTCAGAATTATTGTTCTTGGCTTGTTTTCTGGCTATGCATTCTTGCTTGCATACTCTGAAAAGATTCCTGCCGAAATTATCTATTGGGTAATAATCGGTGCATTTGCATATCTGCTATTCGCAATTCTAATGTTCTTTATGGTTGTGCTGGAGCTTGTTAAGGATCAATTGCGTAGAATTTCCGGTATAATTTTTGACATAACATTAACAACGATAGCTCTTCAATCCCTAAATGATTACGGTGCGCCAATTTTTGTGTTTTATTTATGGATAAGCATTGGAAACGGGTTTCGATTTGGCGTTGTCTATCTATTGATTTGCACAATCCTTTCAATTATTGGATTTTCGATACTGACAACCTTTAATCCTCACTGGGCAGGACAATCTGAATTCAAATGGATGGGATTTCTGCTACTGACTATTGTGCCCGCCTACTTTTTTGTTCTTCTTAGACGATTGCAGTTCGAAAAAATCAGGGCCGAAGCGGCAAACATCGAGAAATCCAGGTTCCTGGCAAATATAAGTCATGAGCTGCGCACTCCACTCAACGCGATAGTCGGTTTTAGCGGGTTGATGGACAAGGTGTCCGATGAAAAACAGAAGCTGCAGTTGGTAAAACGAATCCAGGATGCATCTGCATCCCTGCTCACACTGGTCGAGGATGTCCTGGATTTCTCGCGCATTGAATCTGGGCATGTGGAACTGGTCGACGAGGCAGTGAATATTTTAAAACTTGCCGTATCGATACAGGCCATGTTTGAACCGCAGGTGCGTCACAAGAATATCAGCATGATTCTAGATATTTCTCCCTCGGTCAAACCAATCATCAGGTCTGACAAGCAGCGCCTCAGGCAGGTACTGGTCAACCTCGTTGGGAATGCGGTTAAATTCACACAGCAAGGACGTGTGATTATAAGGATCAGTAATACGGATGTCGCAACAGTCAGCGGATTACAGTTTGATGTGATCGATACAGGCGAGGGCATAACTCCGGAGATTCAGCCGTATATCTTCGAGAGATTTCGGCAGGCCGATAATTCCGTCAACCGTAGGTACGGTGGCACCGGTCTTGGTACATCGATAGCCAATCATCTTGTTGAACTTATGGGTGGCGAGATAGGGCTGGAGAGTGAATACGGAAAAGGCAGCAGGTTCTGGTTTCGTATACCCATGACGATATCACCCAGGAATCAGTATGAATGTCTGACTTTACCATCAAATACGGTTCTTGCCATTGTGACAGATGATGTCGAAAGCGATCTACGAATAAGGCAGGCGATGGGTGAATTGGAGAACCCGGGATATGTGATCAAATCACTTTCGGCGCATGAGGTGACAAATACAGAAGCCGGCCTTGTATCCGCGCGTTGTATTATCGCCGACTGCGAATCTCTATCCGATAGCCTGATCGGGAAGTTGACATCGATGGGCGGGGAAGACGATACGTTCTATATCGCCTATGACACCGGGAAATTCGAGAGACTCCCGTTGCTGGAACTGGGTTATCAACAGATAATTCGCTCCTGTTCTGAACTGGGAAATGCGCTTGCCTATGCGGCGAGCAGTCTTGAGAACGGTAACCTGACCGACCCGGCAATGGATTTCAAGCTGATGACAGAGGGGGATCATGCCAGGCGCGTTCTTGTCGCGGAAGACAGCGATATGAACAGGCAGGTATTCAAGGGTATTCTTGAATACATGGGACTGGACGTCAACTTTGCAAATAATGGTATCGAAGCGCTGAAACGCCTGAAAGAGGAAGTCTTCGATCTGCTTATCGTCGATATTCAGATGCCCGGGATGTCAGGATTCGAAGTTATCAATCGCTGTAAATCACTGATATCCGGCAAGTCCAGGATGCCTATCGTTGTCGTTACCGGCGATGTAACGAAGGAAGTGCAGGACGAATGCAATGAACTTGGAGTCGACTGGTTCCTGTCCAAGCCGGTCGAATCAGGGCGATTGCGCGGGGTAGTATACGAGTTGCTGGCCGGTTGATAGCCGGCACGGCTGTATCAGGACTGCGACTGAATAATGGCGTAGCCCGCCTTCCCGGTGGTAACAGCCACCGGCTTTTCAAAAGGTAGAATCAGCAGTTATGATTGTCAGAACTCGCTTTGCTCCGAGTCCTACCGGCTACTTGCATGTGGGCGGCGTCCGCACCGCGCTGTTCTCGTGGCTGCATGCGCGCAAGCACGGCGGCAAGTTCATCCTGCGTATCGAGGATACGGACCTGGAACGCTCCACGGCAGAGTCCATCAACGCAATTCTGGAAGGTATGACATGGCTTGGTCTGGAGTATGACGAAGGGCCGTTCTATCAGACGCAACGTTTCGACCGCTACAATGAAGTTATCCAGGAGCTGCTGGCCAATGGCCTGGCCTATCGTTGCAATTGCCCAAAGGAACGGCTGGAGTCCCTGCGCGAGGGACAGATGCAGCGCAAGGAAAAACCGCGTTATGACGGTCATTGTCGTGACAGGCAGGCACGTCCTGATGAGCCGCATGTCGTACGCTTCCGTAACCCGCTTCATGGCGCTGTGGTCGTGGATGACATTATCCGTGGCAGGGTCCTGTACCAGAATGACGAACTCGACGACCTGATATTGCGCCGCACTGACGGAACACCGACCTATAACCTCTCGGTGGTGGTCGATGATTCGGATATGGGGATCACGAACGTTATTCGCGGTGATGACCACCTGAACAATACGCCAAGACAGATAAATATACTTCGAGCCATGGGTAAGGAGCCGCCCCGGTATGCCCATGTTCCCATGATCCTGGGCGATGATGGTTCACGCCTCTCCAAACGGCATGGCGCGGTCAGTGTGATGGAATATCGAAAGCAGGGTGTGCTGCCTGAGGCGCTGCTGAACTATCTGGTGCGTCTTGGATGGTCACAAGGCGACCAGGAGGTTTTCAGCCTCGACGAGATGATAGAATTGTTCGATTTGTCGAAGGTGAACCGGGCCGCTTCGGCGTTCAACAAGGAAAAGCTGCTGTGGCTGAACCAGCACTACATCAAGAACGACGATCCCGCGCGGATCGCCCGGCTTCTGAGCCCTTTCATGGGCGACGTCGGCGTAGACCCTGCTCCGAATCCACCGCTGGTTGAAGTGGTGCGTGCCCAGCAGGAACGGGCAAGGACCCTGGTTGAAATGGCGGAGATCAGCGCTTTCTTCTACCGGGATTTCGACGCCTACGAGGAAACATCCGCGAGGAAGCATCTCAGGCAGGCTGCACGCGAACCGCTGGAAATGGTGCGTGAGGCCCTGGCCGCGATAGACGACTGGCAGCCCGAGGCTCTGCACCAGGCGGTGGTGGACGTTGCCGCAGGACTCGGTCTAGGTCTTGGCAAGGTGGCTCAGCCGCTGCGTGTGGCGGTGGTCGGCCGGGCGGCGTCCCCCGGTATTGACATAACCCTGCATCTCGTTGGTCGTGAGGCGTGCCTGCGTCGAATCGACAGGGCACTGAATTACCTGGCGCAGTCTGCAGCCTGACATTGAGTGAGATCGGAACACAGGACAGGAACATGAGCGGTGATCAACCCGTAGTCCCGACCAACTTCATTCGCAAGATTGTCGATGATGACCTCAAGGCAGGGAGGATCGAAGGCCGCATCGCCACCCGTTTCCCCCCTGAACCGAACGGGTATCTGCACATCGGTCACGCGAAATCGATCTGTCTGAATTTCGGCATCGCTGAAGACTACGATGGAACCTGCAACCTGCGTTTCGACGACACCAATCCACACAAGGAAAACATCGAGTACGTGGAGGCGATCAAGGAGGATGTGCGCTGGCTCGGCTATGACTGGGATGACCGTCTGTACTATGCTTCCGACTACTTTGAACGGCTTTACGAGTTTGCGGTTGAATTGATCAACAGTGGCAAGGCCTATGTCTGCGACCTGACGGCCGAGAAGATCCGCGAATACCGTGGCACCCTGACCGTGCCCGGCAAGGACAGTCCCTATCGGGATCGTTCCATCAGCGAGAACCTGGATCTGTTCGTGCGCATGCGTAACGGTGAATTCGAGGACGGGTCGCGGGTTCTGCGGGCGCGTATCGACATGGCGTCCCCAAACATCAATATGCGCGACCCGACCCTGTATCGCATTCGCCACGGTGTTATTCATCACCAGACCGGTGAGGAGTGGTGTATTTACCCCATGTATGACTACACACACCCCATTTCCGATGCGATCGAGGGTATTACGCATTCCATTTGTACGCTGGAATTCGAGGATCACCGGCCACTGTATGACTGGGTACTGGACAATGTATCGGCACCTTGTCACCCGCAACAAATCGAGTTCTCGCGTCTCAATCTCCAGTACACGGTGATGAGCAAGCGCAAGCTCACCGAACTCGTCAGCGAGGGCTATGTGGAGGGATGGGATGATCCCCGCATGCCCACCATCGCAGGTATGCGCCGGCGCGGATACACCCCGGCCTCCATCCGCGATTTTTGCGAACGCATCGGCGTCACCAAGTCCGAGAACAGCGTTGAAATGGGAATGCTTGAATACGGCGTTCGGGAGGATCTGAATGCTCATGCGCCACGGCGCATGGCCGTGTTGCACCCATTGAAGGTCAACATCACGAATTTCCCGGAAGATCACGTCGAGAATCTGGAAGCAGCGAACCATCCCCAGGATGAATCAATGGGTATGAGAACCCTTCCGTTCACTCGCGAGGTTTATATCGATCGTGATGATTTCAGGGAAGAGGCCTCCAGCAAGTTCAAACGCCTGGTAACGGGAGGTGAGGTCCGTCTTCGTAATGCCTATGTCATTCGTTGTAACGAAGTCGTCAAGGATGCCTGTGGTGAGGTCATCGAACTGCATTGCAGCTATGATCCGACGACGCTCGGAGCGAATCCTGAAGGGCGCAAGGTAAAAGGCGTTATTCACTGGGTCTCCGCCAGATTCGGCGTGCCGGCGGAAATGCGTCTCTATGATCGCCTGTTCAGTCATCCCACACCGGACGCGACCCGGGACGGCAGGAATTACAAGGAGTATATCAATCCCGACTCCCTGCATGTCCTGACTCACTGCGTCGTGGAGCCCGATCTGGCGGGATCAGCGCCAGGCGAGAGTTTTCAGTTTGAACGTGAAGGTTATTTCTGCCGTGATACCCGACTGGGAACAGTGTCGAATCTGGTGTTTAATCGTACCGTGACATTGCGTGATTCATGGACCAGGATAGAGGGACAACAGGACTGACTGTTCGGTTCGCGTGAACCGTGAGGCAGTGTAACCGCTCTAGGAATATGTGATGCCGCATTGACGGCGACACCATGTGCCATGTTAGTATAAAGTTAAGAAACTATCTGCAATATATCCATAGGTAACAGATAAATAAGTGGATATTATTAACTGATCAGCGTATCAGTCAACGCGGACTGGCTTGACAGTCACGGACCCTGACGGTACAGTGCGCGCTTCGTTTTCCGGGGCCATAGCTCAGCTGGGAGAGCGCTTGCATGGCATGCAAGAGGTCGGCGGTTCGATCCCGCCTGGCTCCACCAGATATGCGAGGGCTGGTTAATCAGCCCTCGCTGATTTTTTTTCACGTCCCCATCGTCTAGCCGGCCTAGGACACCGCCCTTTCACGGCGGTAACAGGGGTTCGAATCCCCTTGGGGACGCCATATTTATCAAGTAGTTAGCGATAGGTGAGTCCGGGCGATACGATAGTCGTACGATAATTACTACGGAGCAGGGTACACGGCGCCGATATTTTAAGAGTCCACTGACATGTCGATTTTCGAAAAGACGAAGCACTGCACGAGTAAATTCCCCTGCCGGTTCAAACTGGCATTGATGGTGTTCTCAGTTGCCATGGTAGCGTCCATTGCTGCCGTGCCGTTTATCTCTCATATGGCGTAGGGCAGGGCAGGAAACCTCAACCACAATGGATGTGGCTACGCTTCGCTAACCTCTCACGGCTCACGCCTCAGTGAAGCCGCCGATGTCGCTCAGCCTCTTACTTCGCCGGCGACCAAATCTCACACCACAATCAGTCTCGTCCTACAGTTTTGTCATCCCCGCCTGCCATGCTGTCCCCATGGACATACGCAGAGAGATCCAGCAGGTCATGTGGGAAGTGATCGGCGAGATGGAGCGGGCACGACTCCAGGGTGATGACGACCAGGCGTGGCGGTTGGAGCGGATCGCGTGGCGGCTGATCGAAGGTATGCCGGGCAGGTCTGACTGCCAGATAAGGAAACACTAAAGGTCAGGGTACGACCCAAACTGGAAGTACAGAATTTTTACTTAAAGGTCAGGAAAGTACTGGGAAGCGGTCATTCCCGGCTTGGGCTCTGTATGGTCATCTTCGACCCATCTGCGACCTTCACGCAATAGGATTCATCCAGTCTTCTTTACGTATTATCCCGTATAGGAAATCAGATTCTTCCTGATTAGCATCAACCGTCAGTCTGGTGGAATGGAGTAAGGTTTCCACCGATCAGCTGATCAACAAGATTCAGACTGGCTGGAATCATTAAATTTACTGAGAGATCGAAATGCAGAAATCACGTTTATGGGCTGTAGCATTCGCAGTGCTATTGATTGCGACCCTCTCTGCACCTGCCAATGCTGGTTACACTGGCAACGACTTATTGAATTTATGCGAACATTACCCTCTTAGTCCTTCTGACAGTGTCGATTCCCAATTAGGAGCTCTCCAACTGCATGACTTACATTGCTGGCGCTTTAGATGGAATAGAGCGCATGCAAATGATATAATGCCTTCTTCCATCAATAGAAGCTATACCTAAAAGCTAGGATTTTTTTTTTTTACTGTATTGGAAGACCTTAATAATGTTACTTATATGTTGATCAGATTTCATTTCTTATTGCGAACAAGTTCCTGTCCTGATCAATATCTAGAAGGAGCTGCACTTTTCATATATTGCATGGTGGGATCGATGTTATAGTGACAGCAACGACCTGATAGGGCATTCCCGTGTTAAGGAACGAGTATAGAGAATCATGCAATCATGATGAGTCTTAATTTTTACTCTCTACTTCTTTTATTCGTGTTCTGGTGTGGCTGGGGCTGATGGGGACGTTTTTCGGACCAGTCCCAAAAAAATACATCCCGAAGCCCCTCTGGCTATTTGGCTCTCTGGCTTGCGGGGTCTGTTTAGTAGTGGTGTTAGTACGACAATAAGAGGAGATAACAATGGGAGGTAAATAAATCTGGATTGCATTGCTATCCGCTTTTGGTGTGAGCTTGTTTATAAGGCGCTACTTTCCTCTATTGCTACAATATTCATATCTTCATACTACGAGAGTGAGCGTCAAATCGTACGCTGTCCAGCTGATGAGGCAGCCATTGAGGAATTTCGTGAAGATTGTGCATTAGCAAAACATAGTGGTGCTCCGGCAAAAATTGCACCTATGACAGCATATATTCATTTCCATATTGAATACATGAAACTTATACGAAAGGGAAAGTTAACACCGTCTAGGTTGGATAAACTGAAGAAAGAACGTGACGAACTATTCTCGGCACCTTAATAGATTCGGACTCGCAAGTGTATCTCCATTATGAGTCATTCCGTTTGCGCTTGCACTGGTCGCCTTTCGCTAGTCATCCGTGCAGGTTACAAGATGGCCGACAGTTGTCGTATAAGTTATGGATAACAGGGGCCGAATGAATTTTCGAAGTGCGTTCTATGTGGTCAAAACAGGTACTTTCCTTCACCATCTTCGCGGCAGTTGTTGCTTCCGGTTCAGCTTGGGCTGGCTCAATTGGCTACGAGTGTACGGTTATCGGTGAGCTTCACCTCCATGACGATGGCACACTCAAGCCATACCCTAAGCCGCTTGAGTTGGGTGCTCATTTTGGGGTCGATCGCCGCGATGGCCACTTCGTTCAGTCTTCACCTCATGTGTTTACACCTGGCAACGCAAAGCCTGTTGTCCATTCGCATGGCAATTCACAAAGCAGTTTTGTTGCGACCTACGTTTATCCCCTTGACTATGAAGGCGTTGTTTTAATGACTCTCGTTGTGGAGGAGTTTTCAGGGCAAGAGAAGAAGCCATTCCTGCTAACTAACAACGGCGCGGTCTACTCTGGTCTTTGTTGGTAGATCGGTTAGTAGGTCGCGACGGCTGAACGACCATACGTTCTAAAGTGGCCGAACTCGGACCTACAGGTCTCGCTCCGTATTGACACCATGGTGCAACGGTACAAGCTGCTACGCATTACATAGCGCTGGGTTTAAGCCAACAACTTCCGGCAGCGCGATATAAATAACTGGTAAAGCGTCGGCCAGTCTCCACCCCCGGGACCGTTGCCAGACGGTTCCACTATCCGGGGCATCAAGGAGATTGACATGCATTCCCTCGCATCACTTCAACGCATCAACGGCCCGGACATCGACGAGCAGTCGATCATCGACCAGGCGCTGGAAATCCTCGAGCGCCGTGCCCGAAGGCCTGAGCACTTCATCGCCTGTCCCGGAGACGCCACCGCGTACGTCCGCCTGAAGCTCGCCGAGGATCCCGACCGGGAGCACTTCCTCTGCGTGTACCTCGACCAGCGCCATGGCGTCATTGCCGGCGAGATCCTGTTCCACGGCACCATCGACGGCGCTACCGTGCATCCGCGCATCATCCTGCAGCGCGCACTGGCGCTGAACGCGGCCGCGGTCGTGCTGGCCCACAACCACCCGAGCGGGAATCCGGAGCCCAGCACCGCGGACGGTCAGATCACGAAGCGGATCCAGGACGCGCTGGCGATGGCGGACGTGCGCGTGCTGGACCATCTGGTTGTCGGGGAAGGGCAGGGCGTTTATTCGTTTGCTGAGAACGGGAGGTTATGACCATGAACACGCAATCCGACTTCGTCTATCAGCACGAAGGCACCATCGGCCTGCTGTACCCGGTGACCGATGAGGCCAGGACCTGGGTCGAGGAGCACATCAGTGATGACGCGCAATGGTTCGGCAGGGGTCTGGTGATCGAGTGGCGTTACGTCGATCCGATCATCGAGGGCATCGCGGACGACGGACTGGAGGTGGCGGCATGACATTCATCAGAGAAAGACGAAACTGGGTTGAATACCGCCAACTGCCCGGAGTCTACGAAGTCGATTTCCATTATTGCGATTTCGGACCGCGGGAAGTGCCGTACGGGGAGGCAATGGCGAACGTAAAGGAAATGACGCTCAAAGCCCTAAAGGAAGCACGGGCTGACCCCTTAATACAGTACGTGCTGTTCCGACACGGTTCTTCGACTTCAGGCCCCTTCCGAGAAACGGCTCGTTCGGTCGTTCGCAGGGTAATGCGCAGTAAGGAATCGACGCCCTTAAAGACCTTGCTGAATGAATAAAAAAAAAA
>CAVXNM010000088.1:0-14114 GCA_963763115.1 uncultured Gammaproteobacteria bacterium
CACGCCTACAAATACCAATGGTCACGGAGTCCAGTCCACGGAAGAACACGGAAATATAAAACCATTCAAATAAAGTTTTTCAGTGGCTTCCGTGGATTCTGTGGCTAGATACCAGGGTTTTGACTATGTAAATGCGATTCCGGCCATTGCCAATAACTATTCGATGGGTTGTCAGTTGACCGCCGCCTCCAGGGCGCGCGGTACCTCTTCCTCCACATGCCGGCGGATGTCCTCGATGGTGCCGGCCGTGGTGCGCGCGAGCGGCAGGTCATAGGTGATGGTGGCGCCATAGGCGTGCAGCGCCTGCGCATCGATGCGCACCTTGTCGAACACCAGCAGGCGGGTTCCCAGGTGGAAGCCTTCCTTGATGTCGTGGGTGATCATGAATACCGTCAGGCCGCTTTGCTCCCACAGCTTCAGCACCAGCTCGTGCATGTCCGCGCGGATCCCGGGATCGAGCGCGCCGAACGGTTCGTCCAGCAGCAGGATGCGCGGGTGCATGATCAGCGACTGGGCGAGCGCGAGACGTTGCTGCATGCCGCCGGAGAGTTCCGCCGGATATTTCTCCTGCGCCTGCCCGAGTCCGACGGAATCGAGCATCTCGCGCGCCTGTTCGCGGGCCGCGCGCCGGGCGGCGCCGAACAGGTGTCCGGTCAGCCGCGCATCCCGCAGTTCCAGGCCGAGCATGACATTCTTCAATACTGTCAGGTGCGGAAATACCGAATAGCGCTGGAACACCACGCCCCGGTCCGGACCCGGTTCGCTCGGCAGGTCGCTGCCCGTCGAGGCGGATGTGCCCGCGCGACGGCTGCTCCTCGCCGAGCAGCATGCGCAGGAAACGTGGTCTTGCCGCAGCCCGAGGCGCCGACGATGGTGCAGAACTCGCCCGCATTCACCGTCAGGTTGAGCCGTTCCAGCACCACGTGCTCGCCGTACTCCTTCCACACCTGGCTGAAACTGAGCAGGCTCATGCACCGCCTCCGCCGCTCTGCGCATGAAACCACGGGAACGCGCGCCGCGAGATGAGGCGCAGCACCAGGTCGGTCAGCATAGGCGAGCAGGGTGATCCACGCCACATACGGCAGGATCACGTCCATGGCGAGGTAGCGGCGCAGCAGGAAGATGCGGTAACCCAGGCCCTCCGTGGCGGCGATCGCCTCGGCGGCGATCAGGAACAGCCAGGCGCTGCCGAGCGACAGGCGCACCGCGTCGAGCAGCCGCGGCAGCACCTGGGGCAGGATCACCCGCAGCATGAGCTGCCAGCTCGAAGCGCTCAGCGTCTGCGCCTTGATGATCTGCTCCACCGGCAGTTCGCGCACGCGCTGCTGCAGGTCGCGGATGATGAACGGGGTGATGCCGAAGGCGATCAGCACGATCTTGGAGACCTCCCCCAGCCCGAACACGATGAACAGGATCGGCAGCAGCGCCATGGGCGGAATCATCGACAGCGCGGCGACGAACGGCGCCAGGTTCGCGCGCAGGTAGGGGATGCTGCCGAGCAGCACGCCGAAGACCAGACCGGCGAGCGCGCTGATGCCGACGCCCAGCGCCAGCCGTTTCAGGCTGGCGCCGGTATCGGCCCACAACAGGTAATCGCCGCTGCGCTTGCTGGGTTCGAATGCCATGCGCTGCACGGCTTCGCCGAAGCTGGCGAAGGAGGGCAGCAGCTTGTCGTTGGGGTTGGCCTCGAGCCGCGCGTGGGAGGCGGCCAGGTAGAGCCCCAGCAGCAACAGGAACGGCAGCATCCCCAGCGTCAGGCGCAGGAAGGGACCCGGCTGGCGGTTGATGAGCCGTTTCACGCGTGTTCCACGCTAATGCCGGACTTTCTCACCGGGAACCCGGAGGCTAATCGCTTCCGCGCTTCCCGGCATCCGCCACACGTGTACTTCCCTGTACATCAGTGCGGGACCCGGGTGCGCGGGCGTCATGGCCTCAGAGCTTGCCGTCCGCGGCCATGGCCATGTAGGTGTCATCGAAGCGCAGCTTGATGTTGGCCTTGTCGCCGAGGGACTTGTCGCCGGGAAAGGCGATGCCGATGAAGCCGGCGTCCGGCGCCCCTTCGCCGAGCAGGCCGTGATCGAAGGAAAACCCGGCGACATGCTTCATGGTGTCGACCAGCTCGGCGCTGCGCGTGAAGGACACCGCATCGGCGGCCTGGTAGAACATGCGCGTGGTGGCGAGCTGGGCGTCGTAGCCGGCCAGATCGGTGCCGGAGGCCTTGCCCATCTGGGTGCGCGCCGCGATGGCGGCCTTGTCCTTGCCGGACATGACGGCCATGATTTCATACCAGGCGCCGGTCAGCGCCTTGCCGAGCTTCGGGTTGGCCTTGAGGGTGTCGGTGTTGACCACCATCATGTCGATGATCTCGCCCGGGATCTGGCTGGAATTGAACACCTCGTGGCTGTCGGGCGTGGCCAGGATCTCACTCAGCAGCGGATTCCAGGTGACTACGGCGGTGACATCGGGCGAGGACCAGGCCGCGACCATGTCGGCGTCGGAGGTATTGACGACGGTGATGTCCTTCTCGCTCAGGCCGATGCTGCCCAGACCGCGCGCCAGCAGGTAGTGGGACACGGACAGCTCCACCAGATTGACCTTCTGGCCCTCGATGTCCGCCAGGGACTTCTTGCCCTTGAGGATCACCCCGTCGTTGCCGTTGGAGAAGTCGCCGACGATCAGCGCGGTGGAGTCGACGCCGCCGGCGGCGGGGATGGTGAGCGCGTCCATGTTGGTCATGACGCAGCCGTCGAAGCCACCGGCCGTGTACTGGTTGATGGACTCGACGTAGTCGTTGATCTGCACGACCTCGATCTTGATGCCGTACTTGTCGGCCCACTTCTTCACGATCCCGGCCGTGGTCGCCGAAGTCCCAGGGCATCCAGCCGACATAGATGCTCCAGGCGATGCGGAAGCTGTCTTTCGCCAGAGCGGGCGCTGAGCCGGCGGCCAGGGCGAAGGTCAGCAGGAGGGCGGCGCAGAAACGGAAAATGCGCGTGGTGCGAATGTACTGGAGGTTCATGACTCTCTCCCTTGCTGGTTGCGGTTGGATAGCGTTCACGGGGAGACCAGACGTGCCGACCTCCCGGGCTTTTATCCCGCCGTGTAACCCCTGCAAGAGAGGTCGGCAACTCTCGGACCAGTCATCCGCCAGCAGCGGACCGGAACCCTAGTCACCTATTTTCTGTCATTGGGGAGCGGACCCGGTAATGCTGTCCGGTGTCGATCCCCCGCGACATGGGAAAAGCAAATTGGATGCCAACCGCGGGGCGCCCGTGAATCAATGGGTTAAGCGTGTACAGATCGTCCATCGTGAATCGGCTGCACCGATAGGGTGCGTTTTGTCCGTGGTTGTTCACCGATGGTGCGCCTGCCCCGGCAGGCAGCCGCGTGTTTCGCGGCAGCGCGATTCAATCCGAAAATAACGGCTGCAGCAGGGGTCCGAGTTGCCGGAGCAATTCTACGGGCAGTGAACTCGTGAACGAGAAGGCGGCCGCATCCTCCCCCGGCACGTAGGCCGAGACAGTGCCATAGAACCGGTCGCCAATGAAAAACACGAAAGTCGCCGTGCGGTTCATCACGCGCTCGCGCACCAGCCGTCCCGCAGCATCGAACATTTCCATGCGGTGATCACCGGTGCCGGTTTTGCCACCGACCGGGATGGTGACCCCCTCGGCGGGATGCAGGCCTCCCGCCAGGCGCACCGCGGTGCCCTGCGCGACCACGTTCAGCAGCGCCGCGCGCACCACGTCACTGAGTTCCACCGGCAGCACCCGCTCGGTTGCCGCGACCCGGTAGCGCATCAGGGTTTCATAGGGCGTGTTCGCGGCGAAATGCAACGCGTCCAGGCGGATGGCGGGCGCGCGAATCCCCCCGCGCAGGATGATGCCCATCAGCTCCGCCAGCGCGGCGGGGCGATCGGCCGAACTTCCGATCGCCGTGGCATAGGAGGGTGTCAGGTAGGAAAACGGGTAGCCCAGACGTGCCCAGGCTGCGTGGATTTCGGTGAAGGCCTCGATCTCGAGCAGGGTGCGGATGCGAATATCCTGGCGACTCTTGGTTTTCGTCTTGAACAGCCAGGCATAGACGTCGATGCGTTCCTGCGCGCTCGCCGTCGCGCACGCGTCGAATTTCGCCTCGGGGTACTGCTGCAGGTAGGTCACCAGCCACAATTCCAGCGGGTGCACCTTGGCGAGGTAGCCGCGATCCATCAGCGAGTAGCTGTTCGGGCCGTAGTTGCGGTACAGGCGCTCGATCAGCGTCTCGTCCAGACTGGCGTCGGGCAGGGACTGCTTGAGAAATTCACCGAATCTCTCCACATCGGCGTCCGGAAAGATGCTGCGAAAGGCGATGCTGAGCGATACCGGCGCCGCGCGCACGCTGTCTACCAGCAGAGTGAAGCGTTCCGCCGGGGTCTTGCCGGCGTACTTGCGGTAGAACCTGCGCAGGTAGGTCTTGCCTTCGCGATCGGCGAAACGCGTAAGGTATTCAATGCGGCGCGGTTCGGCGGCATCCTCCAGCAGTCGCCGGCCGCTCTCGGTACGGTTCATGTGGTACCTGACGATGTCGCGCATCAGGCGTACGAACGGCAGGTTGATCGAATCGCGGTAGCGCCTGCCGGACGGTGACGATCTTGCCGTTGTCATCGCGTTTGAAGTTGACGAAATGGTGGGCGCCGCCGCCGGTGATGAATGTCTCCGCGGGACTCGCCGAGTATTTGCGGTCCATGGCCGCCTCGAGCATGGCGTGAAGGTCACGGATCTTTGCGTTGTCGCAGATAATCGATCACCCAGACGCGTAACTTGTCATCCGGCGAGGCTTCGACGCTTACCCAGGGCGTCGGCGGATAACGGCGCATACTCGTTGTAGAGGCTGCTCATGATCTCAAGGTAATGCACCAGCGTGCGCAGCTTGGCGGTCGAGCCGAGGTCGAGCCGCACGCCCTCGTTGATATCGAACGGCTCGGGGAAGTTGTCCGCCTGCACGCGCAGCACATTGGCGTTTTCTGTCAGCTCATAGAGTGTGAAGCTGTAGATCACCTTGCCGAGGTCGTTTCTGGACTCCAGCAGCCGGGATCCCGTCAGTTTCGCCTCCTTCACCTGTGCGGGATCCTTGAGTTCCAGCAGCCGCGCGGCCACCGCCCGCTGGACCGGATAGTCGAGGGTGCTGGTGACGCTGAGGTCCAGCCGGTCGAGGTCGTAGAAATGCTTCAGGCCGAGCAGCGACAACAGGCGGGAGCGGATCATGTAGGCGGTTTTTGCGGAACGCATCTCACGCGGATTGGCGACCGGTTCGCTGCCGGGGGCGGCCAGGGCTTGTGACAGCACGGCATCGCGAAACGGCGGGTCGATAATGCCTTCCTGCGCGAGCACTCTGACATACTCGTCCACTCGCGCCGAAAGTACGGAAAAGCCGCTGCGGCCGAGAAACCAGGTCGGGCGCTGCTGGGCCAGCAGCAGGCTCAGCACCTCCCGATAGGCGCGCGCGCTCTGCTCCATCTGTTCCTCCGGCGGTTTGCCGCTGAAACCGAGCAGCCGGTTCACCTCGCCCGGGTCGGCGTCGAACCAGACGCGCAGGCCGTCCTGCAGGCCGTGCACTTCGCCATACCCGGCACGCGCCGCGAGCGGAACGCCGTTGAGATAGGCGCGTACGATCTCCCGGCGCGCCTCCAGGGTGTTCGGTCCGCCGAGATAGGCGCGCAGCGAGGCGCTGGCATACCTGGCGAAGTTTCTCGGTGATCGAGGGGGTTATGCCGCGGTCGGAATGGCGGAATTTTTCCAGTTGCGTCGCCAGGGTGCTGCCTCCGGTAGGCATTGTGTCCCGGGTCGAAGATCTGTTCGACCTGATCGATCAGCGCCTGCCCCAGGCGCTCCCAGGCAATCGCCGGGTTGCGGTTGCGGCAGGTTCGGGTTCACCGCGCCACGGTCTTCGATGAAAGCGAGCGTCGAGACGATCAGCGGGGGGATCGCCTCGTATGTCTCGTAGATGGCGCGCGGATAGCGGCTGGAGAACACGGACGTTCCCCGCCGGTCCAGAATCTCCAGGCCGGCCTGCTGCTTCTCGTGATAGAGGGGGAAGACGCCCCTTTCGACAGCCATTGTCCAGTTGCGGGGAGAGCACCGCCTGTTCCTCGATGGCATATCCCCTGGCCTGTAGTCCGGCGATCCACTGCGGGAGATGCGTATAGCCCAGGCGCTGATCATAGGGGCCGCTCGCCGGGAACAGGATGCGCGGACTCGGGCCTGGCGCCGCCGCGAAGCCCATCCCGGCCACCAGGCGCGACAGTACCGGAGACTGCACATAAAAAGACGTTCTGGCCTCGACAACGATGAACACCACCGCGACCAGCGCCACCATGAGCAACAGGAAATACCAGCGTGATCGCCGCCGTGGCGGCGCTGTTCCGCACCGCTTCCCCTGCCTCGGGTGCCGGGCTTCTTGTCTCTGCCGTGTCCGTGTCAGGGTTTCGCTTTGGGGGGAATTCGAAGACGTTGTCCGGGGTGGATGATGGCATCTCTGTGCGAGACCGTTTTCAGCCAGTAGTGAAGACAAAGATATCCTAGTAGCGCCGTGCGATGACGAATTAATTCTCGCCGTCACGTAGCAGGTGCAGGCTGGCGCAAGCCGGATGTATCATTGCAAATCCCCTCTGTCCCGACCGAATTCATGTTGGCTTAAGGTTGGAGAGGTATAAGAGGCATCTTGCTGTTCAATCTGGAGAAAGAAAATGACTAGACGTTTGGTTTCCTGTCTGATTGGTCTCGCGCTACTGGCCGGCACATCGCTGGCCACCGCCGGTCAATGGCAGGCGCTGCCCGAAACTGCACCAGCACCCGCCGACAATCCGACCACAGAGGCCAGGGTCGAGCTGGGCAAGATGCTCTATTTCGATACCCGCTTCTCCTCCACCGGCACGGTGTCGTGCTTCTCCTGCCACAACATCATGGAAGGCGGTGACGATCACCGGCCGACTTCCATGGGTGTGCATGGGCAGGTCGGCGGTCGCAACGCACCGACCGTCTGGAACGCCGCCTTCCAGTCGGTGCAGTTCTGGGATGGCCGCGCACCCACCCTGGAGGAGCAGTCCAAGGGTCCGCCGACCAATCCGATCGAAATGGGTATGGCTGACCTGGATGCCGCCATCGAGCGTGTGCGCGCGATTCCGGGTTACAAGCCCTACTTCGAGGCGGCCTTTGGCCAGGGTGACGTCGTCACCATCGACAATGCCGCCAAAGCCGTCGCCGCCTACGAGCGCACCCTGATCACGCCGAATAGCCCGTATGACCGCTATGTCAAGGGCGACAAGAAGGCTATGAACGCGCAGCAGGTGCGGGGTATGGAAACCTTCGCCGCGGTCGGCTGTACCGCCTGCCACTCCGGTCCCACGTTCAACGGCGCCGCCAGCATGCCGGTCGGTCAGGGGCTGTTCGTGAAATTCCCGACCTACCCCGGCAGCGAATATGACACCCGCTACAAGCTCACCGCGGATGAAGGCCGCTACACGGTCACCAGGCAGGATGCCGACCGGAACATGTGGCGGGTGCCGACGCTGCGCAACCTTACCTATACCGCGCCCTATTTCCATAATGGCTCGGTCACGAGTCTGGACGAGGCGGTGCGGGTGATGGGCAAGACCCAGCTCGACCAAAACCTGAGCGATGCCCAGGTGCAGGATATCGTCGCCTTCCTGGCGGCGCTGGATGGTGAATTCCCGCAACAGACCATGCCCCGGTTGCCGGCAACGCCCGGTGACCTGCTGAGCGGCCAGTAGCTGCAATGCCAGGCGCCGGCTTGCCGCCGGCGCCTGATTTTTAATAGCCCCCGTGATGTAGTCGCAAAGAGTCACTACTGGAATCGATCCAGCGGCCGGCGTTAACGCTGGGCCGGTTGTTTTGCGCATACCTCGACAGTTTCTGTGATCCCGTCATTGCATGCCGGCCGCTTTATGCGTGGGGTATATACATGGTTGTTTAATAGCCAAATATTCTAAAGACAATAGTGCGCAAACCGGTTTCCGGCCGATGGGCAGGTGAATCTGCAACAAAATAAAATTGATTGTCAGAAATTTGGCGTTATGATGGAACTGCCTGGTTTGCCCCTGCCAGGGTGGTGTTTCAAGTCCACGGTGAACCCTGAACGACAATAACAAACTGGATAAGAATAACTGCAGCATTAACTTACGAAGGTCGTTACGTTGCGCAGCATCAAGCATTTCTGGCAAAACCTGGTACAGCGATTCAAGCCGCGTGCCCCCGCGTCTGCCGGAGAATTCCAGCATGAGTTGTCCGCCGCCCGGGAGGAACGGCAAAGCTTGCTCGGACAGCTGACCGCCCTGCAGACCGACGTCGGGCACGGGTTGTCCGCCGCGCGACAGGAGCAGCAAAACCTGCTGGGGCAGTTGAATGACCTGCACGTCGTAGTCGAACAGGAACGTTCCGCCGCCGGGCAGGAAAAACAGGTTCTGCGAGGAGCGCTGGCCGGCCTGCAGTCCGAGGTCGAACAGGGCTTGTTCGTTACCCGGGAGGAACAGCAACGCCTGCTCGGGCAATTGACCAGCCTGCAGGCCGAGTTCGAACGCGAGCTGTCAGCCGCCAGACTGGAGCAACAGACGCTGCTTGGCCAGGTCAGCGGTTTGCAGGACGATCTCGAAACTCTCAGGAGCCGGGATGAACAGCTGCGCGCCGAACTGCAGCAGCGGTTTGATCAGGTCCAGGCGGAACGCGACGCCGCGAACCAGGAGGTCATGGCCTTGCGCAGTTCGCTGGCCGATGCCAACTCCCGGCAGGAGCTGACTGACACTCGTGTCAATTCTCTCGAATTCCGGCTCAGGGAGCAGCAACAGGCACACGATGCCGCCCTTCAGCAGGCGCTGGTCCGGGAGCGCAGGCAGGCCCGCCGTTTGACTGCGGCGCTGACGGTGGCCGCCGCCGCCTTCGTGCTCGGGATCATGGGCAGTGCCATCAATTTCTGGGAGGTGCGCAACACCACCCGCGTGCTGGCCGGGATGAGTCAGGGCATCAAGGAAATTCAGACTTCCATGGAGGGGCGTTCGACCGGTGATGCAGCGGTGCCGTCCCCGAGCGCGTCGTCGGCATCTCCCGAAAACGCAACATCGTTGAACCCTCCTGATTTCCGCCCACCCGACGCCGAGGGGGCGTCGCGGGAGCAGGCCGATATCGAGCAGGGTGTATCCGGCCAGACACTTCCGAAGCCGGTTTTTATCGCCTCGAAATCCCTGCCCCTCGACGATCACACGTTCAAGAGTCGGCAGGATGCGCGCGCCTTTTTCGAGGAGAATGCCAGGCAACCGGGGGTCGTCACCCTGCCGAGCGGTTTGCAATACCGGGAACTGATACCCGGCGCCGGCAGGTCACCCGCGACCGGCGATCAGGTCGTGGTTGAATATCGCGCCTTTCGTCCAGACGGCACGGAAACCGACAACTCCTTCAAGGAAGACTTGCCGACGACTTTTATCGTCGATGATGCCATTCCCGCCCTCAAGGAAGCGTTGCTGCATATGAAGGAAGGTGCGCAATGGGAACTGTATGTCCCGACCAACCTCGCTTTTCCCGGGGTCAGGAAGCGGGGTCCCTACGGCTTTGAGCCGCTGATTCTGACCATGGAACTGATTTCGGTGGTCACTGCGGAGCGCGCGGAAGAACACTAGCCCGTTTCGATTTTTACCGCCGCACGACCGACAGGCAATCAGGGCTGCACCCGACGATTCTTTCATGACTTGATGTTTCCTGATTTATACTACGGCGCCGGCGCTTCACGTTCGACCCCCCGATATGGAGAACAACACATCATGCGAATTAGCACACTGATCATGCCAGTATTTCTGGCCGTTCCGCTCGGTATCGCTCGCGCCGGCGAGGCACTGAAACTCGACGATGAGACCGCCCGTATCAACTACAGCCTGGGCTACCAGATCGGCGGTGATTTCAAACGACAGGGCATCGAGTTGAACGCGGAGGCCGTCGTCAAGGGGATGCAGGACGCCCTGTCCAGCAGCGAGCCCCTGATGCCGCAATCGGAAATGAACGCCACGCGGATGGAACTCAAGCGCAAGATCGTCGCCGAACAGCGGACTAAGCGCCGCGAGGCGATGCTTGAAAAAGCGGCGGCTGGTAAAAAGTACCTGGAGGAGAACGCGAAGAAGCCGGGTGTAATCACCACACCCAGCGGCTTGCAGTACAAGATCATCGAGGCTGGCAGCGGCGTGACCCCGGGACCGACCGACACGGTGACGGTGAATTACCGCGGCACGCTGATCAATGGCAACGAATTCGACAGCTCGTACGACAAGGGCAAGCCGGTCACCTTTCCACTCAACGGGGTCATCAAGGGCTGGACGGAAGGTCTGCAGCTGGTCAAGGAAGGCGGCAAGATCCAGCTCGTCATTCCGTCCGAACTCGCCTACGGTGACCGCGGACCGCTGGCGCACCAGACCCTCGTTTTCGACGTAGAGCTGATTGCCGTGGGTGGCGACAAACCCGGGGTTGCGGCCCAAGGGGCAGAGTCGCAAAGCAAATAAGCCGAAGCGGGCGTCATCAAAGACCCGGCGTGCGACCGGGATTTCGCCTGTAAAACGGATACCAGTCTGCACGGACAAGCTTTTTAACCGTTATCGCGATCCAGTGAACGGTAGCCCAGCGCCTCGCCGAGATGGACGGTTTCGATGACGGGCGAATCCCCGAGGTCCGCGATGGTGCGTGCGATTTTCAGTATCCGGTGATAGGCCCTTGCCGAGAGCTGCAGCCGTTGCATGGCCTGGTGCAGTAACAGGCGGTCAGCCTTTTTTAGAAGACACATCGCATCCAGCTGCCGGTTGTCAAGTCGACTGTTCAGGGTATGACCGCGCTTCAGCTGCACCACCCTCGCCCGCGACACACGCTCCCGGATGGTCGCGCTGCATTCTCCGGTCGGACCTTCCAGCTCATGAAAGCTCAGGCGCGGTACCTCGACATGCAGGTCGATGCGGTCCAGCAGCGGGCCCGAGAGCTTGCCGCGGTAGCGCCGAATCTGTTCTCCGGTGCAGCGGCAACGCCCCGACGGGTCGCCCAGATAGCCGCAGGGGCAGGGGTTCATGGCCACCACGAGCTGGAACCGCGCCGGGTATTCCGCCTGCCGCGCCGCGCGTGAAATCATGATGCGCCCGGACTCCAGTGGCTCGCGCAGCACCTCCAGCACCCGCCGGTCGAACTCGGGCAGTTCGTCGAGAAACAGCACGCCGTGGTGCGCGAGGGAGATTTCCCCGGGACGCGGGTTTGATCCGCCGCCGACCAGTGCGACTGCCGAAGCGGTATGGTGCGGTGCCCGAAACGGGCGGTGACGCCAGGTGGCGCTGTCGATCGATTGACCGCTGATCGAGTTGACGGCGGCCGTTTCCATGGCCTCCTCCTCGGTCAGTTCCGGTAGGATGCCGGGCAGACGACTCGCCAGCAGGGACTTGCCGGTTCCGGGCGGCCCGACCAGCAGCAGGCTGTGACCGCCGGCGGCGGCGATCTCCAGGGCGCGCCGCGCGTGATACTGGCCGCGCACATCGACCAGGTCCGGAAGCCTCGTGTCACTCGCGACGGGTTGATTGGGCGCCTGGGGTTCCAGCGGGCGCATGCCCGTCAGGTGCGCGCTGATATCGAGCAGATGCCGGACAGCATAGACGCTCGCCGATCCGACCAGCGTGGCCTCGGCGACATTGTCCACCGGAACCACGAGTGCGCGGCCCGAGCGCTGGGTATGCACCGTCATGGGCAATATGCCGTGTACCGGGCGCAGCTCTCCGGAGAGGGCCAGCTCACCCGCGAATTCGTAGTGTGGCAATGACTGTGCCGGTATCTGACCGGAGGCAGCCAGTATGCCCAGCGCAATCGGCAGATCGAAGCGCCCGCCTTCCTTCGGCAGGTCGGCGGGCGCGAGGTTGATAGTGATGCGTCGCATCGGGAATTCAAATCGTGAATTCAGCAGGGCGCCGCGCACCCGGTCCTTGCTTTCCTTCACCGCTGTTTCCGGCAGCCCGACGATGGAAAGGCCCGGCAGCCCGTTGGAGAGGTGTACTTCGACCGTGACCAGCGGGGCGTCCATCCCTACCTGGGCGCGGCTGTAGAGTATCGCCAGCGACATGGTGTTCCTTCCCTGGTTGTAAGCGCGGAGATCCGCTCCGCGGTGGCTTCATTGCCGGTTACTGCCGGGTCTGGTCGGTGTCTGGATTGCCCTCTGACCCGTTTGACTGCCTTTCCAGTGCAGTGATGGTTTTTTCCAGTTTGTCGAGTTTTTCGCGCGTTCGCGCCAGAACCCGTGCCTGCACGTCGAATTCCTCACGCGTTACCAGGTCCAGTTTGGACAGCGACGCCTGCAGGACGGTGCGCAGATTTTTTTCCACGTCCTGTTGTATTTCCCTTGCCACGGTCGGGAGTGCGTCGGACAGACGCCGGGCGAGATCATCGAAAAGTTTGGGATCGAGCATGGCCCTCACCATAGACCAACCCGGCAAGGCCTGTCCAGTGAGCCCGGACCCAGTGCCCTGAGGAGGTGCATTTGTTGTTTTTATACATCATGCGGTGCTCCATAATGGTGCGCCCTCATTGTTCCCAATCCGAGGTAGAGATGTAAGATGCTGATTGTAAATATCATAACAAGATGGCATACGGATTGCTAGTGGCAGGTTGTGAGTCGAAACAGCAACAACGCATTGCGCTCTGTGTGCGGGGCACTAGTTGCATTAATTGATACATCTGCACTTCAGCTACTACTTTTTACAGGAGTCTATAGATTATGAATACCTTTTCCAAAACCTTGACCGTAGCGGCGCTGGCGGCTGTTTCCGGTATCGCGGCGGCGGATGACATCAGTGCCAACGTCTCGCTCGCGAGTGATTACATCTGGCGCGGTGTCTCCCAGACCAACGAGAAGCCGGCAATTTCAGGCGGCTTCGATTACAGCCACGATTTCGAGCCGATCAGCTGGTACATCGGCACCTGGTCCAGCAACGTCGATCCCTCCTTCTTCGGCGGCAAGCACAGCCCCAGCACCGAACTGGACCTCTATACAGGTATCACCGGCGAGTTGGGTGAATTCACCTATGACGCGGGCTGGTTGCGCTACTTCTATCCGGGTGGCTCCGTCAATGACACCACCGAGTGGAAGATTGGCGGCGGTTGGAAGTGGTTCGGCGCCACCTATTACTACAGCAACGACTGGTTCGGCACCCATGACGACTCGAGCCGCATTGAAGGCTCGTTTGACTATGAGCTGCCCTATGAAATCGGTTTGTCGGCCTCCATCGGCAACAACTACGGCGACGGCACCGAGGATTTCTTCAGCGACAGCTACGTCGACTGGTCGCTCGGGGTGAGCAAGACCTTGCTGGGCGTCGACTGGGGCATTGCCTATACCGACACCGATATCAAGCACTCAGATTGCGGAAGCACCGATCTGTGTGATGCCCACTATGTGGTTTCCATGAGCAAGAGTTTCTAAAACGGCACTACATGCTGGCCCGCTCGGCAGGGAGGGCCTTTTTCCCAGGAGATACGTTATGAAGTTAGTCACTGCAATCATCAAGCCGTTCAAGCTCGATGATGTCCGCGAGGCCCTCTCCGATATCGGTGTGCAAGGCATCACCGTGACCGAAGTCAAGGGATTCGGGCGTCAGAAGGGCCACACGGAACTCTATCGGGGTGCGGAATACGTGGTCGATTTTCTGCCCAAGGTAAAAATCGAGGCCGCCGTTGCGGCGGACATGGCCGATCAGGTGATAGAAGCCATCTCCAAGGCGGCCAATACCGGCAAGATCGGCGACGGCAAGATTTTCGTTTTCGACCTTGATCAGGCCATCCGCATTCGTACCGGCGAGTCCGGTCCTGATGCCTTGTAGTCTCAATCCATCAGCCGAAGAGGAGAGAATTATGTTTAAGCAGATCAAGGGGCGTTCAGGCGCCCTGATGGTGGGATTACTCGGCCTGCTGCCATCCCTGGCGATGGCCGAGGAAGCCACCCTGAACTCCGGTGATACCGCGTGGATGGTGACAGCGACCGCCCTGGTGCTGTTCATGACCATCCCCGGTTTGGCGCTGTTCTACGCCGGCATGGTGCGTTCCAAAAACGTGCTGTCGGTG
>CAVXNM010000089.1:0-43438 GCA_963763115.1 uncultured Gammaproteobacteria bacterium
TTTTCGCACCTGGCCCAATGTAGACATTGTCGCCGATGACCGGGCATCCCTGACGTTTCCCGCGATTGGTCTGGCCGATTGTCACCTCTTGTGAAATGTTGCAGTTCTTTCCGATCACTGCATCGGTGTTAATTACGACCCCGCCGAAATGGCCAATATAGAAGCCGCTGCCAATTTTCGTGTCCGGTGAAATCGATATGCCGTATTTAATGGTGTAACGCCTATGCATAATGGATAATAGCGGGGCAATTGTGTAGCGCAAGGCCGGTTGTCCCCCTGTATAACGGCACAACCGCATAATGACACTGTAACGAAACCCTGGTACCAGACGGAAATTTCGCCAAAATGCGTAGATGCTGCATTCGCTGCCATGACGATAGAGATCGGATTTGACTAAATAGCTGAGTTCAGAGTAATTCACAGGACATGAGAACCTAAAAGAATTAACGACAGAGTCGAAGGTCCGTGTGATCGGCAAGCATGTTACCGCTAAGCGATGATCAATGGCGTCCCCTGCGAAAAAACTCCATTGGTGATCCCGCATATGACAGCGACAATCTGGACGAATACCCGCGAGAGAATGGCATCAGAATAATATTTCCGCACCATTCGAACAGGACGAAACCCAGATCATCCCTCCCTTGCGCCGCTATGAACGGTTCAGGATTATCGAGCGGTTCTTTACATTGGATAAATGGCAACGTTGCCTGCCTCCGGGTTCGGTGGAGATTTCCACCGGGAATTTTCGTAGCCTTGCCCGGCAAATATCCGTCACCGTCCTTCAGATACGGTTTAATATGATAGGTACCGGCGTATATTGCGATTGTGCGGTGCAGTTTTCTGTAGCGCAAATTGTGATTAAATTCCCTATGCGGGTTGGTACAAACCACGATATAATCATGCGGGAAAGGATGCCAACTCTATGTTGGATCAACAGGTTAGCTTAATTGTACCAAGGTAGCATTGCCCTGGGTAACGGTAATCTGTAACAATCAACTTCAGAACTGAAAAATCAGGATCAATACATGCGTATATCAAATTTTGTGTTGCTACCCATCCTCCTTCTTGCCATATCCGCCAAGGCGTGGAGCAGCACGGTTCAATGGACGGCCGGGAATGGTCACTGGTACCAAGCGATCGCCGTCACCGACCCCACGGGTATTTCCTGGACAGATGCCAATGCCGCTGCCACGAGCAGCGGGGGATATCTGGTAACCATCACCTCGGCAGCGGAAAATGACTTTGTTTTCTCGCTCGTCAACTCGCCGGATTTCTGGCACGACGACGAGGCCAACAACAGCGAAGGGCCGTGGCTTGGAGCGTATTATGATGACCCGAATTACACTGATCCCGTAACTACACCGATTGACACGACCCATTGGAACTGGGTCAGTGGAGAAGCTTGGACGTACTCAAACTGGGCAACGAACGAGCCGTCGGATTATGAAGACGAGTTTTATGCCAACTTTTTCGCATACCAGGGCGGCGGAACGACATTTGCCTCGACCTGGAATAACATACCGGACGTCTATGACCCCTACTACGGGTCGAATAGCAATGTCGAGGTACATGGTTACATCATAGAATGGGACAGTGAGCCTGTGGTTGTACCCATTCCGCCTGCAATCTGGCTGCTTGGCTCAGGTTTGGTCGGTCTTATCGCCATCGGCAGAAAGTCGACCATTGGCGGATGATATGATGGCTCTTTTTTCAACAGCCATTGGCTTGGCCGCATAAGCTACCTCTTTGATGGCGTCCATCGCAAGCAAGTAGCTTTAGCACAATCAAAATAGCGGAAAGCAGCAATAAAGGATTCCGGGAAGGAGTGGCGCCCGTTTGAGTCACATCATGAGGGTTCCTTGCAGCAACAGATCATCAATCTACCTTTAGCTCCGCCACTTCTGTTGCTTCTCCGTAAAGGAAGTTATGCGCGGGTCGCGGGTTGATGCGGGAACAGATAAAAGACGTTCTCGATCACTGGGCATATCAACGCAGCCGATCTTTGACGGCAGTCGAAATGGCAGCGCCAGCTGTTGTATTTGCACCACACCCGGATGACGAAACGCTGGGCTGCGGCGGGCTCATCGCCCTCAAGAAGCGGCTTGGCGTTCGCGTCCAGGTCGTCTTCCTCACTGACGGGCGGCACTCTCACGGTCGATTCCTGAATACACAGACACTGGTTTCGCTTCGTCAGTCGGAGGCGCTTGCCGCTTGCGCCGTGCTCGGAGTGAATGCCGACGATGTGCACTTCTTCGGATATCCCGACCACGGCCTCCATGAACACATCATCGACGCACAAGAACGGGCAGAGACGATCCTGATGCAGATGCCAGAAAGTCAGGTCTTTCTGCCCTACCGACGTGACGTTATCCGTGACCACCTGGTCACGGGTGATATTGCACGGGCCGCGGCAGCCGCATGCACAGCGGCGCAGGGGCGCCCGATGCAGTTATTCGAATACCCTGTCTGGTTTTGGTACCACTGGCCACAGACGACTGTTACCCTTGCGCGGCGCGCGCATCTTCCGCGGGTGGCGACGGCGAGCTTACGCGCCTGCTGGGCACGGCTTATGGAGTTGCGGTCTCACGTCGCCATTGATGCGGTACTCACACAGAAGAAGCAGGCCTTGGCGCAGCATTGCACACAAATGGTACGTCCGGTCGAACACCCGGATTGGCCAATTTTATCCGATGTCGAGTCAGGACGGTGGCTTGCCTGTTTCTTTAGTGAACGTGAATATTTCCACCGCGAGGTCATTGCGCCCCCCTCTCCTCTAAAGTAGATAGTTCAAAAGTAGAGTTTCCCAAGTTACGTTGTGCATAAACGGCCGGTGGCAAACCACACGGCGAATCATGAAGACGGATACTTCAGTGTGTTAATAAGGCGACAGAATCCCCCCCGATTTGAGATACTAAGTAACTGTTATTGTTAAGATACTCATATACTTCTTTCGTATTTTCACCAAGATTATGTGATTCAAAAAAAATCGCCTTTGGCCGCACTATTCTAAAATCAATAGTCGGAATAATTGTTGCTTCATGACCTTCGGCATCAATCACGAGGAGGTCTATAGCTTCCCCCTTCCAATGGTTTTCGAGTAATTCAGACACCGTCATGCACGGCACCTTTATCTCCTTAAGTATTTTATATGAAAAACCATTAAGTTTTATCCACCGCTCCACATGTTCCTTGTTAAAGGATGACTTCTGTGAATACGTAATTCTGTTATCCACACTGATGCCTGCCAGAAAGTCGTCATCAAACGTCCAAAATGATAAACTCGTATCCGATGCCGACGATATCGCGGCATTTACAAATTCGAGCTTGCACCTATGAACATAACTATAGTTATTCTTTAGCGCCTGAAACGCAGAAGGCAACGGCTCAACAAAAATACCGTTCCAGTGATCCCTAATAACAAACTCTCGTATCGGGTCCCAACGAAGTCCATCACTAGCACCTATTTGGACAAATGACACCGCCCGGTCAAGTGATTTGGAGAATTCATCAAAAAAACGATACTGTGAATCTTTATTGCCTAGCAAAATTCGAGACACCCTTCGCGAAATATCGAATAGCCATGGCCTTTTTTTTAAATAATCTTTAATCATATTAATACATTAGTTACATTATTTTTCAGTAAATAATTCCAATGTAACTAGGATAACTCGCTCGTTTTCAAGATTACAACTCAAAATTGCATGTCTACTCATGCCTCTCCCAGAAGTGGTTCCGGTTATTTGAACAACCGATCCCGATTCGATAAGTGGATTCCCTACCTGTTTAAGCCGCTTTCTGCTGCGGCAGACCACGCAGGTATCATTCACCCGAGTTCAAGCGAAGGCGGCTCTGGAAGGTGCAAATGCTGGAGTGTATGAGGGAAGTATTTGACCGACCAGCCGCCCCGGCATCGCCGGACGTGGATATGAAGTTGCTGCACGCCAAGATTGGGGAGCTGACGCTGGAGAATGATTTTTTAGAAGGTGCGCTCACCAAAGCGGGCTTGCTGAGCGCGAAGCGACGATTGATCGACGCGATCACGAGAGAAATGGACCCCGATTTTTGGACAGCCGCTTAAGTGTATTCTGCCCCCACATTCTGTGGCCTGATCATGCGGCAACCGGCCACACTACACTTCCTTCATAGACCTGATCTGGCGTCTGCCGATCCAGGCTCTGATGCCTGCGTTCACGGTTGTAGAACCGGAAGTAGTTTCCAATACTCAACCGAGCCTCGGCAACCGTCTCGTACGCCTTGAGATAGTTGAGTAGTGCAGGGGAATCGCACCCCCACGCCCTCCCAGGTAGGGTCGAGAACTGGCGCGCGCACCTTAGGCTCCGGTGGTGCTTCCACAGCTTTCGCCATGGCCCTCAATCCGGCTACCATCGTCACGTTTCCAGCTCCCGCCACGTCGAACGCAGCATGCGGTTTTCCCGCACTACGCTCTCCTGTTTGTTTCGCGCCAAGGTTTATGGGACCTATCCTGCCGGGGACACTTTCGCCGCTGACCCACGACGAACACGATAGCCGTTAAACAGCCTCAGTTCATCATAAAGCCAGCGCTTACTCCATGTCTTCCAGCCAAAGCCCCGATGATTCCGGGATCGCCCCATATGGCGCCGTACCTTCTTTTCTACCCAGTCTTTGATGAAGCTGAAGCACTCGCTGGAATGCCCCACTGCGAAGTAGTTGACCCACCCCCGCAGTATCGGATTGATCAGTTGCACCACCCGGTTTATCGGCTGGGACTGATACCTTCGGAACACCTCTTTGAGCTTGCGCAGTAACACCGTACGCTTCTTCAGCTTGGGCGTATAGTGCGCCCGCCACACCTGTTTCTTCAGGCTGCGGATACGACGGAAATCGAATCCCAGAAAGCCGAAGCTCTCCCCGCAATCCAAGTCCACGGTGCGACTCTTCTCTTCATTGATCTCAACCTGTAGTTTGGCAAACTCCTCCCGGAGCCGTCTGCTTACCGCCCCCAACAACCAGCGATGACGCGGGTGGGCATCGATCAGCACGACAAGATCATCAGCGAACCGGGCATACTCGACGTAAAAATACTTCCCGCACCGCGTGGTTTCCTTCGCACGCTCCAGCATTCGATCCACCTCCGTGAGATAGAGGTTGCTGAGCAACGGTGAAATCACCCCGCCTTGCGGTACGCCTTGTTTTCCCGATGCTTTCAGCATCAGCTTCAGCAAGCACATCACGTCGTCGTCATTAACCCGGCGCGCGACTTTTCCGAGCAGCAGATGATGCCGCACCGTATCAAAGTAGGCGCGCAGATCAAGATCGATAACACGTGTCTTCCACTGTACAATCGCCGTGGCTACCCGATGTACCGCTTCATGCGCCGTCCGCTTGGGACGATAGCCGTACGACCCCGGTTGAAAATCGGCCTCGAAGATTGGCTCCAATATGAGCTTGAGCGCACCTTGAACCACCCGGTCGCGGATAGCAGGGATCGAAAGGATGCGAACTTTTCCCCCATCCTTCGGGATTTCCTGCCGCCGTGCCCGCAGCGGAACATAGGTACGCTTGACTAGCTCGTCCTGTATCTGCGCAAGAAATGCCTCCACACCCTGCGTATCGATGGCCTCGAACGTCACTCCGTCAGTACCTGGAGCACCGTTATTTTTCCTGGCCAGCGCATACGCTTCGCGTAGCGTCTCCATCTTGCAGACATGAACGTACAACCCCCAGAACCGCCAGGACGGTTCAGCCTTCGCCTTGATGTATATCCCCCGTCTCAGGTCCTGCAAACTACCGGACGCCTTTATCATCTCGTCCTTGCCTCCTATCTCACCAAAGGATTACAAACAGCAGGGCCCCTTCGCTCCACCGGCGTTACCCGGCTTCACCGCTAATACGGACCCATCCGCCACCCTCTCGCCTTCGGCCCACTTCCCGGGTTCGCCAGTTATAGGGCCTACCTTGCTCCGGCGATTTCGCACCGGGACGAGGAGGGCTTCTCCAGTTGCTTAGCATGTCCTTGTCAACGTGCCGTCGCTTCCACCCCGCCGAAGTGGCATAGCCGTGTCGGTCAGCTTTCGGCCAGCCATCCTGCCTTCGCCCTACGGTTGCAGGCTCGGCCTTCGGATCTCATCACTTTCGAGGCCACATCCACGTTCACTTTTGTTACGGCCCGCTGACTCGCGCATTCCCCAAGGGAACACCTGTCGATAGGCTTCAGGATCTTGGTTTCCCGCCACCCTGCTATCCCAGCTACGGGGCGTCTGACTTTTACCCCGGCAGGACTGACTCCTGCTGAACATGCCAGCCTTTGCTGGACACACAACCGCGCCTGCCCGTAGACAAAGCCTTTGAACCGATAGCATTGATTGAGTATCGTGATCAGCAGCATGGTCCTCCCTCCAGCACCGGATGAACGCTCATGAGCAAGTCTACGCCTGCTGAGAAATTATCCGCCGAGTCCTCCTCATCCCCGGAGGTATTGGCCTATGTCCCGGATCTCGATGCATGGCCCGATAGCTGGATGATCGACCAACCGGACCGGACCATGGGAAAAGCCATTGTCACCGTCCTGACGCCCTTTATCGAGCACCTGATCAAGCAGGGCCTTAGCAAACACACCATCAAACGCCATGTGGATAACCTCTGGGCCTTGGGCGGAGAGATTATCACTGACATCAACTGGGATGAGTCGCTACGTAAACTCCACGCCAAGGATCTGGTGATTAATGCCATCGATGAGGAAGGTGGCCCCTTGCTACGTAACCCACTTGATCCCGAAGATCAAAAGCCCTTTGACAGCACCTGTAAAAAACTCTACAAATTTCTCATGTCTTAGCAATTCGGCCCACTAATTCCGCTGAAGATCCTTATTTTTTTAATTTTCCCACTGGCCAGGCTGTTCTTGAATAGTCAATTAATTTTGGCTGTCCTCTTGATTATCAATTCTGTTTTTGGCCATGACTACCAGATATTAGGTACAGCGATTTTCAACATGCCATTCTTCGTAGTCGGCGTAATACTCAAAGAAAACATGAACGTTGCTAATCTGATGATAGGTTCGGACTGGCACCGTATGTCGATTTTCTTAGTAACATTTGTGTTCGTATACGCAATAGGATTGTCCGCTGCGAACCGATTTCCAATGCTCCTGTATTTGAAGAGCTTTGTCCTTGGTGTTTTGGGTTCGTTGTTCTTAATTAACTTGAGCCAAGCTATCACAAGCCGTGCTTCGGAAAAACTGAAGGGGCTATTGATGCAGGTTGGTTTTTATTCAATGACTATCTATTTATTCCATACTTTATTTGAAAGCACGTTAAGAATAGGTTCTTCTTTCTTATTGCATTACATTAATGTGCCATTCTTGTTAATTGCATTTACTGCAATAACATGTGGAGTTGTATTTCCATCAATCCTTGAAAAGGAAATATTTCGCAAATATCGGGCTACTAAGAAATACTTGCTTGGAACGTCATAATGTATCGAAAGTCAACCATCGACATCGGTTTTCCATTGAGTACAGGCTGTGGTCGAAGGTCGATATAAAAATGCAATGTCCGGTTATGCTGCATTTAAGACCTACGCACGCTGTTTGAAAACGTCGTGTTATGGCCCGATCTCGGACATACATAGGCATGTACCTGTGCATGCTCCAATCACAGGTAGACGTCCGAAGTTGACCTAAACAAGACATCCCTCGCGTTCCCTGGCATGTCTCATAAGTTCATTCCACTACCTCCATTTCAACCATACCTTCCAATGCCAGAGCGCGAGGACTTAGGGTACCAAGAATTACTTTATCCTTCATAACGAGGACGCGCATCAGGTTCAATGTGGCCATAAGGCGCGAACAATTACAGATGTCCATATCGGGCTCGACGCAGACCACTGGTTTTGTCATGATTTCATAGACATTGACCCGCTCGGGTGCTCTGTTCTTCGCGAGTACTTGACGCACAATATCGGATACTAATAAGAGACCGTACTCATCATGCTCATCGCCTTTGTTGACAACGAGAACGGCGGTTTGCAACCTCCTCATCTCAATAAGGGCTTCCCTTATGGTCGATCTACTATCGATTGAACCGTAGGTTGACTTCATTACGTCTTGTACACAAATGCGCTTCTTGTTTGTCATCGACGATTCCTCCAGAGTGCCTGCCATTTATTGATTGCCAAGAGCATAAACGTAACCTGTTGCGCAGAGGAAAGCCCCAAAGTCTCCATTACCCTCGCGGTGACGATCGGTCAGACAAATCTCTCACCTGCGCCCACAGGTCCATAAATACTCCCGCATGCGAAATGCCAGGGATGACTGTAAGCGTTGTAGGTAACAACTTACTTTCTGTGACGGGACTACCATATTCAGTATAAACGGCCATTCGTAACTTTCCAGTGAAAGGCAGCAGTTGAACGTTCAGCGAACTACGATGGCCAGATGGGAACAGCAATTCATGCTGCATTCCTGCCGTTTGCTAGTTGGACGGGTATGTCGTGTTTTGCTGCACCCCGGTCATCCACCTGGATTCTAGGTATGACCGGTTGCGGACCGAAACTGGACATAAGCGTTAGCCCTGACGCTGCATATTTTATTGCCATACCGGGAGAACCTCCGCAGAATATTCTGTAGTATTTCCCGGCTTACAAAAACTTTATGGCAGAGATCCGCAATGCTTTCCTCGCCGCGCAGGCCTTCGAGTACGATGCGAATCTTCGCCACAGCGGAATTATGACGGCGCGTGACGCAGCGGATCCCAAACCTCCTGCTCCGCACCCTCCGGCTTGCTAGCACGTTTCTGTCTTATCGCTTTCCCTCCAGGGTTCACGATGGACCAGAAACCCTCTCTTAATCAATCAGCCCATTCTGTCCAATTGGTGCTTACGGGAAACAACTGAGTTCGTCAGTGGGCTGTCGGTTCCTGGTTTTCTAGGATTGCACTTTTGTCTCCAAAGACAACGGTACAATCCGTGCTGAATGGAAAATACCAGTGACCAGTTTCACCAATTAGCTCGACGGTATTTATGTGTCCGTTCTCGGCAGCTGTGAGAATTGAACCATCTCCATAAATCGGAATGAAATAAAGGAGATTAAGCGTGCATGCCTTACCTCTTTTCATTTTTTCAAGCTCTATAAATTTAATTTTATTTACGCCGACCGGAGTATTATTTGCATAGCGCAATGTCTTCGCGAGATCCTTTGAGTTTGTGCATCCAGAAAATAAGGACATCATTGCCACAATAGCGATTAGCTTTTTCATACTGCTTCCCTCCAGAGTTGTCGATGGACCAGAAACACTCTCTTAATCAATGAACCCATTCTTTCCAACTAATATTGACGGGGAACACTTTCGACCTGACCCGGATGTCCTCCGCATTTGTGTTGACAGAATGTCATTGGCACGCATGTCGTCGATGGTGGATTGCCTAAGAGGTACATTGCTTGCGCAAGGGGGAACAAACAACACAAGACACTGTGAAAAATGATTCTTTAGCATCAGATATACCTTTTCATTTCTCTCGCTCGGGTTGGTGCACGCCTACCAGAACGCCACTCCGATCAAACACGTAGACAACATCGGCGCCATCATATTCATAGTCCCAGGTCTGGCCGGTCGGAAATATGTACGTCCTCACGATCTCTGCACCATTCCGCGCTGCGTAAATGATCCTCGTCAGTTCTTGTTTGGCGTGATAAGCCCAGTACTCCCGACCCAAGGCTTCGGATTTACTGATATAGGCAGGCAACCCTAATGTATTGGCAACTGTGCTCTTGTCGGTTTTGCCAATCTTAAATGCCACGTTGGCAATATCACGTTTGTTGCCGATCGCTGTTACGTAACCGGACAGCGTCATTACCGATGATAGTGAAACTGCAATTGAAGGCTTTTTCATTGTTATACCCCCCTTGATGATAAATTCGAATTCTTTCTGCTCCACCCGTTCAGTGTGTCGCTCTATATCTTGTAGACCTAGTTTCACAGAAACCTTGGGACAAAACCCTGATGTTAGCTTGCAGAGCTTTCTTAAATGACTTTTATATAATTACCCCCTAGAAGTAGCTGCCTTGGAACCAAACAAGGCCAATAATCACGACTGAACCAGATTCAACCTGCATTCAAATCATAATTGCATCTAACCTCGCAGCGCCGCCCAGGTGGTGTACTGTGTATCATCGTCAATACCATCATCATCCGAGTCGATCTCCAGTCGCACAGAGGCACTGGACTCGATCACGATGCGAACCTCCCATTCCCGGTATCTGCGGAGATCAGGATCTCACCCGACTCCGGATCCTGACCGTCGGGTGCCTGTGGCGGAACGATTATTTCGTAGGAAATAATGCCACCGAGAACATCGCTTCTCATGACCGATGCACGCGCGTCAACCAGTGTCGCAGGGATCGATATGTCGGAATTTACCGTTAGAGAGTGCTCCCCGGCCTGCTTGGAGGACCAAGAATAACCGTTAGAATAATTGTCCACATACGAGTTAAGAATCAGTTGTCCGGGCGTAGCGGTCAGTACGATCATTGGGAAGGCAAGACTATCCCAGTCGAGTACAAAACCCCACCTAGATGATGACGTGAAATAGCTGTATGCACCAGCAGCGACTCTAAGTGGTGTTATGGCAAGAAATTTATACCTGATCCGGAAGACATCGGTTCGGGGATCACCCTTCAGCTCGATCACAAGTACCTGATTAAATCTGCCGTCGAGGGTGTAACCGTCGCCGTCATCGCAGGCATCAAACACAAGATCGAACTGATCCCCTACTGACAGGGACACAGGATCGTTATCCGGGATACCCCTCGCCCTCACCGTACCGCTGACGACACATGAGACAGTCACGTCTTCTCCGGTTGCTGCTACGGTCGCGATGAGCTCGAACTTACTGTGGCCTGATATCAGATCCGGTGCCGCCGGTGGGATGAGGAAGACTTTCCCACCGTTAATGGTCGCCACGTCAAGCAACTGATTGATCGCCTGCACAACCGTGGCTGAGACAGCCTGCGCATTGGCGATGGTGATGCCTACCTCTGGTGGTGGTACATAATCCGGACAGCACGCATTATAGTTCACAAACCCTAGACTGTTATCATCACCACCACCGCCACTTCCGACAGTGCTGACCACACCGGTAACCACTAGCGAAAACGCTACGAATACGCGGAGGATCCTCATGTTTAACTCCTTTGCTTATACGGCGCAATTGCAATTGTTACAGCCAGCGCTGTAATGCAGCCAACGCCAGTTGCTAACAGGTCGACGTAGTCAAACTGACCTTGCATGGCATAGTTCTCTAGATACGTGAGGAGCGGCATGTCGCCCGGAAGTCTGTCGGTTGCAAAGAATAATGCCTCGGCGGCGCCTGACTGCAGCCATTCGAGGATCGATGCAATGGTGAACCACAGCAGGCAAACCCAGGGTCTTGTCCATGGCCAGGGCCTTAATGCAATCATGATGAGTACGGTGATCGCATACGCATGCAGGAGGGCCGGCAAGTATCCACCGCAGGCACCGAACACGGCGGACGTCGGCCACTGATAACCTGCAAATGATTCAAGAAACATCGAGTTAAGCCACTAGCGATCCAGCAAGTAGACCGCGGTGCCGATCAGCAGCGCTGCCACCGCAGTGAATATCAGGCCAATCTCAACCGAGAAACGCAGCGCCCGGGGCAGTGCCGCAGTGCTGTTCATCTGCCTGTCCTGAATCTGGCCATTGGGGTTACAACCCCTGTATCAAAAGCATCGCCTCCACCACCGCTACAGGAATACATCAACGGGATGGTCAACAACAATTCGACCGGGGAAACGCACCAGAATATATTCATAATTTTCAACAGCCGCTAATTTATCATCCTATGCAACCGGGCCCATGCTGGTTTTCTCATTGGAGATGCTGAGTCAGTGCCGCGGGTAGTGCGAGGATGCATGAAAGGGGTATGTTTCATGGGGCGGTTCGCAGAGCAAGAACGTTATCGAGCACGTTTAGCATACGCTGATTTGTCTCTTCATCCTTAACAGCGATCCGTATAGATCGACTTCCAATTGTTGAACCCATCCCGGCTGTGTCGCGAAGATAGAGTCCATGTGTTCTACACTTTTGTACGATGGAACGAGCGCTATCACATTCCATGGGTAAGTGAAACATCACGAAGTTGGCACACCCTGGTATTATTTCGGAAATGCCGAGATGACGCAGACCACAAATCAATTCCGTACGTAGTTTATGTGTTTCCCGATACCTCATTCTGTAATAGTCATGCGACTTTAAAGCATGCGTTGCAGCGATTTGCGCTGGAAGGCTAACCGACCAGGGTGGGGTTATAACTCTAAGGCTTTCGAGCTGGTGAGGTGATGCACAAAGATAGGCAACACGCAAACCACTCAGTGCATAGACCTTGGATAGCGACTTACAAACTAATACGTTTTCGCTTTTCGCTGCAAATGCCTCAAGGGAGTGTTCAATCCCTATATAATCAACATAGGTCTCGTCAATCCATACGCGCCCGCATCCAGATGATGCTTTTAACACGGCTTCTACGTCAGATTTCGGCACGTGTACGCCCGTCGGACTGTTCGGATTAACCCACACAAAAAGGTCAAAGCCTTCCGAGAGTTTCTTTCTTAGCAATTCCAGGTCTACGCGGTAGCCATTACTTCGATGTAACAAGAAGCGTTCAATCTTGCAGTGGATGATTTCATGGAGTACATGCGTATACTCGCCATACGTGGGATCCAAGACAAGAACTCTGGACATAGGATTTAACCAGTGGCGAAAAGCTAGGAATATCAGACCGGAAGAACCTCCTCCAGCAAGGATGCAATCATCTTCAACATATCGGGTTTTGGCGATTATTTTTTCCAGCCCATTAGCTCGTGTCGGTGGTGATGTGCGCATTATCCATGTCAAATGTTGCCGCAGGGCCTGCTGAGCCGCCGGCGCCGGAGGATACCAAGCATTAAGGACATCTGCATTGATGATACCTTTTCGTTTGCTTAGATCATCAAACTGATCGCCGATCGAGTCAAAAAAATCACCTCCATGATAGCATTCCGCAGGATGTCGAAATGTAATTCCCAGTTTCCAATCAACTCGTCTTTCCATGCGGTCTAGCTCAGAACGAAACTGTTTCAGCCTCGATGAAATTGTATTTACTTCAGCACCAAGTAGATCGTATGTAATAGCGCCGCATTTCACCGACTGACCTATGAGATTAAGCCCAAACCGTAGATACATGTCGACGACATCGCGACGACCCATTGACAATATATGCTCACCACCGCGCGCCTTGATCCAGCGGAATGCTGCGTACATCAAGCAACTAGCGACAAGGGAACCCCTGAAAGGGCGTCTTACAGTTAACGCGCGAATTTCGTATAAACGGTTGTTAAACGTTATCGGAATCTCATCGCGTGGAAGGTATTTGTCTATTGAATAACGTGGGCTACTTGGTGGTGTAATGCCTACAAAACCGGCCAATGTTTTGTCTACGTAAGTGATGATATAAGAGCTTCTGATATCCGTTGAGTCAGGTAAGACTCCATCCGGACGCGATTCGTATTGCTCGAGTTCCTCGGCATAAACATCGTGCCGCAAGCGAAAAATTTCTTCTCGATCCGTCGAGGTCGTAGCGATCGATATGCTAATTTGCATTCTAGTAATCTCTTCACAGTACTATTTCGGTACGCATTACATGAGCGATGTGAGGATGTCACCGACGCGACCGAATACGGCTGACTTCGGCCACTGGTAATAGACAAAAGGCCCCAGAAACATGGCGCTGGACCAGTCGCACTCCAGCACATAGACCGCGCTGCCGAGCAGCAGTGTAGCCACCGCGCTGAGCATCGGGCCCTGCTCACCCTCGAAATGCGATGCCCGGTGTAGTGCCGCTGTGTTGTTCATCTGCCGGTCCTGAATCTGCCCATTGAGGATACAACCCCTGTATCAGTTGTCTGGGATGTTGGGCTTGTGACGCTCAACATCCCCGACATATGATCCTCACCAGTTACTGGGAAATCCCCAGCACACTGGCAGCTTCCCGTGCAATCAGCTTATGGCCTGTCCGGGTGGGATGGACACCGTCCCAGAACAGATATTTTTTGGGCTTCTTGCAGACCGTCCCGCTGAACACATCGATACAGGGATCGGTGACATTCAGCTCCGGGTGTTCAACGGCTGTCTGCGTCAGAAGCTCGAACGTATCGAGCCGGTAGAACGTCACCTGACCAGCGGATGCGGCTTCAATGGCACTCAGGATGCCCTCCAGCTGCAGGTTGAAGTAGGACGTGACGTCTGTCGCGGCCAGCTGCGCATCCGAACCCTGCAAGGCAACTGCCGGGACCAGCCCGAGATTTGGCACATTCGGGACCAGGAACGTTCTGGCGCCCGCCGCGATGAGTGTCTGTATATTGTCGGAAAGGGATAGCAACGCACATCCCAGTATCGATTCACCGATTTCCGGGTTGACGAGTGCATCGCGCACATCGTTGTTGCCGGCAAACATGACGTACAGGGCACCTTCGGGCGCCGCACCAAACTGGGTCAGGAACAGGCTGACCTGCGATGTCAGATCAAGGTGCGAGGGCGAGGGGCTGTCCGAGCAGGCGCGTGTCCTGTCAACGGCATAATTGGAGAATTTGCCGGGCACCCGGAGTGCCGGACCCGCACTCTTACGCAGTTTCATTTTCTTGGCCAGCCGCTCAACCCAGGTCGCCCCATTACTCAGGTGATGTCCGCCGCGCGCATACGGGTGGTCCGGGATCAATGCCGTGTAGGGCGGCTTAAGGGCCATACCGGTTAGTTCGTAGGCGTTGCCGGGATCGGAGAGGCTGTCACCGAATACGACCAGGCGCTCGTAGTTGGTGTCGGCGGGTACCGCCGCCGGCAGGAGGCGAGAGACTGCCAGGATGCAGAATGCGAGAATAATTCTACTGAATGTCTTCATGATGGCGCTCCAGGTTGTGTTGACTGGCCATCCCGCCCGGCGGTGATGCAGCACGTGAAGGCCGGTTGTGTGTCTACCTGCCTATTCCAGCGTGAAGTACGTAATTAATCCTGATGAAAGGGTGATATTGTTCTGATGATTTTCTCCCCAGGCTTGGAGGCATTATCATCAGCCAGTAATATCAATAAATTACAGACTGTTATGAAATTCTTCCTGCGCTGCGAAAAAACGCCTCCTTGCAGACAATTGCGGCGCGGGTGCTGATACGGGGGACAGCAGGGGCAGGAAGTCGGGTGAAAACCTGAACTTCTGGAATCCTGAAATCCTGAGCTATCGAGTCGGCGGGAACCGTGTCAGGTTCCCGGGGAGAGAACGGCAGGCGTGTCAGGAAGTGCGGTGCCTCACTTCACGTTGACTCCCTCCCCCACCCCCACTCCGGCGCGACCGACCTCGGCCGATTCGGCCCCGTTTCGGTCGGTTCGGACACGCAACCCGATGTGCCCGGTCAACTTTTAACTGAGACACGCCCCATAATTACGGCCGGGCGTTCGAGATAAGATCGGTCGGAGACTTCTGGCGGGACGGACACTGGAAAAGCGTTTAGGCTTCTTCGGCTTTCTTGGGCGGCTTCAATGGGATATGGTTCTCATAATCCCTTGGTCCCAAGGCCGAGTCCTGGCGGGCCCATCATTAAAACAATAAGTTAGCGTAGCATGCTACCCATGTTTTGGCGCCATGTAAGCAAAATGTAAGCAGTAAAATACGGAGCGACGCAGCTCAAACAGTTGGCCGCGAACTCGAATCCCTACCGCTCCGCCAATTAACGCAGATAGCTAACGCATCACTTAGCACCATGCTTGGTCGTCACGATTGACAGTCTGAGTACGACCCGTTGCTGCCTTTCCCACCAAGAGCTAGAAACACTTATACGCGACTCATATCGGACGTTAAATTCCTGCAAGCAGTTCACTGGAAACATCAACGACCTATTAGCAAGATACGTATTTCTACTTATTAGCACTTGTGCCCAGACAATCGAATGGTGGATGTTTTGCCAACAAAACTTTATGATGACTACAAGCATCAAACTCTACTCTACATCGGTTCGGCATTGAGCATTGCCTTGGTCTGGAAGGTTGGAATTCTGGTTGCCTAGTTCACCGGCGTCCAGCCATCAAGAACTGGCGGATTACAGGCTCTCGTTCAGGTTCCCATCACGATCATGCCGTCATCCGGGTGCTGCCTCGTCAGTTGATTTACAACAATCCGAATCTGAGCCGCCTGTGCGGTATGGCGAAGGAGTGTGATGGCTGCAACCAGCCCCAATACGTGGCTCGGAACCAGCTGGAGGTATTGAGAGAACACAGTATTATTCTGCACCATGGCTTGAATCACCTCACGGCACAGTGTTTGCTAGCATTAATGTTTGCAGCACGCTCATGTATATATCCCTCTTCAGTTTCTCGTTTATGGGGCAGCCGTAATGAAAAATATAAGAATACTCCAAACGGTGAGAATTATCGGGGTAATCTCAGTCTTAGTGACAACGCTAAGCGTTCCGGCTCACGCCCATAACAATAGCGAGGAAGCGCTACAGTTCATCAACCAGGAATTCAAAGATACGTTCAACGGAGAGGCAGGACATGTCGGTGTGGTGCCTCTGCCGCGTCCTGATGATCAAGATATAAGAGACCTCAATTATCCTTATTACTATCACCCTAATGGCTGCTCAACAAGCGCCGTGATGCATCCACATCTAAAGCCAGACCAAGAATATGACCGAAATGTGAGCAAGCTCTCTTCTTATATTGATTTCAAGAATGCTTGTGACAATCACGATATCTGTTACCAAACGGCCGGCGCTGATTTCCATGCATGCAATTGGCGCTTTGCACGTGATTTGTTCAATTCATGCACAGACAAGTTTACGGAAACCAGAAAACCGCTGAAAACGTTACTTCAATGGATCAACCCCTTTGTATTGCCGCAACTTCCGATCTGTTTGCAGCTGGTCGGCATCATAGCAATAAGTGTAGAGACAGCGGCTATTTTTAAACTCAGTTTCGTTGACTCACAAGAAAATGTCCTCAAGGCGATGATTTACGCGCAAGGAGTGGTCCGTGAATATCATGATTTTACGTTGGGTGCGGCGAACGCGCTTTTAATAATGCAACGAGATACCCCAGCTTTGGAATCGGAGACTCAACGATATTTCGAACTATCTCGAAAATCGGAGATGATTTTGGTGGATCTAAGCCACACAGTAGAAAATCAAAGAGATCGTATCAAACGCTTTAAAGAACGGTTGTTCAAAGTTCGTAGAAAAGGGAAAGTTAGGAGGTTGTATTTCACTTCCCAGTCAGCGCAAGCTAGACAGAAATGACAGATTGAATAAGAATGGTTTTTCGTCCCCGCTAGGCGTCAGAGCCTCCGAGAATGTTTACAACAATCAATCTTATTCATAAAGTCAATCTGACAATTCCCAGGTTTCCACTGTGCAAAATTTGTTGTGCCTCAGCTACCCGGATGAGGGCCGGTGGTTGGTGCTGCTGTTTGTCTGGGTTCGGCTGCCAATTCCGTTCATGCCCGTAATCCCTGACGATGACCGGGATGCAGCAAGTTCGATCGTTCTCACCTTGTAATCGAATTTCGACCGTTGGCCACAACACGTCTTTCCCCAAACCGACCTTCATTCTCGGCTAATTTTATCTTTCGCTAAAGGTCCGGAACGTGCCTCAAACGAGACATCTCTGGCTTGCTCGGGCATGTCCTAAAAGTAATCGGTCATTCAGTGGGGTCGATTGCAACCGGCTGCTTCCGGCCCAACCCGGTCGTCTAGAAGACTCTAATACAAATATTTACTTAATGTGAGCTTCCAGACCAAAATCGCAAGTTCTGATCCATCACTTTGATCCGACTGGCACAGTCAGTACCCGTCAATCCGCTATACACAGCGCCTGTCCGATGTGGGTGTGATGTCTTCGGTCGATAGCGTCGGTGACCAGTATAACAATGCCATGGGTGAGACAATCAACGGCGACGATACGAACGACCGGTAGAGTACCTTCCTGCACCCGTGTCGTCCGAAGTGGTTAGCTCTTGACCTGACAGACCAACGGCGTACAGTAATTTATTGACTATAGAGTGGCGCGCGATAGTCGCGCGCATTTTTGAACGATTGGAGGTCGATATGTTACAAAATACGCCCCTTGGCTCACGAAGCAAGATGAGTCTCGAACAGCAGCGGGATGCGGTGGAGAGTGAAATCACCCGACTGCAAAAGCTCCTGCAAGAACTCACACAGCAGCAGATGGATTTGAACAATCAAATCTATGCGGCGGCGAGTGAAAGTGATGTCCATTCGCTGCAAGACCTTGAGCAGCACTTCAGGAAGACTGCTGAAAAGGTGGTGTGCCTGGTCGAATCCTGGTACGCACCAGCCGAGAAGCGTTCCCACATGGGCACGAAAGAACCACGGCCGTATCAAAGTTCACCGGATACACGGGTTGCTCACCGCGTATTTCACTTCGGCAAAAGCGCCGGGCGACTCGAAGTCGACTCGCAAGGCGGAGTCATATTTTGCACAGTTGGACCCGCGTTCACGGTACGGCCGGCAGCGGACGATGATGTCGATATCGTTCAGGCCGCATCGATCTCGCTGCACAAGAACACCGATCCGGTACTGGATCTCGACCGCAGAGTGGATTGCGCCGGCGAAAGATGCGGGAAACGCGACTGTTTCTGCGCCTCTTACAGGATCGTCGTCGGTGTCGATGAAATCAGTCAGATCGTGCATGACTCTCCTGCTGTTGAACACTTCTTTCAGGAAACCTACATCGCCGCCTGATCCTGTTCTTTACCACACCCCTCCGCGCTCGCGCGAAGGGGTATTTTTTCGTCACAAACGTATACTCGGTTACTTTCTTATTCCCGGTGCTCGCTGTTTCACCACCTCTTCGACTCCGGACTTCCAGGTCTTACTGGGATGGCAAGCAGAAGGAAGCCGGCTTAACGGTTCCAGGTGTGGATGCAGTGACCTTCGGGCCGCGTTTTTCGTTTCAAGGAACGGCAAGTTGTGTGGCACATATTTGCCACTTCGTCACATCAAATTGAACGTCTGCTGTCGCTGCATTCCAGTCATCGACAGTGATCAGGGGCATGACCGGATTTGGCAGTTCTCGGTAGTACAGATTACTGACTAGGAATGACCCGAGTTGCTGCATTTCTGACCTTGGCAGGATAATAGGGAAGGTCGTGTTTGTGGTCGAGTCCTGTCCTAAAGGAGAAGCTTAAATAAGGATTCGTAAAAGGACAGGAATCGACCTTAAGATGTCGTTCTCCTTGTTTCAGATGACGACCGGAATATACCGAAGTCGAGACTCTCGCGCGCCACCACGCTACGAGAAGGGTAAGTGCGACCACCGGCATGGCGGCGACGGCAAGACAGCGCAGTCCCGCATATTCCCGGGCACGGAGCGGGCTTTGCGTATGCGTGCTGGTGTATTAGCGCTCCAGCGACTGCAGGACCGTGATCGCCCGAGCCCCTTGCGGGCCGAGCTGTTCTGCGGGAAACTCCGACTCTCAGGGGATTTCCACGTGGGCAATCGCGGATGATTACTGTCAGCTCGCCAAAGACCGAGGTGCGGATCATCGCAGTCGGTCTTGAGTTTCCCGAGGGTCCGGTCGCATTGGCGGACGGGTCCGTGCTGGTGACCGAAATTGCTGCTGGAACACTCGCGAGAGTCTCGCCGAACGGTGACATTGAGCGCATCGCGCATCGCGCATCTCGGCGGCGGCCCGAACGGTGCGGCGATTGGTCCGGACGGCGCGGTCTATGTCTGCAACAATGGCGGCAGCTTCTCGTTCCACCGCCAGGATGGCCTGCTTGTCTTTGGACTTGTGGCACCACCGACCTATTCGGGAGGCCGCATCGACCGGGTCGATCTCTCGACAGGCGAGGTCACAACCCTTTACCGTGCTTGCGGCGATCAACCGCTGCGCGGTCCCAACGACCTCGTTTTCGACGAGACCGGTGGCTTCTGGTTCACCGACCACGGTATTCGCACCGAACGGTCGAGCGATCGCACAGGGGTCTTCTATGCCCAACCCGACGGTTCCAGCATCACCGAAAAGATATTCCCGCTCGACAGCCCGAACGGCATAGCCCTGTCGCCGGACGGCAGTCGTCTCTACGTGGCCGAGACGCAGGTCGGGCGGATCTGGTATTGGGACCTTGACGGTCCCGGCAAGATCGCTACCAATGCGGATGGCGAGTTTCACCCGGGAAAGATGCTCTACGGTGCACCGGGCTACGCGCTGTTCGATTCGATGAAAGTCGACGGGGAGGGATGGGTTTGTCAGGCGACGCTGATCGACGGCGGCATCACGCAGGTCTCGCCGGACGGTCGAACAGTCGAGACCCTGCCTTTGTCGGACCCCATGATCACCAATCTTTGTTTCGGTGGCCCCGATCGTCGCACGGCGTTCATCACGTGCTCGGGTACGGGGCATCTGATTGCGGTTGACTGGCCGCGACCTGGCGGGCGATTGGCGTTCCCAAGTGCAGTGACTGCCTGATGCGAGTGGCAGATTACATACTTTCCGCGCTTCGCGATCAGGGTGTAGACCACTGTTTCATTGATCTCGGCGGGCTGAACGACAACTTCATGCCGGCGCTGACCGGGACCGAGGGCCTGAGGACGATCGTCGCGGCATTCGAGGGCGGCGCAGCCTATATGGCCGACGGCTACGCCCGGGCCTCGGGCGGTCTCGGAGTGTGTTTCGGTATCGGTGGGCCGGGTGTTCTCAACATGACGACGGCGCTCGCCGCGGCACTGGCCGACCGCACTCCGCTCCTTGCAATCAGCGGAGAGGTTGCGCGATCGTGGGAGGGCATGGGTGGCTTCCAGGATGCGTCCGGCGCCGGAATCGACGACATGGACGTGCTCAAGCCCATTACCGGATTGTCTCTATCGATGTCCTCGCGCGCCGTTGTTCCCCATCACCTCCGGCACGCGATCACGTATGCCTTTGCGCGTCGGTCTCCGGTTCACCTGTCGGTGCCGGTCGATGTGCAGAAGGCCGAAATCGCTTCAGCGTGGCAGCCGGTCCCCGAATCGCTATGTTCGCCGCGGTTCGTTGACGAGAATGCACTCGACCGTGCAGTCGAGCTGCTCAACACGGTCGGAAATCAGAGAATCATCGTGCTCGCCGGCCCCGGCGTGCTGCATGCGCACGGAATCGACGCACTGCGCGCTTTTGTCGAACGCTTCGAGATTCCGGTCGCGACCACGCTGTCGGGGAAAGGGGTGATCCCCGAAAGTCACCCCCTCGCGCTCGGCGTATTCGGTTACGGCGGCTCGCGCTGGGCGATCGATGCGATCCGCTCGGACGAGACCGACATACTGCTCGTCATCGGGTCCGGACTGTCCCAACGCGACACGATGCAATGGGACCCGAAGATGCTGCCTTCAAAGGCGCTGATCCAGATCGATGCCGACCCTCTGATCATTGGTCGCACCTGGGCCGGCGAAGTGGCGGTGGTCGCCAATGCCGGCGAGGCGCTGCAACGCCTGGCGGCTCTCAAGGAGGCGGCGGGGCTCGAGGCCGGGCGCGCGGATCGCCGAGCGTTCCTCGCGCAGATCCGTGCCCAGGGGCCAAACCAATACCAACCGGAAGACACCAGTAGCGACGCCGCCCCCATGCACCCGGCGCGTGTTGTGGCCGAGTTGCGAGCCGCCTTTCCCGACGACGGTGTGCTGTGCGTGGACTCGGGCGCACACCGCGCGTGGTTTGCCGAGTATTGGGATGTTCGCGAGCCCCGTACCCACTTCTCGCTGACCAACCTCGGGCCGATGGGCGGGGCGGTTCCGCTCGGCATCGGGGCAAAGCTGGCCCGTCCCGAGCGACCGCTGATGGTCGCCACGGGAGACGGTTGCATGCTGATGCACGGCATGGAGGTGCATACGGCGGCGCGCGAGAAGGTCCCGCTCGTCATTGCGCTGATGAACAACCGTGCCTACGGCAACATCTACTATCGCGCGTCCAAGATGGGGCCCGGCCCGGAACGTCTCACCGATATTCCCGGTATCGACTGGGTCGCCTTCGCCCGGTCGATGGGTGGTGAGGGCGAGCGTGTTGAGCGGCCCGACGACATCACGGCGGCCGTCGGCCGCGCGCTCGGCGCAACCGGCCCGTACCTGTTGGATCTGCATACCGACAAGACCTATCCCACACCCGTGAAAGTCTGGCGGGAACGCCAGCAGGAATGGGAGGACAACGACTGATGGCTGCGTTACCCGATCCCACCGCGACGCTTAAAGGCGCCGACCGCGAGCTGTTCGATCATATGGCCTCCGCGCGCGCTCACGCCGAGCCCGACGCCTCCCGGGCGGCCCTCGAGGCGGTCGACGCGGTCGTGGCCAGACGATCGATACCGGCAGAGGTGCAACGCCGTTCTGACTCGCCGCATGGTCACCTTCGCTGCCGAAGGCGAAGCGGAAATTGCGGCACACGACTCGACGCTGCAATGGGCTGCAGCAGTCGCCTCGGAAAGTGGAGTCTTCCGTTCAGACCTCGCGCGGCGTCACTCGCCGAGCAGCCCAATGACACACCCATGGTGAGCAGTGATTGCATCGTACTGAGATTAACCGTCGAGGCCATTCGAGGTTGCTGCGCGCCTCGCGACCCTTCACGCAAGACGTTACGAATGACCAAAGTTGCTTTCCGGTCATTAGCCTGCCGGGTGGAGTAGGGTCGAGGACTGGCGCGGTGACCCACTAGGCGACCTCTTGTCTGTATCCGGAGTTTCCTCCTTCGTGCCCGGGTAGAGTTCACCGTAATCCCGTTTCCAGCCCCCGCCACATCGAACGCAGCGTGCGGTTTTGGAGAGTAGCGGCGTGAATCCCCGTAGTGGGTACGTCCCACCGCCCTCGCAGAACCGAACAGGGTGCATTACACCATTCGGCTCCCAGCCTGAGTCTTCCACGACGGTACGGGAAACAGATTGTGGCAGATACGCAACGGTGGCAACCAACGACTATGCAGCGACGTCCGAAAACGGGCCCAAGTCGTTGAGCGTCGTTGACTACGGCGGTTCAGCCATTTGTATAACAGACGACTGGCGAAGTAAGCATATGCCGCCAGTTGCCGGTAATTACCGCTGACACCATAGTACTGGATATGACCCCGCATATGCTGCTGAAAATAGCACAGCATCGCCGTGCCACCGCGCACCCGCAATGCGCTCAGGCGCTCGTTGAGCTCCTGAAGCTTGCGCTTAAACCGCTTGCGTTCCGTTCGCCTGCCAACGACAAAATAACCTCGACGACTGCGATGCACATAATGCGTGAAGCCGAGGAAGTTGAACGTCTGTGGACGATGTAGACCATCACGCTTGCAGTTCCATGGCGCGGCACTACCAAACCGGACGAGCCCGGTCTTTGAAGGTTCTACTTCCAGCGCAAAGTCAGCCAGACGTTCTCTGAGTTCAACAAGAAATCGCCGGGCGTCCTCTTCGGATTGAAAGCAGGCGATAAAGTCATCACAGTACCTGATGAGAAACGCTTTGCCGCGACAGCGTAGAGCAAACCGCTTCTCAAACCACATATCCAGCACATAGTGCAGGTAGATATTGGCCAGCACGGGTGAGGCCAGTCCACCCTGCGGCGTACCCTCCTCACTCCTCCGTACCGCTCCGTCTTCCATCACCCCCGCCTTGAGGAAGCGTTGAATGATCCGCATCAAGCAGGGATCTGCTATGCGATGCTCAAGAAACCGAACCAGATGTTCATGACTAACATGATTAAAGAAGCCTTTAATGTCCGCCTCTACCACCCACTGGGTTCGCTCATTCGTAATGACATCAGCTACTCGACGCAACGCGTCGTGGGCACTTCGACCCGGCCGAAAGCCGTATGAGCAATCCCGAAATTCGGGTTCCCAAATCGCTTGCAGGATCTGGCTCAGCCTGTCTTGGACCAGTCTGTCCTCAAAACATGGAACCCCAAGCGGACGCCACCCCGATCCACTCTTCGGGATGTACACCCGTCGAGCGGGTTGGGGTCGGTATCCCAACCGACGCAGGCAGCTGGATAAGTCCGCAATCCGCCCATCCAAGCCCTGCGCATAGTCCGCTTTCCGTATCCCATCTACTCCGGGCGCCTTCTTCCCAGCCTGACGCTCGAAGCTCGCGTACAGCCCCTCCGGGTCATACAACAGACCCATCAAGGCGTTGAACCTACACCGCGGTTCTGCACGCGCCCGTTGTGTGAAACGAATAAGTCCTGTTGTCATGGTCACAATCCGCTCAGTGTCGGGCCATGTTGCCATCATTCGTTATCTCAAACCGACACCCCTTTGCTCGGTCCGCATTACCAGACTTCATCGCTCTTATGGGTGCCTCCGACTTCCGACCGCCACCGCCCTCATCCTCGCTTTTCACACTTGTCCGAGGGTGCGCACCTCCTGTGCGCCGACTATCGGATCTCCCTGGTTACCACGTAATCTCAATGTAAGGCTCGACGCGACCTCAGATCCCGGGGTGTCCCCTGCCGCTCGCCAATAGCGCATCAGGGACTGTTGCCTGCCGGGTGCGAGAACCCATCGGCCAACACCAACCAGCGTTTTTCGGGATTCAACATCTTCAGGGTCAGCATCACCTGTTACCTTTGCACCTCGCCTCCTTTCGTGCCTACGCATCAAACACCCCGTTACCGGGACACCTGCAAGGCTCGATACCGGGCCCGTGGCTAACGGCTACCCGAATGGGATTCACACCCACTAGATTACGCGACCTTGCCAGGCCGCAACCCCGCACTACGCTCACCTGTTCGCTTCGTGCCCCGGCTTATGGGACCTATCCTGCCGAGAGTGCTTTCCGCAAATCGACACGCACCCGGTAGCCGTCAAACAACCCCAGGATATCGTGCAACCACTGCGTACTCCATCGCTCCCAGCCGAAGCCCTGTCGATTCCGGGCTCGCATCAGGTGACGCCGAACCTTCATCTCCACCCAGCGCTTGATGAATCCGAAGCACCGGCTTGAGTGGCCAATGGCGAAGTAGTTCACCCAGCCTCGCAGAATCGGGTTGATATTCTCAAGCAACCCATTCACAGGCTGGGATCGGTGTCGCCGGAAGACCGCTCGGAGCTTATGCAGTAAGGCCGTGCGCTTTTTCAGCTTGGGCGTGTACTGCGGCCGCCATTTCCCTTGCAGACTACGGACACGGCGGAAGTCGAATCCCAGAAACCCGAAGCTCTCGCCCCGGGCCAGGTCGACGGTGCGACTCTTCTCTTCGTTGAGTTGGACGTGTAATTTGGCAAGCCCCTCCCGCAAGCGCTTGTCCACCGCTTTCAGCAGCCAGCTGTAGCGCGGATAGGCGTTGATCAAGATCACCACATCGTCAGCAAACCGCGCATATTCGATGCCAGTGTACTTGCCGTAACGCGTGACGGTCTTCGCCCGCTCCAGCATCCGGTCCACCTCGTTGAGGTAGAGGTTGCTGAGCACGGGCGAGATCACACCGCCTTGCGGAACGCCTCGTTTCCCGTTCGCCTTCAGAACGATCTTCAGCAGGTGCAGCACGTCGTCATCATCAATCCGCTCGGCCACTTTCGCGAGCAGCAGATCATGCCGCACTCCGTCGAAATAAGACTTGAGATCAATGTCGATTACCCGTGTCTTACCCACCACGATCGCATCGGCAACGCGAATCACCGCCTGATGAGCTGTCCGCTTCGGGCGATAACCAAACGACCCCGGTTGGAAGTCGGCCTCGAAGATCGGTTCCACTATCAGCTTCAGCGCACCCTGTACCACCCGGTCACGAATGCAGGGGATCGAAAGGAGGCGGACCTTGTGGCTCCCCTCCTTCGGTATCTCCTTTCTCCGCGGGCGCAGCGGCACGTACGTACGCTTGATCAGTTCGTCGCGGATCTGCTCCAGAAAACCCTCCACGCCCTGCTCCTCGATGGCCTCGAAGGTGACTCCATCACTGCCCGGAGCCCCGTCATTTTCTTTGGCCATCGCATACGCAGCGCGCAGCGCCTCCCGCTTGCAGACGTGGACGTACAATCCCCAGAAACGCCAGTGCGGTTCAGCCTTCGCCTTGGCGTATAGCTTCCTCCTCAGGTCCTGCAAACCGATGGGCGTCGTTATCATCTCCCCCTTGCCTCCCGTATTGTCAGAAGCCTTACAAACAGCAGGGCCCCTTCGCTCCACGGGCGCTACCCCGCTTCAACACTACTTCGGACCCATCCGACGCCCTCTCGCCTTCGACCGCTTTCCCGGTGTGCCCGGTTATGCGGCCTACCTGGCTCCGCCAATTTCTCAACGGGTCGAGGAGGGCCTCTCCAGTTGCTTAGCACGTCCTTGTCACCATGCCATCGATATCCACCCCGCCGGAGTGACCCACCGCATCGGTCGGTTCGCGTTGGGCCATGCTGCCTTCACCAAGACATTGCAGGCTCGGCCTCCGGGGCTTCAAATTTTCGGGGCCACCTCTCGTTCGCTTGCGCTACGGCCTCGTAACTCGCGGCCATCCTGACGATGGCCTTGTCGGTAGGCTTCAGAATCCCGGTTTCCCAACTGCAATCCTGCTACCCAAGCTACGGGGCTCCGACTGTTACCCCGGTGGGACTGACTCCCACTGAACGCGCCAGCCTTCGCTGGACGCACAATGTCTTGTTTCGGGTCTATTCCGGACCTGTCATGAAGACATGCCCCAGGCACATGGCCAGGGTCTGGTGGTCAGTGTAACCGCCCCTGCTGCTCAGCCTCCATCCGCTCCCGCACAATCAATTCCAGTTCCTCCCGCCCCAGTTCGCTGCGCCTGCCCCGCTACAGGCAGGCGGTCGGACTAGAAATGTAAGCGGGACATCGCAGCGGAGAATTTCCTCGTGCCACCTAACAAAGGTATACGAGGCTGGCACTAAACCTGCATCTCCATCATTGGTATCTCTTAAGCCTGAAACGGTTATAGACCGCTGGTTTCAGGCAGGGGATGGGGCTTTCGTTGCTAGTCGTCGCCAAGGAGGTAATGATGAACGAGACACTTCGTGCTTTTTTGTATGGGATCTTTATTCTGGCGGCCGCCTTGATTCCGCCGGTGATTTCCTTGATTGAATTGTTTGCGAAAGTGGGTAGTTCATAGCACCACAATGGCGTCGCGAAGCGATTTTTCAGGGATTAATTGAATCTCTGACTAGCAACGCGAGGGCTATCCCCCCTTCCTAAAGCGTTGCTGGTCCTTTTGGCCGCCTTGTGCCTCCGCACTTGGCGGCCCTTTTTACTATTTGCGAGACGAGAATTCGCCGAATCAGCCCGTGCCTGTATATACATCCATGCCGCAAGTCCGGCACCGCGGGTGACAGCAGACAGTTGGGTCTTCACAAACATCACCCGGATTTTGTTGATGTTCCGCCAACGATTCTGAGCAGATTTCGCCCCCCCGTGGTAACAGCGCCTTCGCTCCCGTGCCGGCACAGGGAAGTCCAGGGCGTGCATAATCACCTGGTCGGTTGGTATGCTGGCCGGGTGGCTTTGCCTTTGATGGGGTCCATGCCGCGAGTCTGGCACAGTGAGTGATGGGTGGTCTCTTAGGCGTTTCTGCTGGCTTGATAAGAAAATACTGAAGGTCCGGGTAGGACTCTAAAGCAGACATGCTGCTCCACGCTTACGATGGCTGGAATGTACTGCTTTCAGACATTTCGGAACGGTGACACATGGACTGGCATTGACACGTTGTTGCCGTCGGTACAATCATCCCCCCAATATCGCCCCACCAGTCTATGCACTCCTTAAGTTCGCGGACTCCGTCAGAGGCTTCCGATTTGTTGAAGGTGTGGAGAACTTCAGTAATCGCCTAATCTATTCCGATTGCGGCTGATTCAATTTGTTTCGACGTACGGGTTTTCAACAGCGCCCGTGCACGCTATGCAATTGCAGCAAGGTAGGAAAACGGATGATGTGGTACTTCGCCCGCTACCGGGTCGAATGTCTGAAACTGCTGGAAGTAACCATGTGCCCATCAACGCCCCCCGTCCAGCAGTGCGACGGCTGCCTGTTTGTGTTCCGGCGCAAGGTGTGCGTATTTTTCTGTCGTGGCAATTGTGGAATGCCCTAGAAGTTCCTTCACCACATACAGGTCAGCGCCGGCCATAACTAGCCGGCTCGCGAAACTGTGCCGCGTGTCGTGCCAGCGAAAGCCGGTTATTTTTGCTTCAGCCAGTACGCCGGCCCAGCTTTTTTTCATGTTGTCCAGCTTGCCGCCGTCGCGCGCTGGGAACACTAGCCCGGTTCCATCGCTTTGTTTTTTCCATGCCGTCAGCACGTCGCGCGCTTCCTTGTTTAATGGGACATGCCTTGTGGTTGAGCTTTTCGCTGTTTCGCCCTTCACCGTCATGATGTTTGCTTTTAAGTTCACAGCGTCCCAGGTCAGGCATAATAATTCGCCGCGCCTCAAGCCGGCATTTATGGTAAGTAATATGGCGGGTGTCAGGTGATCGCCATACGGCCCGGTAATAGCCGGTAGCAGGTCATAGCTGCGTTGTTTCCGCCATAGGTTGCCGCTATCCCGACCTTCAATTATTTGCGCGTCGCGCGCTGCTAGCGCCGTCCTTAGCCGCTTCTCTTCATCCTTCGTCAGGTATCGGACAACACCGCACCGGTCGGTTTTCAGCGGCTTAATATCCCGTAGCGGGTGAGCGTCAAGTAACTTCCATTCAACGGCCTTAGCCAGCGCCGCCCGCAATGCCACGGTATCGCGGTGAATAGTGGCCGGTTTCTTGCCAGCTTTGCGTCGTGCTGTACGCCATTTTTTCAATAACCACAGCGTTATTTCCGGCAGCTTCTTATTACCCAGATCATCAAAAAACGCCGCCTTAATTCGCGCAACGGTGGCCGCGCCGCTTTTCCTGTTCGTTTTGCACCACGGTCCGTATTCATTTTCAATAAAGCCCTTCAAATCGTGCGTTTTGGCTTTGCGCTTCTTCTCGGCCGGCGTTTTATCGCCCAGGGTTAGCCCGGCTAACAGGCTTTCCGCTTTTCTTCGCGCCTGCTCAGGTGTTACATCTGGCAGCTTGCCCAGCTTTTTACGCTTACCGCGCCCATATTCACAGTAATAGGCGCTGTAGTCGGTTGGCTGTATACGCAAAAGGAAACCTTTCAGGTCACGATCGCGTACCTCATAGGGTTTTTTTGCCGGGGAAAATTTCTAAATGTTGCACTTCGTGAGCTTCGCTTTCATGGTCAACATCCTGCCGTAAGTGCGCATTAAGTGCTGATGTAGATTATATCGCTTAAACCTAAAATATAATTGTCATTATATTTATTTAATCAATTGGTTGTCGACGTTACTCATTGAATGGATGGGTGTTGGAATTGCCTTCGGGAGGCAGGGGTCGGAGGTTCGAATCCTCTCACCCCGACCAACCAAGTCAGAACCGTATCCCGTATGTTTGCCCGGTTGTATTCCTTCAACAGAAGAATCCACTCCGCGGTGCCTTTCATCCAACTGACCACCATTTTCGAACCCGTCAGGGAGCGTATATACAAGCATGTTATCAACATCCAGGGTTGAGGCAGGGGTAATATTGACTGAGATCAAGGAAGTTGCGTCTCTCGGGATATAGATTATGCTAAAAAGCGAATTGGGTTAATCTGTTGCTTCCGGAGGAGAAAATGATGACCATCAGGCACGCATGCCTTCCCACTATCCTAGTAAGTACCCTGGTGACGATCGCCTGCAGCGGAGAGCATAAACCGGGTTACACCGCAGACGTGAGGCCGATCCTGGACAAGCATTGCGCTGAATGCCACACGCCGGATATGGAGGGTGCGCAAAAGAGCGGCTTCCAAATCGATTCCTATGCGTCAATCATGAAGGGAACCAGACTGGGGCCGGTTATCGTTCCGGGGTCTGCCGAGTCCAGCACCCTGTACATCCTCGTTGCCGGCAAGGCTGACCCCAAGATCAACATGCCTCATGGAAGAGAGTCGCTGTCAGCAAGTGAAATAGACACCATCAGGCTCTGGATAGATCAGGGCGCAATGGATAACTAGATTCATTGAATTTCCGCCGGACAGGGAAAACAACCCCTGACCGGTTGTCGTAACCAGCGGATGTTCGCCTCATGTCTGTGTTGTACAGAATGAATAGCTCGCATCACACACGCTGATATTTTGTCAGGGATTCCGGCTGCACCGCGGGTGGATACACCGGCAGGGACTCATCAATAAGGGTATCAAGCCCGGAATGGACCCTCCCCCGGTTCATATCGTGCCAGTCGCCGATGTTTGCCGACTAACTATTTGTACCCCAAGGTACAGCTGTGAAATGACGCTATACCGTTTACGCAGTTTTCAGCAAACCGTCTCTTTATGGCGATCTATGACCAAACAGAGGGGCCATAAACAAGGATGGGAAAGGGCAGCAGTTCCGGAAAACGGCGGAATCAGGAAATCGGGACAGGGAGGGCGAATCCATTGACCAGCTTCAGATGCATCTGAAGCAACTATACACAGGGCTCGAACGTTGCATATCGATGATCATTACTGCCGAAGAAAGGCAGCACAAACACTAAAAAGGTATGCCCTGCCACAGTTCACGGATTACGGGCTCTCACCGGTGGAGGCGCATCTGCACCCGTATTCGCGTCCTCACTTACAGTCGGAGAACTCATACCACAGGCAGTTAAACGCGCTGATGCTGTCAGCCGGCATCATCTTTTTACTGGGTATGGCAATGAACGCCTCAACGATCCTGAGTGTCCAGGGTAACCACCTGGAACTCGTCAAAGCAAGCGCGGACATACGGACACTGGCCGCCCACAGCAGTGAGATGGCAATTTCCGTGCAGTATCATTCCCGCGGCCAGGAGATGATCCTCCCGGAAAACCCCGAATCACCAAACAGGCAAACAGCATCTGCAGAGGAATATCCGGGCAAGTCATCCCCGAGGCAGCCAGTACAGTCCGGCAAGGCCGGCCCGGGTATCATGGAGCAAGCACCATCGCCGGCGGTGTCAAGCTCCGCACCGCTTGGGCATGAACCGGAAGAATCGCCTGCATACGGTAAATGGGGCCCTCCCCTGTTACTGAACGTGGCTCAGGCCGCAGGCGCTGTCGGACAACACGACTCGAATCCGGCTGGGGAAGAGATCCAGAACAACCTGCTTGCCCTGGGTTTTGATGTTAGCGAGGATCACGTGAATGGGCAGACGGGTACGCGCACCCTGCAGGCACTCAACGAATTCGAGTTGTTGTATCTTCCGTCGCTGGATCGGCAGAAAGCGCCAGACGGTGAACAAGTGATCGCCAGCATTAGGAAATATGCCACACAGGCGAGGAAGGACAAGAGAAAATTCAGCATAGACAGCGGTATTCTGGCGGCAATTCGTCTGGGCAGCATACGCACCGGCGTGGAATTCTCATTCCTCATGGAACTCGCTGCAGCCGAAAGCTCCTTCGACCCGACGAGCATTGCGCCGAAAACCGACGCTGCAGGGCTCTACCAGTTCAAGGATGAAACCTGGCTCGAAGCCGTAAGAAATTATGGAAAAAAATACGGGATGGGGGCTTATGCAGCGCAGATTGAAAATTATACCGATGATGCGGGAAACAATCGACTGAGAATCCATGATCCGGTTATGTACGAGTACGTTCTTGCCCTGCGACACAACCCGAGAATCTCGGCCCTGCTGGCGGCAGAGTACGTCAAACACAACAGAAAGCGGCTCTCGAATACACTTGACTGTGAACCCGGTCACACCGAGCTGTATTTGACACACTTCTTCGGCGCGACAGGCGCAATTTCATTCCTGAGAATCCTCTATGAGACTCCAGACAGAATTGCGGATGAGATATTCCCCAAAGCGGCGAAGAATAATCAGGCTATTTTCCGCCCGAAGCGCAGCAAGCCACGCACTGTCGCCGAGATCTATGAAATATTCCAAAGAAAATTCAACACCACGCGCTACCGGGATGCAAATCCGAGTTGATCATCAAGCAGTTCGCCCGGACCCTCAAAACCGCCGATTTGCGTGCAAGTCCGGTTACATACCCATCATAAATTTTAACCGTACATGACATAACCCTCGCCAGAATCACTGGCATGGAACTGTCCCCGATGCCCTCGAGGGAAGTGCATGTCCTCAAGCGCATGCTAGCCGAAGGGTGCTCGTGTAACTGGAGCTGGTCATACAGGAGCGTGTAGTTTCCGGGCAGAGTCGGCTTAACTGAAGATGACCCGGCATGAACAGGCGTGAGGTTCTAATCGCTCCGGAAACATCGGGTCAAGTCAATATGATTAATTGACCGCCCGAAAGATAGCCCAAGATGTTAGTCATGGATATTGGGAAATTTCTTATTCTGCACATCGCGACAAGGGCAGCGCGTTGACTGCCTGACTACCTATGGTTGCGCTGGAACAGCGATCCGGGACGGGGGTGTTTCATTGGTCTGGTCAGACTAGTTTAATGACTCTCGCTTCCGACCCTGGTCCGTCATGAAGAAACCAACTGGGCGTGGTCTCTCCAAGTGATTGATTTATGGAGCTGGCGAGAGGATTTGAACCCCCGAACGGCTGATTACAAATCCAGCGGAAGCATTAAACCACAACAGACGACAGCAATAAACAATCGTGTAATCAATACAATACATACCTCTCTTAATTGTTGTTGTCTGTAGGTAATTGCCGTCATTTACCAATAAGTGCGCCACGATATATGACCCCCCTGTTCACATTGCGGCTATAGCGATGTGACAATCACTCATTTTTCGGGGGATTTTTTATTCAGCCTGCTTCCTTCGATTCTGATGACCAAGCCGGGACCGTCCTATCCACGACCATCAGCGCAATCAGTGCAGCCACATTGCCGTTCAGCCTACCTCCACTCTATATTTCGGTCGGTCAATTATTCGTATTGACTCGACCCGATGATTCCGGAGCGATTAGAACCTCACATCTGATCGCGCCGACTCATCGGGTCGTTTTCAATGTAGGACCATTCTTACATTCCCTACCGGGATCATCTGACAGACCCGATTACCCCGCCTCTTTTTCGCCCTTTCTGCAATGAGTGGTTAAATTTATCGCCTCATTCCTTTCGACGACACTTACCATAACTCTGACTCGGGAATAGCTCTACATCGCTGCTATCTTTCGTTGGCATCACGGTATTCCTGCTGTGTACGCTTTTCTCATCCGAACGGTTAACCGCCGTCACTTGGACGATCCCTTCCGGGGTTGTCTCAATAAACGTCAGGGTATATAGCCCGTATATCATTTGAACCTCGACAAGCCCCTTATCGCTTGGCATATAGGCTTTGTCTTTGGTAATGATAAAGGTCAATGAGAAATTATTTTGTGGCTTGAGGCCCTCCGACGTGGCAATCTCAGTATATTCGCAAACCAGTACATCCGCTTTAGACCCCTCAATTAGGTCATCGTAATAACCTGCGAATGCAGGAGCCGATAGCACCACCATAAGCAAAATATTGCTTTTCATTCTTGCCCCCCTAATAGTTCACTCGCTCCATTTCCAACAAAATATAACGCGTTACCTTTTTCGATTACCTGCTGAACAAGCATGGCAGACCTCTGCCATTTTACTAGGGACGGTAATGCCCCCTGCACCACACTAGAAACAAAAATCCCGGTACATGGCCGGGGTCTGGTGATGGTAAAGTACCAAGCATGACCGAATAGTATCAGCGCAATCCAGAAATGAAGTCTTTGTAAATGATTCTTTCACAGCAATATCATTCACGCGCCTTATCGGTAACCTCCGGCGCTCAGACGCTATCAAATCACCCACCTGAGTGCGCAGCGGAAACCGTGTAGTGGGTATGAATAGACGGCGGTGTTTTTTTCTTTTCTCAACCATTGCCCCTCCCTATCAGCAAGACTGCTTCTGCTTATCCATCACATATTTTTTATAGTTTGAGTTAGCGCATTTGTACAGGGAATAACACCGATACACCCCTTGCATAAGTAGATTCAAGTATTGTTAATTCCCATAGGGAGACTACACTTCAGTACATTGTTTGTTTCATGTTAGAGGGTGGCTTTCGAGTCGCCGAGCGACGACCTATTCCTCTCCTGGCCGTGGTTTTTTTGGCATCAAAACCCCGTACGGTGGCCTGGGTCTGGTTGAGCGATACTCGTTTAAGCGGCCTCGGCATCCTAATCAGTGAAGCAACCCCTGCCGCTCAGCCTCCCGCCTCTCCGGCATGAGTAAGGCCAGTTCCTGCCTCTCCCACCCGGCCAGTAGCCGCAAGAGTGCTTGCATTTCCACGATATTCATTCGGGACAGGCCCATGCTGCGAGTCTGGCACGGTGGGTGATGGGTGTCTGATATTAAGATAAGAGAAGAAAGGACAGGAAACGACATTCCAGACCTCTCCAGGGAAATGGGACACGTCTTTTTATGTTAAGGGTTGTAAGATGTCTGCCCCAGCCGCATGCCTGTCAGGCTACACGAGAACTCAACGGGCAGACGCTATCAGCCGCGTGTGTCGGAAAGGGGCTGCACTGACACTCAGACCCTGGCCGTGGACCGGTTATTTTGATCCTCCAAATAAAAACGGCAACCCGAAAGCCGCCGCTGTGACTACTGGGTTTATGCTTTCTTACATTTGGCTATTCCGGTTAACCCCATCAGACCGGTCCCAAACAGCCATACGGCCGGCGGATCTGGATCGCGGTCAGCTTGAAATTGTCGATACCTGCTAACTGGCAAAGCCATTGCACTCTGGCCTGACGGCCCGCGCAGCGGGGATAAGCATGCAGCGGACGGGTGGCTGGGCAGACTGCAGCGCTGGAATTCAGGTCAAAGCTACGTCGAGCCGCAGATCGACCACTGATCGGTGGCGCGGACGCCAGCAGGGTGAGGTTTCAGCGGAGTAAAATGAGGGTTTGTGCTGTTCATATAGACGCCCCATTTGCCAAGCTGAATATTCGATTGATCCGAAGTGAGATGACCTTGGACTAGCATCCTCATACTCGCGTGCTCGGTAACGCAGTAAGGTCTGTCCGTTTCGGGGTGACCACAACCTATACGCAGGTGCTCTGTAATGCTCGCAGTACAGTCCTGTAAGGCAGAACGCGTGGACTTCCCGATTTCCGTCTTACCCTCCAGATCGACCTTCTATTCAGACCGACAAAACGATTGCAACATCCTCGTCCCGTGCTTTCACGCCGCGACCTGGTTCAGGACTCCCAGACGAACCCCACCATCTCCCGAGCGCAAGCCACCTTAACCTTGTTCGGGTGCTTGCCGGCCAGCAACAAGCGATTCCCCTTGTTGTTCAACCGACGTAAACAGCGATCGGCAATCGCGACGTATTCTGGTGCGCTGTTCGCCCGCCGGGCTTTGACGTCTTTGCCGAGTCGCACAGAACGATAGCCACGCTGATTCGCCTCGATGAAGGCCGTGCGCAGATAGTGATTACCCCTCCGGGTGATGCCAAAGCGGTGTGATTTGCCCCCCGACGCGTATTCCCGTATGTCCATACCGACCCAGGAAACCAACTGCCGCGGATGCGCGAAACGTTTCACATCACCGATCTCGGTGATCATCGTCAAGGCGAACAGATGCTTGATGCCCTTGTAACAGGTCAACGCCTTGACCGGGTCTCGATACCTGGGTGCCACCGCCAGCGCTTCAATGTCGGACGACAGTGGAAGTCCAGTACCTCGCACGTGCGCGGATCCAGTCCACAACCGTGGTAACGCACGTCATCGACATCGATCCCGACATAAACTATGTTCCGATTCATAGACGCCTCCTGTATGCTCTGATGCCCTCAGACCGCTGAGACAGCCATCGGCCATGGTAACCCTCAGGGTAGGAGGGGGCGTCTATATCTTCCATACTCCAGCAGAAGTCACAAAATAAAAAAGCAGAGCCGAAAAGACTCTGCTTTTCTCAAAGACATTTTTGCACTTTTTATTTTATTAATCTTATTTTCCCAAATCCGGCAAGACCAATTAGCCCACTGCCTAGAAGCAGTATTGTTGGGGGTAAAGGTACAGGATCTGAAGAATTTACGACCCAGACTCCGATGTAATCCTCTGCATAATCCCTGTTGATAATCGAGGACCCGAAAATAATCCCCACACTCTGACTCAGGTGCTCTGTCCATGTCCAGTAAGCCTCGCCCATGCTATCTGTAACCAGATTGTCGATGAACCCGTGCGAAATATAGTCGATCGTTGGACCGTCGGAGTAGCTAAAAGTCCAGCCAATGATTGAGGCTATATTCTGATCAGTAGGAAAGTTATTGAACAATTCAGTCACTTCGGCGGTCGTCGCTATATGAAATAATGTACCGGATAAAGTTGATTCTACACTATTGAATAGTTGCCCCTGATAGACGTCTACGTCCATCCATGTATAACCGGTTTCTGTATCAGTAAACATGTTGCCGTCGTTAATGAGCATTGATTGAGCCTCACCGGCGACTAAAAGACTGAGTAATATCACAGATACGAAACATCCAAGCCCTTTCATCCTTCTATTCCACATGGCGTCCTCCTTTCGAAAACGACTTCTGTATTTCATCATTTAACAGCCGGAGCGCTGCTGTGAAGTTTTCTAAGGCCGCTGACAAAAGTCAGCAAACCAAAATATTGGATTAATTCCTGCAAGGAAAACATCCACCCTCAGAGGAGGCAAGGTTGAGTTGTCCCGTCACAGCTTAATATTCCTGTGTTCCCTGTTCCAAATGTCACTCGTGCTTTTCCTGACACTTGATGTAAACCCCGATCATCACCACTACCTTATCGTGCGGTAAAATGTCTCGTCATTAATATTGTACATTAGGACAATACCGTTACTGGTCGATCAGAAATCACATCTAGCCGGATACATGACTCGCGGTGAAACACATCAACTTTTTTTTCTCTCTCTTTTTCTCCTGTCTATTAGTCGGATAATAAAATAAAGGAGAAATCCCCAAACCCGACAAAACGCACGTGCACCGGAGCATTTGCCGTGTACACTGTTTTTGGGTGAGCGTGCAGCAGTTCTCGCAGCTGTACCAGCAGGAAGCGCAGCTGGTCACTGGTGGTCTCGTAGCGCAGGCCTAGCGTGGTACTCAGCAGAAATCGATCACAGCGGCTCAGATTTGGAATGTGTCGCTGTGCAAAATCGGCGTTCGGAATCATGACCAAGGTGCGGTCCAACTTACGGATCCTGGTGGAGCGCAGGCCGGTGGACTCCACCGTACCGACAGCCCGCCAGCCTCCGCTCTGGTCCTCATCGTAGCGACAGATATCACCCACACGCACCGGCCGATCGGCAAACAGGTTGAGTGCACCCATGAAGTTTTCCAGCGTGTTCATCGCCGCCAAGGCGATGGCGATGCCGCACACACCCGCGCCTGCAACCAAGCCGTACATCGGGATACCCATATTTTCCGCGAGCTTGAATACCAGCACCAGTATCCCCAGGGTGCCCAGGGAACGCGCGGCGAGGGCATCAGATGCGCATCCAGACTCTCCGCTTTGATGTTCTGCGATGCGATAATGGCCTCGGCAATTCGAATCGCTGTAAGCCACAGCAGCCAGACCGCCGCCACACACATGGCCGCTTTAGCGATGTAACGAGGAACTTCGCCCACGAAGCCGGTTGCATTGATCCGATAGGTGGCAAAAGATGACAGCAGCGGCGCCAGTACCAGCACGGCCAGGGGTGTGCTCAGATGGCGCAGGTAGGAACGCAGCGACCCGTCCCAAGGTCTGCGCCGTGACCAGCGAGATACCACAAGCAGCACCGCTAGGACGAGTCCAAACAACAACACGAGAAACACCCACTTCCAGAGCACCTGTCCGATGAGGGTAATGTTGATCCACTCGGGCAGCGCCTCGATCCAGCGCAGCGGTATCAACCATCCCGTGGGCGTCTGACTTGTCCGATACACGTTGGCACTGGGCATCGGCCGCTGGTACGGCAGATCACGTGCGAGTTCTAGAATTGCCGCGCCCGCCGCACGGTGTCCGGGCTGAACAGATATCCGACAGGCGAAGAGCGCTAGAACGATGTGGACGTCCGAAATTGCTGCGAACCAGACGTAATCTGTGATTCACAGGATGTCGTGTTTGTACTATTACCTGACATTCGTGGACATACAGCGATCAACAGTCTCCGACCCGATGCGGCTGTTCAGTCTTATCCCATCTTTCGTCTTACTTATGAAAAGCCATCGAGCCTGATTTTGAATGAAGAGGGGGTAAGGAGGCGCAACATCTCTAGCGTCCGGAGCCACCTCTTCGTTGGCTGATAAGCGCGACGGTGCCTGCGAGGCCGACTGCGGTGAGGGCAGCCCCACCGATGAAAGTGGCTGACGGGCTGACCCAAGCCCAGAGTACACCCGCGATGAAGCTCGCTACCAGCAGCGCAATGCCCGTGACGAGATGGAAGAGTCCGAATGCGCTACCTCGCAGCGCCGCTGGGGCCGTTTCGGCGATGAGTGTTGCAAGCAAGCCCTGGGTCATCCCCATGTGGAGTCCCCACATGCTGGCACCCAACATGACGACCCAAAAGTTCGGTGCCAGAGCCAGAATGATATCCGCGATGATGAGGACAGTGAAACCGCCTGTGATGATAACTCGCTTGTCGGCTTTATCGGAGAAAGCCCCCATCGGATAGGCCGAGAAGGAGTAAACCATATTCATAACGACCAGGACCGCAGGAACCAATGCGAGAGGAAGACCTTTATCCTCCGCTCTCAGAATGAGGAAAGCCTCACTGAAACGGGCAAGTGTCAGAACCGTGCTTATGGCGACCACACCCCAGAACTTGCCTCCGAGTTCACTCAATTCCTTCCACAGGACGGGCTTGCGCGCTGCTCGTTCCGGTGCATTGTGTGCAGGCTCGCGGACGCCGACAACAAGGATTCCGACGGAAATCAGCCCAGGCACCATAGCGAGCCAGAAAATAAGGCGGAAATCATTTGAGGACAACGCCATCAGTGCTATTGCAATAAGAGGACCTGCGAAAGCACCAACAGTATCAAGCGACTGGCGCAGGCCGTAAGCAGCGCCCCACAAGTGAGGCGGAGCCAAGTCGCCGACCAGCGCATCGCGGGGCGCGCCACGAATACCCTTGCCGATCCGATCCGAAAAGCGCGCGGCTAGAACCCAAGATGCTGTCGGAGCCAGAGCGAAGAGCGGTTTCGAGATCGCGCTGATGCCATATCCGATGACCGTGAGCGCCTTGCGTTTACCGAGCCGGTCGCTAACCCATCCCGAGAACATCTTGGAGATCGAGGCGGCCGCTTCGCCGACACCCTCAATAATGCCGACTGTTACAGTACTGGCGCCGAGTACCGTAACGATAAACACCGGCAGGAGAGCGTGGATCATCTCCGAGGATATATCCATGAAAAGGCTGACGAATCCGAGCGCCCAAATGCTCGCGGGAAGCCTCTGATGTTCTTTCTCTTCCACAGTAGAGTCCGTATCCGATTTACATATTCTTTTTTGAGTCATTTTGTTTGGTGCCCAAATTGCCATTGTATTTCTTCAACCACTTTTCTCGTCAGTAAATTAGATCGACACATATGTGGAAAGACATACTTCATCAGAGCTGTCGAGGCAAGTAAGGGGAGTTAAGTTCTGATTTGGCCGCGAGAAGCAGTTGGATAGGAGGACGTTAACGTCCGGTTTGCTGCAAACCAGACATAATCCGTGATTCAAAGGATGTCGCGTTTGTACCGAAACCGGACAGAAAGGTGCAATTTCCTAACGACCATCATCGGGCCGCGTCAGAAATTCTTACGAGATCCGCATTGTTACAGCATTGTGACATCCTGATAAAAAAATAAGCAGTACCATCCCTTCTCAACACTCGGTTCTTGGTCTATACACATTACACGGGTCTGATTCCGTTCGGTGATCACGAAGAAGTTTCACCCCTCTGAATCGGTATTATAACCTGCAGTGATTGGAGATGACGTCATGACGACAAAGACCTATCGAATAAGCATGCTGACCTTGTTGGTTCTATCCGCCATACTTTCGTCGACGCTCGTATTCCTGCTCCAAATGCTTCAGTGAGTTGGCGCATATAGTCTCTATCTCAAGAAGACCCAAACCCAAAGCGCGTTTGTATGCATAGAGAGGACCCATGAGGATTAATCAGTGCAATACGCCTCCCTACTCTTACTGGTGACTCTGGGCTACTTGCAAGGTGGCGTTTAACATCAGGTTCTTTCGACTAGTTGCAGAAGAGACGGGGAAACACTGACTGCAGTCAACAAGAGAAACAGTGTGACAAGCGGAAGACACAACCCATAGGAGTTTCCAATGAATCAGGCAATACACCATATGCCTACAGCTCATGAGGCAAGAAACGCAGTGGAAATTGTAGTTCATGTTTCGGAAATCCTGGAGGATCAGCAGCGCAGGAATCTGGTAGCCACATTGGAACAAGAAGATGGCATAGTTTCTGCCGAATTCTGTCCTTTACGTTACCACCTATTGCTGGTGCGGTACGACAGGGGTCGGTATTCCTCACAAGATGTGCTGCGAGCAGTTGGCGCGCAGAAGATTCAAGCTAGACTCATTGGTCCCATATAATTCTTGATGGGAAAACGAATCGTGCGCGGCGGCTGTCGGGTCGTAACCGTTCAAACCACGCCGTTATTGATCGGCGAGGGCAATATCGGATTTCATCGGAGCGTGGGAGAACTTGGTCTTCCACACACGCGGCGTGAGTTCGATCACCTCTTTCGCGGGATGGATGCTCACACGCTGCAGCACGTCGACCAGTCAGGTGTACACATCGATGCCGTGTAAGCGGCAGGTGACGATGAGACTCTGGATGATCCCGACCTGTTGGGCGCCAAGCTCGGTCCAGCAAAGTCGAGTCAGCCGAGGGGAGTCTCGCCCCTCAGCTGCTCACAGGTAGGGTCGAGAACTGGCGCGCGCACCTTAGGCTCCGGTGGTGCTTCCACAGCTTTCGCCATGGCCCTCAATCCGGCTACCATCGTCACGTTTCCAGCTCCCGCCACGTCGAACGCAGCATGCGGTTTTGGAGAGTAGCGGCGTGAATCCCCGTAGTGGGTACGTCCCACCGCCCTCGCAGAACCGAACAGGGTGCATTACACCATTCGGCTCCCAGCCTGAGTCTTCCACGACGGTACGGGAAACAGATTGTGGCAGATACGCAACGGTGGCAACCAACGACTATGCAGCGACGTCCGAAAACGGGCCCAAGTCGTTGAGCGTCGTTGACTACGGCGGTTCAGCCATTTGTATAACAGACGACTGGCGAAGTAAGCATATGCCGCCAGTTGCCGGTAATTACCGCTGACACCATAGTACTGGATATGACCCCGCATATGCTGCTGAAAATAGCACAGCATCGCCGTGCCACCGCGCACCCGCAATGCGCTCAGGCGCTCGTTGAGCTCCTGAAGCTTGCGCTTAAACCGCTTGCGTTCCGTTCGCCTGCCAACGACAAAATAACCTCGACGACTGCGATGCACATAATGCGTGAAGCCGAGGAAGTTGAACGTCTGTGGACGATGTAGACCATCACGCTTGCAGTTCCATGGCGCGGCACTACCAAACCGGACGAGCCCGGTCTTTGAAGGTTCTACTTCCAGCGCAAAGTCAGCCAGACGTTCTCTGAGTTCAACAAGAAATCGCCGGGCGTCCTCTTCGGATTGAAAGCAGGCGATAAAGTCATCACAGTACCTGATGAGAAACGCTTTGCCGCGACAGCGTAGAGCAAACCGCTTCTCAAACCACATATCCAGCACATAGTGCAGGTAGATATTGGCCAGCACGGGTGAGGCCAGTCCACCCTGCGGCGTACCCTCCTCACTCCTCCGTACCGCTCCGTCTTCCATCACCCCCGCCTTGAGGAAGCGTTGAATGATCCGCATCAAGCAGGGATCTGCTATGCGATGCTCAAGAAACCGAACCAGATGTTCATGACTAACATGATTAAAGAAGCCTTTAATGTCCGCCTCTACCACCCACTGGGTTCGCTCATTCGTAATGACATCAGCTACTCGACGCAACGCGTCGTGGGCACTTCGACCCGGCCGAAAGCCGTATGAGCAATCCCGAAATTCGGGTTCCCAAATCGCTTGCAGGATCTGGCTCAGCCTGTCTTGGACCAGTCTGTCCTCAAAACATGGAACCCCAAGCGGACGCCACCCCGATCCACTCTTCGGGATGTACACCCGTCGAGCGGGTTGGGGTCGGTATCCCAACCGACGCAGGCAGCTGGATAAGTCCGCAATCCGCCCATCCAAGCCCTGCGCATAGTCCGCTTTCCGTATCCCATCTACTCCGGGCGCCTTCTTCCCAGCCTGACGCTCGAAGCTCGCGTACAGCCCCTCCGGGTCATACAACAGACCCATCAAGGCGTTGAACCTACACCGCGGTTCTGCACGCGCCCGTTGTGTGAAACGAATAAGTCCTGTTGTCATGGTCACAATCCGCTCAGTGTCGGGCCATGTTGCCATCATTCGTTATCTCAAACCGACACCCCTTTGCTCGGTCCGCATTACCAGACTTCATCGCTCTTATGGGTGCCTCCGACTTCCGACCGCCACCGCCCTCATCCTCGCTTTTCACACTTGTCCGAGGGTGCGCACCTCCTGTGCGCCGACTATCGGATCTCCCTGGTTACCACGTAATCTCAATGTAAGGCTCGACGCGACCTCAGATCCCGGGGTGTCCCCTGCCGCTCGCCAATAGCGCATCAGGGACTGTTGCCTGCCGGGTGCGAGAACCCATCGGCCAACACCAACCAGCGTTTTTCGGGATTCAACATCTTCAGGGTCAGCATCACCTGTTACCTTTGCACCTCGCCTCCTTTCGTGCCTACGCATCAAACACCCCGTTACCGGGACACCTGCAAGGCTCGATACCGGGCCCGTGGCTAACGGCTACCCGAATGGGATTCACACCCACTAGATTACGCGACCTTGCCAGGCCGCAACCCCGCACTACGCTCTCCTGTTTGTTTCGCGCCAAGGTTTATGGGACCTATCCTGCCGGGGACACTTTCGCCGCTGACCCACGACGAACACGATAGCCGTTAAACAGCCTCAGTTCATCATAAAGCCAGCGCTTACTCCATGTCTTCCAGCCAAAGCCCCGATGATTCCGGGATCGCCCCATATGGCGCCGTACCTTCTTTTCTACCCAGTCTTTGATGAAGCTGAAGCACTCGCTGGAATGCCCCACTGCGAAGTAGTTGACCCACCCCCGCAGTATCGGATTGATCAGTTGCACCACCCGGTTTATCGGCTGGGACTGATACCTTCGGAACACCTCTTTGAGCTTGCGCAGTAACACCGTACGCTTCTTCAGCTTGGGCGTATAGTGCGCCCGCCACACCTGTTTCTTCAGGCTGCGGATACGACGGAAATCGAATCCCAGAAAGCCGAAGCTCTCCCCGCAATCCAAGTCCACGGTGCGACTCTTCTCTTCATTGATCTCAACCTGTAGTTTGGCAAACTCCTCCCGGAGCCGTCTGCTTACCGC
>CAVXNM010000090.1:0-40068 GCA_963763115.1 uncultured Gammaproteobacteria bacterium
TCTGGTTTGCTATCTTTTTTCTCCCATCTTTTGTAGTTGCCTTTAGGGCTGCTAGGGCAGGAGCACTATATGGCTTAGTTGTTGGTGTTGTGCCAGTAATACTAGCTCCATTAATGGGATACATTGTTCCATTATTCTTATATTTCATCTTTATATATGTTTGCACCTCTGGGTGGATTCTTTGGCGAAGTTACAGCGAAAATTGTATTCAAACCCTAACCAATCGCCCAATCCGACGCCGGAAAGTGTCGTGGTGCTTCGCGGCAGTGTCGGTGGCGGCGCGGCTTGGCTCAACCGTTACGAATGTCCGAAGTTGCTGCATTTGCGACATGTTCTAGGATCGGTCGCCTGTCTGTTTAGGGGGCACACTCCAGACAAATGCGACGTCCTTCGGGACGCCGTTTTATTTTGGCAGCACCGCCACCGCAGTCGAGGCGGGCGTTGTGGTCCAGTTTACTGCGGGTTCTCCCCTCCGGGTCCGGGCACCAGCGTGATGACGCGGCCCAGCGTCTCGCGTATCTGCTCGATAGTCACTGGCTCCCCCAAAAGGGGATCGTCTGTGTAGCCACAGCGCATGGGCAGGATAGCCTGCTGCTGTTCAGATTGCAGGTGTAGGTCCTTGTAAAACAGCAGGGTACTGGGCTCGTTTACCCACTGACGGCCCTGCGCAACCTCCGTGATCAGAAAGGTATCGGGGTGGATAGTCCGAGGTCCCAGCTGCTCAACCTCAAAGCGGCACATTACCTCTAACTTGTATGCCGATGTCCCGGCCTTGGCGTTCTGCACGATGGTGTGCGCCTGACCTGCTGGAATCTCCAAGTCCTGATTTAGGACCAGCTTCGAACCCGCGGGAAGCTCGTACCAGATGGAGTCCGGATTGGTCGAGCTGGTCGCCTGGCAGCCCATCAGCATCCCGGCCGCGAGCAGCAGGGGAATCAGCCTCTGTTCCATATTGTGATCAACTCCCTACCGGTGGAATAAGCAGCGTCTGCCACACGCGCACAACATCAGACCTGAGCCCATTGTAGCCCATCAGCCTGTTCAGGCTGACCTCGTAAGGGGACGGGAACGTCCGTTTCTGCTGCATCTATGACATGCGCAGTGATTCAGGGAATGGAGAGTTTACACTCGTTTTCCGACGTTTATCTCATCGAAATATAAGCAATCAATGAATGGCGGTAATCTGGCCCTAATAGGACCTTAGACGTGCTGCAGCTTACTTCCGGAATGTACTGAACTGAGACTTTAGAGTTATCTGTTATAGGCTGCCATCGATCCAAATACACCATTTGTCTGCATGACACGTAAGCATGGGGAGGACTGAATCTTTTTAAGGTTTTTGCAGTCTCGTTTAGAGACATGCTTGGGAAGTTTACAAAGATTCAAATATGTGGCTTGAGTCTCTTCGTCTTGACATGCACGTGAAATGACTCGCTTAATACCTGCTAATACTTAGTCGAGATGTCTGTGTGAAAAAAATAGTTATTTACACGGGTGCCATCGCAATTGCCGTGATATCACTTGGTGCTGTTTATAAGTGGATAGATGAAGAGGGGCACGTACATTATTCAGACAGGCCTACAGAGATTTATAAATTGAAAGAAGTAGATATTGTGCCAGGGCCATCTGCTGAAGAGATACAGAAAGCACGAGAAGAAGCAGAAGCGTTGAAGCAGCGCTCTCATGAAGGTTCTATTTCTGATCAGATAGAGAAAGAGCAACAATTAGCAGAGAAAGAAAAACAATTATCTCAAGAGCAATATTGTCTCGAAGCTAGAAAGCAACTCGCGGTCCTTCAAGAGCTGCATCTAACCGTCTACCGTGATGAGAAAGGTCAGTTTCGTGCCAAGTGGCAATACGACACATATCAAGGCAAACGAGAATATCTCAACGATGCTATGCGCACTTCAGCAACCGAAAAAGCTCGTGAAAAAGTCGTGGCGAATTGTGAGCATCCAGATGATGCTAAAGAGCAGGAAATCGCACGTAAGCAATGGATAAGATCAGAATACTGTGCGAAGCACAAAGCAGAGCTAGAAGCACTCGAGCAGCCTCGCTCACATGCTGCGACACAGGATATCGAGAAAAAGCGGCGTTTAGTTCAAATTTACTGCGATGATTAACCTGAGAAAAACCATAAATTAATTATAGTGGCAAAGTCTATGTAATGGCTGGCGATCTTATACAAATGGCGCATGGTCTTATTTGCATGACATAGCAATAAATTGCTGCGCTATCAGCTTCACGTGCCCTGTGGTGGTGACTGCGTAACTGACATAGCAGGATGATAGGGAACGGCATGTATTGCTGCATACCGGTCATAACCGCATCGCTCTGCGGATGTCTTCTTTCGAGTCTATTCCGGACCTGCCTTGAACAAAAACCCCGGCACATGGCCGAGGTCTGGTGGTCAAGGCAACCCTTCCTGTTTGTCCTTTTGGGTCTATGCTTGTTTGTATGAAATGGCTGGACAGTTCGGTTATTGAACTGACCTTTAACCAGCAACGTCCCTCCTGCCTAATTTCTGGCACTACGTTGTTGGTTGTGGCCGCCGTGTGGTTCCCTCTCGGCGGCCATTTTTTGATGGCCTTGTCAGGGGCCTGGTCTACATTTATATGTATAACCTCGACCCGAAGACTGCTACACGGCCTCTTGAGGATGATCAGCCCTTAGGCGTAGTGCAGAGTCATCGGGTCATCTTTAATGCAGCCGCTTTCCTACACTCCCGGCTGATAACGCCCTACAGACTCGCCGTCTCTGTCATGCTACCCCCATGATCGCCGCGCCTGCGGTCGGTCAGGCGGTCAGTGCCGCACATCAATGCGATTCTGACAAGTGATTGGCGCACCAGGATTAACGCCGGTACTGCCCTTTTAGACACACTGGCCACACTGGCGTCTAGCCCTAATAAGCAAAATGCGTCAGCGGTGTCGGAGTATATGTCACCGAGTTGTATCGCTTTGACCCGATGATTACGGCGCGTTTCTGCTATACCCTAGCCAGGTGTGCCGAGTCATCGGGTCATCTTCAATGCAGACTTCCCTGCCTTTTCGCCTCTCACCGCTCCTGCATTAACAGTTCCAGTTCCTAGCGCTCCATTTCGGCCAGCATCTTGAGAAGTGCTTCGATCTCTTGGCAAGTCATGCGGGACATGTCCATGCCGCGAGTCTGGCACGGCTGGCGGTTGGTGTCTGTCAGACGGGTCTGATAGCTGGATAAGAAAATGCTAAAGGTCCGAGTAGGGCTTGAAATCGGACATGGATTGATTCAGCCGCAATGACCGGCATGTACTGTTATCAGACCTTTCGGGGAGAATGCAGATTGGTACTTTTCGACTCAAACACGACCTTTATGGCTTATTTTTTGTCGTCATTTAGAGACGGTGCGGCAATATGCCGCACAGGATGCAAAGGAAATTTGAAAAAACCAGCTGTATATAATAATATTATACTATTATTATTATATTATGCGGCTCACTGGAGAACAGTCATGAGTGGTTTTGTCGAGCAGCTCAGGCTTGCAGAAAAGGCAGCGGAGGACATCTATTTCTCGAAGGTTGATCGCGAATTGATCAAAGCCCTGCACAACCGGATGCAAGCAAGCGATTAAAGGATTTTATTTCATTGGTCTGCGGATTATTAGCTGATCGACGCATCATGCAGAACCTAAAGATATTTCTGCTCGGGTCGTTTATCTACATATGTGAGTTGAAAGGAATCGAGGTCCCCTATGAAGAACGGTATGCAAGCGAATAACTGTCTTAAAAACATCGAGATCCAGTCGAATCCAGAACTACTTACATCGCTCGACATAGTGGTATTCGCCAATATGCCCGAAACCGTTTCCTGCTACGCAAAGTGGATAGGGTGGACGTCTCAGACGTCGTGGATCAACATCGACTTCTGTCTCCTGGACCAGAATCCAGAGGACACAAAGAAGATCATTTCGAATCTAAGTAAATTGGGATTCGATCAACGACGCATCCACGTACTCAACGATGACGGCATAATTAATCCGGACCTCTACGTCGATCCCGTTGAAGGAGGGATCGGTGCGAAAGGGGCGTACGCGGTACCGAATCTCGGTGACAAGCACTTCTACCTGTTCGATAACCTGTCGATCACCAGGGACGGAGAGGTCGTCAAGAATAAATTCTATGGCTTGACGCGCTTATTGGCAGGCATTCCCCGCGACAGAGGACTCTCGGTCCTTTTCGATGAAGGCTCAGATCGGATCTGTTTTGCCAAGCACTGTATTATGACCCTCAGCGGCAAGTATAGGGACAAACTAATCCGCGAGGTGATCGAAGGGAAGGACTAGGCAGCTGCCAAGAGAATATGGCGGCCCTGGGGGTCTACAGGATGTCTATCCATAACCCCCGGTGTCAGGATAGTTGTGTGTGCCGCAGCAGTGCGGATTGGACGGCAGGAGCCGGCCGTGATGCATGAGAAGCTGCTGAAGTGATGGAGGAACCGACCCTCCGGAGTCTGCCTGCAGGGGCCGGCTTCAAACCACCCTCGAGTGGCATTGGCTGAAGACCGTTGTCGTGAGCGTCGGGGGAGAAGGCGTGCCCACGTGGCCCGTCAGGTACGAATCGAGAAGGCGAGTACAAGCGAATCATCGTCAAGGTGCCGATACTGAATTCACGACATCAAAACCGGGGGCCACAACTATCCCTGGGACGAGCCCATCAGATACCCTGCTTACCGGGTGGGCGATGTCCGGCATAGAGATGGCGCGAACTCGATTCAGGCGCTTTAGCGGAACTGCGGGAACTCGGGACCGTGATGTGAAGGGAGAAGGCCAAGTGAAGAAAAGCGAGGCCGAGAGTACCGATGCACGGGCCGAGGACGGACCGACTCGTAGTAGCGAAGATGCGTCTGTAAGGGATGCGGAGCGAAGGGGTCGGATTGTTCCAGTCGAATCATGGGTCAACTCTTTCGGGAGGATGAGCGCGTGAAATCGACAAAACCCTTTGTTATTCCGAAACGACTGGTATGGGAGGCATACCATCGTGTGAAGGCCAATCGAGGCGCGGCCGGAATTGATGGTCAAACGATCCAGGATTTTGATCGTGACCAGAGCAGGAATCTCTACCGGATCTGGAACCGGATGTCGTCGGGGAGCTACTTTCCCCCGGCGGTCAAGGCGGTACCGATTCCCAAGAAGTCTGGTGGGGAGCGGGTACTTGGTGTGCCGACGGTCAGTGACAGGATTGCGCAGACGGTCGTCACCCTTGTGCTGGAGCCAATCCTGGAGCCGGTCTTTCATGACGACTCTTACGGCTACCGGCCCGGGAAATCGGCGCACGATGCACTCGCGGTGACGCGCAAGCGTTGCTGGGAGCGCGACTGGGTGCTGGAGTACGACATCCGCGGCCTGTTCGACAACATCAATCACGATCTGCTTCTGAAAGCACTTCGTCATCACTGTGACGAGCGTTGGGTACTGCTCTACGTGGAACGCTGGATAACAGCACCGATGCAGAGCAAGGACGGTTCGCTGGATATGAGAACGGTGGGTACGCCACAAGGCGGTCCGCTGTCTCCTGTTCTTGCGAACCTGTTTTTGCACTACGCACTGGATCGCTGGTTGGCTGCATACCACCCGGAGATCCCTTTTTGTCGCTATGCGGACGACGGTATCTTGCACTGCCGGAGCGAGGTCGAGGCGAACGCGCTGCACAAGCAGCTGGACGCACGCCTTCGCGACTGTGGACTGGAGCTGCACCCGGAAAAGACCCGGGTGGTGTATTGCAAGGACAGCAATCGGCCTGGAACTTACGAGCACGTTCAGTTTGACTTTCTCGGCTACACATTTCGGCCGAGACGCATCGTCGATCGCTACGGACGTGTCCCTACAGGGTATTCCCCTGCGGTCAGTCGGCAAGCGATGACGACCATGCGCCAAGCGCTACGACGTTGGCATCTTCCCCTACTGAGTGCGTTATCGCTGGACGATCTTGCACGGGTAATTGCACCACGGGTAAGGGGATGGATGGCTTACTACTGTCGCTTTCGGGGGTCAGAGTTCCAGCCTGTCGCGGTACACCTTGACAGGCTAATAGTCCGTTGGGCCATGAGGAAACACAAACGTCTTCGCGGTCACAAGGGTCGGGCGTTCGCCTGGCTCGATCGTGTGAAGCGGGATCGACCGCGTCTGTTCGCACATTGGTGCGGACGTGGGTCATTCTCGGTTGGAGCAATGGGAGCCCGGTGAGCCGAGAGGTTCACGCCGGGTTCTGCGAGCAGCCAAGGGGGCAGATCCCTCGGCTGACTCAACCGCGTCTCCGGAGTGGAGTTAAACATAGACCGGGGGCGGAAAATAGTGAGATATGACGGGTTATTCACCGGAGCGTCAAGCCGCTACATAATCCGTTTCGTAATCCGTACCCCGCCTCAACATGGCCCAGGCAATGCGCACCGTCTTGTTTACCAACGCCGCGGCTGCCACGTTTGGGTGTCTTCGCTCTGCCACACCCATCACCCACTGGCTCAATCTGTCATCCTTTTCCCTGGCGGTTCTGATCACTGATCGTGCACCATGTATCAGCAGGCAGCACTGGTAAGCATCGCCCCGTTTACTGATCCCCAATAACCGATCTTTACCGCCAGAGCTGCTCTGTGCGGGTGTCAACCCCAATGAGGCGGCCATTTGCCGGCCATTGGCAAACTGGTCAGCATCACCCACTGCGACAACCAGTGCCATGGCAATCAACGGTCCAACACCGAGCAGTTGCTGGAGCCGCTTTGCCACAGGATTGCTCTGCGCGATCCTATCGATCTCATGATCCAGTTCCGCTACGCGTTGATCCAGACTTTTCAAATCATTCCACAGACCGTTAAGCAACCAGCGGAAGCGGTTCGTAAGACCATTCTTGGCATCTTCCAGCCACAGCGGTACCGCTGCTCGCAAGCGTGCCAGTTGCTGAGGCGTCACCAGCCCGTACTCGGCAATCAGGCCACGAAGCTGATTGGCCTTGGCTGTGCGTTGCCCGATTAACTCACTACGTATACGGTGTGCAGCCTGAATGTCCTGTTGCTCCACGGACTTGACAGCCACAAACTGCATGCTCTGCCGCTGTACCGCCTCACAGATTGCCTCTGCGTCATTGCGGTCGTTCTTGTTGGTTTTCAGGTGCGGTTTAACAAACACCGGCGCCATCATCCGAACGCTATGTCCAAGCACGGTCAACTCCCGTGACCAGTAGTGTGCACCGCCACAGGCCTCCATACCCACCAGACACGGCTCCAGGTTGGCGAAAAACCGACGCAGCTGTGACCGTCTCAGCTGCTTGCACACGACCACCTCAGCTTCGCTATCAACGCCGTGAACCTGAAACACATTCTTTGCCAGATCCAGCCCGATCACGCTAATCTTGTTCATGGATGCCGTCCTCTCTGTTTTAGTTGAACATCACATCTCAACTATGGCATCTCGATGCCGGTTAAGGGAGGGCGGTGTCCATTCCATCTGGAAGCGGACGTTCAGGGACAGTTTGTAATCTGTATCCCACCAATTCGTAGCATCTGGTATTGGATGAAAAACACGAGGGAGGCAAACACACTGTGAAACCTGGTGTGGTTGACTCTAGGTTTCGACACCAGGGCAGCCAGACCATGGAATTCGTGACGAGCACTCCGAACGCCGATACCGCTTGGCGTGAGGTCCGCCCCTGTCAGCTCATTTGATAGTCCGGATGATAGACAGAATAGACACGTACATATTCAAATTTCCCGCCCACGCTAACGTCATAGAATGCCGCCATACGCAATGTGAACGAACTGCCTGCCTTGTGTTTTACCCCGACCCACTCAAGATCTTTCCTGCACTGAAAATCAATTGGGGCCTCGGAAGCAACAGCCGTATCGGAACTCAAGAACGAGACATGATCCTTGATCTCTTCGAGCATTTTGTCATGCACCTCTCTCCAAAAAGAGACAGTTACGTCTTTGCCCATGTTTTTTGTTGCGTTGGGAATGTATTCAAAAACCGCATCCGGCTCATAGTACTTGTCATAAAAGGAATCAAAACCGCTGCCATCTCCGGCGCAAGCTGCGTTGAAGTCCTTGATATATTGATTGTATATTTCTTCTGTTATCATGGATTTGCCTCCAGGTTAAATGTACTTTGCGTTCCCGTGTTCGAACGGCCGATTTTGCATAGCTTTGCACTCAGCATATCCAACTCTGATCAAGGTGTCAGCTTGGCCTGTAGTGTCAGTTCGTTTGAGGAAATGGAAGGTCTGCTTATGCTGCATTCCGGTCATAAGCCGACCGGATGGAAATGTCTTCTTTCGGGAAAGCCGGACATCCCCGGCGTCCCTAGGTATGTCTTAAACGTACTGAAAGTTGCCGTTCCCAAGCTAGACTCTGGTCGGAGACTTTCGACCCAACCCAGTCATTGTGCGTCCAGCGAAGGCTGAACCGCACTGGCGTTTCTGGGGATTGTACGTCCACGTCTGCAAGCGGGAGGCGCTGCGCGCTGCGTATGCGATGGCCAAAGAAAATGACGGGGCTCCGGGCAGTGATGGAGTCACCTTCGAGGCCATCGAGGAGCAGGGCGTGGAGGGTTTTCTGGAGCAGATCCGCGACGAACTGATCAAGCGTACGTACGTGCCGCTGCGCCCGCGGAGAAAGGAGATACCGAAGGAGGGGAGCCACAAGGTCCGCCTCCTTTCGATCCCCTGCATTCGTGACCGGGTGGTACAGGGTGCGCTGAAGCTGATAGTGGAACCGATCTTCGAGGCCGACTTCCAACCGGGGTCGTTTGGTTATCGCCCGAAGCGGACAGCTCATCAGGCGGTGATTCGCGTTGCCGATGCGATCGTGGTGGGTAAGACACGGGTAATCGACATTGATCTCAAGTCTTATTTCGACGGAGTGCGGCATGATCTGCTGCTCGCGAAAGTGGCCGAGCGGATTGATGATGACGACGTGCTGCACCTGCTGAAGATCGTTCTGAAGGCGAACGGGAAACGAGGCGTTCCGCAAGGCGGTGTGATCTCGCCCGTGCTCAGCAACCTCTACCTCAACGAGGTGGACCGGATGCTGGAGCGGGCGAAGACCGTCACGCGTTACGGCAAGTACACTGGCATCGAATATGCGCGGTTTGCTGACGATGTGGTGATCTTGATCAACGCCTATCCGCGCTACAGCTGGCTGCTGAAAGCGGTGGACAAGCGCTTGCGGGAGGGGCTTGCCAAATTACACGTCCAACTCAACGAAGAGAAGAGTCGCACCGTCGACCTGGCCCGGGGCGAGAGCTTCGGGTTTCTGGGATTCGACTTCCGCCGTGTCCGTAGTCTGCAAGGGAAATGGCGGCCGCAGTACACGCCCAAGCTGAAAAAGCGCACGGCCTTACTGCATAAGCTCCGAGCGGTCTTCCGGCGACACCGATCCCAGCCTGTGAATGGGTTGCTTGAGAATATCAACCCGATTCTGCGAGGCTGGGTGAACTACTTCGCCATTGGCCACTCAAGCCGGTGCTTCGGATTCATCAAGCGCTGGGTGGAGATGAAGGTTCGGCGTCACCTGATGCGAGCCCGGAATCGACAGGGCTTCGGCTGGGAGCGATGGAGTACGCAGTGGTTGCACGATATCCTGGGGTTGTTTGACGGCTACCGGGTGCGGTCGATTTGCGAAAGCACTCTCGGCAGGATAGGTCCCATAAGCCGGGGCACGAAGCGAACAGGGGAGCGTAGTGCGGGGTTGCGGCCTGGCAAGGTCGCGTAATCTAGTGGGTGTGAATCCCATTCGGGTAGCCGTTAGCCACGGGCCCGGTATCGAGCCTTGCAGGTGTCCCGGTAACGGGGTGCTTGATGCGTAGGCACGAAAGGAGGCGAGGTGCAAAGGTAACAGGTGATGCTGACCCTGAAGATGTTGAATCCCGAAAAACGCTGGTTGGTGTTGGCCGATGGGTTCTCGCACCCGGCAGGCAACAGTCCCTGATGCGCTATTGGCGAGCGGCAGGGGACACCCCGGGATCTGAGGTCGCGTCGAGCCTTACATTGAGATTACGTGGTAACCAGGGAGATCCGATAGTCGGCGCACAGGAGGTGCGCACCCTCGGACAAGTGTGAAAAGCGAGGATGAGGGCGGTGGCGGTCGGAAGTCGGAGGCACCCATAAGAGCGATGAAGTCTGGTAATGCGGACCGAGCAAAGGGGTGTCGGTTTGAGATAACGAATGATGGCAACATGGCCCGACACTGAGCGGATTGTGACCATGACAACAGGACTTATTCGTTTCACACAACGGGCGCGTGCAGAACCGCGGTGTAGGTTCAACGCCTTGATGGGTCTGTTGTATGACCCGGAGGGGCTGTACGCGAGCTTCGAGCGTCAGGCTGGGAAGAAGGCGCCCGGAGTAGATGGGATACGGAAAGCGGACTATGCGCAGGGCTTGGATGGGCGGATTGCGGACTTATCCAGCTGCCTGCGTCGGTTGGGATACCGACCCCAACCCGCTCGACGGGTGTACATCCCGAAGAGTGGATCGGGGTGGCGTCCGCTTGGGGTTCCATGTTTTGAGGACAGACTGGTCCAAGACAGGCTGAGCCAGATCCTGCAAGCGATTTGGGAACCCGAATTTCGGGATTGCTCATACGGCTTTCGGCCGGGTCGAAGTGCCCACGACGCGTTGCGTCGAGTAGCTGATGTCATTACGAATGAGCGAACCCAGTGGGTGGTAGAGGCGGACATTAAAGGCTTCTTTAATCATGTTAGTCATGAACATCTGGTTCGGTTTCTTGAGCATCGCATAGCAGATCCCTGCTTGATGCGGATCATTCAACGCTTCCTCAAGGCGGGGGTGATGGAAGACGGAGCGGTACGGAGGAGTGAGGAGGGTACGCCGCAGGGTGGACTGGCCTCACCCGTGCTGGCCAATATCTACCTGCACTATGTGCTGGATATGTGGTTTGAGAAGCGGTTTGCTCTACGCTGTCGCGGCAAAGCGTTTCTCATCAGGTACTGTGATGACTTTATCGCCTGCTTTCAATCCGAAGAGGACGCCCGGCGATTTCTTGTTGAACTCAGAGAACGTCTGGCTGACTTTGCGCTGGAAGTAGAACCTTCAAAGACCGGGCTCGTCCGGTTTGGTAGTGCCGCGCCATGGAACTGCAAGCGTGATGGTCTACATCGTCCACAGACGTTCAACTTCCTCGGCTTCACGCATTATGTGCATCGCAGTCGTCGAGGTTATTTTGTCGTTGGCAGGCGAACGGAACGCAAGCGGTTTAAGCGCAAGCTTCAGGAGCTCAACGAGCGCCTGAGCGCATTGCGGGTGCGCGGTGGCACGGCGATGCTGTGCTATTTTCAGCAGCATATGCGGGGTCATATCCAGTACTATGGTGTCAGCGGTAATTACCGGCAACTGGCGGCATATGCTTACTTCGCCAGTCGTCTGTTATACAAATGGCTGAACCGCCGTAGTCAACGACGCTCAACGACTTGGGCCCGTTTTCGGACGTCGCTGCATAGTCGTTGGTTGCCACCGTTGCGTATCTGCCACAATCTGTTTCCCGTACCGTCGTGGAAGACTCAGGCTGGGAGCCGAATGGTGTAATGCACCCTGTTCGGTTCTGCGAGGGCGGTGGGACGTACCCACTACGGGGATTCACGCCGCTACTCTCCAAAACCGCACGCTGCGTTCGATGTGGCGGGGGCTGGAAACGGGATTACGGTGAACTCTACCCGGGCACGAAGGAGGAAACTCCGGATACAGACAAGAGGTCGCCTAGTGGGTCACCGCGCCAGTCCTCGACCCTACCCCGGCGATCTTGGGCATGTCTGAAAGGTACTGGAAGTGGACGTTCATGGGTCGGACAACTGCCGGCAACTTTCGACCCAAACAAGAAGTTCAGCTTCTCTAGTTGAATGTCAGGAAGACAGTCAAATGTAGTCTTCGCATAATAGCCAACCAACCGTCATACCCGAAGCGAAGCAACAGGTATGACGGTCGGTTTCATGGCATGAGCAGTTATTCGTTATTGGCTTTTCCTGCCTCAGTAGCTTTGACTACCTCCACAAGCTTCCCTGATTTTACATCGAAGATATACCCATAAACCGGAATGTCATTGGGAACCAATGGATGATTCCGTATACGCTGGACATCTTCCAGTACACTATTTTCTTGATCAGAAATGGTAAGCCAGTCGATGTAGTTACCTTCCGTTGAACCAGGGCCTTTACCCGAATCATGCCAACCAGACGTATCTACACTGGCAGTCTTTAAACTGCTTGCGAGGAGGCCACGCATAATGCCATCTGTGAATGTTTCCATTCCACAATCAGTATGATGAATCACGAACCACTCGCGAGTCCCAAGTAATTTATATGAAATGACTAATGATCGAATGGCATCATCACTCGCCCGGCCCCCGGCATTTCTAATGACATGAGCATCGCCTTCGGATAAACCGGCGTATTTGGCGGGATCAAGACGGGCATCCATGCAAGTGAGAATCGCAAAATGCCTTCCGGGAGGCATTGGCAGATTAGCTTTATCGCCAAAATCAGCTGCATAACTAATGTTTGCAGCCATAACTTCGTTGTGAATTTGACTCATGGCTTTTCTCCTTTGGTATATCATCAAATTTTGTGATTGATTTTTATCAGATTCCCCTTATAGGCGGGTTTTAGGAATCAAACAGGGACAGAACTTACAGTATTATTAGTATAGACAGGCTGTCCAGAATTGCTGCACTCCTGACCTTCGTGTAAAGCTTGGGAACGGCAACTGATGGCCGTCCTCGGAAGTACTGCTTGTAGTGCAGGAATGTCCGAAATTGCTGCATTTCGGACATAAGATCATCGGTTGATAATGTCTGCTTTCTGTCGCATTCGAGACATAAAGCAGCGGCTCTAGAATTGCCGTTTTGAAGCGTGCAATGGGCCATATCAGAGGTGATGACAAGGTAACCGATAACTCCCTAACTACAAAAGATTGATCCTCATTTTCTGACAAAATATTGACACGATGTCGGTCTATCCGGTTGCGTCACAGCAAAGCCCGAAATCACGCAAACCCGCTTCAACAAATGCCGGCAATCCGAACAGGCTCCGGTCGGCTCAACGGGGATATGGCTGGAACACCAGCGCCAGATTCGACTTCCGTACTCGCCTTTGGTGTAGTCAGGCAACTCAACGCCACAGCGCCCCCAACCGTCGAAATACCCACAGGTCACGCATTGCACCATATCGGGATATTGAGGCTTGCCAGGACGTAATTCAGGGGAGGGATTGGATGTGCCCTGCTGGATTAGGTCACATTTACGGAGGTGACGGGTTCCGGGGACTGTGCGCTTCTTGGCATCGCACCAGTTGCCAGATTGAAGATTCTGGCAGTCGGAGCAGCGGGCTTTCAATAGTCTTTCGCCCTCTCTCTCTCTCTCTCTCTCTCTCTCTCTCTCATTACATAACAAATGCAAGTAATCCAGCAGACCATATTCGATCACGAACCGTGAGATGTCGATATTAACGACCTGGCGACTTTCATGGCCTGCCTCCCGATACGGTGATCCCTTGGGCAGCGTGCGACGGTCGATGGTTAGAACCTCCACCTCGTCCGGATCAGCCACCGGCTGCAAGGTGATCCCATTACGCCCCTTCTGCCCTCCCGGCTTCCTGCTGCTTTGTCCCCGCCGGCTCGATTTCTTCCGGTTTGGATCCGTGGAGGGTGGCTTGCCGCTGTTCTTGTTGTTGAGGGTCGTGCGGTTGAGCAGCAGGGTCACCAGAACAAGCAATACTTCCAGCGCCGAGCGCAGTGCAGGCGAAAGATCTTTATCCTGTTCGAGAAGTTCCTTGACTGAGTTGATCGATGAATCAACGTCAATAGCGTCTATCTTCAACTGCCCGCATCTCACATGATCTTGAGTGAGATCATGATCGCACGGGTTTTCAGGACGTAATTTTAGCGCCTGTCAGCGAATCTGGGGCGTTTTGTAAAATGACCCCGCGAACGTGACAACGGTGCTCGCAATCAGCTATTAGCGAGCTTCTTGTGGCTTAGCGGAGTGGCTATAATGATGAGTGACTCACCCTCACTGAAACAGAAGAAATTGCGCTAAAACCTTGTCAAGCACTTTCTTCTGTTTTTAACTGAATAGTTACCGAAATAGTTGCCATAGGCGTCCGGCAAAACTCAGCGTGTCCAGCTGTTGCTGTATCGTGGAGCGAATATCCCCGATGCGGCTCTCGTGAGCCGCCAATTTATTATGCATGAGCATCAAATAACGAATGGCGCACAGATGTATCGATGCCGTGTGTGATGCGAAGGTCGCCGTTTGCTCCTTGAGAAAGCCAAGATGCTGCTTCGCCTCTTTGAAGTACACCTCAATACCTCAGCGCAATGCGTATATCTCCAGCATTTTACTCATACTCAGCTGCACATCGGTGCTCAAAAACAACGCCCAGTCTTTATTGCCTGCATCCGCTTCACCGGGTTCGGTCAAGCCTCGCACAAACAGCAAGCGCACCGCTTGCCACCGTGGCGTCTTGTCCTCGTCTTCCGCTAGATCCAACTCAACATCCAGTGATACGGCCTTCCAGGGTAGACCGCGCACCTTTTTCCATTCCCGCTTTACGACACCGGTATAAAGCTCCTGCGCATTTAAAAACTCTTGCTTATGCCCTTTGATAACGGCGCGATATTTCATCTTGCTCTTCTTCATGCGCAAGATCGTACACATACCCAGTCCCAATGCCGCACGCATCATCGACTTGGTGCCAAACCAGGCATCGGCTATGACATAGTCCGCCTCAATCCCGCAGCGCGTAGCCCGCTTCATCATATCAGCCGCCATGTGTGGTTTGCTCTGCGTGGTGGCCTCACTATAACGCCTGCCAAGGGCACTACGATTATCCTTGTACTCAGTGATCAACTTCCGGGCCTTGACCTCACTGATGTAGATCTGAGAATCCAAGGGGAGGAAGGCCTCTTCCGTCGCCAACCCCAGGGTTAATACCTGCTGCCACATGACATGACGGCCCGTTACATGGTCAAGGTGACTGGAAACACCTTCCATCTTTTTGCCACGGCGTGTTTTGATGGAGTCATCCAGAACAAAGGCCCTGAGGCGACTCTGACCCAAGGTGTGTTGTTGATAGACGTCTTTGGCTGTATGCAGGTTAAACGCACGCCAGTTAACATCCTCGCGCTTCAAAAGGTCATACATCACATCTTTCTTCGCTCGCGAGAACATCCCCAGCGCTTTCCTGGAAAACATCGCTATCGACGAAACATTGATCCACTTCCAGAGCAGCAAGAGAAAAACCACTTCCGTTATCTCTATTCCGCTTCGCTTGGTAAAACCCGCTCTCTTTATCCGCGCATTAATCTTAAGCTGCTTCCAGGTGTTGGCAAAAAGGTTATCAATGTAGTGCTTTTGATCCGTAATCACATTGTCGATAAGGACTGGCAGCGCACCCGCGTTTGTGCCATTCTTCACGTGAGCCTCCGGTGGTATTGGTGTTTGGATTCGAACACAAACATTTTACCATGCAGGAGGCTCTTTTCATTCTGCACTCAATCAGTTATCGATGCCCGTTTGTTGATTTTGAACTCCGAAACTTGAGTTAATTATTCCGACCCGGATTCTTTATCTGGTCGTTTACGCAGAGATTACCCGCTTGAATCTATTACGCGATGAGTTTAGTCAACCGAAAGTTGATTATATATAAGGCAAACTACTTATTCAGCACATCAGGATTTAACGTGGCTTTAACAATAAAGAAAGAATGACAGCAATTTTGCATATGGATTACGCACTCTTCGTTATCTTGTCTGGCAATCAGAACTGTCTGACAGACCCCCATCACCCATTGGACCAGACTTGCGGTAAGGACATGTCCAAGAAGACCATAGAGGAAATTGAAGCACTCTTGCGCCTGCTAACCGAGTGTGAGCGTGAAGAACTGGAACAGATTATGCTGGAGAGGCGAGAGGCCGAGATGCAGAAGCAGCTGCATGAATTACATAAATATGGCGACCCTAAGACCACCATAGGAGAGAGATAGGTCGCTTGTATTGTACTTGAGGACAATTCACTGGCTGGCGTGAATTGCATATCGTTAAACCGTGGCACACGAAGTTAATAACTTGCCACGGACTCCCCCTAGTCCTGCGCCCCAATACATCGGGGCGCTTTTATTATCCGCAATAAAAAAGGCAACCGAAAGGCCACCGCTTTATGTCTTGCATCGGTCATAGAAAAGACATCGACAGGCAATGACGCTATGACCGGATTGCAGCAATTCCTGTCCTTCAGCATTTCCTAGTGCTCTCCTGTTGTACAAAGGGACAATATACATCGTGTGACCAGCGACCTATCCTGAAATCCTACCGGGAGTGCGTGAATACAATACCCTTCGGTAATAACCCTTACGCCAACTGCATGTAGCAACAGAGCGGGCTGCGCACGCCCGGACCAACCAACCAAAGCCCCGGCCACCGTGTCGAGGTTTTCATTGAAGGTCGGCATATGACTAACATAGATGAATTCCGCAGCGATCACGACCGTTATATGAAGCGGTTGCTAGCCCGCTTGGCACTGTACGCCGACGAGCCCTTCCCGAAGACGGATGCAGACTGCAGGCGGCTGATCGCCACGCGCGGCCACATGCTCGCGCCATGGCAGCTTGATACCCTGAGGCGTTGGTGTCGGCGTCAGAATCGAGCCTGAAAACGAAACGGCGACCCAAGAGCCGCCGCTTTATGTCTTGAATCCCGAAAGAAGACATTCGCAGGCGATGCGCTTATGTTTGGGTTGCAGCATTTCCGCACGTTCCAATTCTGCCATCGTACTTCGGTTGTCGGCAACTATCGGACCTATAGTACAAACAAAAACGTCGACCAACGAATGAACGTAGGTCGCTGATGCTTTTTATAAACCAACTAAGATACCCAGAAATACCCCGATGCACATACTGAATAACGAAATGACCAGTATTGCAGAAAGGGTAATATCTTCGGGTTCATGATTTTGTTGCTCTACATTCATCTCGAACCTCCTGATTCCCAGAATTTTCGGGTGTCAGGCCGATGTAAAGCATTTCATAGCTATCGGTTGTAGTCTTGAAAGTGTGAAGTCTGCCCGGCGGGTAGAAAATTACCCGAGCCTTACGAAACAAGTGTAGACGCAATACATAAGTTTAGGATTTTATCCCGGGGTTTACCTGCTTTTTTGTGATAGCTTGGCAGGCATATAAACAAATACCCGTGTGGCGGGATTATTTATCTCAGGAAAGGACTTTATCCGGCCAACTCCTGACCTACACGGACGAATAGCGGATGGCGGGAACCCAGCAACTCCGGACATTTACATTTGTCTAGTGTTCGTCGCAAACCGGCCAGATCAGGTCATTCCGCATAGCTTTAATGCGAGCACAACAGATTCCGCACTAGAAATTTCCTGCTGTTCATTGTGATATAGATTGGTTAAGCCTCCAGTCCCGTTAATCGGCCCGATACAAATGGTAAATACCGAAAGCTGGCGGGCAAGACTAGACCGTAATTATTGCAAAGGGATGCGTTATCGTGCAGCGGTAAGCACACAGGCTGATGGCCAGATCCTGACGCTCATAGCGAGTCCAGAAACTCCAGTAGCAGTGCCTGTTCCTCGGGTGACAGTGCATTGTATCTACGCGTAACTGCCTGGACTGTCCGCCATGGCGCTGAATCGCTTCCTGCTTGGTGAACGTGAGGCCGTCGTGCATCAATCGGTTGCGCGTGCTCAAACCCCACGGCGGCGCCGTGCGCATCGCGTTGGCCGTATCCGCGAACTCGGGCGTCGGCTACACCGGGATGCCGTCACCGGTTCCGATGTCGTGCAGCAGGAAGTCGCTGTACGGATGGAAGGCCTTGTTGCCTAGTGCTTCGGGAATTTCGAATGTACCGCCATTGATCTGTGTGCCGGACGCGGCAGTCAACAGCGTCCCTACATGGCACGACGCACAGCCGATACGCTCGAACAGCGCCTCGCCCGCAAGCACTTCGTCTGTGATGGCGCTGCGCGGCGGCGCCTTGGTCGAACGCATGAAATCCGCAAACGCGATCACGTCATCGCCGTCGTCCTCGGGGTCCGCGACCTGATCGTACTCCGTGTCGTAGCCAACGGGGATACCGCTAGAGGTGTTCTCCTCAGGTAGCAGCGGGCTTGTGATGCCCATCTCGTTGAGATACGCGTCGGCAGCAAAAGAGACGAGGCTCCCGTGCTGGCTCTTCCAGCCGAAACGCCCGATGCGCGTCGTGCCCAGGGCTTCGAGCGCGGGCGTAAGCACGGCAATGCCGCGTATGGCAGCGGGTTGCGCGTCACGGAGCCGGAGCAGGGTATCGTTCGAAAGCGCCTCGATGTAGCCCGCACCGAGCGTGCTCGTCGAGAGCCGGAACATGCGGATATCGTCCTCGTAGGCGACATGTTCGACGATGTCTGCGTGCGTCGCGCGCGAGTGCACGAGCGAGCCACCGAGGGATTCGAAGAATTCGTCGCCATCGAGCCGCCCGTGACCACGTTCTCGTGGCATTCGCGGCAGCTCTGCGCGTTGTAGACCGGGCCGATGCCGTCATCAACCGTTTCGACCTCCTCGAAGATGAAGCGGTTGTCATTGTACGAGCGCAGCGCGACGGTGGTTTCCTCGGTGAGCGTCATGCTTGTTCCATCGAGCAGACACACGATTACCGGCAATATCCATACGAACTCGATGTACTGCTATGAATCAGTAGGTTATGCGTGAGATGCATGAAGTAACGTCACTGATCTACGACAATTGTGTTATGCGTCTATTTAACTCGTTGCCGCAACTGAGGCTAGTGTGCTGGAATCAGCCAGTAAAGTATGCGCACTGATGTACGGAACACGGCGTCGCTGATATGAGACAACTGTGTTCGGTGAAGATCTAATCTGTCGCCGTGATTGTGGCTGGTATGCAAGCTGTCACTCATTCTGCGCGAATGCAGAATTACGTTCGTAAAAATACGATATGCATTGGCCTTGGATGGACTGATGATAAGCTAAGTCAATTGAACTAACGCGCGAACGTCCGAAAAAAGTTCAAAAAGACATTCAGGAAAATTTGGCGCATGACGTGTATTGGCCGGAAAACAACACAGCCCAGAGATATATGAATGTCCTTTTCTGCTGCATCTGAGACCTCCACGGTAATCCTGGGAATGACCGCTTGTGGCCGACAGCAGAAATACGATTGCAGGATGGGAACGTCCAATGTTACTGAAATCCAAGACAATGAACATTCGTTTCAGTTCGAGCTGGTCACTTCCCACTGCATACAAGGTCACCACTCCCCAGGAGATAGACATCCTGACACCGGGGTTTACGCTTATCGCGTGCGTTCAGTTACATCGCGACACAGACGGAACCGCCAGTCCCTTGGCGCAGCGTCCTGATTCCCTAGGGCGACGTTCTCCGTCCTAGGCGCACAGTACGCAGCGCCAGGTTCTGTGAACGCAGGAGTCAGAGCGAGGGGCATTTGCATTGACCAAAGAACGGCCGATTTCTGCCTAAAAGACGACATTTTTTGCCATCCCGGAAAGGCCGTAAATGCAGCAAAAGTTGCCGTTCCCGCAAAACAAACGGCGACCCGAAAGCCGCCGTCTTGTGTGACTTTTTCTACAGGTGTTGTTATATGGGGCCGATTAGTCTTGCGTTAATCTTCTGGGCGCCAAATGCATTCAGCATATCTTGAGAGGAATAATGATTTCTATCATATCTCACCAGCATCAGGTGGTCGCGTAAATGACAGAATTCTGCAGAAACAATGTCGTTTCTATTATTCAGTGCCACTACCAAGTTATTGCGCTGCTTATCGTCTAAATGCTCGGAAATATGTACTACAACTTCAACCGTATTTTTTGCCACATCTAGTCGAGGCATCTGATGTGCGACTTGGTCCATTGCAAACCTCCTTAAATTGGTTTTCAACACCTGCAATTAAGCCATACCGGTGTCCTGCTTACCCTATGACCAGCCTGAGGATAGCAGAGAAGTTTGAAAATTGTAAATAATTGCCTGCAAGAACATCAGCATGTGTTGATTATCTAAAAATGACACGAGAATACGGATATCTTGGATTTGTAAGTACTGGGAGCAGTCTGCAACACGCTTCGTGCCCTGTTAGGCCTGGAAAGCCGCTGTTCACAGTTTGCCTATCTTTCGAACTGCCAAACGACGGGGAACAGTACTTTTGCGATATGCCCGGGGGATCGATGGATGTCCGGTTTAGGACCTAAGCGGACATGCGGTTATTCATGGAGTATGTCGGGAATGCAGCAAACCCGGTCATTTGTCGAGCAAAGAAAAGACCCGCCACGTCAGGGTCGTCTGGATCCTGTTGATTATCCAGTATTAGGCCAATAGCCTTAGGCAAGCAAATATACGTTATCCGATTCAGTGTTGTGGCGGCTGCAACGCACGCTCGTAAGTATCAAATCCGCCTTTCGCCTGCCACTCGCGCATTCTGCCTGAAGGATTCTCAAGTTATCGAATCCGGCGACACGAAGAGCAAATCCCACCTGGGCTGACAACGTTCCGGTGTTGCAGTAAATCAGGATTGGCTTGTTTATCGGAAGCTCGGATCGGCGTGCGAGTACCTGGCGCCATTCGATATTCACTGCGCCGGGTATGTGCTCCTTATTAGAACTGTACGGCATTGCGAGCGTCCACAATGAAAAAGTTTTTCCAGTCTGGAGCAGGTATTTGTTCAGGGAAGATGGTCGCACCACCATAGCCTGCAAAATCAAGGTACTCTTCCATGGCCTCAATTGCTTCGGTATTTTCCTGGGCCCATACCCTGCGCCACAAGCTGATCCAGCGTGCTGGCAGGCTCACTCGCCCGAAAGGCAAACTGACGTTGACCCTGAGTGCCAATACCTCGGTCAAAAACGAGCTGTTGCATTATCTGACCGAGTTGGATAAGGCCGCGTAAGTTCCAATTTCTGGTAAATTTATGCAACGCTGGGGTTTATGCTGAATGACCTGAAAGGATCTGTCTTCGGACCTACTGGCCGCGAATCAGCAATTTTTTAGCAGAAGACAGGGATCTACCCGTTATGGTCATTCAAGCATGATTACACAATGGCAACTATGCAGCGGGAAACGGTCATTCTGTGTGCGTGCTCCTTCGACGACCTGACTACTTCCACGGGTCACCGGGAAGCCATGACCTAACTTTATCATGCGAGGTTCGTTTGAATGGGGTTTTTCAACAAGCTGATAGGGAATCTAAATGTTTGTTCCAAGTACAATAAAAACTACTTTCTGGCAGATCAGAATGTGATGATCATCTGCAGCAGGGGATTCGAGGTACAGAGGAAATATGAGGGCGCATTTCAATCGGCTTCTTGATGATGTAATCTAGTCACCGCCCGAGTATGGCGGGTTGTAATTACGACTGAGGAGACCTCGACCCGGTAATCGGACAGGGATAAGGAGAGCTTCTGTGCGCAGGACAACTTTATCCTTCGATGAAGTCATAAGACACGAGGTCTTACGGCAAGCTCAAGCGCCTATTCAAGCAGTCGCAGAACACTTGGCTGTTCGTGAAGCCTCCGCGCTATCTGATAATCACCGTGAGCCGCAGGATCCCAGCATTACGTTCGGCACAGGGTCCGGTTCCTTACGCAGCGACGAAGATGGCATCCTGATTGTCATTTCCCCAGCGATTTCCCAAGATCATTTTGATCCTTATAAGATGGCCGTTTTCGCATCCGACGACATTCGAGCGGCTGGTCTGAGATCGGAACTGCGCACATGGATTGGTCTCGCAAGCAACGAACTAGACATTTCTCGTGAATACTTGATCAACGAGAGCCACTTGTTTGTAAAATGGTTTAGGTCGCTTTTAAGCGAAGATCGTACGAAAGAGGTCCATTTCGCGACGATTGCCTACCTTGCCGGCCTGGTTGCCCGGTATTGTCATCCGCATGCCGATGCTGGAATAAGGGCAAAGACCTTAGATGAATTGAGAGAGCTTGCAAATGACGGTGTGGATGAAGCACAGGGGGTATTTGAGCTCCTAACTTCACCGTCAACGAAAATAACAAATAAACATGAGTTGAAGAAACAGCAAGACTTTGTCGACAGCCCCTTAACGGGTATACGGTTGCAGCTTGTTGAGGATTCATACGAAGTAGAAATCAATGGTCTGGTTAAACATACACCCGACGAGTCTCACTCTCACTATCCGATCAATCGCCTTGTTCGTGAAACAAGGCTCAGGAATGAGCCAGTCAAGATCGTTATCGCAGGTGATCTTAAGCATATTCACTCGGTGTTTACCCTTTTCACGCTGCTGAAGCACAAGGTGGATACACTCGGGATACCCAATGTGCGAGTCGATACGGGTATAACAGATACGACTCATTACGTTAACCCAGACAGGGCCTGTGCCAGGTGGCTTAAGCACTGGTTTCATAGATCACGACAAAATATCCCGTCGTTGGGTCACCTGATCCAATCGGCTTCCAATAATGATATCGGCGAGTTTCGAATCAAACGGGATAACAGGGATTTGGTTCCGACATCAGAAGAACTAGTGTTGTTTTACCTTAGAATGTTGTCCTCTAAGTGGAATACTGCGTTTGTAGACATTCTAGCTTCGGTGGGCAAGAGTGGAAAACGTGCAAAAAGGGATTACCTGACCTTTGCGGAAAAGATGATGGGGTTAATTCCAAAAGGTTGGAGATCTGCGATTGACGCTCACTCGAATTTCTCTGAGTTCATGCGATTGGAGCACCCTGAATATCGTGCGGCTCTCAACATGCTTCAACCAATAAATCTCCTAACAGATAATCGAATAGCTCAAGCAACACTCATTGTGATGACAAGTCAGAACGGTAAAACTAGACTGCTTCAACGGTACCCAGCGGGCGTTGCCAGAAAGATTGTATTTCTGGGCGAAATGTCTGGTGAACAAGGCACTCTTAGTCGCACTAAACTTGAATCAACGTACACTCCGGCAACGTTCTTTTCTAGTGCAAAATGGAATACATCAAAAGTGAAAGTGATAGAAAAGCAATTGTTGAAGTATTTGGTTCCGAGTCTGAACCAGGAGGTGTCGACGGAAAAAATCAAAGCCGTCAGACTAGTTGAACAAAAATACGCATCGAGAGAGGCGATTGAGTCTGTCAGGGAATATGTTACGCAAATGCAAAGACTAGCCGCGCGTGGACAGGACAAGTCTTTAGTTGATGTTCTCACCTTTCTATCGGCCGTGATGCAGGCTAGTGATCCTTGTGCCGATAACTGGTTCGAGTTTGTAGATCGGTGCGGACGCGATCGAGAGGCCTTAAATAATGCCGTGTTCGGAAATAAGACGAGAACGCTTTCAGACGCCGCTGCGATAAAGTTCTTGACGCACTATGTCGGACCAATGAAGTGTGTCGATAGGGCTTTTCCAGGAATATACCAGAACTATAACGATGAACTGCTGGCACGTCTGGTTAGGCGCATGAGAAACCGCCGGCATTCGGCAGCCAGACTTAGCAATCTATAGTCGTTGAAGAAACGGTTACAAATGTGGACAGCATCTCTGTAACAAAATACCCGACTCTTGCACTGCGTTAGCCCATGATCGCACAGGGAGGCCTTCAATTTTCACCAAAGCTACCATTATGCGGGTACTCAGTAAATTTGTGTATGCAAGGGGGGATCGAAGACACGGAGGTTTGGGAGTATGAAGAGGGAACGATGTCTTCAATGCTCCAAGCGATGTAATATACCTGCTGTTCTCTTATCCGTTTGAGACGCTGTTCCAGGATTCGTCCTCCTGAAGGGGTCTTTAGGGATTATTGTGACGGTAACGACCCAGGCGCTGCACTGGGGCTCATGATGAAGTATTGATAAGGCGTGGGTATTGTCAATGTGGTGGCGAGCGAAGCGGGGCTGCCTGCAGCCGCACCCCCTTGTCCAGTTTCAGATGGAATGGACACCGCCCTCCCTTAACCGGCATCGAGGTGCCATAGTTGAGCTGTGATGTTCAACTAACACAGAGAGGACGGCATCCATGAACAAGATTAGCGTGATCGGGCTGGATCTGGCAAAGAATGTGTTTCAGGTTCACGGTGTTGATAGCGAGGGTGAGGTCGTCGTGCGCAAGCAGCTGAGACGCTCACAGCTGCGTCGATTCTTCGACACCTGGAACCGTGTCTGGTGGGCATGGAAGCCTGTGGCGGTGGGCACTACTGGTTGCGGGAATTGACCGGGCTTAGACATACTGTTCGGATGATGGCACCGGTTTTTGTCAAACCGTACCTGAAAACCAACAAGAACGACCGCAATGATGCCGAGGCCATCTGTGAGGCGGTGCAACGCCCGAGCATGCGCTTTGTCCATCCCAAGACACCAGAGCAGCAGGCCGTATTGCACCTGCATCATGGCCGCCGCTTGCTGGTACGCCAGCGTGTTGCCCTGAGCAATCATATGCGTGGGGTTCTCTCGGAGTATGGCATTGTTCTGCCACAAGGGGTCAAAGCGATCTCACGAGGCCTGCCAGCGCTGCTGGAGGACGCCGAGAATGGCCTGCCGATGTGCTGGCCCGGCATCTACTGGCAGAACTCAAGGTGGAACACGATCAGCTGATGGAGCAGATCGAGCGTCTTGAAGACCAGATCAAGGCCTGGCATGTCAACAACAGCGTGAGTCAGCGCCTGGCGAGCATTCCGGGCATTGGCGTATTAACGGCAAGCGCCCTGGTCGCCACGGTCGGTGAGGGTCAGGATTTCAGCAATGGACGTCAACTGGCAGCCTATCTGGGGCTGGTGCCCCGTCAAGCCTCCTCCGGTGGGAAGGTGCGGTTATTGGGCATCAGCAAGCGGGGCGACGGTGTACCCGTGGCGGCGATTGAGGGCGGTGTGGATGGTGGTGCCGTCGATGCTCTCGGACCACCACTGTTCGAGCAGACCCCGGTAGGGTTCGAGGCTCGATTGTGCCTGGGTATGCGTCGGCTTGGGCTGCTGAAGGACGGCGACCAGTTCCTGGTCCGGTGGCAGTGGTCGCACTGGGTCGAGCCAGCCTTGCTCATGGGCCTGCTGACGCAGCGCCCCTAGAGTACGCAGACCCATTAGCCCAGTGGCATGAATCTGCCGGTCTGACTCGCCCTGGCGCATCCGCACCAGAGCCTGACGGAAGTGATACATCTCAAACCTCCTATTTGCCATGCCTTTCTCCGCGGAAAATCCGCAACGATAAGGCAAATGAACAGAAAGTCTGAAACGTGAAACCAGCGCCGGTCGGCGCCCTTAGGGCGATCTTCAGGTGGCGCCATTAAGGCGATCCCGGAATGGCTCCATAGTGGTGATCATTAACACCCGTCAGGCCGAGGCGCTGGCGATCAGCCGGGGCAGTGTGTATTACCCATCACGATCGATGTGCAGTTCTGTCTGGATGCGGTGCAGGAGGCCATAGATAACTATGGAGTACCCGAGATCTTCAACACCGACCAGGGCGGCCAGTTCACCAGTCTGGCGTTTACCGAGCTGCTGAAGGCCCATGGCATCCGCATTAACATGGATGGCAAGGGCTGCTGGCGGGACAATGTGTTTGTCGAACGGCTGTGGCGCACCATCAAGTACGAAGAGGTGTATCTCAGAGCCTATGAATCGGTCTCACAGGCCAGGGTCTCGCTGTGACGGTATCTGAACTTCTACAATACTTGGCGGCCACACTCGCGACTTGAACGCATGACACCGGACAGCGTTTACTTCAACCAACGGCCGTAACTGATGGCGGCGTAAACAGGCAGCGAATCCACTTATGCAAACAGGATTAACTGTTCAAATAACCGGGACCACTTCTCAGGCTCATGGCCGGGTTGCAGCAATTCCGGTCGTTAACATCTTGCAATCGTACATCGACTCTCAGCCAATTATTCCTGAAAAAGATAACGGCAGCCCGGAATGCGACACTATCTATTATTCATACTGCACCATCCATGTGCCACAAATAAGCTGCCCATCCGTATCTCCCTTACGTATAGCAGACATAACATCTTCTTCTGAGATTTTGATGTTGCTACCACATATTCCGCTACTGTGACCCACCCTAAGGTGATGCTGATGGAGTAAGAATAAGAAGATCGTGACCACAGTACCGGCATGCTTTCGCATCTGTTTTGACCGTTTCTGAACAGAACGGGCATTGTTTTGTTCCCGTATCTGATTTCATATCTGCTTCTGTATGTAACCTTGCTAAGGTCCCGCAATACTTCTTCGGCGCTGGATTATCAGATGGTTGATTGGAACTTTTCTCTGCTTGCATCCGTTTATGCAGGGCTTTGATCAATTCGCGATCAACCTTCGAGAAATAGATGTCCTCCGCTGCCTTTTCTGCAAGCCTGAGCTGCTCGACAAAACCATTCATGACCGTTCTCCAGTGAAATACATGTATAAATCTACATACAATAATATTATTATATACAGATTGTTTTAAATATTCCTTTACTTTCGGCCCGGTGCGGCACATCGCCGCAAGGTGTAAAAAAAGAGACGACAAAGCAAGAAGCCATGAAAGTCGAGTTTGGTTCGGTAACTACCAATCTGCATTCTCCCCGAAAGGTCTGAAAACAGTACTTCTGAGACATGCCCATGAACGCCGGAAATGTCTGGTTTTCCCGAAGGAAGACATTTCCATTCGGCCGGCTTATGACCGGGTTGCAGCAGAAGCAGACATTCCCGTCAGGTAGTCAGTAGTTCCGAGAACGGCCAAAGGAACTTGCCATTCGCAGGATTCAGCTGAACTTCCACTTTGCCGCAAACTCGTCCTTCCCGGACAGAAGAAGGCCGGGTTACCCGAACCTAACTGTCGGCAGGCCTGCCTGCCCTGGAACGGTGGCGGTGGGTCGCCCTGGGCGTGGCGTTTTCTCTGGCTGCGTTTGATATAGCGCAATGCATCGGATAATGCATAGACGTATAAAATGAGGCCGCTTGACCGGTGGGCTGGCACCTGCCGATGAGGTCTTAGTCAATTAGCGCAAGTTGTTTTCCGTGGTCGGACTCCGTTCGTTAACTACCTGGAGGTTTATGCTATGAATACACCAGGGTTATCCCCGGAAATGTCAGATCCTGCCGCAACACTTACGTTTTTATCCGTTCACCAAGGGAAATAAGTGCGCCATGTCGTCACGCTGTTAAAGCAGGGCAGGCGTGATGAGGCGAGAGCATTTATCCATCGGGAGCAGGCCATAACCCCACGCTTAATAAGCTAGGGACGCCATCACACCTTGCAACCAACCAGACCCCCGCAGCAATGGCGGGTTTTTTTCGTTGGCCAAATAAATACGACGACACGAAGGTCGCCGGATTAATGTCTTGTATCCGCAAGCAATTTCGGACATTTTCCTCCTACCACAGACTACGGCTGTTATTTTCAATACGCATAACGAAAGCACTTAGCATCGAAAATCGATCGGGAATAGTCCCTAGAGGCGATTCCGCCGTTCGCGGATCAGCGCGGTAGCCCAGACGAGCGAAACGAGTCCAAGACCGATATAGGATGCGAAGTCTCGCCACGGCGTATGGAATTCATGAAGCCGGTAAACTCGGATAGTATCAGAATCAACAAACATACCGATCAACGAGACCTGCGAACTTGTTGCACGCTTGTCGCCAACTATGTGGAGGGGTTCATTCGCCAGCGTGATCACAACGTCCCCATCAGCTCGGTGCTGATAGGGCCTGCGGTCTATTCGAACTTCCGAACCAATTCGATGCTGCTTTGCCTTTAGGGTAGCAATCGACATAAGGTTATCCGAGAGGGGTCCGTCTGTAAGCGCCATCGGGCTAAGCATGTACAGCAATAGCAGGACAATCGCAGCGACGAAACGGCTAGGCGGCTTGAACTGAACGTTAATAACCTTGGATGCCGGGTGTATAAGAACCCAAGTGCCAACTGCCAGTCCAGTTAGACTCAGGAGCGTGATTAACACGCCATCAGGCCATACCCAACCAAAGCTCAAGAGTTCCCAGTTCAGTGGTGCTAGCAGTAATACGCCGTTTCCCCATTTGATTTCTATCGTATCAAGCAGCAGGTGGAATAATGCATTAACCGCTAATATTCCAAATACCAAACGCGGTTTCGCACTGAACAAGGCAAAGACCGCGGACAACAAGACGCAGAAGAAGAGAGATGATTGAACCGCTGCATATAACGTCACATCGTAAAGGTCTATGCCCGGCACCAAGGCGATTAGGGCACGACGGAAGGCCCATGGAAGGTCTGGAATAATGCACCCGAGAAGTACCCATTTTAGGTCGATCAGGTTTGAGATTGCACGGTTAGTCAAACCCTGGACGCCAATATGAACAAGGGTATTTGGCACGTTCTGAGTCACTTAGATTCATGGATAGGACTCCAAGAGTAACAGAATGATAAGTAGAATAAATCAAGGTACACGTGGCGTCTGGGTTCCCATCTGAGGAGTAAGAAGTCAGTATGTCTGCTTTAGCACATCAACTTCGGACGTCAATCAGCTGTTTGATGCTGCAGACGTGGATGCCTGTGCATGTCCGGAATCAGTACAAACACGACAGGCCGACCAGAACCCTGGATGTCGCATTAGGGGGGAAACAAGACATTCGCGGATAGCTATCAACGTAGTGTTGAATCTAATCACCTGAAGTTCTGACAGACGATCCGCATACACTGTCAGATGGTCTGCTGACAGGTGCGCGTACCATCGCACCATCCGGATATCGCTCCAGCCCCCCAGATCCTGCATCACATGCAACGGGGGTTCACTACTGAATACGCCAGGACGTCCAAATGTGCCACAGATCGTGCCAGCGTTTACGTTCATTTTAGGGCCTGACTTGTTTCGGGAAGAGCCGAATATTCGTGTATGCACCCCTTATAGGAGTGGGAATCGATATTCATTTGAGTGGAATCATTAGTCTGCTGGAAGGTATGCGGTAGGTTTTTTACTCTACAATCCATTGTAGTAACCAGATCCTGTCTCTATTCACTTAATTTAATATGGGATAAGTTCTAGCGTAACTTACTGGATCGCATAGTTAATCATCGTGTGGTATATATTTAAGTATTAGTCTAAGAATAAGCGTAACTATCACTCAAAAACGACAAAAGAATGGGGAGTTTCAATCATGACGCGCACACCCAGCACGCTCGCTATGCTTTGTTTCTGTATCCTTGTATTTGTCACCGTTTCCGCCTCGGCGGCGCCTGTCGTGCCTAATGAAGTCCGGATGCCCGGCACACAGCCCGGGGAGGTCGCCAACTTCGCATCGCCGGACACGTGTGCCAATTGCCATGCTGGCTACAATACGCTTGCACCCGAAAACGAGCCGGTCACCGGCTGGCGCGGTGCCGCCATGGGTAATGCCGCCCGTGACCCGGTTTTCTGGGCCACCCTGGGTATTGTCGAACAGGACTTCGACGGTGCGGGCGATTTGTGCCTGCGCTGCCACAGCCTAAGCGGCTGGTATGGCGGACGCTCTACGCCGACTGACGGTTCCGGTCTTATGGCCTCCGATGTTAACGGCGTCGACTGTGATGCCTGCCACCTCATGACCAACCCGGATGACTCGGAGCATCTGGGCGTGATGAATTTACCGTTCATCGCCAATTGCTCGGACGACCCGATCGATCCACTCGGCACCTGCCAGTCAGCTACCGAGGGCTACTACGGCAGTGGCATGCTTTCCCTGTGGACGGGCGGCGACAAGCTCGGCCCCTATAGCGAGACCGCGGCTCAGCATGCGTACCTGCCGTCGACATTCCACCGAAGTGTGGACTTCTGTGGCTCCTGCCACGACGTTTCCAATCCGGTTGTGGGCGACCTCACGCCGAACCATGGCACCCAGGCAAGCGCACCGTGGGTGACCGCGGAGGGCACACTGAATGCACCGGGTGATCCTTCTCCCAACCCCGGCAAGGCCGCATTTAATAACCCGCCCTATGCCTACGGCATTGTCGAGCGCACCTTCAGTGAATACAAATCCAGTGTCTTTCCGACGACACCGGTCTCCAGCTTCAACACACTGCCTGCAGACCTCCAGGTTGCCGGTGGCTCGCTGGAGGTGACCTACCAGGCTGCGCTTCAGGCCGGGAAAGCCGGTGACTATGAAGACGGCACGACGCGCTTCTTCAGTTGCCAGAGCTGTCACATGAGACCCGTCGTGGGTTATGGCTGCAACAGGAACGGTGCGCCGTTGCGTTCCGATCTGCCGAAACACGATCAGACCGGCGGCAACTACTGGTTCGCCGACATGACGCAATACCAGGATACCCAGGGAACCCTGCGCTTCGGCGGTGGACTGACCGACAACCAGCGCCTGGCCATGGACCTGGGCCAGCAGCGCGCTGTGACCCACCTTTCCCAGGCGGCCTCGCTGACGATAAACGGCAATACCCTGAAAATCATTAACCTGACCGGACACAAGCTGATCACCGGCTACCCGGAAGGCCGCCGCATGTGGCTGAACATCAAGTGGTATGACGGCAGCAATGTACTGTTGCGTGAAGATGGCTCCTATGGCCCCATCGGCGTGAGCATCCCGAATCCGAACGGCGGCCCGGATGTGCAGGTGGAGTCGATCCTCGATCTGAACGACCCCAACACGAAGATCTTTGAAGCCCACTATGCGATGACCAAGGAGTGGGCCGCTAAACTGCTATCGGCCGGTTATCCGGCTAGCATGGCGCTGAGTTACGACCGCACCACCGGTAACCCGTATTTCACTCTGGGGGATCTGGCCGCGGAACCGGACGGCAGCTATCACAACACCTTCCACTTCGCGCTCAACAACTACGTCTCCAGCGACAACCGTATCCCGCCCTACGGTATGCGCTACGATGTAGCCAAATGGAGGAACGCGCTGCCGGTGCCGGACAGCCAGTACGGAGATCCGGGCCCGGGCGGCACCTACAATTACTGGGATGATTTCAGCCTGAATCCGCCCACGGGCGCGGTCTACGCCACCATCGACCTGCTTTACCAGGGCACGAGCTGGGAATACATCCAGTTCCTGTGGAAAGCCAATAACGGCCAGAACGCGTTCCTTGGCCAGGAAGGCGTGAACATGCTGGATGCGTGGATCAATGCCGAAGTTCCGGTTGCCATGGAAGTCGCCGGCGACAGCAAGATGGTGCCGCCTGTGATCATGGCCTCCACCACTTGGGGCACGCCTCCGACAGGTGGTTGTGACCTGGATTATGACACCGACTGCGACGGTGTTCCCGACGCGACGGACCTCTGTCCGAATTTCCCCTCGGCCGACAACGGCGACCTGGACAACGACGGAGTCGGTGATCCCTGTGACGCTGACGTGGACGGTGACGGTGTCTTGAACGCCACCGACAACTGCCCGCTGGTCTCGAATGCCGACCAGTCCGACTTCGACCTGGACGGCGCCGGCGACCCGTGCGACCTGGACGACGACGGCGACTCCATCGCCGACACCGCCGATCGCTGCCCGGGCACCCTTCCCGGCGATCTGATCGACCTGGATGGTTGCTCAAGCCCGCAGGGCCTTGAGGCAAAGTGCCCATCGAGCGGCGGTTACCGCAATCACCGGAAGTATGTCAAGTGCGTCAAGAAAGAAGCCCACGCCCAGAAGTCTCTCGGACTGATCACGAAAAAACAGAAGAAGGTGATCGTATCAACGGCTGCCAAGAGCGACATAGGCAAGAAGAAAAAGGCGTTCGTATGGACACGACATGGGCAAGAGCAGTAAATAGTCGATCGCTCCAACGGCCGGCCAGTCCGAATTTCCGATCAGTGAAGTAAAAACAATCATCGCTCAATAACGAGAGGGCACAGTTCATAGATATTTTGACTGATCATGAATCACATACTTGTTAACGGGTGGAAATAGGAATAAGCAGCCGGAGGAAGCATTTTTGCATGGCTGTATACAGATGGAATGGACACCGCCCTCCCTTAACCGGCATCGAGATGCCATAGTTGAGATGTGATGTTCAACTAACACGGAGAGGACGGCATCCACGAACAAGATTAGCGTGATAGGTCTGGATCTGGCAAAGAATGTGTTTCAGGTTCACGGCGTTGATATCGATGGCAAGTGGTCGCACGCAAGCAGCTGAAACGCTCGTAGGTGTGTCGATTTTTCGCCAACCTGGAACCGTGTCTGGTGGGGATGGAGGCCTGCGCGGGTGCGCACTACTGGTCGCGTGAATTGACCCGACTGGGGTATACCGTTCGGATAATGGCCCCGGTTTTTATCAAGGCATCCAGGCTATTCGGCGGCGTCTCAAGGCCGGTCAGTCTGGTGGCAACCCCTGGGTGGAACAATTGCTGCAACGCTGCCATGTCAACGAGGCGGCGGTCGCGCTGGCCAACAAAATGGCACGCATCGCCTGGGTCTTGATGGCCAGAAATCAAACCTGGTGTCCGGCCCGTCCCGTCTGAGCGCAGGGCCAGGAAAGAGAACTGATGAACACATAACGGAGGTCACACACCGATTGCACAAGTGAGCCATGGCGAAATAGGTCGAACCGCGGCGGGTCAAACCCGGCGAATGTACCGAAGCAAAGACTTCAATTTTCAGATAGGGTCCCGTCTGCGACTTCCATAGAGGCCAGGAGATATAACTCCATCAACGGGCCAGATGTAAGACTGCAATCGATTCTGCTCACCTGAACTCACTTGGCATCCGGGCGGTGTCCATGTAAGTACATTCCAGTCTTGTGACGGTTTACGGATGTTGTCTCAATAGGTTCGCTTAATAGACCCTCCATGCTGAAAAACCTGACATTCTCAGTTCTTAGGTCGCATTTAGGCTCCATCCCGGACTTTTAGCGTGAGCTAATATTCAAATTGGAAATTTGTCTTTGATTCCTCAAGATTCGGGCCGGGTGTACACACCTTTCGACCCGCCACTATGCCCGTATAGTCAATCGCTGGTTTACCGGCATTGGTCTTGACCCGCACAAATACGGGACACACTCGCTACGTCGGACCAAAGCGGCATTGATCTATAAGAAAACCGGGAACCTTCGAGCCGTACAGCTATTGCTTTGTCATACCAAGGTGGAGAGTACGGTGCGTTACCTCGGCATCGAAGTGGACGACGCTTTGCAGCTTTCGGAACAGGTCGACCTATAAGTAACTGATAGGGGCAGCGGACGCGGTGCTGACTGTAACTTCGCACCGCCTGTGGCAGGTCTCATAAGGGAATTTCGAGGCCTGCCCAGGAGCGCGAGGGATGTCCGGTTTATGACCGGGTTGCAGCAAAACTTGCCGTTCGCGCTCTACCATACCTCCGCCCGTATAAGCCACGACATCGGGACACATCCCCGCCTTCCTTCCAGTGCCCGAAATCTTTACACCTGACTAGATATTGCTAAAGGGTTGCCCGTAATATCCTGTCCAGGCCACGTTTGGATGTTAAAAATGTATGAAACGCCCCATCGCTAGTTCATTGGTATTCGCGAGTACCCTCCTCATCGCGCCCGTGGCCCTGGCAGTGCCGGTGACGGTCACGGTAAACGGGACGGGGGACTACTACGACCACCCCACATCCACTGGGACAACCGGCGTTAGCGTCACGACGACCTATACGTTCGATACTGACAATGTGCCCCCGGATTACACCGGTGGCATTTACCCTGGCTCGGCTTATTATCTATCGTCTACTGATTGGATCACCGCCGAGATAACGTTGAACGGGGGCACCACGGTGGTGAACGAAAACACGACCGTACCAACGTCAGATCTCAATACTGACGCCATATATATCGCAGACAATCAAGACAATCCAAACATTGGGTATGATGAATATGATATATGGTCGCGTTCGTATTCGCCGAGTCAATCGAATATTTTCGGAAGCGAAAGCTATATCAACGAATACATCGATGACATCCTCCAGGGCGTAGATCCGGCTCAGCCCTTCAGCTGGACGGATAACGACGCCAGCGATTACGGGCATGGCGAAGCATTTTATTACCACCTTAACGGTTCAACATTAGAACCTTATGGAAGTTTGTCGTATACCGTCTCCTCGATGTCGTTGACCGTATCTTCAGTACCAGAACCCTCCACCCTCGCCTTGATGGGCATTGGGCTGATTGGTGTGGTAACGGGAAGGAAACGCTTCAAGCACTAAGAAGACAGACAGGACAACTCGACCCCGCTTCGGCGGGGATTTTTATGGGTTGCAGGAAAGTAAGTTACATCCCCGAATGTCTGAGAGCCGTGTCGACAAAGCCTGTTTGTTCGTGCTACGAAACGGCAACTTTCAGTACAAACAAGACATCCTCTGGATCACAGATTATGTCTTAAATGCGGCAATTCCGGATGTACACATATTCCCATGGTACTTCGCCTGTTGGCAAATAGTTGCCGTTCGCAACGTCACGCTCAACGGCGCGGCTTGCCAGCGTACGCTGGAGCATCTTGTTCTGCCTATTCTACTACTCAAGCTATCTCCACTATCAGAGGATTCTTCTGGCAAACGGCAGTAGACGGACGAGGTGCGCGCAACCGAAGCACGCGGCTAGCGCCACCGGTGCGAGCAGCGCAAACTTGGCGAGGGGGTGCAGGGCAATGCCTCGGGTCCACAGCGTTAGGATAACGACTACCAGCGGATGAATGATATAAACTGTGTATGAGTCAGCGGCGGCAGCCCGCAACCAACTACCCTGATGGTTGAAGCGTTTGCTGAACCAGTTGGTGAGCAAGAGGATGATGCCTACGGCATACGTTTGATCCCACATTGCATATACGAAGGACTCCCAGTGAAAGCCGCCATTAATGGAGAACAGGTCTTCAGGCTGACTTGCGACAAGGGACGTCCACGCTCCCACGGTCACAAGCGGCACCACCCAGCACCAAGAGCGAACGAGACGGGGTGACAAGTCGCCCCGCCAGCCCCACTCCCTGGCGAGGATCCCGATGACGAAGAACCCAAGGTACTGGGGTGCATATGCGGGCATCAGGTTCAGACCCGGATTCCAGTAGCCAATCGGGTATCGGATTCGAACGAGAAATGAGATCACCCCGAGTGATAGAGCGAGCGTGATCGTCGCTATGAAACTCGGCCCTGCCACGGGTCCCACGTGGACTTCCATCGGGTGAATACATCGTACCAATACGAAGGCCAGCGTGAGAAGCAAGAGATACTGCACGAACCACATCGGGCCAACGCCCAACATGTCGCCATAGGACTGGAAAAGAAGATCCACGTATGAACCCTCGAACCTTTTAGCGTGCACTCTGACAATCGCCACGATCACCGGGTGGATGACCAACGTATAGAAAAGCAGTGGGATGAAAAGGCGAAGGAATCGATCACCGAGGAAGCGACCGAGTCCCTTGCGCGCAAGAGAGCCCGGCGTAAAATAGGCGGCGATCAGAAAGAAGAAGCCCATGAAGAAGGCTTGGTTGGTCGCCACGAAGGTCAGTAGCACCAGCGTTGCGAGACCGCTCGTCTGTGGATCCTCGTAGTACCAATCGGATGGGGGCACGTAGGTGGTGGCAAGGTGGTGCAAGACCACGAGACAGGTGAGGAGTACCCGTAGGTTGTCGATGTAGTAGACGCTCGACGCCTTATCGGACATGCATTTTCTACACTCTAGGAGTCAGTCGGACTTTCCGTTAGTAACCCGGTAGAATAACGGTACCCCGAGAGGCCACCCCAAGGGAAGCAAGATGGCGGTTGAGTTTATCCCGATCGATCGAGACACTCCGTATATTTTACCGCCGTGCGTGCAGGATTATCTACCGGAGGACCATCTGGCGCGTTTTGTGGTGGACATCGTGGAGCAACTGGATGTGAGTCAGCTATCCGCGGTGTATTCAGGTCGAGGCTCCAAGCCATTCCATCCCGCGCTGTTGGTGGTGTTGTTGTTTTACGGCTATGCCACAGGGGTGTTTTCCAGTCGCGAGCTGGAGAAAGCCAGCTATGACTCCATCGCCTTCCGGTATATCTGCGCCAACACGAACCCCGACCATGACACGATTGCCAGTTTCAGAAAGCGATTTTTGAAGGAGCTGGGGGCCTTGTTTGTCGAGATTCTGGTGGTGGGCGAAGCGATGGGGCTGGTGAAGCTCGGCACCATCAGCCTGGAGGCACCAAGATCAAGGCCAACGCCAGCAAGCACAAGGCCCTGAGTTGGGAATACGCGAACCGGTTAGAGGCGCAGCTCACGCAGGAAGTCGAGGAACTGCTGCGTCTTGCCGAAGCGGCCGATCAGAGTTCGCGGCCGGAGGAGATGGATATTCCTGAAGAGCTCAAACGCCGCGAAGAGCGACTGGCGGCGATTGCGCGCGCCAAAGAGGAAATCCAGGCCCGTGCGCAGGAACGTTTCGAACGGGAACAGGCGGAGTTCGAAGATAAGCAGGCAACACGTGAGGCGCGCGAACAAGCGACCGGCAAAAAGCCGCCGGGCAAGGAGCAGGGCAAGATGCACCAGGCCTACTTCTCTGGCCAATCTACGGCGAGGATGACGAGGTGGTGTTCCACTTCGCCGCCTCGCGGGCACACGAGCATGTGCAGCGCTTCCTCGGTGAGGGATTCACTGGCACCCTGCTCAGCGACGGCTACGAGGCCTACGCGCGCTATGCGCACAAGCATGCCGCAGTGACTCACGCCGGTTGCTGGGCGCATTATCCCGACATGCATTTTATCCGGAGCACATTCTGTCGAATGCAGCAAGGAGTTGCCGAACGGCGACTTGATAGTCAGGATAAAACCGGTGATCTACAGGGAATCGAGGAAGGCGAGCAGGTCAGGCTTGGGTTTCCAGGAATCGGTACGTACGGGCGAGATCCCGGCGTGCTGCCAGAAGACTTCCAGCGCATCGCGTTTCGCCTTTAGATTTGTTGTGAGGTATCGACTTGTCGTCGCGATACTGGCATGCCCGAGATAGTCGCGGATCACCGTAATATCGCTGCCCGCTTGGAGCAGCGCGACCGCGCAACTGTGACGCAGCACATGGGGAGTGACGCGTCGCCGGCGTAATGCCGGTGCCTGAAGGGCGGCCTGAGTGACGTATTTGCTCAAGAGGTATGCGACGCCGTCGCGGGTGAGCGACTGGCCATGCCGGTTACAGAAAAGTGGATCGTTGGGCTGGCCTGCTCGCACGCCGGGCAGCCGTTGTAGCGCATTCGCCGTGTCTTTCCACAAGGGACAAAGCCGTTCTTTGTCGCCTTTACCGTGCAGGCGCACCTGTCTCGGGGCGGCCAGTCTCACGTCGCACAGACGCACGGCGAGTGCCTCGCTGACGCGTGCGCCCGTGTTGTAGAGAAAGAGCAACAGGGCATGGTCGCGAAGGCCGGCAGGGGTTCGACGGTCTGGCTGCTGGAGGATCAATCGAACCTCTTCGGGCTCAAGGTAGTGCGCTATCGATGAATGAGCCTTCTTCGAAGGCAGTGCAAGGACGCGCTGGTATTGATCAGCGCGAGACAGATCATGGCGTACCAGGTGTTTGAAGAAGCTGCGGATTGCTGCGAGCCGATTGTTGCGGCTGGCCACCGTGTTGGCACGCTTGACCTCGAGATGCGCAAGAAAGGCCGTGATCGCCTCCACCTGAAGATCGTCGAGCCGCAGATCCGCCACGGTGCACCCCTTAGCGTCCGCCAGGAAGCCAAAGAGCAGTCGCAGCGCGTCACGATAGGCATGTATCGTGTGGGGACTCGCTCCGCAGAGACGCTCGAGATGATCACGGAAGAACGACTCGACGAGCGACAGTAGCTCGGGGGCTTTCTGACGGCTCATGGTGTAGACCGTGGACGGGTAAGCCGATCGGCGAAGCGATCACTGGCCAGTTGCAGTAGCTCTGGAGTGGCGTGCAGATACACTTCGGTGCCGAGCACGTTGACGTGGCCCATGTAGGCTGACAGCCAGGGCAGCCGCGCATGGATATCGACGCCTGCGTGGTACCACTCAGTCAGGCGGTGCACGGCATAGGCGTGCCGGAAATCGTAGGGACGCGGCCCCAAGCGGCCCGCCGCAGGCTTCAGTCCGCGCTGACGCAGGAGGCGCCTCACGGCCTGAGATGCCGATCTAAGGGTCAGCGCGCTACCGCTCTTGCGCACGAAGAGGGCATCGACCGCGGCACCGGCGGTGCGCACGCGCTCGCCAAGGTAGGCGTTGAGCTCGCGCGCGAGATCCTCGCCGAAGGGTACGAGCCGGGTTCGGCCCTTGCTCTCGCGGATGTGAAACGTGCATCGCCTGAGATCTACATCCGACAGACGCAAGCGTACCGCTTCGCCAAAGCGCAGGCCGGTGCAGTAGAGGACGAGGAGCAACGCGCGCAGCATCGGACCTGGGATGTTGCGCCCACGGTGGCGGTTCGCGGCGTCGAGCAGGTCGCGTATCTCCTCGCGAGAGAAGATGTAGGGCAGGAAGACGGACTCGGTCTGCGGCGCCCAGCCATGCTCCGGCACATAGCCGTGGGGATCGTGCCGACGGCGATAGAGGCAGAGCTGGCGCAATGCACCCAGTTCATTGGCCGCAGTGACGGCTTTGCGTCCCTCGATGCGTGTCAGAAACGCCTCCAGCGTCGTGGCCAGTATGATCTTCGACCGCCCTGTTGCGCCTCGACCGGCATGCGCATAGGCAAAGCGCTCGAAGCTTCGCAACGTCGCCTCACCCCGTCGGTAGCGGTACCCCAATGCTCGCTTGAACGCAAGAAAGTCCTCGATGTCGCGGGCGAGATTGTCGAGTGTGATCGTCGTCATGACGGGACTGGCAGGGCAAGGTCGCGTAAGCGCTCGGTTGCCACGTGAAGGTACGCCGACGTGGAGTCCGGATCACGATGGCCGAGGATGTCGCCGATGACTTTGGGTTGTGCGCCGAGTTCCATCTGGCGGCACGCGTGGGTGTGGCGCAGCACGTGGGTACCCAAGTACGGTGCCGTGACGCCGGCTCGATGCGCGTGGGTGTGCAGGATATGGCGAATGCTAACCGCACAGGCCAACGGCTTGTAGGGCGCCCTCATCGTCACGAACACGTGGCGTGTCCGCGTGTGCCTGGGCCGCCCATGGCGCAGGTAGCTCGCGAGCGCTCGCGCCACCGCGGGTAGTAGCGGCAGGACGAACGCGACGTGGGTCTTCGGCCGCACCACGTGCAGTGTCGCGGCATGCCAATCGATGTCCTCGAGTGTCAGGCGAATGACTTCCCCCGCGCCCAACCCGTAGGTGCTCATCATCAGCAGCAAGGCATAGTCGCGCTGACCGCAGGCGCTTCGCTGATCCACGGCACGCAGGATACGCTGTACGTCACCCCAAGGTAGTGCTCGATGCGGCCGCTCATTGCTGCGTACGATCGGGGCGAGAATCGAGGAAGCAAGGTCTACCGTTATACGCCCGCTCACGCGCAAGAAACGCATAAATCCCCGCAAGCTGGAGCAGATATCAGCGACGGTGGTACGCGCGTAGCGCTTACCGCAGAGGCTCACAAACGCATCGATGTCCTGGAGTCGAATCTGTTGCGGCCTGCGGCCCTGCTCGCGCAGGAACGCAAGGAAGTGGGCGACGTGCGCGATCTTCTTGCGAACCGTGCTGGCAGGATTACCGCGGTGCAGACGCAGATGTTCTGCAAACTCCCGAATCAAAGGGGAGCGTGAACGCTGCGCATCCTGCACGAGCCTCCACGGTGGCAGCGACTCGCCCAGTGTCTGACGTGCGAGCGCCCAGGTCCCGATAGCGCTGCGAGCGCTGGAAAACGCCGTCTTCTCTTCGATGTCGTGCGCGCACGCATACCAGCGAGCGAACCGCGCGAGGCCGGCGAGCGTGAGCTGCGCCTTCTCATCCAACTGCTTGGCGTGGCAGTAGGCCTTGAAGCGGAGGATCCACCTCCGATACACGACGATTGAACTGTGCTTGAGGCAACGGTTATCGCGCCAGACCCGCTCAACGGCATCAAACCTGGAACCGCTCTTTGATCTGCTGCTTCTCCGCATAAGTCACCACCGAGCGCCTGTCACACTCAGAGTAAAACGCGGCAGCGGCACTTTGGTTTACAAGTCTGACTTACCGGTTGCCAATCCGCTGATCCTTTATCCTGACAGTTTGCGCAAGAACGTAGCCCTATTGCCGAACATTGACACAATTACTCGACATAATAAGCAACTC
>CAVXNM010000091.1:0-7709 GCA_963763115.1 uncultured Gammaproteobacteria bacterium
CTAGTGTGATGTAACGAATAAACACTACGAATATAGTATAATTTCAGTTGGCAATCACAACTGGAATGAGTTTGTCATGGGGGCACCTGTACCAATCGTTTTGCAGCGTAGTGAACGAAAAAAATATGAGCAACTCTGTCGTAGTGGTAAGACGCCCGTACGACTTAAACAACGTCTCACTATCGTACTTCTGGCTGATGAGGGTTTAAATAATGGCGAAATTGCGCAGGAGCTATCGATCAGTGCGCACATGGCCGGACGATGGCGGAAGCGTTTTGCCGAGGATGGACTATCCGGCATAGAGAAGAACCTACCGAGAGGTAATAACCACGGAGGTAAAAATTCTCGGGCACAGGCGCGGCTTCGTCAGAAGATTATTGCGAAAACAACAACGGAAAAACCGCCCAATGCAACCCATTGGGGCACACGGACGTTGGCCAAGGTATTGGGAACCAGTCATAACTTTGTTGCAAAGGTCTGGCGAGAATGTGGCTTCAAGCCACATCTAATCAGTCAGTTCAAGATAAGCAATGATCCACAGTTTGCAGAGAAGCTGGAAGATGTGGTGGGCCTGTACCTCAATCCGCCGGAGAATGCGGCGGTTTTCTGTGTCGATGAAAAGAGTTCCATACAGGCGCTGGATCGCACGCAACCTGGGTTGCCGTTGAAGAAAGGGCGGGCGGCGACGATGACTCACGATGACAAGCGTCATGGAACAAGCACCTTATTTGCGGCACTCGACGTATTCTCTGGTGAAGTGATCGGGGAGTGCAAACAGCGGCACAGGCATCAGGAGTTTCTTGGTTTCTTAAAGACCGTGGAAAAACAAACACCGAAGGATAAATTGCTTCACGTCATCGTGGATAATTACTCTACTCATAAGCATGAGAAAGTAAAAAATTGGCTCAAACGCAATAAGCGCGTCACGCTGCACTTCATACCAACGAGTTCTTCATGGTTAAACCTGGTGGAGCGATTCTTTGGATTGATAACAGAAAAGCAGATTCGCCGAGGGGTGTTTTGTTCGGTGTCAGACCTTGAGGAAAAGATCATGCAATTTATCGAAGGGCATAATGAGAATCCCAAACCTTTTGTATGGACGAAATCCGTAGACGAGATTATGGCAAAGATAAATCGCGCTCGCCTGGCACTCTCAAATGTATAGCTTATTCGTTACACCACACTAGCTCTGCCTGTCAGATGAGGAGGCGGTGGAGCAGATCCGAGAGAATCCGTATCTGCAATACTTCGTGGGACTGCCGGGGTATCAGATGGAGGCACCGTTTGCGCCGTCGTTATTTGTGGAGATCCGCAAGCGCATGGATCAGTCGGTGTTTGATGTATTTCAAGGAGCGGTCATCGATGCGGTGGAAAGCGCCAAGCCGAAGCGGAGAACCAAGAGAACAAGCGAGGGCGAAGAGGGCGAGCCGCCTGCAGCGTCGGGAAACACCATGGATGAGGAGACTGCGAAACACCAGGGCAAGCTGATTTTGGATGCCACGGTGACACCGCAGGCGATCCGTTATCCGACTGATCTGAGTCTGCTCAATGAAGCACGGGAGTTCAGCGAGCAGATCATCGACAAGCTTTATCCGAAGACCGACTGGAAGAAGAGGCCCAGAACCTATCGTGTAAAAGCACGCAAGGCCTACCTGGCCATTGCGAAACAGAGAAGGCCCTCTGTCAAGGTTCGGCGTCGTGGTATCAAACAACAGTTGCAGTATTTGCGTCGCAACCTGGGGCACATTGAACATCTACTGGAATATTGGCCGGAAGGATCACCGTTGCCTTTGCCTCGCTGGTTATTATATCGCTACTGGGTGATCCAGCATGTCTATGCCCAGCAACGGGAGATGTATCAGAGCAAAAGCCGTCGCTGTGATGATCGTATCGTCAGCATCAGTCAGCCTTATGTGCGACCGATCATCCGGGGCAAGCAGGCCTTGCCGGTGGAGTTTGGTGCCAAGCTGAGTGTCAGCCTAAATGGGGAGGGGCTGGCTTGTGTGGATCATCTGCGTTGGGATGCCTTTCATGAAGGGCATGATCTGCAAAGCCAGGTTGAAGCATACCGCGCACGCCATGGTCATTATCCAGAGGCTGTATTGGGAGATCCGGTGTACGGTACGCAAGCAAATCGGCGTTACCTCAAGGGCCACGGCATTCGATTTGCCGGCAAGCCACTGGGTCGTCCGAAGAAGGTGACACAAGCGAACCGGGAAGCGCTGCAACGACTGCAGGCACAGCGGCGAGAGGAATACCTGCAGCGCATTCCGATTGAGGGCAAGTTTGGTCAGGGAAAGAACGGCTACCGCCTCAACTACATTCGGGCGAAGCGGGCTGATACCTCCCTTGCCTGGATCAACAGCATCTTCCTAGTGATGAACCTGCTGATCCTGTTGAGAATCTTCTTTGCCCTTAGAAAAAGAGGTTTTGCCGTGGTCCTGATGCCTCTATTGCACGTGGTGGAGAGACGTCTCTGTTATCTGCGGGCACACGACATCCGGCGATGGGGCTATCGGTATCAGATGGCAACGTACTGACTTTCTGAGCAGACTCTACATAGAATCCAAGTAGATGACCGGGTTGCAGCAACTTCAGATTTTATAGGTGGCTAAAGAAACGGTGACCCGACAGCCGCCGCGCACGATTCGTTTTCCCATCAAGAATTATATGGGACCAATGAGTCTAGCTTGAATCTTCTGCGCGCCAACTGCTCGCAGCACATCTTGTGAGGAATACCGACCCCTGTCGTACCGCACCAGCAATAGGTGGTAACGTAAAGGACAGAATTCGGCAGAAACTATGCCATCTTCTTGTTCCAATGTGGCTACCAGATTCCTGCGCTGCTGATCCTCCAGGATTTCCGAAACATGAACTACAATTTCCACTGCGTTTCTTGCCTCATGAGCTGTAGGCATATGGTGTATTGCCTGATTCATTGGAAACTCCTATGGGTTGTGTCTTCCGCTTGTCACACTGTTTCTCTTGTTGACTGCAGTCAGTGTTTCCCCGTCTCTTCTGCAACTAGTCGAAAGAACCTGATGTTAAACGCCACCTTGCAAGTAGCCCAGAGTCACCAGTAAGAGTAGGGAGGCGTATTGCACTGATTAATCCTCATGGGTCCTCTCTATGCATACAAACGCGCTTTGGGTTTGGGTCTTCTTGAGATAGAGACTATATGCGCCAACTCACTGAAGCATTTGGAGCAGGAATACGAGCGTCGACGAAAGTATGGCGGATAGAACCAACAAGGTCAGCATGCTTATTCGATAGGTCTTTGTCGTCATGACGTCATCTCCAATCACTGCAGGTTATAATACCGATTCAGAGGGGTGAAACTTCTTCGTGATCACCGAACGGAATCAGACCCGTGTAATGTGTATAGACCAAGAACCGAGTGTTGAGAAGGGATGGTACTGCTTATTTTTTTATCAGGATGTCACAATGCTGTAACAATGCGGATCTCGTAAGAATTTCTGACGCGGCCCGATGATGGTCGTTAGGAAATTGCACCTTTCTGTCCGGTTTCGGTACAAACGCGACATCCTCTGAATCACGGATTATGTCTGGTTTGCAGCAAATCCAGACGTACCCATTAGCCAACTCCTACCGTTCGCGAAGAACCAACGAACGGCAGGTTAATACCAATTTGATCGACAATCCTAAGGTCTTATGCTAAAAGGTCTCGCACGGTTGCGTGTAATTACAGTGCCCACACCGCCTGCCGCGCAACGTCCCTTTTATTCCAAGGTCCAATCACGTGCAGCCATAACTGCCTGCGACATCGCGTGCAGACTTTTCAACGCTGGTAATCGACTGTCACCAGTCAAAGGAGTGAACCTATGTGGAGAACAATTATTTCACGTTTATTCGTAGTCGCCGTCACAACGGCGCTTGTCTCCGGCTGCGCCAGCAATGTGCCGACGAAAGAGGACTATTCGGGTTATCTGGGCAGCTATCAGGACCTCAAGGAGGTGGAAGGCCCCAATGGCGAGAAGTTCCTCAGATATGCCAACCCGATATTCACCCCGGCGAACTACGATGCGGTGATGATTGAGCAAGTGAAATTCTATCCCCGACCTGAGCCCACGGAACAGTTAAGCCAGGAGACCATCGACCAGATCGGCAGCTATATGACCGATACCTTGCGCCAGAAGATCGGTGAGAAGGTCCAGGTGGTGGACAGGCCCGGCTCCGGGGTGGCGAAGTTGAACGTTGCCATTACCGGTGTGGCCGGCGAGAAGGAGGGTCTCAAGCCCTACCAGATCATCCCCGTAGCATTCGTCGTTACCATGGCCTCTCGAGGGATATCGGGCACGCCGGAGGAGGCCAAGCTAGTGGTCGAGGCACGGGCCACCGACAGCGTCTCTGGCGCAACCTTGATGAAAGTCGTGCGTGTCGGTACTGGCGAGGGTTTGAAGAAAAACGCGGAGGGCGAGCGCATGATTTCGCTTGAGTCGGTGAAGCCGCTCATCGACCGCTGGGCCGAAGGAGTTGCTGCCAATGCCACGGCCTTCGTGAGGGCACAATAGCTTTCACAAGCCTTAGAAATCGAGTCTGGAAAAGCCACGGGAATCGCCTCGAGGCAAGGAACAGCAAAGCCGTCATACGACGGCTTTGTATTGGGCGGGTACTGCCGAACAAGTTGTCCCCTAAAAGTCTGATTACAGTACAAATGCGACATAATCTGGATCAGAGATTATGTCCGGAATGCAGCAACTTTGGAGATTTCCACTGCACCATCACTACGTGTAAGAACAGGCTATCAGTTCTGGTCAGAAAGAAAGCGTTACGCCCCTAGGCGGGATGTTCAGCCATCCAGTGCCTGGCAATCTCTTCGCGCCGGCAGATCCACACCGAGTCGTGACCTTGCACGTAATCGAGAAAGCGCGCTAGCGCCATCGCGCGCGCGGGATGACCACTGATCCGGCCATGCAAACCCACGCTCATCATCTTCGGGCGTTGCGCGCCTTCCAGCCACAGCAGGTCGAACGCGTCCTTGTGCAGCCGGAAGAAGTCCTCTCCGGAAGAAAAGCCGTTAGGCAGCAGATAGCGGGCGTCGTTGTTGACCAGCGTGTAGGGGATCACCAGGTGTGCGGGCAGTCCAGTGAGCCAATAGGGCAGGTCATCGTTGTAGGCGTCAGAGCTGTAGAGGAACCCGCCGTCCTCGCGCACCAGACGGCGGGTATTCTGGCTGACCCGCCCGGTGTACCAACCGACGGGGTGCTTGCCGCAGATCCGCTCGATTGCCTTGACGGTAAGGCGGATATGGCGCCGCTCTTCGTCTTCGGGGATGTCGCGATAGTCCAACCAGCGGTAGCCATGCCCGGCGACCTCGTGCCCGGCCGCGGAGAGCGCATGGCCTATCTGCGGGTTGAGTTCCAGTGCTCGGCCGACTGCGAAGGCGGTCAACGGTAGGCCACGGGCGCTGAACAGCTCCAGTATGCGCCACACGCCTGCGCGCGCGCCGTATTCATACATTCCCTCGACGCTCAAGTCCCGTTCTCCCGTGCGAGGCGGGCGACCCGGCAGCTCGTGAAGATAGCCCTCCGACTGGGCATCACCATTGAGGATGCACGACTCCGCGCCCTCCTCGATGTTGAGCACGAACTGAACCGCGACTCGCGCCTCACCCGGCCATCGCGGATGAGGAGGGCAGCCTCCGTAACCGACGAGATCACGCCCGGACATCAGCCGAGCTCAAAGGTCGTGACACCGAAAACATGCTCATGCGCAAGAGCGGGAGGAGGACCCAGATACATCCGCGCGCAGCCGAAGACCTCGACCATTCGGTGTTGGTGCGCGAGCCCGATCGCCGCGGGATTGTTCTCCGGGGCATCGAGAAATAGCGGACCGCCCGCGGCGAACCTTGCCAACCGCGTGTAAAGGGCCTCGGCCGCCCGGGCGTCGTCAGCGAACAAGGGACCGATCTTGCATCCTTCTCTGCAGCGCCGCACCACTCCATATCCGCTGAGCTTCCCATCGCGCTGAAAGCCTAGGGCAAGCGCATCGGGTTGGGATATCCACCCCCTTAGGAAGGTCGGGCGCAAGGCGGGGAAGCAAGTGTGATCGTAATCAAGAATCTGATCGAATGGAACGTCGGTCAGCCGTATGATGTTTTTGTCGTCAACGCGCGCGGTTGACAGGTGCTCCGAGATCTCGGTGCGAAAACGCATGTCGCGATGAGAGAAAACGAAGCCACCCTTGGCGTAGTAGTCCTGCATCTCGAAAACGCCATCCAGACCAATACTCGCGCCGGGGCGCAGGCGGGCGAGGAGCCGCTCGCGACGGGCGTGCCAGAGCGCATTGCCGAAACCTCGTCCGCGAAATTCAGGCCGGACGATGAAGAAACCCATGAAGCCAAATTCGCCGTTGTAGGACGTGATGACCCCGCCCCCAATCAACTCGCCATCAAGGTCGGCCGCGATGAAGGCCGCAGGGTCGGTAGCCCAGAACAGCTCGGCATCGTGAAGTCCGGGATTCCAACCTTCGCGTGCAGCCCAGTCGACGAGCTTGTCTACCTCGGAGCGGTTCATGTTCCGTACTACAAGCTCATTCGACATTGCGATGTTCTCCTCAGTGGGTCGTCGAACGCGCAGCCACGGCGTAAGCGTGCCGCTATAGCGTAGGTCGTGTCCAGTCTAAATTTTGTCGGTATGCCTTGAATACGCCCGAATGAAGACATCCCCGAGCGACGCCATTATGTCCGGGTTGCCCCAGTTCCGGACCTTCAGCCGCCCCCATCTAATATTAGTTTTTTCTTATAAAATGCCTGCCATTTGACTTCGGTCAATAACTGACGCTCCTTTCAGCCGTAGGGTTTAATCGTCGGTTAGCTAACGACACGGTGAGGCAGCTAATACGAAGGAAAAAGTGGCGGATTGTGTCTTGCAGATTGGCAGCCCGGTCCGCTCTGCCAAGACTTCACAACTAGGCCCCGCTTCGGCGGGGTCTTTGATTTCAATAACTCGCGGGTAATTGCAATAACTCGCGGGTAATTGCTGCATCGGATGCCTGCGGCACTACTCCTTGTCCAGTTTCAGTACTTTCAATACATGCCAAGGACGGCGGGTGATGTCTGGTTTAGACCCACTTCCGGATCTATAGATCTTTCTTATCCAGTTATCAGGCCCGCCTGACAGGTTGAGCATCGTCCGCCATGCCAGACTCGCGCATTGAAACGGTCACAGGCGACGCGAGCCGACGGGCAGCGATTCCACGCCGAGTGGCAATGCTTTCTCCTCGTCCCAAAGGACAATACACAGTAGTTGATGAACGTCCTATTCTGAAATCCTGCCGGGTGTGGGTGAATACAAGACCTTCGGGGAATAAGCCCGCCGCCCATTGTTGGGATAAGGTAGTTAGCGCCCGGCGTTAATCAACCAGACCCCGTCCATGTGTCGGGGTTAAGGGACGTCGATATAGGAAATGGTAGAAAAGAGAATCAAGCATCGCCGCCATGTCATCCCGTTCACACGGTTCCCATCGCGCGCTCATGGCGGCGAGTTAATAACGTGCGAACGCCAGAAGCTACCCACAAGGCGAGTGAACAATATCTGGGTAGAAGAAGTTAGCTGGCAGGACTTTGCATCCCGGTTGTAGCGTTGCGATCCATACTCGGCTGATAGACCAATCGGTCGCTAAACCTGCCGGGACTGCCGACATAGACTAACCAAATGGGTGTGATATGGGCGATATTATTGACTCAG
>CAVXNM010000092.1:0-8330 GCA_963763115.1 uncultured Gammaproteobacteria bacterium
GATAGCTTCGGAGCCGTCCTCAGCTCCATGGCAGGCATGAGACCTGCCGGCGTCCTCCGCTCAGTTGCCATTTCCGCCGATGTGCCCCTCGGGAATAGCCTGACAGTTCGGGTTCGCGCAGGGTGAATCCTCCGCCACGACCAGGTAATTCATATAGCTGACCAGCCGGTTACGCGTATCCGGATTCCCGATCGCCGCGCCATGCGATCCATCCGGGAAGATCCAGATCGATTTCGGTTCTTGCGCCTGCTCGTACAACAATCGGGCATGGTGTACCGGAACAACCTGATCCTCCTCGCCGTGCATGATGAGAAGGGGGATGGGCGCCACGTCACTCACCCCGGACAATGGACTGTAGTCGTCGTTGATGGTCAGCGATAACGGCCACTGGAATGGCCAGGTCAGCCAGAATCCGGCAAGTTTCTCGCGGGCAATCAACCGATAGTCGGCAAATGCGCTATCCACGACGAGACCCTTGATATACTTGCGGCAGGCGCTGCGAACGACCGCCTCGATGGCCAGGGCCCCGCCCAGACTCTGCCCGTAAACAATGACCGGTTCACCGTAGTGTTCGCTGTGTTGCACCAGAAAGCCCAGTGCGGCCTCGGCGTCGTCCAGCGCACCGGCGACACTCGGGGTTCCTTCCGACTGTCCATAGCCCTGATAGTCGAAAAGAAGGACATTGAATCCGCGTGCCGGCAGCCAGTAGACACTGCCGATATGTGTGCTGATGTTTTCGGCATTGCCGTGCAGAAACAGCACCGTTGCCCTTGCATGCCCGACGGCAGGCAAATACCAGCCGTGCAGTTTATGTTCGTCCTTCCCGGGGAAATAGACATCTTCATAGACCAGTCCGATGTCTGCGGGCGTGCGTACCTCCTGTTTCATCGGGAAAAAGAACAACTGTGTGCATCCCGCAATGGCCGCACACAACACAAGGATCAGGCAGCGCACGGTCAAAAGAAATAACTCCAGGAAAGTGAACCGGACCGGCGCGTTTCCGAGCCGGCCTGCTCGCTCCCGAGAGAGAAACCGAGCATGTTGCGGGAATCGAGATAGACGCGCTGTTCCAGCGCTACGCTGCGTCGCGTGTAGGTCTCGCCGATGCCAAAGCGCAGGTAATCGCCCAGCAGACCCAGTCTCCAGGCGGAATTGATGTTCAGAATCAGCCCACCTTCCACTCCGGCGCCTGCGGCATACCCCCTGCCGAGGTCGCCATTGGCCTCAAGCGCGGTCTTGCCCAGTACGAATAACAGACTGCGCTGTCCCGGCCGCCTGGTCACCCCGGCGCCACCCTGTAGTTGGAATGTCAGATCGCCGGTATTGGCCGCCCGGGTCGTCGGGAGGCGCTCCCACCCCGCCCGCACCATCCAGGAAATGGGGCGAAAAAAACGGTCGCGCGGCGACAGCGACAGGATGTCCACGAGCGTGGCGTCATCAACCACGAGGCGATGGTTATCGGTAAAGTACTTGAGCGTCAGGTCCAGGAAGTTGATCTGTGCACCATCGACATAACCATCGGGCGAGTCCAATAACTCATGATAGGCGGGCCGCACACGGAAGGAGAGAAATGGCCGGTTCGATTCCTTGCCGGCGCCCACGGCGGCCAGTGCGGTGGGATAACCCTGCTCGGGCCTGACCTCCGGTGTCGGTACGGACCCGACGGGGTCAGGCTTTTCCAACCGGCTGCGCGTCTGCAGGAGTTGCAGCGACAGGGGGGCCGCGTCCTCCCGCGTTCGCCTTCCCGCGAGATACTCATACTGGAGGTAATCATAGGAAACGTCGAGAACACCGGCCGCATCCGTATCCGCCAGGCCCGTTATCAGCGGGTCATCGAGCGCCACAGTCCGATTCGCAAGTCCTGCTGCCAGCGGCTGAAGCGGGGATGCAAGGGATGATGCACTGTGGCGCAGGCGCGTGCTGGCGGCTGGACGAAACGTCACATGTTCAACCAATCCGCGCTCCCTGATGACCCGTATCGTGTCAACCGGAATGACATACACCGGAAATTCCTCTGCCAGGCCGAGACCGGGTCGGGCGACATCCAGCAGGGTGAGCAGTTCATAGGAACAGTTCTCGTCGAAGAAATAGTAATCGAAATGGATGCCGCGCAACTCCCATACATGCATCACCAGACGCCGGATCTCCTCGGGGTTCAGTCGCAGCTGATATTCCCAGATATCCCGGTTTTCCAGGTCAGAATACTCTCTTACCTTCTTGTAATAGGGTGCAATGGAATAAAACCCAGGGTATTCACCGGTCAGGCCCTTGACGGCGAACAGCAAGCCGCCATCGCTGCCCGTGTCGGCACCGTAGTTGATGGCATAGGCCAGCAAACGCGTCTTCTCCGTCTGCCCGGGCGCATCAATTCGCAACAGGGTATGCCCGAACATCGAGGAAGGATTGTTCATGTAGGCCGTTGGAAAAATCAGCGTCACACCGGCGGGGTTGATACGGCGGTACCAGTTCCAGAAACGCTCACAGGGTTGCCGGGGCAGACGTCCTGCGTCGAACTGCAGCTTGCCCTTCAGCCAGGTGTAGCGCGCCACGAACGCACACTGCGGATGTTCCTGCTTTGCACCCGATACTTCCTCCGCAAAGAAGGCGGCGAGTGTCGCCTCGAGCTCCCGCTGCGGATCGACGGCTCCCCGCGGATTATTGAAAAACAGTGGATCATCCGCCTCGCTGGTGACGCCGCTCCCGAGACGGTCATCCCGATAATGAACCAGGGCAAGCCACTGCGGGTCGCTGGAGAGCTCCAGTTTCCGGGCATGCTCGTTCAATTCCGCCAGATAGGCGTCATCCCTTGCATGAGCCGGCAAGCTGATTACGATTGCCAGAAATACCAGGATCAACATTGATGAATAAGCTAATGGGGACTCAAAAAAAAACCCCCAACGGTCTAGCGTTGGAGGTTTGGTTTTGTGAGTTTACGGACTTGTCGTTCAGGTTCTTACATACTGGGCCAGATTCTCATCCTTGCCCATGACCGCATAAATCGAGTTCAGGACATCGGCGGCCGTGACGTTCGAGGAGGGGAAGATAACTGCATAATTTTCTTTCGTGATGGAGAAAAACCCGGCCTTGTCGGATTCACTGATGCCCATGACTGTTGCCAGCGACTCGATGGACTCCCCCTGCCCCAGTGCGATGTCATGCGCCAGCGAATCCAGATTCGCTCCGACGAACATGGGCACGCGCGCGGAGGCGACTACCGTTCCGTCCGGATCGCAACCCGACGTGCCGGATGAAATGCCGAAAGTCTGGTTGCCAAAAGTACCATTGGTGGTCACCGCCAGAACCTGAAAAGCGACCCCGGATTTCTTGTCGAATATCTGTGATCCCAGGCCACAACCAACGCTGTTCGGAGGATTGGCCAGGACGGCGGATACCGGCGCAAGCAGGAACATGGTAAGTATCGTTTTCTTCATCAAATATCTCCCTCGATAGTTTTTTCACAAGAAACACGCCACACAGTCGATTCATGCTTACAGGGCCGAATGCTCTTGACCTGTCGACTTTCATCCAGTCCCTGGTAGCCGGCCGAAGGCTAGCACAGGTTGCGACGCGAAGGTATACGTAGTGTGTCGTATGAACGTCACCCCCACCAAATCCGTCGGATCCGTTTCGCCGTGGCGTGCCAGACCCCCGGTATCGGCCTGGTCTGCCCGGATCAGGGACTTCTCCCGAAAAATTCTGCGATAATGCACGGGCACACGACGAGCCATAGCCGGTTGATTGATCTATGTCCGAAAGCACGTCCATTTCATCCCGGAATCCCCTGCCCGTGAGACAACCGGAGATACCCGCAGGCGGGTACACCTGGCGCTGGGTGCTGGACCGGGTACTGGTGCACCGGCGCGAGCTGGCAGTGGCCAACGTGGTCGCGCTGGTCGGGGTGATCGCGGCAGTGCCCATCCCCCTGGTGATGCCGCTGCTGGTCGACGAGGTGCTGCTGCACAAGCCGGGCCCGCTGGTCGGGGCGATGAACGCGGTGTTTCCGACCGGCTGGCATGGCCCGGTGCTCTATATCCTGACCGGACTGGTGGCGACGCTGCTGCTGCGCGCCGCCTCCATCCTGCTCGGTGTCTGGCAGACGCGCGAGTTCACCCTGATCGCCAAGGATGTCGTCTACCAGATGCGCCGGGCGCTGCTCCTGCGGCTCTCCCTCATCTCCATGGCCGAATACGAAACGCTCGGCTCCGGCGCGGTGGCCTCGCGCTTCGTGACCGACCTCAACTCGATCGATGAGTTCGTGGGCGCCTCGGTGAGCAAGACGCTGGTCGCGGCATTGCTGCTGGTTGGCGTCAGCGTGGTGCTGCTGTGGATGCACTGGCAGCTGGCGCTGGTGATCCTGTGCATGAATCCGCTGGTCATCTACTTCACCGTCGTGGTGGGCAAGAAGGTCAAGACACTCAAGAAGCACGAGAACAGCGCCTTCGAGATTTTCCAGCAGGCGCTGGTAGAAACCCTCGACGGTATCCAGCAGATTCGTGCGGCGAACCGCGAACGTCACTATCTCCTGCGGGTGATCGATGCGGCGCACGGCATCCGCACCCACTCGGCGGCATATTCCTGGAAGAGCGATGCGGCCGGGCGCTTCTCGTTCGGCATCTTCCAGCTCGGCTTCGACAGCTTTCGCGCGGTCGCGATGCTGATGGTGATGTTCTCCGACCTGACGGTCGGACAGATGATGGCGGTGTTCGGCTACCTCTGGGTCATGCTCTCGCCGGTTCAGGAGGTGCTCAACATGCAGTACGCCTGGTATGCGGCCGGGGCGGCGCTGGGGCGCGTGAACGGCCTGCTCGCCCTGCAGCAGGAGCCCCGTTATCCCCACGAAAGCGATCCCTTCGCCGGCAAGACGACCGTGGGCGTGCGCGTGGAGCAGGTGAGTTTCGCCTACCGCGAAGACGAACCCATCCTCAAACAGGTATCGCTCGATATCGCGCCCGGCGAGAAGGTGGCACTGGTGGGCGCGAGCGGCGGCGGCAAATCCACGCTGGTACAGGTCATGCTGGGACTGTATCCGCCGACGCAGGGGCAACTCTACTTCGATGACGTACCGGTCACCCGCATCGGTCTCGATGTGGTACGCGACAACGTCGCCGTGGTGCTGCAGCATCCGGCGCTGTTCAACGACAGCGTGCGCAACAACCTGACGCTCGGCGGCGAGGCCGACGAGCCCGCGCTCCGGAAGGCGCTCGAGGTTGCGCAGCTCAGGGACGTCGTCGAGGCCATGCCGGAAGGACTGGACACCCTCATCGGGCGCAGCGGCGTGCGCCTTTCGGGCGGCCAGCAGCAGCGTCTCGCCATCGCGCGCATGCTGCTCACCGACCCCAAAGTGGTCATCCTGGACGAGGCCACCTCGGCGCTCGACACCGAGACCGAGGCGCGGCTGCATGCGGCGCTGCAAGTCCATCTGGCCGGGCGCACCCTGCTCATCGTCGCGCATCGCCTCTCCGCCGTGCGGCAGGCCGATCGCGTGTATGTATTCGAGGACGGACAGATCGCCGAGGAAGGCGGGCATGCGGAGCTGATGCAGGCCGACGGGCTCTACGCCAGTCTGTACCGCAGCGTCCAGCACTGAGCGTCGCGCGACATCGGCGGTGCGTTTGTGCGAGTTCCCCTCGGTTCAGGGATTCTGGCCCTTCGACTCCCACTGGGCGGCGATGGTGATATGGACAAGCCCGGTCTGGCGCGCCGCGTCCATGGCTGTCACCACGGCCTGGGTCGGCGTCTTGGCGTCGGCGCTGATGACGACGATCATCTCCTTGTCACCGCCGCTCACCTTCTCCAGCGCGCGCTTGACGGTGTCGACCTCCCGGTTCACCACTTCCTGGCGGTCGACGTAGAAATTCCCGTCCTCGTCGATGGTGATGTCGAGTGTCTTCGCGTCCTTGTCCGGCAGTTTCTGCTCCGAGGCTTCCGGGAGATTGATGGAAATATCCGCCGTGTGTTTGAACGTCGTGGCCAGCATGAAGAAGATCAGCAACATGAGCAGAATGTCGATGAGCGGGATCAGCATGATCTCCGGCTCATTACGGACGCGCGGGCGCAGATTCACGGTTTGGTCACCATCGATTCGCGCAATGGCGATTGATCCAGACTCTCCTTCTGGGTCAATGCGGCTTCGCGCTCCCGCTCACCCTGCAGCACTTCCACCATCTTGATCGCTTCCTGCTCCAGCAACATGGCGATTTCATCGACCAGACCCTGGAAATAGCGATAGAAGATCAGCGAAGGGATCGCCACTGCCAGACCGGAGGCGGTCGCAATCATGATCTTCGAGATGCCGGCGCCAAGCGCCTGCGGATTGCCGACGCCGTGGGTGGTCATGCTGGAGAACACCTCCATCAGACCGACCACCGAACCGAGCAGTCCGAGCAGCGGCGCCACCGCGGCGATGGTGCCCAGGGTGTTGAGAAAGCGTTCCATCTCGTGTACTTCCAGACGTCCAGCCTCCTCGATACTTTCCTTCATTACGGCGCGGCTGTGGTGCCGGTTCATGAGCCCCGCGGCGAGTACGCGCCCGAGCGGCGAGCTCTCCCGCAGGGACTGGATCGACTCGGTCGTCAGTTCGTTCCGCTTGTACCAGGTCCAGATCTGCGCCACGACGTACTTGGGAAGTATCCTGCCGCGACGCAGCGCCCAGAAGCGCTCAGTGATGATAGCGATGGAAATAACCGAACAGAGGATGAGCGGCCACATGAGCCATCCACCCGCTTTTATGATTTCATACACGGTGCAGATCCTTGATTACATAGCAGTGGGAGTATCGGAGGTTGCGACACTGTAACAAACTCCCTCTGGCGCGGAAAGCGTCCTGAAAGTCGCCTGCGAGATCCATCAGAACACCTTGAATCCACGTAACAATTCGAAAATGGGCCGTCTGCTTTCAGACGTGACCGGAACACCTCGCGAACACCTGGACCCAATCAAGCACTCGCGCAAATAATCAGGAGGGGAACGTCATTTTTACAGCGCTCAGTTAGTCTGGCATCGAAGTTGTGGACACCTTTGCAGGAAAAGCAGAATGTCCCCGTTTTTCAGCTCGTTCCCAGCGCCCGGGTCAGGATCTCCTGCGCCTGGGCGACGATGGCATCGAGATGCGCTGCGTCGCTGAAACTCTCGGCGTAGAGCTTGTAGACGTTCTCGGTGCCGGAGGGGCGCGCGGCGAACCAGCCGCCGGTGGACACCACCTTGAGTCCGCCGATATCGGCGTTGTTGCCGGGGGCGCGGGTGAGCTTGTCGGTGATCGGGTCACCCGCGAGCGTCGTGGCGCTGACGGCCTCGGGCAGCAGCTTGCGAAAGGCCGCCTTCTGCGCGGGGCTGGCAGGCGCGTCGATGCGGGTATAGCACGGCGTGCCGAACCGTTCGGTGAGCAGGCGGTAATGCTCGCCGGGATCCTTGCCGGTCACGGCGCGGATCTCGGCGGCGAGCAGGCCGAGGATGAGGCCGTCCTTGTCGGTGGTCCAGACGCTGCCGTCGCGGCGCAGAAAGCTCGCCCCGGCGCTCTCCTCGCCGCCGAAGCACAGCGTGCCCGCGAACAGGCCGGGAGAAAACCACTTGAAGCCGACCGGCACCTCGTAAACTGTCCTTCCCAGCGCCGTCACCACCCGGTCGATGAGCGCGCTGCTCACCAGCGTCTTGCCTACCATCGCGGTCGCGGGCCACTGCGGGCGGTGGCGGATCAGGTAATCGATGGCCACGGCGAGATAATGATTAGGGTTCAGCAGCCCCTGTGAGGGTGTCACGATGCCGTGGCGATCGACATCGGCGTCGTTGCCCCAGGCGATGTCGAAGCGGTCCTTGAGCTTGACCAGGTTGGTCATGGCATAGGGGCTCGAGCAGTCCATGCGGATCTTGCCATCGTGGTCGAGCGTCATGAAGCCAAAGGTCGGATCGACCCGGGGGTTGACCACCGTGAGGTCGAGACCGTAGTGCGCGGCGATGCGCGGCCAGTAGGCCACGGCCGCGCCGCCGAGCGGATCGACGCCGATAGAAAGGCCGGCCGCACGCACCGCGTCCATATCGACGACGCTACCGAGGTCGGCGACATAGGGTCCGACGAGGTCCTCCTGGTGCAGGGACGCCGACTGGATCGCGGCGGCATAACCCAGGCGTTTGACCCCGGCGTTGCCGGCGCCCAGCAAGTCGTTCGCGCGGTCCTGAATCCAGCCGGTGACATCGGTGTCGGCCGGGCCGCCGTGCGGCGGGTTGTACTTGATGCCGCCATCGGCCGGCGGATTGTGCGAGGGCGTCACCACCACGCCGTCAGCGCGGCGCGCGCCAGGGTCGCGGTTATACACCAGGATGGCGCGCGAAATAGC
>CAVXNM010000093.1:0-85560 GCA_963763115.1 uncultured Gammaproteobacteria bacterium
AGCAGCACGCGCTACAAGGATGCAAATCCGAGTTAATCATCGGGCAGTCCGAACAGACTCCCGTGCCCGCTGGCCAAACGGGAACGCGAGGAACCGGGGCCGGTCATGCAGGCGCGAGTAGAAACCGGGCGGCAGGGTCTGCCAGCGCGCTGAACGATATACCATTAACCACCGCAGGCATCCCGCCGCATTCACGGGTTCGGAAGCCCCTGCGGATTACCCGGACGCTTTCACCGCTTCGGCCCCTTTCTGGTATTTGAACCGCACCCCTTGCTGGCGGTCGGCTCGCCCGGATTTCTGGACAGCATCAACATCACTTTCGGCACCGGACTGCAAGCGGACGCCGTTAGCAGCGCAACCGTTCTGGGAGGAGTCAAAACTGCTCTGGGCAGCGGGATGGAGCTGCCCGCCATCAACGCGGGTATCCCGGACTGGTCCACCATGGCTCTCGGGTCGCTGTCGGGCAGCCTTGGCGAAACCTCGGCCCTGCTGATCCTGGCCGGGGTGTCTTCCTGCTGGCAACCCGGATTGTCAGCTGACATATCCCGGTGGCCATGATCGGAACCCTGATGCTGCTGGCCGGCGGATTTCACCTGCTCGATCCCGTCCACTACCCAGGCGCCATGCATCACCTGCTGGCCGGTGCCACGCTGCTCGGCGCCTTCTTCATTGCCACCGACCTGGTGACCTCACCGGTCACGTCCACGGGGCAACTGCTGTTCGGCGCCGGTTGAGGTGCACTGGTATACGTGATCCGTACCTGGGCCAGCTATCCGGAAGGCATGGCCTTCGCGGTCATGCTGATGAACGCCCTCACGCCCCTCATCGACCATTATCTGAAACCGCGCGTATATGGGCGGGATCGCAGGGGCAACCCCATCATCAAGGCGGCCGGTCAGGAGTGAGTAAATGAACACGGTGACCGAACCGGCCTATCGAAAACGTCTCGGATATCAGGCGGGGTTGCTGTGAGGCTTCGCTCTGCTCTCCGCCGCCCTGCTCATCATCGGCAATCTCTCCACGCATGCCGTTATCGAGGAACGCCTCGATGAAGACCTGCGGAGCTCACTTGAGCGGGTCATTCCGGCGCCCTTGTACACCAACAACCTGCTGGACAGCCCCCTGCAGGTGAAGGACGCGCAGAACCGGCAGGTCCTGGCCTATCGCGGCAATGTTCCGTGAACGGATGACCCGGCGCGTATTGCATGAAACACCATGGATAGCGAATCATGAATATCGGTATCGCGTATGCTGACAAGTTCAAGCACGTCTGGCTGAAACTGGATGTGCCGGACGGCAGCACGGTTGTGCAGGCCATCGAGAAATCAGGGCTGCTCGAGCAGTCCCCCGAGATCGATCTGGAGCAGCAGAAGGTTGGAATTTTCGGAAAGATCACCCGGCTCGACACCAAATTCGAGGAGGGCAACCGGGTGGAAATCTACCGGCCGATCACTGCCGACCCGGAGACTGTTGAAAGACGCGACAACAGGTAATCATAGACGCAGGTCGTTCACACACGGACCCCACACTGCAAAGAGATTAATGCTCGTCACGGTCTATGTATGTCTGATCACGATGGGCACCTGCATGCCGGCGGAGGCATCATTTGTTATCCTGGGTGGTTCGACGCAGAGTCTGCCTATAACAGGTAATACCTTCAATGCCGAACTCAGCGCAAATGGCTTTAGCCAAACGACCACAGACGGCCACCTGAGCGTCAGCGAGGACGGTTTTATCGATTTTTATTACATTGGCGCCGAATCCGGTTTCAATAATTCGTTCACGACGCCGGGAAATGGGTTCACGGAACACAACGAAGTGTTTAACTTCTCCGGCTATGCCGGTTTCACCATTGCCGTATCCGCAAACTAAAGCCTGAATTTCAGTTTTCTAAGCGACGGCGGTGATGCGCTCACGCCGGTCGACAATTTCAACAATACCAATTTGCAGGGCCTTGGTATCTATTTCGGTCCCGGTCAGTCGGATTCGCTGCAGCAGGTTGTGCCTGGCTATGACGACCAGAAGTTCAATCCCGATGGCGACTTTGATGATATGCTGGTTCGCGCTGACTTTCGGCCAGCATCGATCGTACCGTTGCCCACCGCCGTGTGGCTGTTCGGCAGTGGACTGGTTGGCATGATTGGAATCGCCAGGATGAACCGCACGCACCGCAACTGTTGAATCAGTATCGACATAGACGATTCCTTCGCCGGCTGTTTTCTTTCAGGCTGCATATCCTCAGTTAGCCGAATAGGGTCGCATGCACAAGCATCCCCTCATGACGGGATGCCAAACATGCCTGAAGACGTTCCATCCGGGCACACTCCGGCCTTTCGAAAATACACTGCCGCTTAGTTTGATTTTTTGATCACCGGCTCCTCGCCCATCGAGGACATCCGGCGCCTCAGTCCGTGCCTTGCACGCCAACAGCCGTACAGGTCACCGTCAGTTCGCCACCGGCAACAGCCACGGTGCGGAGCGGCTGATTTCACTGCGGCTCCAGGCGGTGACCGCCTCGACAAACCAGCGGGCATCTCGCCATACACCCACCAGGCTGTCCCCGCCCGAGACCGGATCGTGCCGGCCGGAATCGGCAGCCTGTCGATCTCCGCGGCGAGCGCCGCGCACACTGCTTGCACCAGCGGGCGGCACTCGGCGAACCGTCGCGCCAGACTCACGACATGGGCCTGTCTATGACGACTATCCTCGAAGTCAAGAACCTGCTGCGAATCCTGACCGACCTTGAGCGAGAGGCGGCGGCACTGACAAACAGCCTCCAGCCAGACGCCGGAGATCATTTATTACAGAACAAGCAGGGTTGTACTTCAGTACAATTCACCGACCGACATGAATTGCATATGGTTATACCGTACTTGATGGTTTTTTTCACAGAGTGACTCCTCCCCGGCGCCCTGATTCATTGGGCGCCTTTTTTGTAATTAAACCGCATCCCGAAGGCCGTCCGTTACTGAGCGGTAATCAGTTAACCAGGTTAGTCGTTGTCTATTTTCGAACGTATGATCTTCAGATCATTAATGTCATGCAGTGGCTTTCGTCGAGCAGGTAATTGCCTTCGATCCTGGCACACAAATGCACCCAGACAATCCGTTAACGGAAATTGCACCGGCATATAACGACGACGAAGACCTCTCTTCGTTACGATGACACTCACGATTAACCCACTCTCTTTTCCTGGCCATCCCAAATAGCACCGATAGAACGGTGAAATTATTTAGTGTTTTTTTATTACCGAACCAGCAACGGTTGTACTTGAGGACAATTCACCACGAGCGGTGAACAGCTTATCGTAATGCCCGTGGCACAATGGCTAACGAATCGAGGCATGAGATGTTTCTGTACTTCATAGGACACGATAGCCGACAGACCACTGATCGCAGACGTGAAAAGCCTGCACATTTCCCTTTCACGGAGTCCAACGGTCAATTAATACTCTTTGATCGCCGTTCCCAGCCGAATAGACGTTTGAATAGTATTTCCACGAAGATTGCTTGCAGGAGAGAACCCGGCTACGGCTATATACCGGGGCTTTTCACTTAACACCACCATTAGACAGTCCTGACAGACACCCGGCACAAGATCCCATCTACATGAGCATTCGAATCACGCGACCGCGCTGTTCACGGAGATTAGTGTACGTCGAGCCGAGAAACATTTGATATCGTTTGTCCGTAAACGTCTTCCCGTGGAGAAAAGGCAACGGATTCCGATACGCGTCCGACATGAAAAAACCGGCCAGGCCGGTCTTCTCTGAGTTGTTGTTTTATGGAGCTGGCGAGAGGAGTCGAACCCCCGACCGGCTGATTACAAAACCGTGGAAACCAATAATTCACAACAATCTACCGACAATAAATACAGCAAGTTAGACCATTTTCCATTTATGCTGTTTGTTGCCATTTTCGGCCATTATTTGCCAGCAAGTGCGCCGTCAGTGCGCCACGAAATCGGGTGGGCACCCCCCCCTCTATGACATCCAGGGCATAGGCATGTCCTCGTCTCTTTTTAAACGGGCCTATTTTTTTGGTCCCAGTCTCCGCAACTCTAACCACATGAGACAGATTTATTCCAAGGCCCTGCAATCAGTCCGGCCCACTGCGCCACTCACCGGGCTGACAACGTTCTACAGACTTACCCTACAGACTCGCCCCTGGTTCTTGATCCATGCTGTACGCCATGGATACACGGGGCGAGTTGATACGGGTGTTGTGGGCAGCGATTGGCGAAATGGAGCGGGCACGACTCAAGGGTGACACTGACCATGCGTGGCGGTTGGAGCGGATTGTCTGGCGGATGGTTGGGGTGATCGAGGGTATGCCGGGCAGGTCTGACTGCCAGATCAGGAAACACTAAAGGTCAGCAAACGACCCAAACCAGAAGTTCAGCATTTCTTCCTTGACGGCAGGAATGTACTGACATCGGACCTTTTGGACCTGGATGTGAGACGGCGGCTCCCGACCTATTGTGTTGAAAAAACTCCAGCTCGTGAAAATCTCTTGTATGCGGCGTTCACGAGAGTTCGTTACTTTGTTATTTTTCTCGTGAAATTCAATTTGAGCGCACTCTCCTTGCCGAAATTTTCTCTTCATAGACGGCGAAGCTGAGTAGAATAAGTTTTTCCAACACAATAGACCCAAATCGGTCAGTTTGTCGTGGCTCATATAAGTAGCCACTAAACTGCAAAAACCCAATGCTGCCATTCACGAAGAACCGTAAGCTTCCCCGCTAGGTGGACGGGCCATAAGTAAAGCTTTCTGGCAACCCAGAGGGTTGGCGGTTGCGCGCCGCCGCGCGCTGCAGTCAGCCCGTCTTGTCGGCGTTTCCCCAATACCATTTCGATCTTGGCGCTCTGGCGGCGGTCGACCAGCCACTCGTCGAACAGGAAGTCTTTGATCGTGTTGCGCGTGTGGCTGTCGAGCCAGCCGCGTGATCGCGATGACCCGCACCAATGAGAACCGGTCATCGAACGCGATCGGGCCAAGCACCTGGCCGGGCGCGGCAGCGAATAGCGCGTCACGAAGTGCAGGACCGGCTTCGCGCCGCATGAGCGTCTCGAGCAGGGTCGCCGGACGCGGTACACCATGTTCAGCCGCTTCCCGGTAGCAGCACTCAGCGGCGGCGAAGAAGTCCAAGCCCTCGTTTCGGACTCTCGGCGACTGCAAGCGCGCGGCTCTCGTCCAGCAGCTCGATGCGACCATGACGCGCTGTCGAAGTCGGCCGCATGCTTGCGAAAGTACCCTCTACACCGTCTGCGGCGATCCGGTCGCGTAGCCTGGCGACTAGCGCGCTGTCGTGGACATAGCGTTCGAGCTTCTGGTGGGTCATGCCGTGGCGTTCGAGCCAGGCGTGCGTTTCCTCGGCGCTGAACAGCTTCTTCGAGATCCGGAACTCGTCCAGCGCGAGCTGCAACTCGGCGTCGCTCAGCTCGATCGGCGAGCGCTCCAGCTCCTCTTGAATCAGGCACGTGTTCAAGAGCCGCTCGACGAGGCGCGCATCGTCCCAAATGAAGTCGAGCAAGGCGATGGCCTGATCCACCTTGAGCACATTGGCGTTGACGCGCACCAAGTCGGCCTCGCTCCAGCGATGCACGCCGCGAAGCGGCCAGGGAAGCACGAGCTCCGGGCAGTAGCTCAGTGAGATGGTGCCCTCGCCGACACGGCGGATCAGGGCGTCGTAGTGGACCGACCTGTCGTAGGCTTCCTCTTCAGAAAGCAGATCGAGCGTCAGTTCGGGTGGCGTCCGCGCACCGCCTGAAGTTGGCTGCGCGCGGCGTCGGGTTTGACGCCTTCGCGCGTCAGGCCGATCAAGAAATCGACTACATCGATCACTGCATGTCGCATTGGTTCGTTCATGGCTGCAAACCCATCAATAGATCGCAGATGGCTGCGGTGATCGGCAAGCCAGTTGTCTGCTCGATCCAGAGATACTGTCCGTTCGGGTTGATCTCAATGAAGACGTAACGACCGTCCGGAGTGATGACCATATCGATTGCTCCATAGCAAAGCTCGAGCCGTTCGACCAGCGAACGCACCGCTCTTGGATCTCCGGCGGCAATGCGTGCGGCAAGTGCGGCGTCTGACGCATGTCGTAGCGGCGCCAGTCGTGGCGAGTGTGGTGCGTGACCTGGGAGTGGATCTCGGCCGCGAACACCTGTTTGCCGACGACGGTGATCCGCAGCTCCATGCGCTTCGGCACGTACGCCTGCAGGATGACCGGACAGTACTGGAGCGAGGCTGCGTACCCGACGTGTCGCTTCGAGACCACCTCGGTGTACCGACTGAACGTGTCGCCGACGGCACGGTCGAACGCAACGCCCACCAGCTTGTTGACGATGTTGCCGCCATGCCGATCGTAGAACGCCAGGAACTCATCCGGGCTGTTGGTGAAGAGCGTCGGTGGGAGCTCGAAGCCCACATCCGCTGCCTGCTTCAGCTGCGAAGCCTTGAACTGCGCGCGCGCGATCGCCATCGGCTGGCCCGGCAGCCAATGGGACGCGATCGCGTTCCACAAGTCGCGCACGAAGATCTGACACTCCTCCGCCACGAATGCTCGGGTCTTTTCGTCCCCGATGTGCGCGTGCGGTACAGGCAGCTTGGGCCTGCGTAGCCACACCGACTGCAGCTCGGTGAGTTCGATCGCGGTATCGCCCATGCGTAGCGATGACTGCAACTGCCCAACGTGGTCGTAGCGAAGAGAAAGATTGGCACGAACGGGAAAGTCCGCCGGATTGAACCGCACGAAGTCGGCGCCGCGTTGCGCAAGCGCTTGGCTCACGTGGTCGGCGTGCGGATCATTCGGCCCGGTCAAGATCAGGATCATGGGCTCACTGACGCGGACGTTTCCTGCTCGTGCCAAGATGCCGGCGGATCACAGGGAGCTGTAGTCCCATTCGCTGTCGCTGTCGTGACAGCCGTTGCTGTTGGTGTTGGTCGGCGTGTTGGTCCCGTGGGCTGCAAACACGGGGTGGAAAGTGCCGACGCTGAACGACCGGCTGGTCGCCCCGCCAATGACGGCGTCCAAGGTCAATGCCCGGGGAGAAATGTCCTCAATAAACGTGCGGTTTGACCCCTGGGATTTGTCCAAGGAACGGGCGTGCAGTTCCTGGACGTCGTGCAGATCATGGATAACAAAGTTGCTCATGTCGTATCTCCTGAATGTTAGCTAGTGTTGGGAAAATCTCGCCTCCCCACGCTGTGTAACCGGGGGCTTGACGATTTCACCATCAATATCCGTGCCATGATTCTGCAGTCCTGAGTAAGTACCTCGCAAGCGATTGAATGTCAATGTATAGTGTCTAGAAGCAGTCAACTCCGATGCAAGCATGGGCGGTTCGCCGGCACAAACAGGTTGGATAAAGGCTGCCAGATTCGCACGGAACGTTCGTCGCATTCCAACAGGCAAGCGCATTTGGGTTACCCTCAACCTTGAAACCGGGGCGGCAGATCGTGCGACGAGGGCCAGGCACCCGAAGATGGCATGGGAGCCACCGCCGCGAACAGTTGGGTGTTCGCGCTGCATCTACACTTAACGAATATAGGTGTTTCTACACGGCCTCTTTATCTGAATTGTAGTAAGAGCGTTCTGGTCCGTATACCTTGGCGCACTATCAATGGTTCGATCTGTTTCCTAGGTTTCGGGACCCGATGCTTAACCGCGATGCCCTAACGCCGCTCGGCAACGGCGCCGGTCGGCATACCAACGAAGAAGATCCGCCAAAAGACGACTTTCTTTTCGTCGTGATTCTCTGGGTCCTTGTAACGATCCATGAACGCATGTTGTTCAGCCCGTCTTCGGTTCGCCGCTTTTCTTTTAGCGTATGTCGTGTTTTGGCTGTTCTTGGAAGTGTTAACCATTCTGGGCTAATGTTAGGAGTTGCTGCATCTGAGACCTTCCCAGCTTAATCGGGAAGGTCTTTTCATGGCCGGTTCCTGTCCTACACCAGACGTTAATAAACGATTTCGCTAAATGACGGGAGTCGACCCAACAGCGAAGTCCAGGGGATTGCCCTTCATGTCGCGTTTGTACTTAGGATTGTGTTGAAAAAACTCGGGTTCCTGAAGATTCATTGTGTTCGGCGCGCACGAGAGCCGGGGGCTCCGGATTTTCCGAATCCGAAGTGTCTCAGCACCGGAGAAGAGGTCATCGAGACATTTCTGGTACGCAATCCAAACCCGGGTTGCGATTGCCCGTGAGAGGAGAAAAGGAAATGCAAAATTCAGGTCCGGCGATATTTGGTTCAATGATCTTGCTCGTTGCTTCGACGTTGGTATCCGGTGTCGGACTGGCTGCGGAAGAAGGCAGTTGGAGCAATGCAGGAGAGAAGACAAAGGAGGCGGCGTCCGAGGTTGGTGACGCGACGGCCGATACGGCCGGAAAGGCTTGGGATGCCACCAAAGGAGGGCACTGAAGAGGCTCTGGGATGCCACCAAGGAAGGCACAGAAAAGGCTTGGGATGCCACCAAGGAAGGTGCTTCAGATACCTATGACGCGGCTCAAGGAGGCCGTTCAATAATCTGCACAATAACCTGCTGCCGGGGAGACGGAACCTCGCACGTCCTCCCCGGATACCTGATTGGTGACGGTTTGGCCGTGCGAACTTTGGCCCTTTACGTTGCAGCTAAACTTATGTGCTTAACAACAAACCCCGCCACGCGTGGGATTCGGGATATTCGAGACCTTTAGCAGGAATGCGGTTTCGTCTTGTTCTGGCCGGTTCCCTGTCCTACATCAGGCGTTAATAAAAGAATTCGCTAATTGGCGGGAGACGACCCTATTCGGAAGTTCAGCGGATTGGCCTTCATGTCGTGTTTGTACTGAAATGCGACATTCCTATTAAATAAAATTCGAAACCCGGTTCGAGATTTTGAAAGCCACCTACTGCCAATTTTCCGACTGTAATTGTTCTGAAAACAGCAACTGATGCACACTACTGCCGCGAGAAAGAATGGCGGCAAACGGAGGGGAGCAGGTTTTTGGTCGCAACAGTGTATCTGTTCCGGTCTTATCGATCAGGAGCCAGGATTGATGAAACAACTGTTCAAAATGGCAACATGTACCCATTCATCATCGTGTCTAGGTCGTCATGATGCATGAGGTCAATGCATCACTCGCTGCTCATCAACAACAGACGTCTAGGGGGGGCTTTACTTTAGTCGTGTGCCCATATGTGGGTTTAGATGGCCTACCCTCGTGCTTGCGTAGCGCGATGCTTCGAGACGCCTCTTCATACAACCTGTTTGTTGCCAACATGTTCGTCAGGTATTGCGACCAATGGCGGAGCTTCTCGATGGACAGCGTGGCAAACAAGCAGTGCTGGTACTTCACTTGATTGGTCCTTCCAACAATAATCAGGTCTTGTCGTCTCTGGGTAGCCAGCAAATGCAAGGCTATGAGCAAATTGGCCACCTCCGGAGGGGTACAACGGACCTTACCTGAGCGCAACAACAGCTTGCTGTTGTCAAGGCAATTAGAGACCAGGAACTCGAACCCCATCAAGTGGGCATATTCAAGTAACTCTCGAAAATTCTTTGTTCTCTTCGCCTTTACCGGCAGCATAAAGGCCACCGTGTACGTGAATGTGTTCATAGCGGACATATGTCCGGTAATCCTGGAAACGCTAGTTGACCGTTTCATCCAAGACGTATCACAGCGGTTCATACGGGGATTGGCAGTTTCCGTGTTCACGGCTGAACTCCCTCCGGCTTCGATAAATAATAGTGTAGTCCCGAACGCTGTTCCGTCCACTACATAAGGAAATGCTAAAAGTCTCGAATGGGGTTATTCGAGATATCCTTCGGTATCTGGACATGACTTATTTGTACTGTTTCCAGCCACTTCCGTACCCGCTGGCTGTTTCTTGCCCTGCGACGTTTGTGATGAACAAATCTTAGTATAATTCATGCAATCTGGCTGTAATTCTGCACGAATCTCACGATCAGGAGTGCGTTACATAGATTGCCCAATCCAACGTGGACGCTAGATGAAGACCACAAGCAATAGAAGGAAACGTCATGGCTAGCGGTATCTTTGCAGTTCTCGATGATGTAGCCATGCTGCTTGACGACGCAGCGGTGATAAGCAAGGTTGCGGCGAAAAAGACCGCGGGCCTGCTGGGTGATGATTTGGCTGTTAATGCAGAGAAGGCGACCGGTTTCAGTGCGTCAAGAGAATTACCTGTTATCTGGGCGGTCACCAAGGGCTCGTTCATCAATAAACTGATTATCCTGCCTCTGGCGTTTCTTTTGAGCGCCTACATGCCCTGGCTCATTGTGCCCATACTGCTTATTGGTGGCGCCTATCTCAGCTACGAGGGGACAGAAAAGGTTTTCGAGTGGTTCATGCCACACGAGCAAGAGGCCATTGTCGCGGAGGAGACAGCCGACGCTAAGGAGATTCTTTCTCGCGAAAAGGCGAAAATAAGGGGAGCGGTCCGAACGGATTTTATTCTTTCCATTGAGATTATCGTGATTACTCTCGGCACGGTCATCGACCATCCTTTTGCCATTCAGGTCATGGTGGTAAGTGTTATTGCACTGCTTGCAACAATTGGCGTATATGGACTCGTGGCGCTGCTGGTGCGCATGGATGATACCGGGTGTTACTTGATGACTCGATCAGATTCGCTAAAGGGCGTCTCTGCGCGCTTGCTGAATTTTACTGGCCAATTACTGGTAGATTCCCTGCCGAAGATTATCAGACTCCTGGCTGTGATCGGTACGATTGCGATGTTGCTGGTGGGTGGCGGTATGTTTGTTCATAATATCGAGGCCGTTCATCATGCACTTCAGATATTGCCGTCACTGGCAGCCGAGCTGTTTGTTGGGCTCATCGTAGGTGCGATCTTGCTGGGTGTCATGCATGTGGTAACGCTTGCAAAAGATGCTATGGCGTGAGATGACGCGAAATCACACATTCGTGATACAGCCGGCGTAGTTGAACATCGGCATTTCGGTCGGCCTCTGGCATGGCAGCCGCCCGAGGCTTCGGTCGCAGCTTTCGTATAAAGTTACATCTCTTGATCTGCTGCGTACCAGTCATAAGCAATGATCCACGATCAAAACCCGACGTTTGCTATAGTACATTTCGACCGACAGTCGCTGCCTACCAAGCTCTCACGGATAATAAGGCACACAGTATTCATCTCACATTTGATGAAGGTCATTGAATGTATATGGTATGACAGAAAAACTGTTTCGCTTGAATAATCATTCATTAACAACGCAGGTTAAAATGAAAGAGAATAAATTAATTAGCGCCGATATATTGGCGCTTGCCGATGCGCTGATAACCTCAACCGCATTGGCATATTCCGAAATGGCAGAGGAGCTTGACCAAAAAGGTCATGGTTTCGTGGGCCTCCTCGCAAACGGTGGATCCCGCTCGAGAACATTTATCTATTCATTAAGAGATTTCAGAAGCTACCGGATCTCGATGTAAATAGTTAAAGAACTGGCATGTCATTCGTTGAGGCTGAGCACAAACCTATTTGCAAACGAAAAGGAGTGACAAAATGAAGTTTAAAAATGACCTTTATACCAGATGGATCCCGGGACTCTTAATATCTGCACTGTTGATGATTGTAAGTGCAAATGCGGCTGAATCGCGTGAAGCAACTCCGGGGTATGGCACGGACTCGGGCAACAACGTGATCCGCACAGAAAATGGTGATTGTCTACATACGGGCGACTGGACGCCCGACAATGGCTGATATCGTCGGTTGTGATGGGGTGACGCTGGATTACACGATTGAGGTTATCGAGGGTGCGCCATCAGGGCTATTAGCGTCTGTCACAATACCGGCGGCTACGTTGTTCGCTTTCGATAGTGCGGAACTCAATACCGAGGGCAAGAACGCCATTGAGGAATACCGCAAGCAGCTACGTCCAGAGATTTCAGAAGCTTACGCGGGAGTCATTATTGGTCATACCGACAACACCGGAAGCGCAGAATACAACATGGGGCTGTCGAAGCGACGTGCACAGGCGGTAGCAGACTACCTGGTAAGCACGGGGGTAGATGCCAATAAACTACGTGTTATCGGACGGGGTAAGAATGAACCGATTGCGTCTAACGAGACGGAAGAAGGTCGGGCCCAGAACCGCCGTGTTGACATCATCGTTATTGCCGAACCCCGTGCTCTGGATACCATCCGATTCCCAAGCGTAGCGCTGTTTCCGCGCAGGAGTGCAGAGATTACTGAACAGGGCAGAGCGATCCTGGAGAAAAACCGTGCCGAATCACAAGAGCTTCTGAGCCGTGCTGCCTACATCGAGGTGGTGGGCCATACTGACGATGTGGGTGACGATGACTATAACCAGCAACTCTCTGAGCAGCGCGCTGAAGCTGTACGTAATTATCTGGTGGATACCGGTGTGGATGCCAGCAAGATTGCCACTATTGGTGCCGGTGAAAACTTTCCAGTAGCCAGCAACACTACGGAAGAAGGCCGGGCTGAAAACCGTAGAGTCGACGTGTTGGTGCTGGGCAGGGTGAAGTAGCGGCGTTACTCGGTTTCTTCGGTGAGCGCTATGCTTGTGATCCTGTATTAGGCGGCCTTCTGGCCGCCTGTTCTTTACGGGAACGGCAACAGTTGCTGCATCTGAGACCTTCCTAGCTTAATCCGGAAGGTCTTTTCATGGCCGTACTCGGTAGTACGCAGCATCATCGTTAACCACTGACAAGCACCTACTAAACGACCATTTTGCTCCAAACCGGACGATTAGACGCTGTTACTCTGTGCGACGGGAATCACTTCTCTGTGGGACTGAAGAAGGTCAATCGAAAGCCGCCAGGATCGGCAACACAGAACGAGGTGTCTCCCCAAGAATTCTCCCGCAGTGCAAACACTACGACTGTGCAGTCCCTAAGCCTGTCCCAGAGAGCGTGAACATCGGGAACTTCAAGTGAAACGTCACACGAAGAGTTGTGCGGTTCGGAGTTCAGTTGATTGATAAGTTCAAAGATAGCGGGACCAGTGTCGTACATGACCCCAGACCCCCAATCCCTCAGTATCGGCCACCCAATTGTCTTCTCATAGAAATGACGGCGTTCGGTTAGATCGACACATACAGTTTAAGACGAGCTCTTCGTATTGCTTCCTTGGATTTCGTCATTCAGTTGCCCCAAGGGTCTGCCGGACAATAATAAGGCGGCCTAAAACACGGGTTTGTTTTACGATATTTCAGGTCATGTTTATATTTTCGACCAATATTATTTCAATGGCTTATGTTGATATTACAGGGCCTATAAGGATTTACAAACCTCGCAGCCTGCATGTTGTGTGGATGACCGGAATGAATTATGAACTTGCCATTAGTTGTTCTCCCGTGTAGGTCAGGAGTTGGCCGGTTCCTGTCCTACACCAAGCGCTTATAAAAGAATTCGCTAATTGGCGGGAACCGACCCACATGTGACATCCACCATGTTGCTGGATGTGTCTCGAATTGTACGGTGAACGGACCTTGAGGGGGTGGATGGGGATTGGTAATCACCAACCCGCTTGAGGCATCAATGCCTTGGTCTGGCAGTAGTCTACACTGTCAATATCAGTGGTTGACCCTTTACCATGACCCGGTATTCACTCCCGAGTGTGGCCGAATAGGTCAATCTCCATTATGAGGAGCGCAAGAAAATGACCGTTACGAATAGCCAGTCTGGGACGAACGTGCATGAAGTTTCCGATGGAATATTATCGAATCAACACACCTGTTGTGTTTGAAAATGGAAACACCTTCTCCTTTAACCAATACCTTATTGTTGACGATGAACCATTGTTATTCCACACCGGACCCAGAAAGATGTTTCCGCTCGTACGTGAAGCGGTCTCCAGCGTACTGCCGGTCGAACGGATTCAATACATCGGCTTTTCTCACGTAGAGGCTGACGAATGCGGCTCACTTAACGAGTGGCTTGCTGTAGCCCCTCAATCCATACCGCTCTGCGGTACGATCGCGGCCATGGTATCAATTGAGGATATTGCCGATCGGAACCCCCGCGCACTCGCAGACGGTGAAGTGATTTCTCTGGGCACACACCGTGTGCGCTGGATCGATGCCCCCCATATGCCACATGCATGGGACTGTGGATTTCTGACCGAGGAGGTCACCCGTACTTTTCTGTGCGGCGATCTGTTCACACAAGGTGGTGCTGATCTTCCGGCGATCACAACATCGGACATTCTCGGGCCAAGTGAAGCCTTCCGGCACAGACTGGATTATTTCTCGTACACGAAAAACACCCGTACGATGCTGGAGCGATTGGCCTCCACTGAACCAACAACGCTTGCCTGTATGCATGGCAGCGCATGGAGCGGTGATGGGGCGACTCTTCTGAGAGCTCTCGCCGATTCGCTGTCTTCGTAATCCATGCTCAATTCACTGAATTGATACCAGGCATGTGATAGAAGTATCTGAATGTCCGGTTTGCTGTACGTCCGTCCTTCGCTGGTCGTACGTGCAGGGCAAAAGGTGGCCGATCCCAGACCTACACCAGAAGCTAATAAAAGAGCTCGCTAATTGGTGGTAGTCGACCCTGAGCGGAAGTTCAGGCTAGCGATAATCGAATTTTTGCGAAGACCCTCCGGGAGCAAGCCTCTCCGACGGACATGCGGGAAAACTACTCCTGAACTCAAATGGCTGCTGATCTGACGCAAGCGACAGTGGAGCGGTTGGCTTGACAGCCGAGATCTGCCTCATACCCGTGGACTTAAAGAAATAGGGCGGTTATTGTTCTTATACTCCGTTATACGAGAATCGCCCGATGACCAAGCTGCTGTGCTGGCGCTGGATCGAGGTTTTGAGCGGTGCACTTATCCTGTGCGCCTGCGGCGGCGGTGGAAGCTCCGGTGGAGGCGGCGGCACGTCGTCCCCACCGCCTACCTCCGTGACGGTCAGTACGGTACCGGCATTCGCGGGTCTTTCCTTCAGCAGCCCGGTAGCGATGTTGCAGGTGCCCGGTGATGGTACGCGTTGGTTCGTCGCCGAACAGGCGGGACGCGTGCGTGTGTTCGACAACGACGCAATGGTCACGGCCTTCTCTACGTTCATCGATATCTCGACCCGGGTGACCTTTTCCGGCGAAACGGGACTGCTGGGCATGGCTTTCCATCCCAATTTCCCGACCGATCCGCGTGCGTATCTCTTCTATTCCTACACCGACGCGTCAGCGGGCCTTGTGTCGCGGCTCTCGGAATTCACGACGTCCGATGGCGGCCAAACGCTCGACCCGGCCTCGGAGCGGATTCTGCTCACGATCGACAAGCCTGAAGACAACCACAACGGCGGCGGGATTGCCTTCGGGCCGGCTGATGGATTCTTGTACCTCGGCATCGGCGATGGCGGCGGCGGCAACGATCAGCACGGTGCGTTTGGCAACGCCCAGTTACTTACCACCCTGCTCGGCAAGATGCTGCGCATCGACATCGCCGCGGGTGCGGGCGGCTTCAACTACCGAATCCCGCCGGGCAATCCCTTCGCCGCCAATCCATCCTGCGGGGTCAACGGTTCAGGGACCATGAACTGCCCGGAAATCTTTGCCTGGGGTTTCCGTAATCCTTGGCGCTGGAGTTTCGACCGGCAGACGGGCGAACTCTGGGTCGGCGACGTGGGGCAAAGCGCACGCGAGGAAGTCGATCGCGTCGCGCTCGGGGGCAATTACGGCTGGCGCTGCTTCGAGGGCACGCGCAATACGGGACTCGACTGCGGCTCACCCGTGAATCTGCAGGCGCCGATCGTAGACTACGGGCGCACGGTCGGCACCACGGTCACAGGTGGCTACGTGTATCGCGGCTCTTCGTACCCCGCCCTGGCAGGCCGCTACATCTTCGGTGATTTCGGCAGTGGCAGAATCTGGAATATTCCGAATACCACCGCGCCGACGCTGGAGGTGACCACTGGTCTCGATACCGGCCTGAACATGTCGTCCTTTGGTGAGGCGAACGACGGCGAGATCTATGTCGTGAGTTACGACGGACGCCTGTTCCACATCACGGATTAGGTGCAGCGCGCTCCATCTCGGCCGGCAGCCCCAAGAGTGCGTCAAACTCCTCGATGGCCATCCCGGAGAGGTCCATTACCGGTGAGTCTGCAACGACCGGCGGTGGGTGTCTGTCAGACGATTCTGACAGCAAGATAAGTAAACGCTAAAGGACCGGAACTGTTAAGGGTTGTAAGATGCCTGCCCCATCCGCATGCCTGTCAGGCTAAACGGGAACTCAACGGGCAGGCGTCTGACAAGCCTCAAGGGAGGAAACCGTGTGAGGAAGCCACGCGGTTAAGGAAGGCAGGCGCATGAGGCAGTTGTGCGCCCAGGAAGGTGTCGATGATGCGCATGGGGACGCCAAAGTCCGTGCAGACATGGGTCGCCGATTCATCACGGTCATCCGCGGCATTTGTACGATGCGTTGCGGCATCCGTGGCCTCGTCGGTTTTATTGCCCATTAGCAGTTCACGGGCCCGTGCCAGGTTGTTCTTGCGCGTGGTATTGGCGAAGAGTCCGTAGTGGCGGATGCGATGCAAGCCCGCGGGCAGGACATGGAGCAGAAAGCGCCGGATGAACTCTTCGGGGTCGAGCGTCATGGTCTTGTGTCGGCACTATTCCTTGGCCCGGTAGTCCTTCCACTTGAAGGTGGCGCCGCGCTCATCCAGTGCGATGAGGAGGCGGCTGTTGGCGATGGCGACCCACTCGATCTGGCGCACAGGCGTCAACCAATCGGTGAAGGTCTTTGCCTCAGCAAGTATCTGGTGTTCACCGAAGAACCGCAGTGTACCGGCCTGATGGGCGTCGCCGAGCGTTTCAAGGAACAGCCGCCGGAACAATCCCGAGAGTACGCGCACGGGCAGAAAGAACCCCGGCGGCAGGCGACCCAGCGTTGCCCATCGAGTGACAGGTCCCCACCGGGGAGGATGCCGTGCACATGGGGATGATGGGTCATCGCCGAACCCCAGGTGTGCAAGAACAGGCTCACCCCGAGGCGGGTCCCCGGGTATTTTGGATCAGCGGCAATCGTGAGCAAGGTCTCGGCGGCGGCCTGGAACAGGATACGATTGAGGACCGAGTTGTTGTGCCAGGCGAGGTCACTGATCGGCCCGCGCTGGCCTGACACTTCGGACAATGGCGGTTACGACAGGAGTTGTAGGCGATCTGCGTGTGGTCGCAGTCCTGACAGTGCAGCACATGACCGCCAAGTTCCGCGCTGCGGCAGCGTTCGATGGCCGACATGACCTTGAGCTGGCCGGGGCTGGGGCGGCCAATGTGGCCCGTGGGTGCGGAAGATGCGGAAGATACCGCGCGAGCGGTTTACGACCCGACACGTTCAGCGAGAGACCAGGATCAGTTAGAAGATATCCGCCCCAGACAAACCTGTTCGCATTTGAGGCCTTAGAGTCCATCGACCCAAAGAGGAACCGGGGTGCGCATACATTGAGTGCTAGGGTATAGCGTCCCCACTGAAAAGCCGAATATACGTACGCGTCTGATGTCTGAAGCAGGCCCCTCGCTAACCGGGAGGACTCCATATACTAAACGGTCATGCGGCTTTGCAGGGTTTATGTCTGGAAACTGAAAGTGATCATTTACAACTAGATGTAATTCGGTAATTATGGATGCAAATTAGCATCCGTCGACCCAATTTAGAGGATATCTTTTAGTCGGTCAGACTAGGTCTGAACATACGTATTTTCCCTTATTGCTTTTGTTCTGATCCACTACTAGATATTTATTTCCCGTCTCACTCTCTAATTCCTTCGGCAAGAAGGCCAGATCGGCGGGTGTAGAAAAGAACCCAACCGTTAACGATTACCCGCTGGGCCTATGGTCTGCTGCTACAGACAGGGCCGATACTGCTTGATGCGAGTATTGATGAGGATTATCAGCAGTTGGTGAAAGAGGTTCTTGAAAATGATTCGGACAACCGAATTGCTGATATCCGTATCTGGAAGATCGGGGCGAATGATTACGCAGCCATGATTGCCCTGGTGACGCATTACCCGAAAATTGCAAGACACTACAAAGACCTATTGTAGATATTTTATAAATTTTCTCACATTATCATTGAAGTAAATGAATGCAGAGACCAGCCCTGCATACCTCAATGACGCAGCTCTCCAGACCGATAGGTAAAGCAAACAAAATGAAAATCCCAGTTAAGCCGTTAAACGAATATCCTTGGCTGCTGCGCCCCTTTTTCTGGAGTCAGAAAAAAAAATACGGTGCCGTGCTCCAACCCGGTTTGCTCTGGGCCAGAGTGCCGAAACTGTTCGCCGCTGTGGCAGTTCTGTACGGGCTGCTGGACAGAAATAGTTCTCCTTTGTCACCGGTCCTGCGCTCCTTGGTGACGGTCAGGGTGTCGCAGATCAACTGGTGCCGTTTCTGTGTTGACATCAATTCCGCCACCTTAGCCAAACGTTCCGGCTCGATGGACAAGGTGGAGCAGCTTGATCGTTGGCGGGAGTCCGACCTTTTTGACGAGCAGGAGCGGGCAATTCTTGCCTACACTGAAGCCATGACCTATTCAGACCGTCAGGTGAATGAGGAGCTGATTGAACGGCTGAAGGATTTTTATGACGACGATGCTATTGTCGAACTGACCGGACTGATCGCGTTCCAGAATCTGTCGAGCAAATTTAACGCAGCTCTGGATGTGCCGCCGCAGGGCTTCTGTAAACTTCCTGATGCGTCATCAAGCGACAGTCAGAGCTGATCAACCAGGAATGAGGGTTTTTATGACCGACCCCTGTCTCCTGAAAAACGCTCATGGAATATGAGCCGGATACGAAGTCGGCACACCAAACCGGAACTGATCATCCGGTCGCTGCTGCTTCCTGCACCCTTCTCCGCCTAATTGACCCAATTTAGGATGGTCTGCGCGGACGTTTTCTCACTGGTCAGCTAGTCTGATCGCCACATAGCACCAACCAGCTCACAGCGACCCCTTCAGGAAAATCGGTTATGTCCTTATTATGGTCCAATTCGTGTGAAAACCAAGAAATCCTGGTCAGAGTGTTCAGTAGCGGCACTCACAGGCATTCTCCAAGCTATCTGGCCGATTCTTTTCGGCACCTGTTATACCGGACTATTGAACACTATCCATCTGTAAAGAATCGCAAAAAATAAATACTGTAATGAACGGCAATATCTCACACACACAACGGATGGCTTACCTGTCGCGTTGTTACCCTCTGGTTAATCCTTCTCATTACGTTGATATTATCGATTGTTGCATTTGATCTGCAACGGGCCAGAACACAATTCTTTGAGAAAACCAATCAGCTTTACCAGCAAGCCAATGATAGGGTTCATATCGTCGAGTCGATCCAGGAAGGCTTTGCCGCAATGGTCAGTGTTACCAATGATCTTGGTAGAGAGCGCATTCGAAGCTACGCACATAAAATGCTTAAACAGTACCCCTATATTTTCATGTTTGAGATTGTGGAGAAAATTTCCCATGACCAAATCGATTCATTCGTGGAGTATTACCGTAGAAACTTTTACCCGGAATTTGAAGTAAAAGGTTTTAGTTATGAGTCAGATTATCAGTGGCAGCCAATCAGTGAAAACGCTTTCCACCTGCCAATTGTGTTCATGGAGCCCTTTCCAGAGGAATCGCGGAAGGTTCTGGGTCTGGATATCAGTTCAAACATGTTTTTATGCAGGCTATGCGGGAGTCAGAGGTACAGAATCGTTCGGTAGCCAGCGATTTCTTTAAACTGGTTGAAGGGTATCAGGCATATATAATCCAGAGACCAATACCTGCTTCTAATAAGCAAATGCAATCTCACACCATTAAAAGTGGCGCATATATTGAATTCGCCGTAGTAGTTGTTCGGACAGACACATTACTCGACAGCAAACCACAACTGCTACCAGGCATGCGAGAATTGTTATACAAAGTAACATTCAGCGAGACTGATCCTAAAGGTCACTTGCAACAGCATCAAGCACCAGCAGCAAGTTGGTTGGAATCGAAAATATTCACACCCCCGCGTGTAAACATGGAATTGGACTCCAAAAGTCAGCCCTTTGTATTACTTGTAGAGCAACAGTTAGGTTGGGGAATTATCAGCTGGGGCGAGCTTGGTTTTTCCTTATTGGCTGCTCTTTTTACATTTGGCGTGACAATCAAGGCAAGATCGTGACGCCTGGTGCTCTCACATTCAGGGACTCCGCCAATCCTTACTGCGTTCGAAACCGGCTTGGTCGGAGTTGCATCATGACCCTCTTATCCTCCCGTACCTGTGTACAATTTAAATCTCACGGACCGACTGAGCATTTCTGCTACCCCTCTCTACCCCTTGAGTCTGGCTGTGTGGTTCGGGATGGGTGTGGAGAATGTCCTGAACTTGCTCGAATCCAGAAGTTTAGTCTTGGCTTATATGGGCTTTCCCTAAAGGACGAGAGACGCCCCTAATGCGACATCCCCCATGTTCATGAGTAGGTCTGGAATGTAATGCGGTTTTCAGCCATTTCGGAGCGATGGCGGCCTTCCATCCTCCAATATGCGTCACCACAGCCTGCTACACTTTAAGCGTGGAATTGGGTCGGGATACCTGTCGGTGGCTGCCAGGGACCATGAAGCGGCGGCGTATATCACCGCGCATATCTTAAACCGGGCCGGGACTGGCACAAAGGAGATCGTACGATGTCCGATGAACGTTTGGTACTTCTGGGATTAAATGCGCTTGCCAGGGCACACGAGCGGGACCACTTCGTAGACGGGCATCGCGGCGCCGCGATGGTGGCTGCTCACCTGCTCTGCGAGGAGAACGCTCTCGATGGCAGGACGCAGAGGCGAATCGAAGCGCTGGTTGATCTGAACTGGTCAAAGACATCCCTGTGCGCCGGTTTTCCGGAAGAAGCGCCCTGCCCCGAACGGGTCAATGAGATCGGCGTCGTCCTTGCTGAAGGCGCCGACACCCTGCGGCAGGTCGGACACAATGCGATCTTCGCAATGCTCGCGACCAAGGGGTTCAGCCTGATGCCCGAGGCGGCGACACCGGCGCGGATTGATGGCGTCTGCCGGATGATTCCACAGTTTACGCCCTGGCGCGATGTCGCGCCGGATCCGGAAGTGGATCCCCCTCCATTCGAGGATGCGGCAGCTGCGTCACGATTCATCTTGCGTGAAGCCTGCAATGCCATCGACCGGTTTGCCGGCTACGGACAGGGTTACGCGGGCCACATGCTGACCTTTGGTCAGGCCCTCGTTGAACTGGCGGCCATGGGAGAGGTGGCATGGGCCGAAGGCTGTCGCGAGGCCTTCCGTAAGTACGTCACCGTCACGCGGCTTGGCCCGGAGCCGGGCGCGAGAGCCATTCCCGATCATCCCCGAAGCGATCTCCGGCCGCTGGACGCTGCGTACTGGGAAGCCCGGGGTGACAATGACGTCGATATCGGTCACGTCTTCAAGTACCCCTACAGTTGTTACAATTTGCTCCGGCGCGCGGATGACCCGGCCCTGGCACGGGCCTGGGAGGAACGTGCCGACCAGCTGTTCTGATGTTTCCGACAGGCCGGCCGATGGTCTCAGAAAGGTCTCGACCATGTGTCAGTGACGAGACAGGCGGTCGAGCAATGCGCTGGTCCATGATCCGTCTCCGGTTCGTGACTCTGGCACAGGGTGCTCTATACCCACTGTCTGAACATTAGTGCTAGTCGCGATTGTTTATCTGATTCTTCCAATCCTGCAGGAAGGACTTCGATTTATTAAGCTCAGAGATAATTTGTCGGAACATTAGATGGCCGAAGGCCATCGAACCGAACCATCCATCATCGTACTTTATTGACGTCATCGTATCTGAACGACGCACGATAAAAACATCGATTCTGTCTTCCATGGCGTCATAAAAACGAAAGTATGCTTGATTCTTTTCTACTTTCTTTTCCTTTACTTCAAGAGACAGTGCCACAGCAGCACGCAAAGTCGCCGCGGTGACATCGTCATATTTAGAGATGAAAAAGCCCTCGCCTTGACCCCGACCTATATGGTTGAGAACAACGGGGGTTTCGTTGCCTGTTGATTCCATTGTGCTCAAGGCGATAGGGGAGAGGCATCCCACAATACAAACCAAGGGAAACAACAATGCGAGTAACGTACCAATTCTCATGCTGATTTTTTGCTTTTCTGGATTTGAATCCTGTTCATCTGAACCATTATGAGTTAATCCGGGTAATTACCGTCTCCCTGGTTCTTGCAGCCAGACGAGAGGGCCAAAGAGTCTTTTTTTTCAATGAACTTTGATCCGTTTGGTTAACCTGAGTATGGCTCACAACCTGGTCGTTTTTCCAGGTTTCCCACCTTATCCAAGTCTGGCGGTACTTTCTTAATCAAGTCACATCCGCATTCCTGTTGATCTGTTGTATCGACTCTACGATCTTCCTGTTCTCTTTCTCGCCTAACACTCCCAGCACGCCGTGATCGTTGATGCTCGAGAAGGGTGTGTCGAACATGACCTCGGGTTCTTTTGCGCTAATGAGCGGGTTTCATCGCAGCCTTGCAGTCGGCGGAGAGATCCTTGTCATGTCTCCGGAGGCACGTGACGATATGCCCCTCTCCCGGTCGCACCTCCCCGCAATACTTCGCGACGTCCTCCCGGCATGCCTCATGTGCCTCCTGAACGCGCTCACTCACCTTCTGACCGCGCGCCTTGCATTCCGTTGAAAGTTTTTCTTGATGTTTCCTCAAACACTCGGCCAGTCGCCCGCCCCCAGGCTTGACGTCTGCACAGAATTTCTCAATATCCGCTCGGCAGGGTCGTTCGTCGGCGGCGACAAGAGCAGCCTGGACGATGAGAGCGAACGCGATGAACATCGATGGGACAAACAGTCGTCTGTAAATCATTTTGAACTCTCCTCGAAGACATCTCTGATACTGTCCACAGCGATGATACGAAGAATTAGCGAGGAAACACAGGCATTGCTCCTGATAACCATCAGCGGTAGCTCTCCTTTCCGGTCTTGACGTTGAGTCGATGATAGGTCAGGTGGTCAAACAGTGCGGCAATCATCCACACCCAGTCTTAACTATGATGCGCTTCAATTGACTCTGCGACGAGTACGTATTTCTACGTACTGAATACGTCCTCTGATTAGACCAAGGTGGTGGTTCAGCAGCTTAGCATCTACCATTCGCACAATAGGCCCACATGGTTCATTACTCCAAACTGTGGAAGCGGACGTTTTTTCGATTTAACCGATACCTGGATACACTTGGTATAAATTGATGAACACAACCAATGTCGCGGCACCATCACTCGTCCTGTCTTATCTAGGGCTGCGCAAGGCAATCGGCATACTCGGTATCGCATTGCCGTTTGTACTCGTAATTGGCAAGTTTGTCCTCCAGGGCCCTGGTATCGAGCCATCAATCAGCGACTACTACACCGTGATGCGAAACGTGTTTGTGGGCACACTGTGTGCGATCGGAGTCTTTCTGATATCGTATAGTGGATACGAGAGAGTTGACAACATTGCAGGTAATATGGCATGCATTTTCGCAATAGGTGTTGCGCTCTTCCCTACTACACCAAGCCATGATCCGACGCAACTCGCCAGGATCATCGGATACGTTCATTATGGATTCGCCGCCGCCTTTCTCCTAACACTAGCCTACTTCTCCTTGGCACTCTTCAGGAAGACGGATCTCAGCAAACCCATGACGGCAAAAAAACTCCAACGCAATCGCGTTTACACGGTCTGCGGATACACAATACTGTGGTGTATTGTATTGCTTGCGCTGAAGGCACTCATTCTTCGAGGCAGTGCCATCGAGCGGTTGGATCCTGTTTTCTTGTTAGAAGCGACTGCTGTCGTTTCCTTCGGCATTTCCTGGCTAGTCAAGGGGGAGGCACTCCTCAATGATGATGGTGAAACCTAGATACCACCGATCATTCAAATGATAGGTATCTGTGCGGTATATGTTGTTTTGCAGCGAAAATTGTCCTGGGTTTTGCATTGAATTTTTCCCCGTCTGGCTGAGCCGATTGTGGCTCAGTAGACGGTCGCTTGAAAAGAATGGCGAGGCGCCTCCCAATGGCTATATTCGATTACGTTAATCAATATTTCGAACATGCCAGCATATTTTCTGCGCACGACGATTAGGGAGGCAAAAACTTCATGGAGCGCGTTAGAGAGAAGATGGAAGAGGTGATCCAAAAGCAGAAGAGATTGCAGGAACAGTCTCAGGCTAAAACTGAATCCAGATCAGCCATAGATAAATCACAATTCATCCTGGCAATCGGAGGGGTTGCCGCAGGGCTCACACTAGCTGTCATAGTTTGGTTGGCGAAGTCAATAGTGATGACAGATCATTTAAATATGAGTGCGGCCGATAGAGATGTAGCTCTTCACAGAGGCGAATTCATCAAGTTGAGTGATAATATCGCTCATCTAAATGAGCGCGTGGGATCATTGACTGAGTCCGTCTCCAACCTCGAAGCCAAACTCATGCGCGTTATAGGACTTACTGACTCCATTACTAATATTGAGAAGAAGCACGCTTTTTCTTTCCCGCAACAGATGCCTGAATCTGCTGATTCAAGTGCGATTCAAATATCAACTGAAACAGAAGAAGCATTTAATCCATCGCATATCGTGAAAGCCAGGGTAAATCTTAGACCTTCTGCATCATTGCACACCACACCAATCGCTGTACTTAACATTGGTACAGAGGTTGAATATATTAGTAAATCTGATGGTTGGTTTTATGTGAATACTCAGTCTCATGGAAAAGGTTGGTGTTCTTCAGACCACCTGTCCCCCTTGTTGTCCACGCAACGTAAATCCCCGCCCAGGTGATATCTGGTTTTCCCACTAGAACTCGTCAGAAGCCACGACCCGTCGCCTCTCCACATGCTTCAATGCATTCGGCAGGAGTCAGGCGTCGAGAGAGTCAGGTGGCTCAGGGGACTCAGTCCGCAGGGTGCCGCCCCACCCCCGCCCCACGCGGGCGGCGACGACAGGTCGGTTCCGGTTCGGTAGGTTCGGACACGCATCTCGATATGTCCGATCGATTTTTCAGTACGAAGTAGCACGCGATCATCTTAACCCCTCCTTTCATTACATCCTTCAGCATCAGATTAGCTGCATTTTGGCTGCCATACTTGCACACTATGGGCATTTTGCTACTCGAATGCTTCATACAGAAATGATGCACATATTTCCAGTTTATATATTAACTCGCACTTACATTCTGTTAGATTTTTTCCAGACATTACTTATTGCTGAGGATGCAGCACTACTCCCAGCATGAGATAAGCCATACATCTCTTCGATGGTACGGAGCACATTGTAATGATCTATTTTTTGATCATAGCTCCCATGCTTAACCATCTCTCCCACAAAGGCAGTGAAGATATGATTGCTTTCAGTGATGCCACTTTCATCTTCATACCGAAAGAAACTGAAAATACGGTTAAAAAGATTTCCGTTCCTGGTATGACCTTCATCAAAGGTTATGATAAGTAAACTGTTGTGTGAATGCGCCCACTGAACATAACCATCCAGATGGTCTCTTAGCCATGCGTCCGCTTTGTTAATCCGTTTCGGGTCTGTGCCGTTATGCATATCATGATCTTGATTTGGAATGACAAATGCGACGGTCGGGAGCAAGTCGTAGTTACTTGGAAAGGACGTCAGCGGCAGGTTGAGCGTGCCCGGGATTCCGTTTGTTTCTGCCCCTTGCCAATTTACCCAGGGATTGTGTTTTCTGGCATAGTAGCCTGAAGACTTACCGTCAAATCCTATCGCTGGTAGATCTTCCGAATACCCGGCAAATGTCCGTCCTGCTTGCAGCAATCCGGCCCCCAGGTTGGGAGAAGTGAAGGGAAGTTTTTTTGGGACATCGTTATTTGTAACTCCCTGGTCTGAACCGGAAAACATCATTAAATAATTAGGTTGGCTGGGATGGGTCAGCGCGTAGGAGTGAGTGAATAGCGCCGTCGCCGAATCCCTGACCAGACCATTCAGGTAAGGAGCTGCAGAATTCCCGAGAATCTGATCATAGCTATGATTTTCAAAAATCACAAAAACGACGTGATTCGGAATGGGCAGTTGTGAATAGACGTTCGTGCTGAATAAAACCACACGGAAAACTAGTAATGGCATTAAGAATCGCACTTTCATCGTCATTCATATTTTCACAATTTCGGGGCTTTTGTTTCGCCGTATTCTAAACAGGATTACAAAAAATGTAATTCCAGCTTAACCCTACCATTGCATAAATCTCGATAGCAAATGCATTTGCGCGCTCATCAAAAAAGCTATGGAACGGCATTATTACACTGTTTGTTCACTGATGGAGAAATCAAGAAACATGACTTTCATTGTTGATTTACAAGGAATGTTGATCAGGGTTTTGCATTGAACTTTGACCCATCTGGTGAGCCGAGTATGGCTAAGGGCTTGGTCGTGTGGGTCATGGGTCTGCTCCTGTTGAGAGTCGAGGCGAATGCCACAAACTTCAATATAGGAAACAGATGGCTAATGCGCTGATACACTCAAACCAAACCGCCACCTATCTCGCGAGCGGTTTAGTACGACGCACGCAAAAAAGCGGCATTCCCAGAGTTACTGTGGAGGTCGTAAAAGCAGCAACTCCAGACGTTTCCATTCTCTTATCGCACTCGGACTATCAATCTGTTTCTGACAACCATAACGTCCCAGTTGGCTGTCGACCAGGGCAACCGACAGCAAGCGTATCATTGCTCTCGGACACTTTGGTCGGACAGGTTGATTGCCGCTCAAGTCTGCTTTGCTCGGCCAGAAAACGACATCGAGAAATCAGGGCAGCAATTTGAGGTCGCTCGGCCGCCAGGTCTTGTTGAATCTAGGCTCGAGTGCATCGTACACATGCAGCGCAGTGTTCCATCCTCGACCGGGGACGGTCTGGACCCAGTTGGACTCCTTGCCGGGCGGCGGCCTGGGTCCGAAGTAGACGTCGATCAATCCATCCACATTGGCTTGCAGCCCCTTTGTCTGGCTGCTGACGCTAGGGAAACGCTGATCGGTCTGGATCATCGACCAGAAATACTTCACTGGAACGTTGGGCGGCAAGTGCAGCTTGTAGTTCTTGCCGCCATTGTCCGGATTGCCGTTGGCATCACGCGCGTTCCAGGCATATTGCGAACCGCGGCCCACCATCTTTTTCCTCCATCGCCGGTGTGACAAGAATCGCAAGGGTGTAATAGAATGTCGCCGCATCGAAATTCAGTACAGCAGGCTCGGTCTGGAACCTGAATCCGCCCATGAAGCCCAGCTGCCAGTTGCTATTAGGGCGTGTTAACACTTATTGACGTATGCAGCCCGGATGGAAATCACACAGACACAGTACGAACAAATCGAAGCCCTGCTGCCACGCCAGTGAGGGAATGTCTCTCTGAATAACCTGCAAGTACTCAATGCTATTTTGTACGTTGTGGATCATGGTTGTAAGTGGCGAGGGTTGCCGAAGCGTTTTGGGAACTGGCATAGCATTTATACGCGCATGAACCGCTGGGCAAAGAGTGGCGTATTGGACCAGGTGTTCAGTGAACTGCAACACCAGCAAATCATTCGCATCCGGGTAGAGGCCGTTTCCCTGGATAGTACCGCGGTGAAAGTGCACCCTGACGGTACCGGCGCTCTAAAAAAACGGACCCCAAGCCATTGGCAAGTCCGGAGCCGGATGGACAACCAAGATTCATATGGTTGCCGCAGATGCTCGCACGGCGGTGAGTTTTTTCATTATAATGTTACCAGGCCCTAGAATAATACTACGCCTCCTGGTCCCGAGTATGGAACAGGATGGAACGCGCGGTGGCATCCCCCACCGCGGCGGCTTCCGTGAGGTTCTTCTTCATGCGTTCATCGGGTGCGAAGGGCTTGCCTTTCTGGATGCCAATCGACGCGAAATAGCCCATGCGGATCTGGTCAAGAGAATTGGTTGGTTCTTCCTGGATTACTTCATTAAGCAGTTCCCAGAAGCGATAGTCGGCGGGATAGACTGTGTTGATTGATACACCGGACATGTCAACAAACTTAAGCCGTGGATGCGTCTTCTCCGCCTCAGCAAGCGGATAGATCTTGGTGTACTTCTTCACGAGGTCCACGCCCGGCTTGGGATCGCCCTTGACCAGAAAACTGCGCCACGGGATCCAGAGACCATAGGTGGGTGAGTCCACAGAGTGATAGCCCTGGGGTACTGAGCCCTTCTAGACGGGTGGCAGAAACAGATATTTGCCCCCCTCGCCCTTGTCCGGACCGGTAATGCCCACGTCAACGACCCAGCGTTGCCACATGTCCTTGGCAATCCCGAGCATTTTCGGTGGCACCTCCAGCACCACCGGCCCCTCGGAGAGATCGAGCCATGTCCAACTGTAGACGGTGTTGTCGTTACCGTTGAGCACGATCTCCCGACCATCGAGTAATGCTCGAAGATCGGCACAACGGTATTCGGCGGTCCATACTGTTTTAACGATTCGCGGTTGGCCACCTGGCTCACTGCCGGGATTGCTAACAGATAGGACTGGACCGCCCGCTGGAAGTCGATGTTGTCGAAGAGTTTCTCGGCGGACGCCTTATCCGGAAAGCAGTCGAAGAAGTGCAGTGTGCCTAAGCGGGTCACGACCTTGTCAGGCGACGCAACTCCCGGCGGCATCGGGGTAGAGTACTTATTCTCAGGTGATGTAGGCGTGCCGGTGAGTGCCTGTCCGGCACTCACCGCGGAAGTGAATGTAGAAAAAAGCAGTCAAGAGGGCACAGATCAACAACCGGGGATGAGTTCTCATTCGTATTCGCTCCTTGCGCTACATGACAAAGGCCATGAAGACCAACGCGAATTTCCGGATACGCCGCACAAAGCAGGACTGGCTTATTAGTTGCTTCGAACTAAAGCACGAATGTTAAATCCAGAGATACTGTATTTCCACTGGATTGATAGCTGACTGTAGATGCATGAATCCAGATGTCAGGTTTGCAGTAATGCTGGATTCCTGACATTCAGACAAAGTGAACCCCGCATGAACCGGGGTCTGATAGTACTGCAGGCAGGGAGTCAACCTCAGTGCAGTTGTACTATGGCCATCTGCATTGGCATGGGTTGCATGGCCAGAATATCGTTGGAGAATTCCTCGATGTTTGCACTGACGTTGGCTAGTTCGTTCTTCGCCTGCTCATAACGAACCTTTTTGTATCCGGCATAAAGCAGTCCACCGGGCATGAAGACTGTAATGATTGCATCGCTGCTATCTAGCTTCTTGTCCGCGACGATCTGTTCGAGCGCTTGTTTGCGCTGTATCATCTGAGCTCGCAGTATTTCAACCTGTTCGATCAGTGTCTCACGATCAACGTCTGGTAACTGAATGATAAATTGATCCGGTTTGTCCTCAGGTACTAGTGCTTGCTCAGCGTATGCCGTCTTCAGCATGAATGCACTACAAATGATCGAAATCAAGATAAACAGTCTGTTCGATGTTTTAGTCATGGGGCTCCGATGGGGGTGGCCTTAGTTTTAGGCGCTGCAAGAAATTCAGTAAATAATAACATATTTTCATAATCCGCATTTATAGGCATTATAAATACAGCTATTAAATCGTCTTCACAATTGCGAATCAAAACTGTAATCGAATTAAAAAACGCTTTTATTCAGCCTGAATGATAATCAGGCATGAATGTTTGTAGAATGACCAGATAACAGGGGAAATTAAAAGATGAAAACATTTCTGGATTGGATGCTTAAAACTCTGACAGCTGCCCTCATCGTATGTATCTTTTTAGCTGTTGGTGGTTCCCGTTTTCTCCCAATCACCTTGCCACTATTAACTATCGGTGGTAAGGAGCTTGTTTTAAATTTGTCTGATGCTGTCGGGCTTGTCGTGTTTGTGTGGTTGGCAGCAACTATCCTCTACATTATTGGTTACGCCACCTGGCGAGCGATGAGCTTCTTTTGGTCAAAATTCTGATCACGCCTCGGTCACTCGGTTGGGCGGTATTCGATGAACTGGTCTGAGTGTCTGTAGACTATTTCGGCTATAGCGGTTTGCGGGTTGAACTCTAATCCACTGAGAAACGCCGCCTAAACTTTACGCATGATTCAGAGACCACGCTTTATGATTCGGGCACAGACAGCGATTTACGCTAGACTCAGTTCTGATCTCCAAGTTCATGGAATACAGAAATCGCGGTTTTCCCCCCGGATCGCTGGAAGACATCGATGACAGATAACACCTCCGTGATTTCCACTTATGGTGTGCGGGTGCCCGGGATTATTTATGTACGGCCTGGAAAAAAGAGCGAACGGCGGCACTGGTGGAACAAGCCATCACGCTTGGATTTTGCGGCATCGACACCGCCTGCCAGCCTAAGCACTATGACGAAGCGGGGGTCGGTGCAGGTCTGGCGCCCTGTTTAGCGGCGGGACTGACGCGCGCTGACCTTTATCTCCAGAGCAAATTTACACCCGTGGACGGCCAGGGCGCTGCGCGGTTGCCTTATGATCCGAAAGCGGGACTGGACGGTCAGGTCGAGCAATCTTTTCAGACCTCTCTAATGAACCGCCGGACCAGCTATCTCGACTGCCTGGTGCTGCATTCACCCTTGGCAAATCAACGGCACCTGATTGTTGTTTGGCAAGCAATGGAAGCAATCTTCAAGGCCGGTGGTGCCAAACAGCTTGGAATCAGCAATTGCTATGCGCTGGAACAGCTTGAGCGTTTATATCGGAAGGTCCATATCAAACCGGCGGTGGTCCAGAATCGCTTCCATGTCGAGACCGGATATGACCGTGAGATTCGTGGGTTTTGCCGGCAACACTAGATAAGTTATCAGAGCTTCTGGACATTCACCACCAATCCCATGGTTCTGGCACACGACACCCTTCAGACCCTGGCGTCGAATTACCGGCGCACGCCAGCGCAAATCTTCTTCCGCTATTTTACCCAGATTGACATCGCTCCCTTGAGCGGGACAACATCACAAACCCATATGCGGGAAGACCTGGCGATCTTCTAGTTCGAACTGAGGCAAAGCGTGCGCGATGCGGTGGGACCCAACCCTTTTGTGGGGCACTCGGCAAGTGCCTCGGTAACGTCCGACTCAAGCTCCAGGACGTACGCTATTTTCATCGCCTCTTCTTCGGACGCACTTGCCTGACGATAAAAAAGCGCCGCAATCCAGACTTCATCACGACCAACAGTCTTTTCAAGGTCAGCAAAGCTCAAGCCTTTGTGTTTCTTCGCGGATAGAAGCTTTTCAGTAACTTCGGAACTCTTTATGTAATCTCTCCAGTAAATTCCGTCGAACCTGGAACATATTTAAAGAATGAAATAATCCATATATTATAATTGTTCCCTGACATCATTTTCCCGGATGGCCATGACCCTGCATCGCTCCGGCAAGTACTGCTGAACTCTGTCATTACGTATAGATGCAAATAACCGCTTCCGGCGATTCAGAGGCAGTTAAATAGGAACGCCCCGGTTCACACGGATGGACTGGTGGTACCGCCCCACCGAACACACGGCTGTCAAAATGACCTGACTCATGTTGTCCGCCCGTTGTTACCCAGGGCGCTCGAGGGGTGACCAAACAGTAGCCCGTTTATTGGCGATGGCAAAGACTACTTCTTGCCTTCCTACCTGTGTCACCCTCCTAATACATATAATAGTCCTCACAATGGAATCCGTGGATCAATAAGCACCATACGATTCGGTCCTAGGCCGACGGGATAAGGACACTTCAGCTCGCAGTAGAGCCCAGATAGCTGCGATTCTCACTGAAAGTCGGCTATCGGTGACATGACGATCGGAATTGGATCAGAAAATATTATTGAAGGCGTCTGTTCAGCAGACGCCGGAGTTTGACAAGATTCATATTTCGGTCAGGTGATTCGTGAATCACCAGGTTGTTCACTAGCAGTCGACTATATAACAAATGGCTATTATTCTCCCTTAATCCGTCTGGTATTCAATATCTTCGAAGGGTTAATGAAAACGACAAGAACGGCGGCGGCCATCGTACTGGCCCTGACTGCAGGTACGGCACAGGCCGAGGGCTGGTACCTGGGGGCATCGGCGGGTTTGATGGACAACAATGTCAGCGGTTTTGACGACGCCACTAATGTCGGCGCTCTGCTGGTTACGACGTGTACACTCGCGACATTCTTGCCGTTTCGCTTGAGGGCGAAACTTCCACCACAGCTTCCAAAGGCGATGTCTCCATCATTGAAGTACACGGTGACTGGGACATTGACACCCAGGCTGCCTATGTTGCTGCACGTCTGGGCAATCGCATCTACATGAAAGTGCGCTATGGGGTGCTGCGTGAAGATGCCTCCGTCAAAATTGGTGGTGTCTCACAAAGCGGCTCCGACACTGGTGGCTCTTGGGGTGGTGCACTGGACAGGATGCTGACGCCCCGGTGGGGCATACAGCTGGATGGCACTCTCGTTGAGTCGGATGTGAATTATTGGAACCTGGGGGTGAAATACCAGTTTTAGTAAGTGTCGAAGGCATAAATATATGGTGTCAGAGCGAATTCATTACTATATTTGAATTAACTGTGTCCGGCGTCATTCCACCCTCTCGTAAGCCGGATTCATAATTTGTTAGTAATCTGTTAGCCTGCAAGGAGTAGGTTGTTACCTGAAAGATACAAAATAAGATTCTTACCGTAAACAACAGTTACTTTATAAGAAGCATTCATTTGTAAGGGGCATTTATGCAGAACTCACGCTTGTTAGGGATTCCATGCGCTATTCTATTCAATGTGATAACCCTGCCTTCCTATGCAGCGCTGATCCCCGTGCTAGGCGGACAGGCTATCTACGATGACCAATTAAAAATCACCTGGACCGCCGACGCCAATCTCAATGGAACGATGGACTGGGCAACCGCAGATAACTGGGCAGCGAACCTGACAATCGACGGGGTAAGTGGCTGGCGGTTACCCAGCATGGATGTCAATAATGATGGCATCATCGTCAATTGTTCACCTTCATCGGTTTCGCCTCCCGAAGCGGTTTGCAGGGACAATCAATACGCCCATTTATATTATTATGGTGCGGGCACGACATCAGGAAGTGGTGTCACGTCAGCGAGCCCAGGGCCCTTCAGCAACGTCCAGGCCGAAAGTTACTGGTCGTCCACGGAGCAACCGGGCGCCTCCTCCCCCTCCGCATGGCGCTTCAACTTCAACAGCGACACATCCGCGGGCGGCGGCGCACAGAACACCAGTTTTAAGACCATTTCGCACTACGCATTGGCCGTGCACTCGGGCAATGCCGGCGCTGTACCAGTACCTGCCACAATTTGGCTGTTCGGTAGCGGCTTGTTAGGACTGATCGGTGTGGCAAGGCAGCGGAGTTGATGTCTGGGTAGTTTGAGGACTATGTCACTTTAGGTGGCCCGTTTCAGGGAGACGATCATTTCACTTGAGCGGCACGTATGGCCTGCCATCGGTGCTACAGCTGACTGAAGTGCCGATCTTCTTCCGGGTTTAGTACCGATTCGATGATCGTGGGCCGTCGCTCCAGGTGAACGGGCGCTGCAGTGGCGGTTTCATCAACGACCGGTGCAACCACCATGCCCAGCTCGCCATTAACGGACAGCACCTGGATACGCCGCCAGCTGACGGGGCATGTTCCGCCGAACAGTCTCAGCCCGGGAGGCGCCACAGGCGCAAGCACCAGCAACCCTGTGGGTGGATAATAATCCTGCAAAAACAGCGTCACCATTTCACTGCCCAGCTGATCCATCCAGGCCAGACCCGTGAGCAACGCCCGCTGCGAATCGACCGCATCGAAGCTGAGTAGCACCGGCCCGTCATGCCTGTCCGATGTCGCAACACAGCAGCCGTCGATGTGCGGCATAGTCTCGACGAGCCTGGCCCCTTCCCCAAGCAATGAACCCAGGTTGTCTACCACCAGGCGATGCAGGTCAGATGAGCCGATTTCCGTGACGGCGTGAATTTGCAATGTCATGTGTGAGCGACCTCCAGTTGATTAGGTATGGTATGAGTTCCCCAAAGCCGGTGAACCTCTCCGGCCAGACGCGCCAGATCCGCACTGAAATCCGGCCCGGGAGCCGACAAATGCCCCAGCTCATGAAGACGGATGTCAAGAAACAGCCTGGCGCCCGAGGCCAGTCGTTCCTGACAGCGGCGCGCGAAGTCCGCGTCGCGGGCACCGCTGAATACCACACCAAATCGACGTGACGCTGTAGCGGAAAGCTGTTTTATACCGGTATACGCCAGCCGGACACCCTCGAGATTCGCAGTCGCGAAGACCAGAATGAGGCGCTGTTCGGCATTCGTTGCGCTACGCCCCGATGAGATGAACTTCACGTGCCAGTCGGGGTGCTCCGCAACGGCGGACGTTTGTATATTCAGCTGCCGGGTCAGGGCATCCATGAGATACTGCGGTTGCAGGGCATCGGCGGGATGTCCTGCGGCGACTGCCAGGTGAACCGGCAGCGTATGGATGACCCCTCGTTTGCCGGTGTTGCCGACTGCCGGGCGCTCATCGATAAAGTGATGCTGGATACTGGCCAGACGCTCGGTATGCAGCTGCGCTGGCCGCCAGGCTGGATTGTGCATGACTCCCCCTCCGTCAAACGTTTAACAGCGAGTTGTATCCCCCCATGTCGTTTGGTGCCGCCTTTGGATTGGCCGGGTCTTGTTGCCAGACACCATCAATGATCAGACGATATTCATAGCCGCCGGGACTTACCCGCAGGACCTTCTGCAGTGATCCATCCAGAATTTCGGTTTCTACATTCTTGTCAGGAATCCAGTCGTTGAACTCTCCGGCAATCTGCACCCGGTCACTCTCCGTGATGTCGAAACGGAACACCACTTCCTTCACGTTGCTGGTTTCAGCAGCCAATCCGGCGGTAGCGGTGTTGTCGGGCTGCGTCCCGATGGCGTGTACCGTTTTACTGCGCACGCACAGTAGTACGGCGCCCAGTAGTTCCTCCGCCAGTTCCCTGAAATCTCCGGTAACCGCTGCACGTGGCGCATAATCGGTCAGCGGAGCCCCGTGACAGGCCGCTTCACGCACGCATACAGAGTTACGGATCCGCGTAGCGCACAGATCGACCGGCAGCTGTGACTCCAGCATCCCGAGCATGTTGCGAGCGATGCGAGTCCGGGTATCGAACATGTTGGCAAGCAGGGTAACGGATGGCTGGACGCCATACCGGCCTGCAAGCAAGTGGATGGTCTCCCGCAACCGCTCGATACCATCCAGTGAATAAATGCTGGGCTCTACCGGTATCAGGACCCGGTCAGCGGCCCGCAATGCATTCACCGAGAGCAGACCCAGCGCCGGCGGGCAATCGAGGACGACACAGTCATAACGCCCCTCGAGCATATCCAGATGCCGTGCCAGCTGACGATCCCTGTCCGGTTGTTCGGCAAGCAGATGCTCGGCGGCGGCCAGTGAGATATTGCCCGGGATGAGATCTACACCCCGAGCGACACCCGACTGGATGACCTCGTCCAGCCGGCGATCGCCTTTGAGGAGTTCGTAGAGACCCGCCAGTTCGGCGCCTGCCACCCCAAGCCCCAGAGAAGCATGTCCCTGGGGATCCATATCGATGAGTAATACCCGGACATCCTGCTGCCCCAGTACAGCGGATAGATTGATGGCTGCGGTGGTTTTTCCACAGCCTCCCTTCTGGTTGACAACCGCAATGTTGTGCATGCCTGCCTTCTCCATCGTGGCCTGTTACAAACCACTCACTATTGGGTATCCGGACACCGGCGGCCTCCACCGGTATCGGTTAGCCCTGATTATCACCAACGGCTATCCCTGGCTTGTGCGATTTTTTTCCTGAATCCGGATCGGCGGGATCCGTGAAAAGCTCCCGCTGGCGTGGTACTTCACAGTGACTTAACAACAACCGTGCCTCGCGTTCGAGGTCTGCGACCTGGAATATCCATTCCTGGCCTGTCAAGGCGTCAAAGGCTGCGCCACTGCGCAATACGAGCACCACATCGCCGGTGGCCACCAGCGATAGTTCCTGAAGCGGGGTGTCGGTGTGCGGGAGAAACCGACTTAATGACTGCAGGCATTGCCGAATGCGCTGCAGGGAAACCCCGGCGCCTATCAGCCGGCTTGCGGTTTTCAGTGAAATGAGGTCAATAAAACTGTAGCGGGCATGTCCGCCACGTGTTTGCTGCGCCGGGGAGAGGAAACCGGTCTTGCGCCAGTATCCCAGCTGTCGCGCGCTCAGCCCGGTTATCCTGCAGACCTGGCGCGTGGAAAACCCCCTATCCAATAGAAAAGACCCCAGTGAGCCATCAGACTGAGGGGATTATCCCAGTGCGACTACATTTGTCAAGAAATGCAACAATAATTCCGCCTTTTGTCGATATTCAATGTCCAATGGACAGCGTAACCTGCGCTACCATCGGTTCGGTTACGGTTCGGTCTCGGCAAATGTACGACTCGATGTTCTCATTTTATTCAGTAAGAAACGCACTTTTTATCTGCGTTGAAAGACTCGGAATGCACCCGGTATCAGATCGGTCGTGGAAGTCATTCAGCAGGTCCGGAAGAAAAGCGTTCAGGTCCCTCAAGCGTTCTGACCGGTTAACACGGTGCAGCTGTTCCTCATAATTCCCTCGGATCTGGCTGTACGACCGGGAAGTGAAAAGATAAGGTTCATTTATACCCACGGGATGCCAAACATGTACACACAGTGCCCAAAATGCGGAAACGTACTGTCGCAACCGTTGCCAGGCAGCGCAGCCTGCCCTGCATGCGGCATTTATTTCTTCAAGTATGCAAAAGTCCAGTCCAGGAGCCAACCCGTGCTGGCCGATACACAAACAGTCTCCTCAGCATACCGTCTGCAAGACATCATCGACATCCTGCTGAAACCCATGAACAAGATCGACGAGCCAACTTTCTATGGCCGCTGCATCGTCTTCGCGCTGTTAGCCTTATGGAGCTGGTTCCTGTTTGCTTATGATTACCACATCGGTGAAATGGGCACTTCTTTCATGCACAACATCCTCTTGCCGATACATGAGGCCGGGCATGTGCTGTTCCTGCCCTTCGGGGAATTTATGAATATTCTGGGGGGCAGCCTGTTCCAGCTATTGCTACCCTTTGGAATAGGCATTGCCTTTTTCTGGATCAACAAAGACAATTTCGGTGCAGCCATCGGGATGTGGTGGGGCAGCGTCAGCCTGCTGGATCTCGCGCCTTACATTTATGACGCTCGTCATCCGCAATTGATTTTGCTTGGCGGTCATACCGGCGAAGACGGCCCTCACGACTGGATTTATCTACTGAGCGTGCTGGGCCAACTTCATTATGCCCAACGATGGGGAACGTTTGTTCACGCGTTCGGTGGAATCTTGATGGTTGTCGCCCTGTCCTGGGCCATGGCAGTGCTTTGGCGGCAGCGCCTAATGATAACAAAATATTCCGGAGACAAATGAAACGGCTTAAGGGCAATGCCTGTTATTAATGATCAACGCCACCGGTTCGACTCGCACAGCCGCTATGCTGGCAATGGCTGTTCTCTTGCTGCCATTTGGGCCATAAAGGGCCAGGGCCCCGTATTGGCGTGCGGCCATCGTCGGGATCATACATCAGATTTTAATGTTTTCCATTTCGGTTACGCGGCTGAGCGCATCTTCGATCATGTGCTATGCGTGCGAGATGGTGGCATGTAAAAAGGTATGCAGCGAAACGTCGCGAGGATTGCGGCTTTCGCACTCAACACTGTAGCGCTCGAACGCGGAGAGACTGGTAATCAGTTCAGCAAGGTGGCGCTGACTTTCGCACTCGACGGTTGATGATAGCGCGGCCAGTTGCGCAGCGCCTTATCGTCATAGCGCCGCGACGGCGCGGGCCGGGTGAACCCGCCGCTGTCGGCGGCGGCTGATAATGAGTGCCCCAGCAGTGATCGCGATCTGAGACTCGTATTTGGACAAAACCTGGACATGTTGGGCGGGCGGCGCTCAGCAGGCGCATCGCGGTGGCACGGCGTAAACTGGAAGCGTTACGGGATCGCAAGCAACTGCGCGCGGCACTCGCCGATGTCTGGGATAAAACCGGCGGCGCCTGATATTGTCTACCGGGAATTGGTTTCAGGTATGCTCGGGGTACTTCCGGCAGGAATGATCGAATCATAACCTCTACGAGCCTTGGGTCAAGTGACTGAAGGCCTCATTGGCCCCGATGGCCTCATTGCAGGGAAATCTCGTGACATCACGTTGACGGAAAGATGCACCGGCAATCACCTCAAGGTCTGGAGAGGGTCCCCCGGCACGGAGCGTTCCTGAAGATCGCGTCATGAACAAGGCAACAGACCCTCTCCTGATCACGCTGTGCGGTCTGCTCGCCGCGAGCATCACAGCGTTTTTTCAGGGCTACCTTCCGTACCCGTACGGCCTGCTTGTACTCGGGTTCTTCATCGTATCCCGCATTATGCACCTGAAGGGAAAAGGCAACTGATCACCTCATGACATCATCCAGCACGAACGGTGTATAAAAACAATAAACAGCCGTCAATCCGTGCCTCGACGCAATGGACTGCAACGTTCAGATGCGAAGATTTTCAACAGAACAGGACAGATATACACCTTTAGCACTTGACAGCTTGCCGGGCTTGCTCCGGTATTCTTCGCCTGCTCGTCCCGATCAACTTCATCAGCCTGGTGCCATGGATATGAAAGCGCCGTAGTGATAACCGGCCCATGCACCGGGCGCGATTTACTCCAGGCCTCGCTATGCCGGCCGACCGTCAGGACACTGCAGGCGCAGAAACTCGCGGCGCGTCTTCGGACCGAAGGTCTGGAAACTCGGGTTGGGGTTGTTGCGGTATTCCGCTTTCAGCTGTGCCAGTTCGTCATGATGGCGGCATGCAGCAGCTCATTGACGTCCAGCCCGTAAGCTTCGGCGGCGTTGAGACCGAGGATGCGCCGCCGCGCGTGCCCGGTGAATGTCGGGTAGCCATACCGTTCCTGCATCGACCCGGAGATTTCGAAGCTGCGCAAAGCCTGGATCTGGTCCTGCGGACTTCCGTACCACAGCGAGTCAGTACCCCAGCAGATGCGCTCCTCGCCGCCCAGCACAGTACGCGCGACATCGGGATCGTAGGCGACCTCGGCGGGAACGGCAAATGAGCCGCCGGTCACACCGGCGCGCGCATACACCTGGTTGAATGCGAGCAGCGTGGCGGCGGAACCGATGAGGGTTTTCAGAAAACTGCGGCGGCCAAGCCGGGTCTTGTTTGCCGCTGCGCCGAGCAGTTGGCGAGCATGGGCATTGGCAACGAGCTGCAGCCTGGTCAAAGGCCGTGGCGCGATTCGCCGTTGGAGGCGCAATCGATCTTTATCGGTAACCGCGTGTCCCGGGGATCGAAGTCCCTATGGATAACTCTCATCGGTCGCAGGTTTGTATTACTATGACAAGCATAGATGAAATTTGTTTGCAAGATCAGCCGCCGCCGCAGTAGCCGAGTCGGTCCATTACCATCGAGACTCAGACGGACTTCATGTCATCCGCAACTCGACGACGTTCTGGAATTGGCTGACCGCGTAATTGGTCTCGACTTCCAGTTTCAGCAGAACACAGTCAGCTGCGGTGACAAAATCCCTAAGTTGCGGATGTTTGCGAAGATAGAGCTGTAGCAGTTCGGTGCGCCGAGCCCCATCGACCTCACTGACGGTGACCTGAGCGGAGATGGCTACGGCATCGTGATAGTCGACCGACTCGTTGGTGCGATTGTCGATGAGCAACGAGACACAAGGATTCGCCAACAGGTTTGCGTGTTTCCGGGTCTCCCGGTAGGTCGCGAACACAATCCAGCGCTAGTCAGGTGTGACGGCGAAAGATTCGCTATTTAGCGCTGCCCGGTTCCTGTCAGCCACCTGGGTTTCAATCTTCCTGTAACCGTCTTCGTGTAATGTGCATCACCAGTCTCGACAAACAGCTCAGGGCAAAACTCCTAGGTTAGGGTATGGAGATTGTCGATCAAGTCGTTGTACTTCTTCATAACCGCGGTGAAAATCGTCATTCCCCCAGGTAATCTCACCCCACACGATCCGAAAACCGGCATAATTAGCCAGGCTGCTATGATCTCGGCGCAGTAGTTCAAGCGCTTGTTCGACATCGACACCAGTCTGATATGATGACGGCAGGCCAATATTTCCGGAGAAGGCGCCCAATGAACACTCGAGCCATGCCTCTCGCTGTGTTACTGCTGATCACTGCGGCTCTGTCTTCCTGCGATAAACATAAGCAGCCGCAGATACAGAAAGTGACCTATGCGGATGATGTGAGTCCCATCATCCAAAATCATTGTGCTGAATGTCATGTGGCCGGTAAGCAAGGCGCCAGGGCAAGCGGCCTTCTGATGGATTCCTACGAATCCTTGATGAAAGGCACCCCATTCGGACCGGTCATTCATCCCGGCTCGGCCATGTCCAGTTCGCTTTATATCCTGGTTTCAGGTAAAGACAAGCTAACAATCACCATGCCGCACGGCAAGGAGCCTCTCAGCGATGAAGAGATCGAGACCATTCGGGTCTGGATAGAAAATGGTGCTGCAGAAAACTGATCCTGGCCTTTTGCCCGATGCAGGCAAGAACACAAGGCCAGGGTTAGCGGTCAGGCCTGCCCCGCGAAGGCGTCTGGATGATTTCTCATCCACGGCAAGATCGTAATCCTGCTCGCAGGATAATCCAGCCTGATCTACAAGCGCGAGCGACTTCTGGCTGCTGTTCCTGTTCGCAGCAATGCAATCAGCATGAAGAGGAGCCACCATGCACCTGACTGCGCCGGGTTTCGTAGTTGTCCGACGAGACTGCACCCACCCCTGCCGCCACTGGAACCGGAAATGTTGGCCTTCTGCGCAGGTGCTCCCGGGTCTACGATGGTGCTATTAACCTCAAGGTCCGAATCACCGCGTTGCCAATCGACGAAATGCGGCGTGACGTGATTGCCAATGATCTCGGCGCCGGTTAGCCCGTCATAGAGAAACTCATACCAGTGAGGTGTGGTGTTATCCGCTGTTGAGCCGAAGACATAATGGTGTCCGCCGTGAGTCCGGCGGCCGCGAACAGCCGCCTGAGTGGCTTTCCTGCTACGGCAAGATGCATTTCTCACTTCAACCGGGATTTTTTATTCGACACCTCTTGCCTGCGGATAAATAAACAGTATTTCAAGGCAATGCCGGTACAACCCCTCTGTCACGGCAGCCGCTTCGTGGCGAACAATTCATTATCAGCCGTGCTCATGGCTGCGGCATCACCCGGATGAAATTCCCGCTGCAGCGACTACTGAAAAGCGCTCTCCCGTAACTACATGTATTTCCGTATGTATTTCCAGTAATTGATTCTGTCCGGAAGTGGCTGTTCGTAATTAGCTGAAAATTATGAATTAATTACATGGCTATCGTTAAAGTTTACGACGTTCTTCCCGATGCTCTTGTGTGGCGGTTCATATCGCAACTTGCCTGTATCCGTACGCAGACAACAAACAGACACATCCATCGGTTATGTAATCACAATGCGTAACGAAGACGATAACAGCATGGCCGGGACAGAAAAGCCCTATACGCAGGAGCAGATCAGCGCCGCTTCGGGATTTGCTGAACGCCGCAGCCTGAACCGCTGGCAGTTCCGGGCGGACCAGGTTCAACTGCTGTATCAGCAGGTACAGACGGAGTTGATCATCAGCATGCTGATGGCCGCGATTGTTACCACCATTTTCTGGGATCTCGCGCCACCTGGGTTGTTGCTCGGCTGGACGATCGCGATCATCGTGACGGTGGGTGGCCGCTCCCTGTTCATATCCGGAAAGAGCGCGGATGGATCCATTGACGACATCGAACTCTGGGGTAGGCATTATATTATCGGCGTCATGATCTCCGGAATATGCTGGGGCTCACTCGGTGTCTTCGCTGCTTTCTTCGGTACTCTCACGCAACAGCTGTTCGTTCTGTTTGCGCTTGCAGGCATTTCATTGACTGCCTATGTCTCGATGCAGTCCTCGCCGAAGACGATTGCCGCCTTCGTATTACCGACTATGTTACCGATTACCGCCTGGTTTTTCTATCAGGGGAAGAATCTCCAGCTGTCGCTCGGCATCCTGTCGGTCGTATTTGCCACCCTGATGCTTACTTCATCACGTACCATGCGCAACATTCTGGCGAAGTCATTCAGCCTCGGATCGCATAATACGGAACTCATTCGCAAGCTCGTCATTGCGAGGGAAACGGCAGAACAGGCAAAAGGCGATTCGGAGCGTTTCAATCAGGAACTGCAGGAACACATCAAGGAACGCCAGCACGCAGAGGAGCGTATACGTGCATCGGAGCAGCGCCTGAGCGCCATATTCGACAGCATGCAGGACACCATATACCAGACCGACATCCATGGAACAATGCTCTGGGCCACTCCTTCCATCAGACAACTGCTGGGTTACAGACCCGATGAAATCCTCGAAAAAAATATCAGACACTTCTATGTCAACGAAAATGATCACGAGGACTTCAGACATGCCCTGGACATAAATTACGGGCGGCTGCAGCATTTCGAGACCCGGCTGCTGCACAAGGACGGTTCCCATATATGGATATCTGAGAATTCCCATTATAAATACGGTGTCAATGGCGAAATCATCGGCATCGAGGGAACCATACGCGATATCACAGCCCTCAAACAGGCAAAGGAGGCGCTATACCAGGAAAAGGAGCGTGCCCAGGTAACCCTGGGTTCCATAGGCGACGGTGTCGTCACGACCGACATGAATGGCAACGTCGAATACATGAACACGGTGGCCGAGCAGTCAACCGGCTGGAAGCTGGAGGACGCACGTGGAAAACCCATGGCGAAGGTGCTCAAGATCGTTGACGAGAAAACCCTGGAGTCACCGCCTGATGCCGTTGAACTCTGCCTCGAGAAGGGCAAGAGCACCATGCTGGCTGGTCATCTGCTGCTGATTCACCGCTACCGGAATCAACGTTTGTCGATCGAGGTCAATGCCTCGCCCATCAGGGATTCGAACTCGGAGATCACCGGCGTTGTGCTTGTGTTCCACGACGTCACCGAATTGCGCGGACTGGCCAAGAAGATGTCCTATCAGGCCACACATGATTCCCTGACCGGACTCATAAACCGGCGTGAATTCGAGTACCGCGTCAAGCGTGCGCTCGACCATGCACGAAATTCCGACGTCAGACATGCCCTTTGCTATATCGACCTCGACAATTTCAAGGTGGTAAATGACACCTGTGGCCATATCGCGGGTGACGAGCTGCTCAAGCAACTCACCATCAAGCTGCGCCTGGAACTACGTGAGGCCGATACGCTGGCGCGTCTCGGCGGTGACGAGTTCGGGGTACTTCTCGAGGGTTGTTCCATAGAGAATGCACATGATCCGGCCGAGAATCTGCGCAAGATCGTGGAAAATTTCCGCTTCGTCTGGGACAACAAGGCTTTCAGGGTCGGCGCGAGCGTCGGCCTGGTGTCGATCACCTCGGACAGCGGCACCCTGACTGACATTCTGAGCGCAGCGGATTCAGCCTGTTATCTGGCAAAGGACCAGGGACGCAACCGTATCCATATCTACCAGCCCGATGATGAAGCAGTGGTTGAACGCCATGGCCAGATGCAATGGGTACAACGCATCCAGGATGTACTTGAGCAGCAGCGCTTCCGTCTGTTTTTCCAGCCGATTGCGAAGCTCAACAGAGCAAAGGACGAGATAAACACCATCCATGGTGAAGTGCTGATTCGTATGCTCGATGAAAACAATGAGCTTGTCGGACCGGGGGCTTTTATTCCTTCCGCGGAGCGCTTTTCCCTCATGCCGGCAATTGACCGCTGGGTGATTGAAAACACCTTCAGGATGCTGACGCTCGACAGGGAACGGCTGCTGAATAATGTAAGCACCTGCTGTATCAACCTGTCCGGCCAGTCTCTGTCGGATGAACGATTCACGGATTTCCTCGTGAACCATATAAAGGACAGTGGCATCCCCTCCTCTCTCCTGTGTTTTGAGATCACCGAAACCGCTGTTATTGCCAATCTGTGCAACGCTTCCAGCATGATATCGATACTGCGTGACATGGGCTGCCGTTTCGCACTGGATGATTTCGGTGTCGGTCTGAGTTCATTCAGTTACCTGAAAAACCTCCCTGTCGATTACCTCAAGCTTGATGGCTGTTTCGTGAAAAACATGGTTAATGACACGATAGACAAGGCAATGGTAAAGGCCATCAATCATATTGGACACACGATGGATATAAAAACCATCGCCGAATTCGTCGAGGATGAGTCTACGCTGGAAGCTGTGCGCGAGATCGGCGTGGACTATGCGCAGGGTTACGCCATTGCCAGGCCGATGCCTATAGAAATCGGCCTCTACGGCGAACCTGTCGATATTTCGCTTCCCGAAATCGGGGTGAACGACCCCATACCGATCGAGGCCTACTCCGGCAAGCGCTAGCGGACTAGTTCTTGTCCTGATCAGGATCAATGCGATCGAGTTCGGCATCCATCTCGGATTCGGTCATTGGTTTATACCCGTCCGCGCCACCGCCGTCCGGCATATTCCCTTTTTTCGACATAAACCAGTCTGAGAAAAACAGTCCAAGCTCGAACAGCATCCACACTGGCACAGCGAGCAATGTCTGTGAAATGACATCCGGCGGCGTCAGCACTCCACCGACAATAAACGCAGCGACGATGATATAGGGACGTTTCTTACGCAGACTGTCCTGTGTCACCATCCCGGTCCACACGAGCAGAACCGTCACTACCGGCACCTCAAACGCCGCGCCGAAGGCAAAGAACAGCGTGAGGACAAAATCCAGGTAACGGCTGATATCGGTCATAACCGACACGCCTGCCGGTGCGGTGCTGGTAAAAAACGCGAATACCAGCGGGAAAACGACAAAATAGGCAAACACCGCTCCGGTGTAAAAAAGCACGGTACTTGACGCCAGCAGCGGCAGAACGAGGCGGCGTTCATGCTGGTACAGCCCTGGCGCAATAAAGGCCCATAGCTGGTAGAGCACATACGGCATGGAGATGAACAGGGCCAGCACTAGCGTCAGCTTGAACGGGATCAGGAAAGGAGAGGCAACCTCAATAGCGATCATGCTGCTCCCTTCCGGGAGATGCGCTGTCAACGGACCGGACAGACTGGTAAACAGAATATTCGAAAATGGCATCAACGCAAGCGTGATAACAGCAACCGCAAGCACGATGCGTAGCAGTCGATCGCGCAACTCGATCAGGTGAGTGATAAACGGCTGTTCGCCTTCGTCGGGGGACGAGGGTTCTTGCTTACTGTTTGTTGTCATCCATCACATCACGGTGAGCTGTTTCTGCAGAATCCGCCGTCTTTTTGACTTCATTCTGTGGCGATGCCTCTCCCGCTTTCTTCCTGGAGGGCTTAATTGTGCTTGCCTCCTCGATGATTTCCTCGAGTTCCGGCATCTCTGCCTGCCGTGACAGGGTTTTCCTGAGTTCCTCGGCAGCAAGTTCATGATCGATTTCCGCCTTCACGGATGCGACAAACCCCCGAATCTTGCCGATCCACAAACCGGTAGAGCGAGCAAGCCGCGGCAAGCGCTCCGGGCCCACCACGATCAGCGCGATCACCATGATCAGTACGATCTCCGAAAAGCCGATATCGAACATATACAGCCCGTCTGACTGATCAAGCTCGAATCAGTCTCACACCTTGTCCTTGTCGCGTCCGGTGACCTCGCCGTCAATCACCCGTCCACCTTCCTTGCTATCGAGTTTCTTGTCGACCTGCCCTTCTTCCTCGCCTTCATGCATGGCGTGCTTGAAACCCTTGATCGCCTTGCCCAGGTCCGATCCGATAGCGCCCAGACGCTTGGTGCCGAAGAGCACGATCACAATGACCAGGATGATTAACAATTGCCAGATACTGATACCCATAGTTCCTACTCCTGACCTGCCGGTCGATACCACTCATGTGTCTGAATCACCAGCGCGCCATTTGTCGCGCGCCGCCTTCTCTTCAAGGCCGGAAAGCCCGAAACGCCGGCTCAACTCTGCCAGCACGTCCGCCGGACCCAGATCCCGCGCCGCCAGCATCACCAGTGTATGAAACCACAAGTCGGCAGTCTCACTCACCAGTCGTACATCGTCTTCACCCTTAGCGGCAAGTATCGTTTCGGTTGCCTCTTCCCCTACTTTCCTCAGGATGGCATCCAGTCCCTTGTCGTAGAGACTGGCCACATACGAGCGCTGCGGGTCGGCGACTTTGCGCTGTTCGATCACCTCAGCCAGCTTTTCCAGCGTTGTATTCATGTCAGCTGTCCGGTGACTGGTCAGGGGGTTTGCTGTATACGGCATCCGGATCCTTCAACACCGGCTCTACCGTGACCCAGCGGTCATCCTCCAGACGCTGGAAAAAACAGCTCCGACGCCCGGTATGGCAGGCAATCCCGCCACGTTGCTGCACCTGCAGCATCACCACATCATTGTCACAATCCAGGCGAATCTCCCTGACCAGCTGTTCATGCCCGGATTCCTCGCCCTTGCGCCACAGCTTGCGTCTTGACCTCGACCAGTACACAGCCCTGCCTTCCCTGGCAGTCAGGTCCAGGGCCTCGCGGTTCATCCAGGCGACCATCAGAATGGTACCGTCCTGCGCGTCCTGGGCGATCGCCGGAACCAGCCCCTCATCAGTCCATTTGACCATATTAAGCCAGTCATTGCCCATATGTCGTCTCATCAGTCACATCACCAATTCGGGAATCGGCACAGGGCTTAGCCGTGCCCCTGAATTCTCACCTCGATACCCCGCTCCGCCATGTACCGCTTGGCATCTCCGATGGAATACTCACCGAAGTGGAATATGCTCGCTGCCAGCACGGCATCCGCTCCGCCCTCGAGAATTCCGTCAACCAGATGATCGAGATTTCCCACTCCTCCGGAGGCGATCACCGGGACATCCACCGCATCACTGATGGTACGTGTCAGGGCGAGATCAAATCCGTCACGCGTGCCGTCGCGGTCCATGCTGGTCAGCAGAATCTCACCCGCACCGTACTCCACCATGCGCCGTGCCCATTCAACGGCGTCGATACCGGTGGGCTTGCGGCCACCGTGGGTGTAGATTTCCCAGCGCAGCGGCTCACCCGCGGCGCTTGCCTGTTTGGCGTCGATCGCCACAACGATGCACTGGGATCCGAACCGTTCGGCGGCCTCCCGCACGAACTCCGGATTGAATACCGCGGCGGTGTTGATGCCCACCTTGTCAGCGCCGGCATTCAGCATACGCCGGATATCCGCGACTTCGCGGATGCCACCGCCCACCGTGAGCGGAATGAAAACCTCGCCGGCAACCTGTTCAACCACGTGGACCATGGTCTCGCGCTGGTCCGAACTGGCCGTAATATCAAGAAAGGTGATTTCATCGGCTCCCTGCTCATCATAGCGACGCGCCACTTCCACCGGATCGCCGGCATCGCGGATGTCGATAAACTGCACGCCCTTGACCACGCGTCCGCCATCGACGTCCAGACAGGGAATAATGCGTTTCGCGAGGCCCATTCCGGTTTACCGTTACTCCTGCATCGCGCAGAGTTCGTCCGCCAGCTTCTGTGCGGCAGCCAGGTCCAGCGCGCCCTCGTAAAGCGCGCGCCCTGTGATTGCTCCTATGATGCCTTCATCGGAAACCGCGCACAGGGCGCGAATGTCATCCATGTTGGTGATCCCGCCCGATGCAATCACCGGGATGGTTATGGATTGCGCCAGCCTGACCGTGGAATCCACGTTGAGCCCGGTCATCATGCCGTCACGCCCAATATCCGTGAATACGATGGCCTCGACGCCATCCTGTTCAAAACGCCGCGCCATATCGATGGCCGAGTGATGCGACAGTTTGGACCAACCGTCAATGGCAATCCTGCCTTCCCTGGCGTCAAGCCCGACCAGAATGTGGCCGGGAAATTCCAGACACAAATCATTGATAAAGTGCGGCGTGCTGACTGCTTTGGTGCCGATGATGGTGTACTGCACGCCGGCCTCAAGATAGGCCGCAACGGTATCCTCATCCCGTATACCTCCGCCAACCTGAATCGGCAGATCCGGAAAGGCCTCCACTACCGCCTTGATGACACCCGCATTCACCGGTTTACCGGCAAATGCGCCATTCAGATCGACCATATGCAGGCGGCGCGCGCCGGCATCCACCCAGCGCTGTGCCACTTCCACCGGATCATCACCGAAAACGGTTTCATCCTCCATTCTACCCTGCCGCAGACGGACGCATTTACCATCTTTGAGATCGATAGCGGGTATCACTAGCATGATTCAAGATTCTCCATCCCAACCGACAAAATTGGACAGCAGACCCAGCCCGGAATGCTGGCTTTTTTCCGGGTGGAACTGCACGGCAAACACATTGTCCTGCGAAATTACCGACGCAAAGTCGATCCCGTAGGGCGTAATCGCGGCAACGGAGGCATCCTTCTCCGGAATCGTGTAGTAACTGTGGACAAAGTAAAAACGACTGCCATCAGGTATGTTCCGCCATAAGGGATGTGTTCGGCCTTGCATCACCTGATTCCATCCCATGTGGGGAATCTTGAGCCGCCTGCCATCAAACGCCTTCATATCCGTCGCGAACCGGGCAACACATCCCGGTATAATCCCCAGACAGTTGATGCCCTGGTTCTCCTCACTGCTATCGAGCAGGGCCTGCATGCCGAGACACACGCCCAGCAGGGGTTTCGAGCGGGCCGCCTCCAGCACCACCTGATCAAGACCTGATGCCTGCAGTTCAGCCATGCAGTCGCGTATCGCACCCACGCCGGGAAATACCACGCGATCCGCCGCAAGGATGTCGGCACGACGGCTGCTCACCACGACACGGTCCTTACCCGCAACGTGTTCCATTGCCTTGGCAATGGAGTGCAGGTTCCCCATGCCGTAGTCGATTATTGCGATGTAGGCCATGATTCTACAGGCGGGCAGCGTGGCAGGCTTCGGTCACCCGGGGGAGAAGGAATGCTCAAAGGCTCCCTTTGGTTGAAGGAAGTTTTCCGCCCATGGCGGGATCCGCTTCCAGCGCCATGCGCATGGCTCGCCCGAATGCCTTGAACATTGTTTCGGCAATATGATGCGAGTTGTCGCCCCTGAGGCAATCGACATGCAGGGTGACATGGGCATGGTTGACGAAACCCTGGAAAAATTCGTGGAAAAGATCAACATCAAAATCACCAACCCGCGCACGCGGATATTCAACATGATACTCAAGACCCGGTCGGCCGGAAAAATCTATCACCACACGTGAAAGGGCCTCATCGAGAGGCACATAGGCATGACCGTAGCGCCTGATCCCGCGTTTGTCACTTAGCGCTTTTGCCAATGCCTGACCGAAGGTGATACCGATATCCTCGACGGTATGATGAGCATCGATGAGCAGATCGCCGGTTGCCTTGATTTCGATATCCAGCATCCCGTGACGCGCCACCTGATCCAGCATGTGTTCCAGAAATGGCAACCCGGTTTCAAACGAGGCATTACCCTGACCATCCAGGTTCACGAATACCCTGATTTGCGTCTCGAGAGTTTCCCGGCTGACTGCTGCCTCGCGTTGCGACATGATGGCTGGCCTGACCCTGCAAATATCCTGAAAAATCTTCCCTGTATGCAATCGTAGCTAAAAACGGCACGGGAGAGAACCATTTACATCAAATCCTCCGGGTTAATAGCCTTACCACGCCGCACATAAAACCTGAAAACAGGCTCAAGCCGCCGGCATAGACTCCAGCCAGAAAGTTGCCGGACCCTCGTTGACGAGGGCAACCAGCATATCAGCCGCGAAGCGGCCGTAACCGGTCGGTGCATGCAGCCTGCAGGCGCTGGCCACCATACAGTCGAACAATCTCTTGCCTTCCGCCGGTTCTGCGGCCGCTGTGAAACTGGGTCGTAATCCGTTTTTTGTATCCGCCGCGAGGGTAAATTGTGGCACCAGAAGCAATCCGCCACCGGTTTGTCTCAGGCAGAGATTCATCCTGCCCTGTGCATCAGGGAAAATCCGGTAACCGAGCACACGGCCCAGCAATCGTGTCGCCTCGCGTTCCGTGTCGCCTTTCTGCACACCGACCAGGACCAGCAGCCCTGCTCCGATGGCGGCAATCACCTCACCTTCAACGGTCACACTGGCCGATTGCACACGCTGCAGCAATCCAATCATCCGAAGCGCAGGGCAAACTGGCCTGTCGCGGTGACGAGAGCGTCCATGATCCCCTCCTCCGTGGCGGAATGACCGGCATCCGGAATGATCTGCAGGCGCGCCTGGGGCCACGCCTTGTGCAGGGCCCAGGCCTGTTCTATGGGGCACACCAGGTCATAACGACCATGAACGATAACGCCCGGGATGCCGTGCAGGCGTGTGGCGTCCCGCAGAATCTGGTCGAGCTCAAGAAAACTGTCATGCATGAAATAATGGCATTCGATGCGCGCCAGACTCAGCGCGGTAAACGGATTGCTGAAATACCCGACTACAGAGGCTCTCGGCAACAGGGTGGAGGCGCGCCCCTCCCACATGGCCCAGGCCTTGGCTGCGGCCATCCGCGCAAGCTCGTCATCGCCCGTCAGGCGACGATAAAAGGCCTCGACCAGGCGGTCATGTTCCGCAACGGGGATCGGCTGCAGGTAATCCTGCCAGTAATCCGGCAGCAGACAGGAAGCGCCCTCCTGGTAGAACCAGTGAATGTCTCCTGGACGACACAAAAAAATGCCGCGCAGAATCAGCCCAAGTACTCGCGATGGATGGGTCTCGGCATAAACCAGCCCCAGAGTCGAGCCCCAGGAGCCGCCAAAAACAACCCAGCGGTCTATGCCCAGCATGCCCCGGATGGTTTCCATATCCATCACCAGCGCCTGGGTGTTGTTGCCGGTGAGCCCGGCATGAGGAAGCGAGCGCCCGCAACCCCGCTGGTCGAACAGAATGATGCGGTAGATGTCCGGATTGAAGAACCGGCGGTGATAGGTTTCACAACCTGCGCCGGGCCCCCCATGCACGAACACCACCGGCAGACCATCGGGGCGGCCGCATTCTTCAACATACAGGGTGTGCCCCAGGGATACGGCAACTGAATGCGTGCGGAAAGGCTCGATTGGCGGAAAAAGTCGGTTCATATGCAGCAAGACTAATGGAAAGTAATCGGCATAAAAAACCAGGGGTGTGCAGAGTGCACGCCCCTGGTTTCCATAACCACTGGTTGTCCGGACTTCCAGGCAATGGTGCTGCGACCACTACCTGGTATCGATCAAATAAACAGACAAACGTCGGATTTCTGCGCCACCGGCAGAAATGATGTCGCCCCAACGTAATCGGTCACTTCGGGTATAAACTCGCTGTTGTCAAACCCGAAAACGTCGACGGTCATCTGGCAGGCCACCATCTTGACCTCGGCCTCGAGGCACAATTCACGCAGCTCCTCGATACTGGCCACACCCTTGTTCTTGAATGTCTTCTTCATCAAACCGGTAGCGACCTTTTCAAACCCGGGGATTCCCGCCATGATCAGGTTCGGCATGGGCCATTCGATATCCTGAAACCACTTCGGACCGAACGGCATTTTCATCGGCATGGCCGGATTACCCAACGGGCTGACCTGGGCGGGTATTTCCTTTTTCAGCAGCAGCAAGCCGTAAAACGTGAAGAAGATCTCAACGTCCCAGCCAAGCGCTGCGGCAGTGGATGCCAGAATGAAGGGAGGATAGGCCCAGTCAAGCGTGCCCTTGGTTGCGATGATCGACATCGATGGTGTCCTGGCCGCGTCAATCTTTTCCAGCTTCTTGGGTAAAAGCTCATCCAGCTTCTTGTCCAGCCACGCATCCAGTTGCGCATTGCCCTGTACTTCATCAGCAATCGTTGACATCGATTTTCTCCTAAGTTGCGTGTCTCCGGAGCGGGTAACACTCCCGGCTTTAGAATTCACTGCCATAACTGTAGTTGCTACGACACGTTGACGTCATGCAATTCCAGCTGTTGCGGCTATGAGTGAGTCGTACGGATACACTGTATATTATAGCTTTAACTGAGCTATATGAGTTTTTTACTATATTCCTGTATTTTGTAGGGTCAATATGAGATCAGCATTGCTCCCATGGCAGACCATGGAATCGCCAGCCCCCCGTAGTGCTTCGATGGTGCAACTCGTCGAGCTCGCCCTCGAACCCCTCAGCTACATTATACACTTCCTTAAATCCGCTATCTATCAATAACTTGCCTGCCTCAAGGGAGCGCTTTCCACTCCGACATATGAGCAGCACCGGAGCATCGCTGCGATGCTCTTCCACCCCGATTCCACCCAGCATGACCTTGCGTACCTCGGTCAGAAAATGCGGGTTGACTACCCAGTCCGGTTCATCGATCCACGCCACATGCACACTGCCCCTGGGGTGCCCGACAAATAGATACTCCATACTGGAGCGCACATCGATCAACACAGCCCTGGGAGACTCCTCCAGTAATTCCCACGCCTGTGCCGGCGTAAGCGTCTTCACCTTATTGGCCATCGCCCCCCCTGTTCTCTTTCAAAAGCCAAACCCGGCATTCAACTGCATCCGAATCCATTTTCCACGGGAGCGGCACAAAATAGCAATCGTCGATTCATTCCTCCCGCATACCGCTTGTCAGTCTTTGCCGGTCTTCGGTAGTGTGCATACATGAAAACCCGTCCGCCCAAGTCCCTGATGCGCCCGATTGGACGCGCCATCAGTGATTTCGAGATGATACGCGATGGCGACCGCATCCTGCTCGGCGTGTCCGGCGGCAAGGATTCACTGTCCTTGCTGCACCTTCTGCTGCACCTGCAGAAGTATTCCCCGGTAAGCTTTGAGTTGGGTGTCATCACGGTTGACCCCCAAGTGGAGGGTTTTGATCCCAGTCCACTGCGGCCCTATTTCGAGTCCCTGTCGGTGCCCTGTTTCTACGAACAGCAGCCCCTGATGGAACGCGCCACGCACCATATGAAAAAAGACTCCTATTGCAGCTGGTGTGCGCGCATGAAACGCGGTGTCATGTATGCCGTTGCCCGCCGTCAACAATACAACGTACTGGCACTGGCCCAGCACCTCGATGACCTGGCGGAAAGCTTTCTGATGTCGGCATTCCACGCCGGGCAGCTTCGCACCATGAAAGCCCATTACCGGATTGACGCCGGGGACCTGCGTGTGATCCGGCCGCTCGTCTACGTCAGGGAACGTCAGACACGGGCTTTTGCTGTTGCCATGAAACTGCCGGTAATAGGGGACAACTGCCCTGCCTGTTTCCGTATGCCGACGCAACGAGAGCACATGAAAAAACTGCTCTCCGGCGAAGAAGCGTCCAATAAACTGCTATTCAAGCGCATACTTTCAACAATAAAACCACTCATGAGCATAGATCAGTAGGTATGATAAATGTAAAACCCACTCTATAGTTAAATAAATATTTATGTTGTTTATCATCAGGTATGAGTCAATTTATCTATTAATTGTGGGATATATATACATCAATAACCGGAAATGCGCCGGATACTAATAAAATTGCTGCTTGTTTCATGTTCTTGGCTGCCACTCGCGGTGAGTCACGCACTGGGTTCTGTTATCGGCTGGGGATTCTTGCTTATCCCCAATCGGGCTGCCCGTGATACGAAGACCAATATCGGACTGTGCTTTCCCGAGATGTCCCGATCCGGGCAACGCCGCCTGGTTCGCCAAAGCCTGGTCGAAACGGGAAAAACCATCCTGGAAGCCAGCGTGCTGTGGATGCGTCCAGGTGATAAGGCCCTGCAGCTGATACGTTGCGTCGACGGACTAGACGTGGCGTTGAAGGCGCGGGCTGCCGGTAATGGGTTGATTCTCGCCACGCCGCACCTGGGCGCCTGGGAAGCGGCAGGGTTGTATTGCGGCGCAACGTTCAGCATGACATGTCTCTACCGGCCACTGCGCATGGTCGAACTGGAAGAACTGGTGCATGCTGCGCGCAGCCGACTCGGTGCAAAGTATGTCCCCGCCATCACCCATGGCATTCGCGCTGCCAGCATGTCGGTGGTGAAGGGCGGTACGGTCGCCATGCTGCCCGACCAGGAGCCACGAAGCGGCAGCGGCCATTTCGCACCGTTTTTCGGGATACCCGCCTACAGCATGACGCTTCTCGTTCGCCTGTCAAAAAGAACCGGAGCCCCGATCGTGTTCACCTATTGCGAACGTCTACCACGGGGCCGCGGTTATCACCTCCATTTCCGAGAGGCGCCGCAGGAAATCCATTCCCTGGATACCGATGTCGCCGTCACGGCTATGAACCGGGCGGTAGAGGGATTAATCAGGGAATGCCCGGCGCAATACCAGTGGACTTATCGACGTTTCGGTAACCGTCCGGAGGGAGAATGGTCTGTTTATAACTGAAGGATTCGATACCGGGAGCGGTGTGCCAGCCGGCCTGGGCCGAAAACCCGACAATCATCTCGCCGACCCGTCCTGTATGCTTTTTTTGAGTCGCTTCAGAAATACCTGCATCTCTTTCGCCGCCTGAACATCGCCCTTCTGACGGGCCGCGGCAATGCCCGCCTCGTAGGCCTGTACAGCACCCTCGCTGTCACCGAGCGCCTGTAATGCCTTGCCGTAGACCTTCCAGGCGGCGGAATATCCGGGATCCTGCGTGACAGCCTGCCGCAGGTGCTCCGCCGCAGCCTGCGTCTCACCCTGCTTCAGCAGAACATTTCCAAGAGTGAAGCGCAGCAGCGGGCTGTCCTGACCTGCGGCGAGCATGGCTTGAAGATTTTCCAGCATACCCATCAGCTTCTCCAGAATGCACAGTCGCACGACTCCGGCAGCGTGAAACCGAGAGGTAACGTTATATCACAGAACCGAAACGCCATCTGATCGGACCTTTCATCTCGTCCCGATCAGTGCCTGACGGAAATCATCCGGGGCCTGGGTCATTGGTGCGGTTCGCTACGGCAGAAAATTGCCGGCGCCTGTTTTGCATCCTCAGGCGCATCGGGCTTCGTGATGGCCGCGATGGCACCGGCCGTGATATGGCCTGGGAAAAACACCTGCGTACTATCGGATATTTCAGAAAAACGTCACGCCAACCTGGAACAGGCGTTCGACATCCTGTATGCATTTCTTGTTGGCCAGAAACAGAATGACGTGGTCGTCGGATTCGATCACGATATCGTGGTGCGCGATAATGACTTCTTCACCGCGTACGACAGCCCCGATGGTCGTGCCGGCGGGAAGCTTGATCTCATCGATGGTGCGACCGACCACCTTGGAGCTGTTCCGGTCACCATGCGCGACGGCTTCTATCGCCTCGGCTGCGCCGCGGCGCAATGAATGCACAACTACTACGTCTCCGCGGCGCACGTGCGTCAGCAGGCTGCCGATCGTGGCCTGCTGCGGGGAAATGGCGATATCGATAGTCTGGCTCTGCACAAGGTCCACGTAGGAGGCGCGGTTGATCAGTGACATCACCTTGCGCGCACCCAGACGCTTGGCCAGCATCGCCGAGAGGATGTTTGCCTCCTCATCATTCGTCAGGGCGCAGAAGACATCTGTGTTCTCGATGTTCTCATCCAGCAGCAACTCCTCGTCGGCCGCATCGCCCAGCAGCACAATCGCCTTGTCAAGCTTCTCGGACAGATGGCGGGTGCGATCCTCGTTGCGATCGATTATCTTGACCTGATAGCGACTTTCTATTGTCTTCGCCAGACGCATGCCGATATTCCCGCCACCGGCAAGAATTACCCGCTTCACCGGCTTGTCCAGCTTGCGCAATTCACTCATTACGCCGCGAATATGCTTGTAGGCGGCGATGAAGAAGACTTCATCGTCAACCTCGATGACGGTATCGCCGCTCGGGACAATGGGTTTCCCGCGTCTGAAAATCGCCGCCACACGGGCATCGGCTCCAGGAAGGTGCTTTCTGAGATCACGCAGTTCATGACCGACCAGCGGACCGTCGTAGAACGCGCGCATCGCAACCAGCTGCGCCCGGCCGCCGGCGAAATCAAGTACCTGCAGCGCGCCGGGATTATCTATGAGGCGCTCGATATAATCTGTAACCAGCTGCTCGGGGCTGATCAGGACATCGACAGGCAAGGCCTCCTGTGCAAACAGTCGCGTATGTCTCAGGTACTCGAGAGAGCGCACCCGGGCGATCTTGGTGGGGGTATGAAACAGCGTGTAGGCCACCTGACAGGCGATCATGTTGGTCTCGTCGCTGCTGGTAACCGCAAGTACCATGTCGGCGTCATCGGCACCGGCCTGGGCGAGCGTCTCCGGATAGGATGCATGTCCGGTAACGGTGCGTATGTCAAGTCGATCCTGCAAATCCTGGAGGATGGCAGGATTTTCATCCACCACGGTAATATCGTTCGCTTCATTAGCCAGATTGGTCGCTACGGATCCGCCAACCTGGCCAGCGCCCAGAATTATGATTTTCATTGTTTTGACCCGGATACCGCGTTATCTGCAGCGCAGAAAATGCCGAAAAGGCGGTGTCATTCGGTCCCCTTTTTATGATCTATGCCCAGTGAGCGCAACTTCCTGTACAGATGCGTACGTTCCATACCCACGCGTTTGGCGAGTTTCCCGATGCTGCCATCGCATGCACGCAGCTGGAATTCGAGATAATCCTTCTCAAACTGATCGCGCGCCTCACGCAACGGCAGGTCGTAAGACATGGCCAATGTCTGCTGATCACCGGAATGCGACGGCAGGGAACTTATGGCGCGCTCCACCTCATCCAGCTCGATTACCTCGCTGTTACCGAGTATCAACAGGCGCTGGACCAGATTCTTGAGCTCCCGGATATTGCCGGGCCACTCATAATTGCGCAGACGGTTTTGAGCAGCGAAGTTGAAATGCCGGTAAGCCAGCTTGTCGTTGACGACAAAATAGTCGATGTAGAAATTCAGCAGATCATGTACATCATCCGCATGTTCTTTCAGGCTGGGTATGTGCAAGGGGACCACGTTCAGATGGTAAAACAGGTCGTCCCTGAACCTGTCTGCAGCGACTTCCTCCTCCAGGTTGCGTTGCGTGGTCGCAATGATGCGCAGGTCAACCTCGACAGCTTCCTTGCCGCCAAGCCGGGTAAACGAGCTGGTCTGCAATACACTCAGCAGGCGGGTCTGCGTCTGAAGGTCCATATCTGCGATGTCCCCGATGCACAGGGTACCCCCGTTCGCCTGCTCCAGACGTCCGTAGTGAATGTTCTCACCCTCTTCATGTCCGAAAAATTCAGCTGCGGAATTTTCCGGGGAGATTGAACCCACGGCTATCTCCACAAAAGGCCCGTCGCGACGCGGGCTTGCCTGATGTATGTAGCGCGCAAACGTTCCCTTGCCGGTTCCTGGTTCCCCGTAGATCAGCACCCAGCTCTTGTGCTGCGCGATTTTGCGAGCCTGTTCCCGGAGCTGTTCCATCAGCCTGCTTTTTCCGATCGGTTCAATCACCGGTTGCGCGTGCTTTCGCAGACCGATATTTTCCCTCTGGAGCTTGTCACTTTCGAACGCGCGCTCGATTGTCAGGAGCAGCTTGGCGAGTGATATGGGTTTTTCGATAAAGTCGTAGGCGCCCAGGCGTGTCGCCTCTACCGCGGTTTCAACCGTACCGTGTCCTGACATCATGACAACAGGGCAGGGCAGGTCGCCGGATTCCGACCATTCTCGCAGGAGGGTGATACCGTCGACGTCCTCCATCCATATATCAAGCAGGATCAGGTCAGGGCGCCGGGTCCGGCGCGCCTTGCGCGCTTCCTCTCCGCCGTCAGCGGTCGTTACGGTATAACCCTCATCCTGGAGAATTTCGCGAACCAGATTGCGAATATCCGGTTCATCATCAACAACAAGGATGTGGCGTGGCGTCATTTCCTCATTTCCTTTCTTATCGGGCTCCTGATGGAGTCAGGTGATGAACAATCACACACAGCCAGCTCCTTATGCAACATTATATCCCACCCTCGTGCGACGAAAATATCCTGTTGTCTCCGGCAGAATAAGAATCCGCATGACAATCGGCCACCTCGGCAGATTGCAGTCGAATCCGGACGCGCGCTCCTCCTTCGGGATTGCTTTCCGCTGCGATCACACCCCCATGTTCTTCCACGATCTTTTTCACTATGGCCAGACCAAGCCCGCTGCCCCTGGGTTTCGTAGAAACATAGGGCTCGAAGATATTGTCAAGCACCCGTTCGGGAAAACCCGGACCATTGTCGTCGATTACAAGCTCGACGTATGCCCTTTCTGATTCATCAGCGGTATGAGTCGTCACCGTGATGCAGGCCCCGGCGGTTTCGGCCACGGCTTCCAGAGAATTCTTGAGCAGGTTGTGGAGCAGCTGCCTCAGTCTCCCGACATCACCCTCTATACAGGGGTGTTGCGCATCCAGACGGGTTACCAGTTGCACCCTGGAGTCGACGCCCCGGTAAAGGTCCAGCACTTCCTGCACCAGCAAGTTCAGGTCGACCGCCTCAAGGCTGATCTGTGGTACACGCGCATATTCACTGAAAGCATTGACCATTTTCTTCATGGCCTCTACCTGGTTGACAATGGTACGCGTGGCGCGATCCAGCACCTCGACATCATCCTTGTCCATGCGCTCGATAAACCGGCGCCGCAAGCGTTCCGCCGAGAGCTGAATTGGCGTCAGCGGGTTCTTGATTTCGTGAGCAAGACGCCGGGCGACCTCACCCCAGGCCGCATCACGCTGGGCCTGAATCAGCGCAGTCACGTCATCGAACACAATGACCTTTCCGTCCCTGCCTGAATTGGTACCCTTGAAAGAGGTACCCCGGCACATCAGGACCTGGCGCCCGTTTGCTCCGAACAGCGAAACCTCTTCCTGCCACAGTTTTTTCCCGCTGCGATGATTTCTCGAAATCGCATCGACGAACGGCCGCAGAAAGGCATGGTCTCTTCCGGTTTCCGAGAGTGACTTTCCGAGATAGGACTTGATGTCGACGCCAAGATTCTGGCGGGCCGCGCTGTTGACCGCGCGAATAACCCAATCGGCATCGAGGCTCATGACACCCGATGAAAGATTGGCAAGCACGGCCTCCAGATAGGCGCGCTGACCCTCAACCTGCTGCTGGCTTTTACGCGCCTGGTCGCGCGCCTTGGCAAGGCGGCGGGTCATGTCATTGAAGGAACGCACCAGGAATCCCAGTTCGTCATCGCTGGCGACCGGCAGGCGTTTGCTGTAATCCCCTTCGGCTATGGCACGGGTTGCTTCCGCCATGTCCGTGACAGGGGCAACCATCCGGCGTGCTGAGTGGAACGCAGCCCAGATCGCCGCGAGCACGCTCAGCACGAGAACAATGGACAGGGTCAGGGTATAACTGAACTTGAGTGGCGTCCGCAGATAAGCCAGTTCCTTGTAGTGCCCGTAGGCAGACTGGACGCTCTCCGCCAGCACGCTGAGACGCTCCGAAACGGTGAATAGCGCCTGCAGAATGTAAACCTCACTGTCCTGGCGCGAAGAAAGCACCGGCACGAGCGCTCGTGCAAACAATCCGGTTTCACCTACCGGGTCCAGACCAATATAGTGTTTGCCATCGTGCACAACCTGCAGCATATCGTTGGATGGCCGGTGCGGAACGATAACCGTTGGATCAATACTGCTCGAGGCGATTATACGGTTGTCACTGCCCAACAGCGTCAGTTCGGCCGCACCGCTGCGCACCCGCAGGTCATAAAGGTTCAGTGAAAGGGTTGTCGACGGAGACTGGGCTATCTCATCCGCGACACTCTCGGTCACCCGCAAAACATCGCGCAGGCGCACATCCAGAGCTGTCCGGCTGAGATCCAGGGCATCATCAAGTGCCTGTTCAATGCGCACATCAAACCAGCTGTCGATACCGCTATGCAGAAACTGCAGGGAGAAATAGTACACGATGCTAACCGGCACCACCGACAGCACAACGAAGGTGATAACCAGTCGTGTCGTCAATTTTGCCCCAACAGCCTTTTTCCGTTGCTGACTGATCAGCCAGATGATGTTGGCGACCACGAGCGCACCCAGAACTACAAGGCCGATCGCATTGATCAACAGCAGCAACGAATACAGCTCGCCGAAACGTTCTGAATTATGGGTAGCGTCGCTCATTAATGTGAGCGACGCCAGCAGTAGCGCGAACAGCAGCAGCATCGGCAAAACGCCAAATCCAGTTCGTTTTACCGGGTCAGTTGCCATTGATACCACTCGCTGTCCATATCCCAGGTGGACGAAACATAGGCAAGCAACCGCACCGGGGTCGGCAGGGCCTCGATATCAAGGTTGCCGCGCAGGCGCACTGAATAGGTCTGGCCATTCTTCATCCGGCTATAATCGAGCACGGGAAAGTCGTGCAGGAATCCCGCGGCCTGCAGCGCATCATCCAGCTTGAGGTAACTGCGCTGCGCGCCGGTATCGAGATCCTTCACGAGGTAGGTACGGCTCAATGCGTGCAACTGAACCTGCCTGGCTTGCTTGTATTCGGCAACCACGATATCCCAAAACCAGGTGTGCTTTTCCAGCGTTTGTATCTGTAACTCGAATACCAGGGGTATGCCGTTCTCCAGCGCCTCCTTCGGACCTGTATTCAGGTTGATGTCCATCCTGGCATTGAGCGAATACGACTCATCACCTTTCTTCGTGCTGATATCGGTAACCTTGAAGGCGCCTGGCCCATCCGCCGCCGGCAGCCGATAAGGGATTAACGACAAAGCCACGGCAAGCAGCACCATCATCAGCGCCTGCCCATGATGCATGGAGACCCACCCGGTGGGTTTACTGGCTATTTGGCCTTGCGTATGCATGCAAAATAAAATCCGTCCAATTCCTCCTCACCCGGCAATATCTGTCGTCCGTAAGCACAGCTTCGACCCCAAACCGCATCAATCGCCGTCGCCACGGCATTCGGATGAGCAGACAGAAAATGACCGATTTGCCTGTCGTTCTCATCAACCAGAACGGAACAGGTCGTGTACAACAGCATACCGCCGTCCGAAACCAAGGGCCACATTGCCTGCAGCAAATGCGCCTGCCGTAACGACAGCGCGTCGATATCCTGCGGCCTGCGCAACAGTTTGATATCGGGATGACGCCTTATCACGCCGCTTGCCGTGCAGGGCGCATCGAGCAGAATGCGATCAAAACACCGGCCATCCCACCAGCTTTCCGGATTGGCGGCATCACCCTCTATCACGCGTGCAGCGAGACCGAGTCGCGAGAGATTTTCCTCGATCCGTCGAACCCGGGCCGTATTGATCTCGACAGCAGTGAGGGATTCAAGACCGGGTTCGGATTCCAGAATGTGCGCCGTCTTGCCACCTGGCGCGGCACAGGCATCCAGAACCCGCTGACCGGCTGCCAGATCCAGCAAGCCGGTCGCCAGCTGTGCGGCGCCGTCCTGCACCGAAACCTTGCCCTCGGCAAATCCGGGCAACGCCTCGACCGGCACCGGAGATTCGACAATGATGCCATGGGTGGCATGCCTCATCGCACGCGCCTTGATACCCTCCTGTAGCAACAGGTCCAGATAATCATCGCGCCCGATCTGCCGCTGATTCACCCGTAGCGACAATGGCGGTCGCCGGTTGCCGGCATCCAGTATGTCCTGCCAGTCAGCCGTCCAGTCCGTATGCAACACATCGATGAACCATCCCGGATGTGCATGGCGTGCCTCGAGCGACTTCCCAGCGACTGCCTCCAGACGGGCTGTTTCACGCTGATAGCCGCGCAGCACCGCGTTCACAAGGCCCGAGGCCCATTCCTTCTTGAGTTCTCGGGTCGTCTGAACGGTCTCGTTAACGGCAACATGGGAAGGCACGCCCATGTGTGACAGTTGATACAGACCTGACAGCAGAAGGCAATACAGATCGCCGTCGCGCTGCCTTAGCGGCCGCTTCAACAGGTGGTCCAGAACCGCCCGCAGGCGGTAATACCATCGAAGCGTGCCATAGACCAGTTCTTGCACAAGGGCACGCTCACGGGGATCGGCTACGATTTTCAACGCCGCCGGCAACACAACAGACAGCGATCTTCCGTCGTTGATGACCTGCGCGAGTATCCTCGCGGCGCGGCTGCGTGCGTTCAGCGACACTCCCGGCCCGATCAGGCAGCGCCAAGGCGCACACCCTCGAGAGGATGTGCATTGATAAAGTCGGTCGCCGAGACCTGACGGGCTCCTGCCAACTGCACTGACAGGATCCTGAGGACACCAACTCCACAGGCTACATCGATACCGGTCTTGCCGGTGGCCAGCACCGCTCCGGGGGGTTGCTCCGTCGCCATGACCACCGGCTGCGCCTCCCAGATTCTGAGCTGCCGGCCCGAGTATCGGGTTTCGGCAACCGGCCAAGGGTTGAATGCCCGAACCTGGCATGCAATCTGTTCGGCGGTCATAGTCCAGTCGATCATCGCTTCGACTTTTTCGAGCTTGTCAGCATAACTTGCCTGGCTGTCATCCTGTACATGCGGCTCCAGATCTCCATGGAAGATTCGGTCCAGATTTTCCTTGAGCAGCTGTGCGCCCATGACCGACAGACGATCATGCAATCCTCCGCCCGTATCATCGGGCTCGATCAGGCATGCAGTCGATGCAAGCACCGGACCGGTATCCAGACCGGCGTCCATCTGCATGAGGCAGACTCCCGTTTTCCGGTCGCCGGCCAGGATGGCTCGCTGGATCGGGGCGGCGCCGCGCCAGCGCGGCAAGAGGGAGGCATGGACATTGATACAACCAAGCCGCGGCACCGCCAGCACCTCGGACGGCAGAATCAGGCCATAGGCAACCACGATCATCAGGTCGGCCCCGAAAGCAGCGAGCGCCGCTCGCGCCCCACTGTCCCTGAACGTTCCAGGCTGGCAGACGGGAATGGCAAGCCGGCTTGCCAGTCGCTTTACCGGACTTTCAGTTAGACGCTGTCCACGCCCGCTGGGTCGATCGGGTCGGGTATATACCGCCGCCACCTCATGGGAACTATCCAGCAGCACCTGCAGGACGGGTAGCGCAAATTCAGGCGTCCCCGCAAATACGATCTTCATGCCAAGTACCCGGGGTGCGAGTCTTCATGTGATTGCCATGCCCGGAACGGAAAAGACCAGCCAGCAAATCCGGGACCTGTCAGAACATCCTTGTCGAAGACTGACGGTCTGCGTCATCAGGGGTTCGCTGGTGTTTTTCGAGTTTTTTGCGAATCCGCGTGCGCTTTAGCTGGGACAGATAATCGACAAACAACTTGCCATCGAGATGATCGATCTCATGCTGTATACAGACCGCCAGCAGACCGCCGGTCTCAAGTTCAAATTGCATGCCGTCGCGGTCCAGCGCCCGCATTCGTACCTCTTCCGCCCGCTGCACCGTCTCATATACGCCCGGCACGGATAAACAACCCTCCTCCATCTCCTCGACACCGGACAGATCGAGAATTTCCGGGTTGATCAGGCATAAAGGCTGATCTTTATCTTCCGATACATCAATAACAACGATACGTTTGCTGACATTGACCTGCGTGGCCGCCAGGCCGATACCTGGCGCCGAGTACATCGTATCGAACATGTTATCGATCAGCTGGCGAACAGCCGCGTCAACTTCTGTCACGGGTTGCGCGATAGTCCGCAGGCGCGGGTCGGGAAAGTGGAGAATATCCAGGATCGCCATGTGAATGCTGTCACAAATCAGGTCATTAATCTTCAATATACTTTACCACAACCTGCCGGTAGTGGCTTAACTCTGTCTATAAAAGGTTTTGTTCCATGTGGATTTTCCGCTAAACTTCCGTCTGATCAAGACCGCCTGACCAGCCCGGTAATACACAAGCAAATGGCGTGGATGTGGTATTGAGGTACAACGACGTTAAAGGGATGCCTATGTCAATCAAGAAACTGTTCGCAACGGTCTGTGCTGCGCTGATCGCAGGCTCAATCTTCGCGGCTGATGTTGTACTCAACCCGAACCATCCTGACCGCTACGTTGTGGTCAAGGGAGACACCCTGTGGGATATCTCGGCAATGTTTCTGCGTGAGCCCTGGTACTGGCCCGAGATCTGGTACGTCAATCCACAGATAGCCAATCCTCACCTGATTTACCCGGGAGACATCCTTACGCTGGTTTATGTGGATGGCAAGCCGCAACTGCGTCTGGATCGCGGACCCGTCAAGCTATCCCCCAAGATTCGGGTGGAAAGTCTCGATCAGGCCATTCCCACCATCCCCATCGACGCCATCAAGCAGTTCCTGACCAAACCGCTGGTCGTCAGCCAGGATCAACTGGACCGAGCACCCTATGTGGTGGCGGGTGCCGATGAACATGTCGTCACCGGCGCAGGCGATCGTGTCTATGCCCGTGGCATACAGGGCGAGGATATTGGCCTGTATGACATCTTCGAACCCAACGGACAGCTAATCGACCCGGATACCGAAGAATTACTCGGTTATGAGGCCATCTATGTGGGAGAGGGTGCCGTGAAGCGCTTTGGCGACCCTGCCACCTTATTGCTGACTGAAACAGCGCGCGAAGCACGAGTCGGCGACCGCCTGTGGCCGGCTTCCCAGGACAAGCCGATTACCCAATTCATGCCCCATCCGGCACCGCCCGGCACGGAAGGGCGGATCATTTCCGTCCTGGGTGGGGTCAGGGAGATTGGCCAGTTCAACGTTGTCGCCATCAACCGCGGTACGGCGGACGGCATGGAAATTGGTCATGTGCTGAAAATCTTCCAGACCGGCGAAACCATACGTGATACCGTGGGCGGCAAACGGGCCGAGATGGTTAAGTTGCCGGATGAGGAAGCCGGAGTACTCATGGTGTTCCGGACGTTTGACCGGGTCAGCTATTGCCTGGTCATGAAGGCAACCCGTGCCATGCACGTGCTGGACTATGTAAGAACACCCTGAAAAGCACCTGCACCAGGGCACCCACGGAAGGGGAGTAGCATGAAAAAACGATTAGCGACTGACCCGGCTTCGGGTGCCTAGCCACCATGGTGGCGGCACCCGAACCTGACGGCAACGACATAACCGACTGGCTGATTCTGTACCACGCACCCGGCGTGGGCGCGGTAACCTTTGTTCGACTCCTCGATCAGTTCGGCGATGCACGGGAAATCCTGCGAGCCTCCACCGGCCGCCTGCAAGCCACCGGCCTGACCCCGGAGACGGTCGCCTATCTCCGGCAACCGGACCGGAAACAGATCGATCGCGACCTTGCCTGGCTCGATCAGCCGCGCAACCGGCTAATAACCTGCCGGGATCCCGCCTACCCTCCGCTGTTGCTGCAGATACCGGACTCGCCACCCCTTCTCTATATACACGGCAACGTCGATATCCTGTCCAGCCTGCAACTCTCCATGGTCGGCAGCCGTAATCCGACGGTTTCCGGTCGTCGCACCGCCAGCGAATTTGCGGGCTGTCTCGCGCTCGCCGGTCTGACGATAACCAGTGGTCTGGCGCTCGGCATCGATGCCGCCAGCCATAGCGGCGCCCTGAAGGCCGGCAAACCGACTATTGCGGTAATGGGCACAGGCCTGGATCGCGTCTATCCCGCGAGTCACCTTGATCTGGCTCACAGGATTGCCGAACACGGCGCCCTGGTTTCGGAATTCCCGATCGGTACACCACCGAGACCGGTTAATTTCCCGCGGCGCAACCGTATCATCAGCGGGCTCAGCCTGGGCACCCTGGTGGTTGAAGCCGCGACGCGTTCCGGCTCTCTGATCAGCGCACGCTGCGCGGCAGAGCAGGGGCGTGAGGTATTCGCGATTCCCGGTTCCATTCATAACCCGTTGTCACGCGGCTGCCACGCCCTGATCCGCCAGGGGGCGAAACTGGTCGAGACGGCTGAGGATATACTGGATGAATTGGGAAGCCTGGCGGCAGCCACCACCGTGACAGCCAGGCCCATCAATGCCATGAGCGCGGATCAATCCCCGGAACTTGCCGTTGATTATATGCAACTACTTGATTCTATGGGCTATAGTCACACATCAGTCGATATGCTGGTGGAAACCAGTGGATTGACGCCAGCCGTAGTTTCCTCCATGCTCCTGCAGCTTGAATTGAAGGGATTCATCGCGTCCAGCCCGGGAGGGCTTTATAACCGGTTGAAATAAAAAGGTTCCAAATGAAAGAAAATGTTTTCGACGTCCTGATGTATCTGTTTGAAAACTATTACATGGACAACGAGAACGCGGCCACGCAGGACCGCGAGTTCGTACAGCAGGAGTTGCACAACGCCGGCTTTCCGGCCCCCGAGATCGACCGTGCATTCAACTGGCTGGAAGATCTGGCAAGCGACACCCCGCCTCCGACCATGCAGGCAGAGCACTCCCTCCGGCTGTTTTCCCGGCACGAAACGGAACGACTCAATACCGAGTGCCGGGGTCTGTTGCTGTTCCTCGAACAGATGGGGGTATTGAATCCAGCCAGTCGTGAGCTGGTCATCGACCGCGCCATGGCGCTCGAAAACGAGGATTTCGATATCGAACAACTCAAATGGGTCATTCTCATGGTGCTGTTCAATCAACCCGGTGAAGAAGCCGCCTTTGCATGGCTGGAAGACCTGGTGTATGAAAACATGACCAACTGCCTTCATTAACCCCGTCGTCAGGGGAATCGTGCCACTGAACCATTGATCCGATCCGCTTTTCTTATGAGCAACAGCCTGGTCATTGTCGAATCGCCCGCCAAGGCGAAAACCATCAAGAAATACCTGGGCAAGGGGTATGAGGTCATGGCGTCCTATGGCCATGTGCGCGACCTTGTGCCCAAGGAGGGCGCTGTCGACACCGATCACGACTTCGCCATGAAGTACCAGCTGATCGAACGCAATGCCAAACACGTTGACGCCATCGTCAAGGCGATGAAAAAATCCGACGCCCTCTACCTGGCAACTGACCCGGACCGCGAAGGCGAGGCGATTTCTTGGCATCTATGCGAATTGCTTTCCGACCGCAAGGTGCTGAAAGACAAGCCCGTTCGACGGGTCGTATTCCATGAGATCACCAAGCGCGCGATCAACGAGGCCATGGAGCACTCCCGCACGCTGTCGCAGGAACTGATCAACGCCCAGCAGGCACGGCGCGCACTGGACTACCTGGTCGGCTTCAATCTGTCGCCATTGTTGTGGAAAAAGATCCGCCGCGGTCTATCCGCCGGTCGCGTGCAAAGCCCGGCACTGCGCATGATTGTGGAGCGCGAGATCGAGATTGACAACTTCACAGCGCGTGAATACTGGACGCTGGAAGGCGATCTCACCAGGAACGAACAGAATTTCACGGCCCGCCTGATCCAGCTGCACGGGACCAAAATCAAGCAGTTCTCGATCACCGATCAGGCCAGCGCAGAGCATGCGAAACAGGAACTTCTCGCTGCAGCCGGCGGCAAGCTGGTTGTCGACTCGGTCGAAAGAAAACAGCGCAAACGCAATCCCGCCGCCCCCTTCACCACCTCCACACTCCAGCAGGAGGCTTCACGCAAACTGGGCTTCACGGCCAGTCGCACCATGCGGGTCGCCCAGCAACTTTATGAAGGCCTGGATATCGGCGGTGAAACCGTCGGTCTGATCACCTACATGCGTACCGACTCCGTCAATCTGGCGCAGGAGGCCATTAACGAAATGCGTGAGTTCATAGTGGAGCGTTACGGAAGAGACAAACTGCCGACTCAGCCACCTGTCTATAAAACCAAGTCCAAGAACGCACAGGAAGCGCATGAGGCCGTACGGCCCACTTCCGTGCGTCATACGTCCGAGGAAATCAGGGGTCACCTCAGCGCGGAACAGCTCAAGCTGTACGACCTGATCTGGAAGCGCACCATCGCCTGCCAGATGATTCATGCCACAATAGACACCGTCAGCGTCGACTTCGGCTGCGGGGCAGACAACACGTTCCGGGCCACCGGATCCACCGTGGTGGACCCGGGATACATGGCGGTGTACCAGGAAGGCGAGGACGACACCAGGGGAGACGGTAACGACACGCTGTTGCCGCCGTTGAACAAGGGCGAAACCTGCATTCTGAACGATATCCGCGCCGATCAACATTTCACCGAGCCACCGCCAAGATATACAGAGGCGAGCCTGGTCAAGGCGCTGGAAGAATACGGCATAGGACGCCCGTCCACGTACGCCACCATCATCTCCACGCTGCAGCAACGCGAATATGTCACGCTGGAGAAAAAGCGCTTCTATCCGACCGATGTAGGCCGCGTGGTAAGCAAGTTCCTCACTGAACACTTCAACCAGTACGTGGACTATGACTTTACCGCCCGGCTCGAGGATGAGCTGGACGCCGTATCGCGCGGCGAAAAGGACTGGGTGCCGCTCATGGACAATTTCTGGAAACCCTTCAAGCATCTTGTCCATGACAAGGAAACCAGCGTTTCCCGTAGCGACGTCACCACCGAGGCTATGGATGAAGCGTGTCCGAAGTGCGGCAAACCGCTTAACATCCGGCTCGGCAGGCGCGGGCGCTTTATCGGCTGCAGCGGTTATCCGGAGTGCGATTACACGCGTAATGTGGATGACGAACGCGGCGCCGAAGAACCCGAAGTCATCGAAGGACGCAGCTGCCCGGAATGCCAGTCGCCACTGATCGTGCGCACCGGGCGGAATGGCAAATTCATCGGTTGCAGCGGTTATCCGACCTGCAAGTACACCGAACCGCTGGAGAAGCCGGAAGACACCGGAGTGCCATGCCCGCAGTGCGGAAAGGGCAATATCCTGAAGCGCAAGTCCCGGCGCGGAAAGATTTTCTTTTCCTGCGCGCGCTACCCGGAATGTGACTACGCCATCTGGAACCAGCCACTGGCACGACCATGCCCGGAATGTCACTGGCCCATCACGACCATCAAGACAACCAAGCGATCCGGTAGCCAGCGGGTCTGCCCGCAGAGCGATTGCAACTTCAGCGAACCCTGTGAGGAATTCGAAACAACACCCGAGGCTGCTGTCAGTTAGTGCGGTAATCTCGCGGACAGGAAAAAAGAGAATCAGGCGGACTTCGCACCCCTGAGCAAGCCGCATCTCATTAGTAATGGCATCGATTGACAGTATTGACGGCTTTTATTCGCGACACTGCGCCGGATAGCCATTTGGTAATCCGGATTAGTCATTGCATATGAAACCCTTGAACTGGCACATGCGTGAGGCCGTGCGGCGACTCGGAGCGGGAGGAGTGATCGCCTATCCGACCGAAACGGTATACGGCCTGGGCTGTGACCCGTTCAAAGCCATGGCTGTGCTGCGATTGCTGGCTCTCAAGCAACGTAACATTGAACAGGGACTCATCCTCATCGCCAGTGATTTTGCGCAACTCGAACCCCTGCTGCTGCCACTGTCAACCACTGTCAGAAACCGCATCCTGAAAACCTGGCCCGGCCCGGTAACCTGGACCCTGCCGTGTCTGCCGGAAACCCCGGTATGGCTGCGTGGCAGTCACCGGAGCCTGGCGGTACGCCTCACCAGCCACCCCCTTGCACGCAGCCTGTGCGAATCATGGAACGGCCCGCTGGTCTCCAGCAGCGCCAACCGCCACGGGAACCCCCCGGCGACCAGCGCGCTGGGTGTGCGCATCGCGTTTGATGCCGACCTGGACTACATCCTGCACGGAAAGGTGACCGGAACCGGCAAGCCCAGCGAGATTCGTGATGGCATAACCGGCCGGGTGTTGCGCGGCAGCACCGCGGAACAAACAGACAGCGGCCGACAAATTGCGGCGCAGCCGCCGTGAAATCCCGGAGCAGCGGGGAGAGCGCAGATGAATCGCTGAACAGATTCAAGAATAATGCCGTACTGGTTATGCTATTGCTGCTTTTTGAGGCATGACCATTAATTCCTGCTTTGGGTTCACAGTCACTGGATTGCCATCGATAACATGCATTTTTCCGCAAACAAGCGGGAAGTCTTGCAGGACCACCAACGATAACTAACCGGGCGGTGCCCCATGTTTGAAAAAAATGTCGCCAACGACCCTGTCGAGCAGGTACGCACCTACCTGCAAAGGCTGCAGGACACCATTTGCAATGCCTGTGAAAAAGCCGATGGCACGGGCTGCTTCCGTAAGGACGAATGGTCTCGCCGGGAAGGCGGGGGAGGCCGCTCGCGCGTCATGGAGGAGGGCGCGGTATTTGAAAAGGCCGGCATCAATTTCTCCCATGTGTTCGGCAGTGAACTGCCTGCCTCGGCCAGTGCCAGCCGCCCGGAACTGGCCGGACGTCATTTTCAGGCCATGGGCGTGTCACTGGTCATCCACCCCCGCAATCCCTATGTACCCACCTCGCACGCCAACGTGCGCTTCTTTATCGCCGAAAAAGATGACGCAGAACCGGTATGGTGGTTCGGCGGCGGTTTCGATCTGACCCCGTATTACGGTTTTCGGGAAGATGCCGTGCACTGGCACCGGCTCGCCCGGGAGGCCTGCGCCCCGTTCGGCGAGAACGTCTATTCCCGCTTCAAGAAATGGTGTGATGACTATTTCTACCTGAAACACCGCAATGAGCCGCGCGGTATCGGCGGCCTGTTCTTCGACGATCTCAACGAGGGCGGCTTTGAACACTGCTTCGCGCTCATGCGAAGCATCGGCGATCACTACCTGCCGGCCTACCTGCCTATCGTCGAACGGCGCAAGGACATAGACTACGGCGAACACGAACGCGATTTTCAGGCCTACCGGCGCGGACGCTATGTCGAGTTCAATCTGGTCTATGACCGCGGCACCCTGTTCGGCCTGCAATCTGGGGGACGCACCGAGGCCATCCTCATGTCGCTGCCACCGGTGGTCAAATGGCGCTACGACTGGCACCCGGAACCCGGCACACAGGAAGCTGAACTTTACGAGGTTTTCCTCAAGCCCAAAGACTGGCTGGCTGATGGGGTGTGATCCTTCCTGCGCTCCGCGATATACCTACTTCCCTGTAGGCATAAAAAAACCCCGCCTTGCGGAGGGGTTAAAACGCTTTTCAGCGTCGGAGGAGCCGGTACTGCTGTGCAATGAAAAATCCGCTTTAAGATGGATCCTGGTCATCCCTGACGCCTGGCGGATCCATTTCAAAACAGAGTTTGCCCCGTCGTTCAGCAAGCTTATCGACACCGGTGCAAGATCCTTGAGCATTTTTTCAACAGAGAGTCTTTATCTCGGAGCCTGTCGGACTTGGGTGATCGAAGCGAGCATGGTGGGAGAACGAAAACAGATTTTCACGATTTCGAGGCGCATAGTCATTCTACGCAACGAGGAATCGGGGAAATATGGTCCGCTCTCCCGCCAGCACAGTAGATCAATCCTAAGTCCGACAGGCTCCTAGAGACTTCTGTCGTACTTGTCATTCCGGCCCGGCTGAAATGAAAAACCTGGATCAGGAGCTGACGCAAGGCAAGTTGATCAGCATACAAAAACTTATTGTTATTAATCGTCTTATGTACATTACGCCGCGCTTGTGGATACCGTTTGCGCAGCCAGCTACTGGCGCCCGCAATCATCAGAATGCGCCACACGGCAAACAGCATCCTAACCCAGCGTGTCGTGGTGCAGGTGCTCGTGAACGCTGCGCTCCCCCCCCTGCAGGCGACGTATAACCGCGGCCTCCTTCAGCAAGGACCGCAGGTCTTGCGCAACGACAGGAGTCTCCGACAACGGCAGATAATCCAGGAGTTCATGACGCCTGAGCAGCAGGACATAATCCGCGGTATCCAGATGCCGGGCCGCCAGTGAGAAGCCACGCGCCAGGTAGTGCCGGGCGGGCAGGCGCTTGCCGCTGATCAACAGCTGGCCGTAGACCAGCTCCACCAGGGCACGCTCGCTGTCATCGCAGGCCAGTGCGGATAGCTGCTGGTAATCCAGCGTGCTGCCGCTCTGCAGCCAGTGATGACAGATCATCCTTAGGACGTGCAGCGTATAACAGCGACCACCGCGACACAGGCACGGTCGCAACCGCCGCTGGGCACGATCGAGCAGCGCCCGCGCGTCTGGTATCGAGATCGGATCGGCATACCAGCCGGTCAGCGATGGCCATGCCGGCTTCAGCAGTTCAGCCGCCGCGCATATCTCGGGAGTCATAACCATCTGTTTAAGCGGGGACATTGGCATGACATGAGCTTACACGCCGGCATGCGCCGATGTATAGCCAGGAGTATTAGCAAACAGGGACTGACCCTGGCTGGCAGTCACGGTACACTGTAGGCTGGCAACCGATCCCGGAGTCTTCTGTGACAGAAAAACAATCAGCACAGGGCGGTTTCCCCGCTACTCGCATGCGTCGTATGCGGCGTGATGTGTTTTCCCGGCGTCTCATGCGCGAGCACCGACTGACCACCGATGATCTCATCTATCCAGTGTTCATACTGGAAGGCGAGCGACGGCGCGAGCCGGTTGCATCCATGCCGGGCATCGATCGCCTGAGCATCGATGAACTGCTGCGCGAAGCGTCCGAGATACACGCGCTCGGCATTCCTGCCATGGCGCTGTTCCCGGTCACTCCACCGGAACAGAAAGCCGAAGATGCGCGCGAGGCCTACAACCCGCAGGGGCTGGCGCAGCGAGCGGTGCGCGCGCTCAAGGACGCGCTGCCGGAACTGGGTGTCATTACCGATGTGGCGCTGGACCCGTTCACCACTCACGGGCAGGACGGCCTGATCGACGCCGCCGGCTACGTGCTCAACGATGAGACGGTCGAGGTGCTGGTCAGGCAGGCCCTTTCGCACGCCGCGGCCGGCGCCGATATCGTGGCCCCATCCGACATGATGGACGGACGCATCGGCGCGGTGCGTACGGCGCTGGAAGCGGCCGGTTACCGCAATACGCGTATCCTGGCCTATTCGGCCAAGTATGCCTCCAGCTTCTACGGCCCGTTTCGCGATGCGGTCGGTTCAGCGACCAACCTCGGCGGCGGCAATAAATTCAGCTACCAGATGGATCCGGCCAACAGCAATGAGTCACTGCGCGAGGTGGCGCTCGACCTGGAGGAAGGGGCGGACATGGTGATGGTGAAGCCGGGCATGCCTTACCTGGACATCATCCGGCGCGTGAAGGACGACTTCGGCGTCCCGACCTTGGCCTATCAGGTCAGTGGTGAATACGCCATGCTCAAGGCCGCGTCACAAAACGGCTGGCTGGACGAGCGGGCCGTGGTGATGGAATCCCTGCTCGCCATGAAGCGCGCGGGCGCCGACGGCATTCTGACCTATTTCGCCAGGGCGGTCGGTCACTGGCTGCAGACGGACGAATGACCGATCGCTACGCCGTCATGGGCAATCCGATTGCCCACAGCAAATCACCCCCCATCCATGCGCTGTTCGCCGCCCAGTTCGGATACGACATCGAGTACCGCGCCATACTGGTCGAGCCGGGTCATTTTGCGCAGGCGGTTGCCGAGTTTCAGGCGCAGGGCGGCAAGGGACTGAACGTCACCGTGCCCTTCAAGGAGGAGGCCTGGGCACTCGCCTCTACGCGCAGTGCGCGGGCTCAACGCGCCGGCGCCGTCAATACGCTGCTGCTGGACCCGTCCGGGTCGCACTACGGCGACAACACCGACGGCGTGGGCCTGGTCCGCGATTTGAAAAGCAACCAGGGCTGCGAGCTTGCCGGCAAGGCAGTACTGCTGCTCGGCGCCGGCGGGGCGGCGCGCGGCGTGATCGAGCCGCTGCTGGATGAAAAGCCGGCACTGCTGGTGATCGCCAACCGCACACCCGGCAAGGCCGTTGAACTCGCCCGTGCCTTCCGCGAATCCGGTCACATCGACGGCTGCGGCCTGGATTCGCTTGCAGACCGGTCATTCGACATCATCATCAACGCCACCGCCGCCGGGCTGCTGGGCGAGGTACCTGACCTGCCGCCCGAAGTGGTGCAGACGCATAGCTGGTGCTATGACATGATGTACGCCGATGAGCCGACCGCATTCATGCGCTGGGCGCAGGAACTCGGCGCGGAGCGAGCGCTGGACGGACTGGGTATGTTGGTGGAACAGGCTGCGGAAGCATTTTTCCTGTGGCGCGGTGTCAGGCCAGCTACCGAACCGGTGATCCAGTCCTTGCGTCAGCGCCGGTAAGGCATAACGGAGCGGCGCTCGGCCACGCGCCGCTCGGGGCCATCCCAGCGAATCTCGCGCCAGTCCAGCCGTCGGCGCTCGTTGCCAGCGGTGCGATTCCTGAACTCCCGGGCAACCAGCATGTGATCGTGACAGGTTCTGCCATGAACCCGACCGATCAGCCTGTGCCCCTCCCGTTCAGAACGGGTTTGAACCAGGGCATAACGGTGCACGCCACCATTGCCATCATGCTTCTTGATGATCCGGGGAATCATCCCCCCTGCCAGACCCGCGAAGGCGCAAGCATCCCGGTCCGTGACGACAGCCGCCAAGTTGCCGATGAAAACGATCATTTTTCCTTTCCTTGAATTTAATTTCGATGTGCTGGAAGCGGGTGCGGGTCATTCAGTCGCCGGAGCGGTACCGATTCTTCAGCTCCACATAATGTTCGGGGGAGTACCCGAGAAAGGCGCGCTCCTGTTCGCGCAGGGGTCGCACGCGGCGTGCGGGGGAACCCATCCAGAGAAAACCGCCCTGGAGATCCTGGCCAGGCGGCACCAGGCTACCGGCGCCCAGCAAGACCCCGGAATGCAGGATTGCACCGTCCATCACCGTCGCCCCCATGCCGACGAGACAGCCATCCTCGATGCTGCAGCCATGCAGGATAACTTGGTGCCCGACAGTGATGTCCGCCCCGATGCGCAGCGGGAACCCCCCCGGCGCGAATTCACTGTCATGGCTGACGTGCAGAATGGTCCCATCCTGGATATTGGTGCGCGCGCCGATCTCGATGGAATTGACGTCACCGCGGGCGACGACCATCGGCCACAGCGATGCGTCCTCGCCGACGGTGACGTCACCGATCACCACGGCGCTCGCATCCACGTAGGCGCTTGCCGCGATGCGCGGGCTAATTCCCAGATAGCGTCGTAGTGTCATAACGCAAACTTACCTGTTCACTGCACATTCTTGCAAGCCATTGACAGCGGCTAATCGGCTAACGGTTTACACCGGCGCCATGCTAGAGTAGGCATCCCCGCTGCCCCCGTCACACGATCACATAGAGGTACCGCAAAGCATGTACAATCCCCTGCTGGAACTGCATGGCCTGCCGCCATTTTCGAGCATCCGGCCGGAACATGTCGTACCGGCCGTCGAGCAGCTGCTGACCGAGGCACGGCAGCGAGTCAGGGAGTTGCTCGAGAGCAACACACACTACACCTGGGAAAATCTGGTCGAACCGCTGGAAGCGATGGATGACCACATCAACCGCGCCTGGTCACCGGTCAGCCACATGAACGCGGTAGTGAATACCGAAGCCCTGCGCGAGGCCTACAATGCCTGCCTGCCGAAACTGAGCGAATACAGCACCGAGATGGGCCAGAACGAAGGTCTGTATCGCGCCTTCCGGCAGATCGCAGACGGCGCAGAATACACCCGGCTCGATACCGCACAAAAAAAAATCATCGACAACGCACTGCGCGAATTCCGTCTCTCGGGCATTGAACTGGACCAGGCGGCACGCGATCGCTACAGGGCGATCATGCAGGATCTGTCGAAACTGACGTCATCATTCAGCGACAACGTACTGGACGCCACCAATACCTGGCACATGCAGATCGACGACGAGGGGCTGCTGGCCGGCCTGCCGGCATCGGCGCTTGCGCTTGCCAGGCAGACGGCGGCCCGGCGGCGACTGGCCGGCTGGGTGCTTACGCTGGAGTTCCCTTCCTACTACCCGACCATGACCTATGCCGACAATCGCGCATTGCGCGAGGAGCTCTACACCGCCTATGTCACGCGCGCCTCGGACCAGGGGCCGGATGCCGGCAAGTGGGACAACGCCGCCACCATGGAACAGATTCTGGCGCTACGCCACGAAGCCGCGACCCTGCTCGGCTTCGGCAACTATGCTGAGCGCTCCCTCGCCACCAAGATGGCGGAATCCACCGAGCAGGTCACGAACTTTCTCAACGACCTGGCGATGCGCTCCAAAGCCGACGCCGAGATGGAACTCGAGGAGGTCAGGACCTATGCACGCGAACAGCATGTGATGAAAGACCTGAAGCCCTGGGATATCCCCTATTACTCGGAAAAACTGCGCCAGCAAAAATACGCCATCTCCCAGGAAGAGCTGAAGCCCTACTTCCCGGAACCCCGCGTCATCGACGGTCTGTTCTCGATCGTGGAGCGCCTCTACGGCATCACCATTGAGCAGGTCGAGGGCGTGGACACCTGGCACGAGGACGTGCGCTTCTATCGCATCCACGACGACGCCGGCGAACTGCGCGGTGAATTCTTCCTGGATCTGTTCGCACGCCCGCACAAGCGCGGAGGCGCCTGGATGGACGAATGCATCACCCGGCGCAAGACGAGTGACGGTCTGCAGATACCCGTGGCCTACCTGGTCTGCAACTTTTCACCGCCAATCGGCGACGACCCCGCGCTGTTTACCCATGACGAGGTAACCACCCTGTTCCACGAATTCGGGCACGGGCTGCATCACCTGCTGACCAGGGTGGACTACGCCGGCGTGTCCGGCATCAGCGGTGTGGCCTGGGACGCCGTCGAACTGCCCAGCCAGTTCATGGAAAACTGGTGCTGGGAACGCGAGGCGCTGGACCTTATCGCGAGCCACTACCAGACCGGCGAGACCCTCCCGGAGCCGCTCTACCAGCGCATGCGTACGGCAAGGAATTTCCAGTCCGCCATGCAGATGGTGCGCCAGCTTGAATTTGCCCTGTTCGATTTCCACCTGCACCGGGATTATGATCCGGAACGGGGTGCGCGCGTGCACGAGATTCTCGAGGGAGTGCGTGAACAGGTGGCGGTAATACGCCCCCCGGCCTTCAACCGTTTCGAGAACAGTTTTACCCATGTCTTCTCGGGCGGCTACGCGGCAGGCTATTACAGCTACAAATGGGCTGAAGTCCTCTCCGCGGACGCCTTCTCGGCCTTCGAGGAAACCGGCATCTTCGATCGTGATACCGGCAGCAAATTCCTCAGCAGCATCCTGGAGCAGGGCGGTTCACGCGAACCGATGGAACTGTTTGTCGATTTCCGCGGCCGTGAACCGACGATCGAGGCCCTGCTGCGTCACAGCGGTCTCAGCACCTGATGACGATAAAAATCGCCACCTGGAACGTCAATTCCCTGAAGGTGCGCCTGCCACAGGTGCTCGACTGGCTCGCCGCGAACAGACCTGACGTGTTGTGCCTGCAGGAAACCAAACTGACCGATGACAACTTTCCGGCCAAGGTCATCGATGATGCCGGATATCACGTCGTTTACGCCGGTGAGAAGACCTACAATGGCGTGGCCGTGATCAGCCGGCATCCGACCACCGATATCGTCACCGATCCACCAGGGCTCGAGGATGCACAGCGCCGTGTTCTCGCCGTCAGCTGCAATAGCATACGTATCCTGAACCTCTATGTCGTCAACGGCCAGGAGGTGGGCAGCGACAAATACGCCTGGAAGCTCGAGTGGCTTTCCCGGATCAGCCGTTACGTCCACACCCAGCTCAAGGAATATGACCATCTGGTGGTGCTGGGTGATTTCAATATTGCACCCGAGGACCGCGATGTACACGACCCCGAGGCCTGGCATGAGCGTATTCTCTGTTCAACACCGGAACGCCAGTCACTTAGTACCCTGCTGGACCTGGGCCTGGTAGACACCTTCCGGTTGTTCGAACAGGAGGATAGCAGTTTCAGCTGGTGGGACTACCGCGCCGCCGGCTTCCGTCGCAACCTGGGCCTGCGCATTGACCTGATCCTCGCCAGCCGCTCCCTCGCGGCCGGCTGCACCGCCTGTCGCATCGACAAGGAACCGCGCCGCCTGGAGCGTCCCTCGGATCACGCCCCGGTGATTGCCGAGTTCACTATTTAGAGTACGAATAATATTTGGTTAATTTACTTAATATTGTTATAAGTAACTGAAATATAATAACTATGTGCTACAAAGACCTGCGTGATTTTTTACATCGACTGGAAGAGCGAGGTGAACTCAGGCGAATCACCCGGGAAATCGACCCGCACTTGGAAATGACGGAAATCTGCGACCGCACACTGCGCGCCGGCGGGCCGGCGCTGCTGTTCGAGAATCCCCGGGGCCATACCATCCCGGTGCTTGGGAACCTCTTCGGCACCACGTCGCGCGTAGCCTTCGGTATGGGGGCGGAGTCGACCGATGCGCTGCGCGAGATCGGCCGCCTGCTGGCCATGCTGAAGGAGCCGGAAGCCCCGCAGGGCATGAAGGACGCCTGGCAGAAGCTGCCCCTGTACAAAAAGGTGCTGGACATGGCGCCGAAAATGGTCAAGAGCGCCCCCTGTCAGACACATGTCATCGAAGCGGATGCAGTCGATCTGGCCAGCCTGCCGATCCAGACCTGCTGGCCGGAGGATGCCGGCCCGCTCATCACCTGGGCACTGGTGGTCACCCGGGGTCCGTACAAACCGCGCCAGAACCTCGGCATCTACCGCCAGCAGGTTATCGGCCGCAACCAGGTCATCATGCGCTGGCTTGCCCAGCGGGGCGGGGCACTCGACTACCGCGACTGGTGCGAGGCCTGTCCGGGCGAGCCGTTCCCGGTGGCCGTGGCGCTCGGCGCCGACCCGGCCACCATTCTTGCGGCCGTTACGCCCGTGCCCGACACCCTGTCTGAATACGCCTTTGCCGGTCTGCTGCGCGGCGCGAAGACCGAACTGGTGTCCTGTCTGGGCTCGGACCTTCAGGTACCGGCCAGCGCGGAAATCATCCTGCAAGGCCATATCACTCCTGGCGAGGATGCCGAGGAAGGGCCGTTTGGTGACCATACCGGCTACTACAACGAGGTAGAGCGCTTCCCGGTCTTCACCGTCACGCGCATCACCCACCGCGACAACCCGATCTACCACAGCACCTACACCGGCCGGCCGCCGGACGAGCCGTCCATCCTGGGCCAGGCGCTGAACGAGGTGTTCGTGCCTATCCTGCAGAAGCAGTTTCCGGAAATCACCGATTTCTACCTGCCGCCCGAAGGCTGCTCCTACCGCGTCGCCTGCGTGAGCATGAAAAAACAGTACCCCGGTCATGCCAAGCGCGTCATGTTCGGCATCTGGTCGTTTCTGCGCCAGTTCATGTACACCAAGTTCGTCATCGTGACCGACGAGGACATCGACGTGCGTGACTGGAAGGATGTGATCTGGGCCGTCTGCACACGCATGGATCCGGCGCGCGACTGCACGCTCATCGAGAACACGCCGATCGACTACCTCGATTTCGCCTCCCCGGTCTCCGGACTGGGCTCCAAGATCGGACTGGATGCCACCAGCAAGTGGCCGGGTGAAACTCAGCGGCAGTGGGGCCGACCGATAGTGCATGATGCCGGGGTCAAGGCCCGCATCGATGCCCTCTGGGATGAGCTGGGGATTATATGATAGCCACGGAAGCACATGAAAAGATTGTGTAGCAATAATTCCACATAGCCTTGAAAACGGATGCAGACATCAGTGATGTGTCATCTTACGTCTTATCCGAACCGGATTATCGTGGAAAACAGGACCGCAACCCGGCTTCCAGATCGGGGTATTGCAGTATAAGCCCCAGATCATGCAGCAGTTTTTTGTTATGCATGCGACGAGAATCCCGCAGGAAGGAAAGCATGCCTTCGGACAACACCTGCTGTGCCTCCTCCCGGGCCACCACCGGTGGTCTGGGTAGACCGGCGGCGTCGGCGATGCGGAAAAAGTAATCCGTCATCGTGCTCGGGTGGCCGTCGCTGACGTTGTAGACCGTGTCGTGATATGCACTGTACAACGCAGCCACGCAGATGGCCGCCAGGTCGTCCGCGTGTATGCGGTTGGTGTAGGGTGCATCCGCCTCCCGCATCACCGGCAGTCCCTTGCGCAGTCGCTCCAGCGGCAGCTTGCCGGGTCCGTATATGCCCGGCACGCGCAGTATCACCCATTCGACCCCGTGGCGTGCCGTCCATGCCTGCAACTGCCGCTCAGCATCCAGACGCCGCAAACCGCGATCCGTAGACGGATGTACCGGCTGTTCCTCCGTGATCCACTCACCGCGACAATCCCCGTAGACGGCGCTGGTGCTGATGTAGACGATCCGCCGCGGAAGCAGTGGTTCATTCAGCGCCTCGAGAAACCCCCGCAGCCGCGTGTCCTGCACGCCCGAGGAAGGCGGCGGCGCGAAATAACACAGGCCGCTTAACTCCCCCAATCCCGGAACTGGCAGAGCGCCGGCATCGAGGTCGAGGCACAGCACATCGATGCCGAGCGCACGCAGCTGACCGGCGCTCGCGAGCGAGCGCACCACCCCCATAACGCGCTGGCCACGCGCATGCAACGAAACCGCCACACGACGCCCGATATGTCCGCAACCCACGATTAACACAGACTCCATCGGTTTTTCTCCCTGGCAAATTCAGCGACAATGCCGCACTTTGCCCCAAAACGTAACCAGTTGAATGACATACCAGGTCACCATCCAGCCCAGTGATCACACGTTCACGGTCAGGCAAACCGAGTCCGTGCTCGATGCCGCGCTGCGCCAGGGGATTATACTGCCCTACGGCTGCCGCAACGGCGCCTGCGGCTCCTGTCTGGGCACCGTACTGTCCGGGACGGTGCACTATCCCGGCGAGCCGCCGCCCGCACTCGCCACGGTACAGGCCGCAGAAGGCAAGGCTCTGTTTTGCCAGGCGCGCGCCACCAGCGACCTGATCATTGGCGTGCGAGAAGTCGAAGCCGTCCAGGATATCGATGTCAGGACCATGCCGTGCCGCGTGTCCCGTCTCGAACACCTGGCACCCGATGTCATCCGCATCTACCTGAAGGTTCCGGCAACCCAGCGACTGCAGTTTCTCGCCGGCCAGTACATCAACATTCTGCTCAAGGGTCACACGCCGCGCGCCTTTTCCATCGCCAATGCACCGCACGCCGATGAATTCATCGAGCTGCACATCCGCTACGTGGAAGGGGGTTATTTCACCGACCAGGTCTTCCACCTGCTGCGCGAGAAGGCGCTGTTGCGCATTCAGGGACCGCTGGGGACGTTTTTCCTGCGCGAGGACAGCGACAGGCCGGCCATCCTGGTCGGCGGCGGCACCGGCTTCGCACCCCTGAAAGGTATGCTGGAACACGCCTTCGAGATCGGACTGCGCCAGCACCTGCACCTGTTTTGGGGAGCTCGTGCGCGACGAGATCTGTATCTCGATGAATTGCCCCGGCGCTGGACACGTGCGAACGGGAACTTCCATTATACGCCGGTACTTTCCGAGCCTGGACCGGAGGATGCCTGGACGGGTGAAACGGGGCTGGTAACCGATGCCGTGGTGAAACACTACCCGGACCTCGCGCCCTTCGATATCTACGCCAGCGGCCCCCCTGTCATGGTGCAGGGAGGACATCGCCTGTTCCTCGAGCACGGACTGGATGAGTCGCGATTCTTCTCGGATTCCTTCGAGTACGCCGCGATCTCCGAAACGGGTTAGGCGCCTACTTTTGGTGCTCTACCTCCTGCATGGCCCAGGCCAGTCTCTCGACCGGTATCCGGTCTCACCTTCTCTCTGCAGTCGTGCGTCTCTGCGGTGAAACGTGTTTATGGACAAACCCTCAGCAGTGTTTGTCGACCCCGACTGATACATAGTCCACAAGCACGGCGAGGATGGCCTCGTCGCCGGCGTTGGCGGCCACCAGCGGTTTGTGACTGAATCCAAGCTCCGCTGCCAGAACGGCCTGGCGCGGGCTGATTACCACCAGCTGCATTTCACGCAACAAGGGTTGGCCCTGTGGTCCGGCCATTTTATAGAGGTTCTGCAGCGACTCATTGCTGGTGACGGTGATAAGGTCCACGACACCCGGCTGCCAGTAGTGGGCAATGCCGCCGGGGTCGATCACCGGGCAGACGCGCCGGTACACCTCGACATAATCGACCTCGGCACCGCGCTCGATCAGCACATCGCGCAACACATCGCGGCCGCCGTTGCCGCGAAAGATGACCACACGTTTGCCGCGCATGTCCTGCAGTTCCTCCAGCGCCAGCAGGGCCTCACTGTTGAACTGGTGCGCCGGCACCAGTTCAACAGTGAGGCCGCAGCGCGCCAGGGCCTGGGCGGAAGACGCACCAACCGTCGCGACCTTGACAGTCGCCGGCCAGACGCGTTGCGCCTGGATGAATTCCATGCCACGGGTAACGGCATTCACGCTGATGAAAACCGCCAGATCGTAGCTTTCCAGGTCACCGATTATGGTATTCAGCCTGGTTGCCCGCTGTAGATCGGGGTCCCGGATCTCCAGCGTCGGCAGGCGCAGCGCCTCGCCTCCCGCTTCGGTAATCAACCGGCACAGCGACCCGGCTTGATCGGCAGGTCGGGTCACCAGCACCCGCAGACCATGTAATGTACGGTGGATGTTCATCCGTGCGTGCAGGCAAGTCTGCCGGTTGGCTCACTCGCCGGTGGACGTTTGAGAACCGGAGAGTATGGCAGGAAAATCATAACGACAAGCGAGGGGACGTTGGCGTGCCTGAGCTTGCGAGCCTGCCGATCAACCCGTCATACCTCTGCAGCAAACGCCAGTGCCAATCAGGCACTGCCCAGCAAGGCTTCCAGGATCGTGCGCGCGCCGCGCGCCAGCAGCTCCTCGGCGAGTTCCCGGCCCAGGGTCCCGGCATCCTGCGCGGGGCCGCTGATCTGTCCACGCACGATCTCGCTGCCATCCGGCCGACCGACCAGCCCGCGCAGTTCAAGAAGGTCACTGTCGAGTAGGGAAAAACCGGCCACCGGCGCCTGGCAACCGCTAGACAGCGTGGCATTGAAGGCGCGTTCCGCCTCGATGCGCAACCGTGTCGGACCGTGGTCCAGCGGTTCGATGAGCTGCCTTACGGGTTCATCCTCGAGCCGGCATTCGATGCCGATGACGCCCTGTCCGATGGCAGGCAACAGTTCTTCCGGCGTCAGTACGCGGGTGATGCGCGAGGCCATTCCCAGGCGCTTCAGACCTGCGCAGGCCAGCACAATAGCGTCATAGTCGCCCTGGTCCAGCCTGCCCAGCCGGGTATTTACGTTGCCACGAAGGTCCACCAGATCCAGGTCAGGACGCCTGGCGCGCAGCTGGCACTGGCGGCGCAAGCTAGATGTTCCGACACGCGCGCCCTGCGGCAGCTCATCGATCGATCCAAACCGGTTCGAAACGAAGCCATCCTGCGGATCCTCGCGTTCGAGGATCGCGCCGATGCCCAGTCCGGGCGGAAAATCGACCGGCACATCTTTCATGGAATGGACCGCGATATCGGCACGTCCTTCAAGCATACCCTGCTCGAGTTCCTTGACGAACAGGCCCTTGCCGCCGATCTTTGCCAGTGGACTGTCCAGCACGCGGTCTCCCTGAGTGGACATGGTGACCAGCTCGACCAGCAGTCCGGGATGGGCTTCCAGCAGCCGGGCGCGTACATGTTCAGCCTGCCACAAGGCCAGCGGGCTCTTACGGGTAGCGATTAGCAGGCATTCGGCAGACATCGGCGTTCACTGTCATGCTTGATGTTATGAGACTAACAAAAGATCCCGGCGGGAAATTGTCAACAAACTGATTATACAAGCCGGTCCTGTCCGGAGGGGTATTATTCTGTCGGTTCAACCCGTTCGCCTTGTCCAAGCGCCGACACTGGTCAGGATCTAAGGGATTTGACCAGCCGGCGTATGCCAGCGATATGGCGGCGGCTGATCTCCAGCGCCTCTCCGACATCGCGCAGCCGCACCCTCATCTGGCCACCGACGTCCCGTTCGAGCCCGACCAGGAACGCGGGAGCAATCAAGGCATTGCGATGTATGCGGATAAACCGCTCCGAGAATTCCTCTTCCAGTGATTTGAGCGATTCCTCGATCAGCACCTGACTGTCGGATGTACCGATCGTGACATACTTCTGATCGGCCAGGAAATAGCGAATCTCCTCCACCGGGATCAGCTGCAGACTGCCGCGAACGCGGGCGCAGATACGCTTGCGTACACCATCTTCCCTGTCGGTCGACTGCAGAGCCGCGGCCTGCACGCGCGTCAGACGGCGGGTGTTCTCCAGCGCCTTCTCCAGTCGTTCCTGGCGCACCGGCTTGAGCAGATAGTCCACGGCATGGGTCTCGAAGGCGGCCAGGGCATGTTCACTGTAGGCTGTGGTGAAGATGACCGCGGGCGGCCGTTCCAGTGCCAGCAGATGACGCGCCGCCTCCAGGCCATCCATGCTTGGCATGCGGATGTCCATCAACAGCACATCCGGCAGGAGTTGCGCGCATTGCGAGAGTGCTTCCTCCCCATCGGCCGCCTCGCCACAGACCGAAAAGCCGTCCATGGTTTCCAGCATGCGTCGCAGCCGTGCGCGGGCTGGCATTTCGTCGTCGACGACCAGTACCTTCATGGCGATTTATCCACAGGAAAGCGCAGGGTCACCCGGTAGTCCCCGCCACTCAGGGTGGTCTCCAGCCGCGCCGTGTCACCAAAGGCCAGCAGCAGGCGCTGGCGGATGTTCTCCTGGGCGATCTGGCTACCCCGGTGCGGAACATATGAACCGACCGCGGGTACCGGGTTGCTGATCTCGATTTCCACCATACCTTCCTTCAGGCGTCCGGCGACGCGGATCGTCCCCCCTGTCGAAAGCGGCTCGATACCGTGGGAAATGGCGTTCTCCAGCAGGGGCTGCAACATCAGCGGCACCACTTTAACGTCCAACGGCAGCGCGTCCATGTTCCACTCCACCGAGAGTCGGTCGCCAAGGCGCAAGGACTCGATATTCAGATAGCGGCGCGCCAGTTCCAGCTCATCGCCTAGGATGGACCGGTCATCCTCCTGTCCGAGGGAGGCGCGGAACAGGTCGGACAGGTCCTCGATCGCCGACTCGGCGACTTCCGGCTGCGTACGCGTCAGCGCGGCAATGGTATTCATGCTGTTGAAGAGGAAATGCGGGCGTATCCGCGCCTGCAGCGCCTGGATTCGCGCCCGGGCTTCAGCCAGCACCTGCTGACGCCACTGGTGTTGCACGAAGAGGTAGCGCAGGATGACAGCGGCGATGACGGTGCTCATGGTCAGGCTGCGCAACAGGAACTCCACATGTTCACCGGGATCGACCGGGATGACCAGCGAATTCGACGCCAGCAGCCGGAATGCCATTTCCGCCACCGCGGCCGTCACCAGCAACACCAGAAGATAACTGACCACCGCGGCAACATTGTTACCGAGACGGAACAACAGCGGCCGCGCCAGACAGAGCACGGCTGCACTGGTTAACGCGATCCACTGCATGAACAGGGAAATCAGCCCCAGACCGCTCCAGGGATCATGCAGCAAACCGGAACTCGCCAGCACCAGCACGAAGGCCAGCAGCTCGGTCATGACAACCACCCCGAAAACGATGCGGACATCGCAAAAACTGGGCAGGAAAAACTGCTCGTCCGGGACGGCCTTTGCCGCTTCGGCTAGCGTCGTGCGGGGCATGGCGGCAGTTTCATCATTGTCGGCTCACGGTGCAAATCCGGGAATCAGCAGGCAAACGCAAACACCTTGCAGATTGGTTATACTGCGT